>NZ_JAVHWK010000048.1:0-44852 GCF_032159775.1 Mycobacterium sp.
GTCGATGCCTGTCGCTCGGGCAAGCGCATCGAGGCGAGCGACCGCCAGGTCTCGCGGGAGGTGGCGAGCAAGGTCGAAGGCAGTGCGCTGCGGGCTCGTGGCGGCAATGCCGTCGACAACGACGACATCGCGACGCGCCCGCGGGTTTTGCGACCAACGCGACGCTGCCGCTGATCCGCAGCGGCACCGGCTTTCGCCGATAACCCGCCGGCATTGGCCGGTCGACCTGCACGTTCGCGGGCGGCGAGGGTGCGCAAACGTCGCCGGGCCAGCGGCGTGTCGAGCAGCAGACACGCTCTCTCGCGGGATGGGGGTGGGGCTGGGGTGGGCGCTGGGTGGGTGCTGACCAGCGGCGATTTGGTGCATTGCTGGTCGTCGCCTAGAATTCACTGGTTGCCTTGGGCAGACCTCGGTTCTCTTCTGACGAAGAAGACCCTGCGTGCTCTTCGGTGACGCAAGACCGCGCACGTCAGGTCGGTATCTGCCGTGCATACGTAACCAGGTCGAGGAGATCGAGTGATTCAGCAGGAATCGCGGGTGAAGGTCGCCGACAACACGGGCGCCAAGGAGATCTTGTGCATCCGCGTGCTCGGTGGATCGGCGCGGCGTTATGCCGGTATCGGCGACATCATCGTGGCCACCGTCAAGGAGGCCATCCCCGGTGGCAACGTCAAGCGCGGTGAGGTCGTCAAGGCCGTCATCGTGCGCACCGTCAAGGAGCGCCGCCGCGCCGACGGCAGCTACATCAAGTTCGACGAGAACGCCGCCGTCATCATCAAGCCGGACAACGATCCACGCGGCACGCGCATCTTCGGCCCGGTCGGTCGTGAACTGCGCGAGAAGCGCTTCATGAAAATCGTCTCGCTCGCTCCGGAGGTGTTGTAGATGAAGGTCCACAAGGGCGACACCGTCCTGGTCGTCTCGGGCAAGGACAAGGGCGCCAAAGGCAAGGTGCTGCAGGCGTATCCGACCCGCAACAAGATTCTTGTCGAGGGCGTCAACCGGATCAAGAAGCACACCCCGGTATCCCGCACCGAGCGTGGTGCGTCGTCGGGCGGCATCGTCACGCAGGAGGCGCCGATTCACGTGTCCAACGTGATGGTGGTCGACTCCGACGGCAAGCCGACCCGCATCGGCTACCGGAAAGACGATGAGAGCGGCAAGAACGTCCGCATCGCCAAGACCAACGGCAAGGACATCTGAGAATGACTACGGCTGAAACGACAGAGAAGACTCTGCCTCGCCTGAAGCAGCGCTACCGCGAAGAGATTCGCGACTCGCTGCAAAAAGAATTCAGCTACGGCAACGTGATGCAGATCCCCGGCGTGGTCAAGGTCGTCGTGAACATGGGCGTCGGCGATGCCGCCCGCGACGCCAAGCTGATCAACGGCGCGGTCAACGACCTTGCGCTGATCACCGGCCAGAAGCCCGAGGTGCGTAAGGCGACGAAGTCGATCGCTCAGTTCAAGCTGCGCGAAGGCATGCCGATCGGCGCGCGCGTGACACTGCGCGGCGACCGGATGTGGGAGTTCCTGGACCGGCTGATTTCGATCGCGCTGCCGCGTATTCGCGACTTCCGCGGACTGAGTCCCAAGCAATTCGACGGCCGCGGCAACTACACCTTCGGGTTGTCAGAGCAGTCGGTGTTCCACGAGATCGACGTGGACTCCATCGACCGCCCCCGTGGCATGGACATCACCGTCGTCACGACGGCGACGAACGACGACGAAGGACGGGCGCTGTTGCGGGCTCTCGGCTTTCCGTTCAAGGAGAACTGAACAGATGGCAAAGAAGGCTCTGGTCAACAAGGCCAATAAGAAGCCCAAGTTCAAGGTGCGCGGCTACACCCGCTGCAACAGGTGCGGTCGCCCGCACGCGGTCTACCGCAAGTTCGGGCTGTGCCGCATCTGCCTGCGCGAGATGGCACACGCCGGCGAGCTGCCAGGTGTGCAGAAGTCCAGCTGGTAACTCCCAAGACCACGTCCCATTCGACAGAAAGTTGCGGTAGGCCCTTAAGACGGGAACCGCCGCGAGGAAGGTGAACCGGCTGTCATGACCATGACGGATCCGATCGCAGACTTCTTGACACGTCTGCGCAACGCCAATTCGGCGTACCACGATGAGGTGACCCTGCCGCATTCGAAGATCAAGGCGAACATCGCCGAGATCCTCAAGGCGGAGGGCTACATCACCGACTATCACACCGAGGATGCTCGAGTGGGCAAGTCGCTGATCGTCGAACTCAAGTACGGCCCGAGCCGTGAACGCAGCATTGCGGGCCTGCGCCGGGTGTCCAAGCCAGGCCTGCGGGTGTACGCGAAATCGACCAACCTGCCGCGGGTGCTCGGCGGCCTCGGCGTGGCGATCATCTCCACGTCCTCGGGGCTGCTGACCGACCGCCAGGCGTCACGACAAGGCGTGGGCGGCGAAGTCCTCGCGTACGTCTGGTGAGGGGGACTAGCCATGTCGCGCATTGGTAAGCAGCCGGTTCCGGTACCCGCCGGAGTCGACGTGACGATCGACGGCCAGAACGTCTCGGTCAAGGGGCCCAAGGGCACCCTGGACCTCGCGGTGGCCGAGCCGATCACGATAGCCAGAGACGACGACGGCGCCATCGTGGTGACCCGCCCCGACGACGAGCGGCGCAACCGCTCGCTGCACGGGCTGTCGCGCACGCTGGTGGCCAACCTCGTCACCGGCGTCACCGACGGTTACACGATCAAGATGGAGATCTTCGGCGTGGGTTACCGCGTGGTCGCCAGGGGCAGCGATCTCGAGTTCGCCCTCGGCTACAGCCACCCGGTGATGATCACCGCCCCCGAGGGCGTCACCTTCGCGGTGGAGACGCCGACGAAGTTCTCGGTCACCGGTATCGACAAGCAGAAGGTCGGCCAGATCGCCGCCAACATTCGTCGTCTGCGGAAGAGCGACCCGTACAAGGGCAAGGGCATCCGCTACGAAGGTGAGCAGATCCGCCGCAAGGTCGGAAAGACAGGTAAGTAGCTATGGCTCAAGCCCAGAAGACAAAAGGCGCAAAGCAGAAGCCCGGAGCCGGGCAGAGCGTCGCAGCGGCGCGCCGCACGTCGCGGCTGCGCAGGCACGCACGGCTGCGTAAGAAGATCGAAGGATCGGCCGACACGCCGCGCCTGGTTGTGCACCGCTCCGCGCGGCACATCCACGTGCAGCTGGTGGACGACCTGACCGGCACCACGGTGGCTGCCGCGTCGTCCATCGAGGCCGACGTGCGCGGTGTGGATGGCGACAAGAAGGCCCACAGCAAGCGGGTCGGTCAGCTGATCGCCGAGCGCGCCAAGGCCGCGGGGATCGAGACGGTCGTGTTCGACCGGGGTGGCTACACCTACGGCGGCCGGCTCGCAGCGCTGGCCGACGCGGCACGCGAAGGCGGGTTGAAGTTCTGATGACGAATGACCTGAAAACAATTGGAAGGACTACGTAATGGCCGAGCAGGCAGCAGGCGCCGCCGGGCCTTCGAGTTCGGACGGCAGGCCGGCTCGCGGTGACCGCGACGGCCGGGGACGCCGTGACGATCGCGGCGGTCGTCGCGATCGCGACGGTGGCGAGAAGAGCAACTACATCGAGCGCGTCGTCACGATCAACCGCGTCTCCAAGGTGGTCAAGGGTGGACGGCGGTTCAGCTTCACCGCTCTGGTGATCGTCGGCGACGGCAACGGCATGGTCGGCGTCGGCTACGGCAAGGCCAAGGAAGTTCCCGCCGCGATCGCAAAGGGTGTCGAGGAGGCTCGCAAGGGCTTCTTCCGCGTTCCGCTGATCGGCAGCACCATCACGCATCCGGTTCAGGGTGAGGCCGCTGCGGGTGTGGTCATGCTGCGCCCGGCCAGCCCCGGTACCGGTGTGATCGCCGGTGGCGCTGCCCGCGCGGTGCTGGAATGCGCAGGCGTGCACGACATCCTGGCCAAGTCGCTGGGCAGTGACAACGCAATCAACGTGGTGCACGCCACCGTTGCTGCGCTGAAGCTGCTGCAGCGTCCAGAAGAGGTGGCGGCCCGTCGTGGCCTTCCCATCGAGGACGTGGCGCCGCCCAGCATGCTGCGGGCGCGCCGCGAGGCAGAGGCGGCAGTGGCCGCGAGCGCCACGCGTGAAGGATCGGCTTAGCCATGGCAGAGCTGAAAATCACCCAGGTGCGCAGCACCATCGGTGCGCGCTGGCGCCAGAAGGAGAGCCTGCGCTCGCTGGGACTGCGCAAAATCCGTCAGTCGGTCGTCCGTGAGGACAACGTCCAGACCCGCGGGCTCATCAAGACCGTGCATCACCTCATAGAGGTGGAGGAAGTTTAAGAAGATGACGCCGATCAAGCTCCACGATTTGAAGCCGGCCCCCGGCTCGAAGACCGCCAAGACACGCGTCGGCCGCGGCGAGGGCTCCAAGGGCAAGACCGCCGGTCGCGGTACGAAGGGCACGAAGGCCCGCAAGAACGTCCCCGCGACGTTCGAGGGTGGCCAGATGCCGATCCACATGCGGCTGCCCAAGCTCAAGGGCTTCCGCAACCGGTTCCGCACCTCCTACGAGGTGGTCAACGTCGGCGACCTGAACAGGCTGTTCCCTAAGGGCGGCGACGTAGGTGTCGACGAGCTCGTGGCCGCAGGCGCGGTCCGGAAGAACTCGCTGGTGAAGGTGCTCGGCGACGGCAAGCTGACCGTGAAGGTCAACGTCACCGCGCACAAGTTCAGCGGCAGTGCGAAGGAAAAGATCACCGCCGCAGGCGGTTCCACGACCGACGCCGCTTAGTCTCCGCGACAAGTCGCCAAAGCCCCCGGTCGCCTCGGCGTGTCGGGGGCTTTCGCGTTTCTCAGCGGACGCCGGACTCGATCTCACCGACAATCGCGTCGGCGTCGGGCCCGCAGATCTTCTGCAGGTTCACCGGTCCTGCTGCCAAGAGGACGCCGACACGGCCCTTGAGGTCGGGAATACGAGCGTAAAGGCTCGCGCCGGGGCAGGAAGTGTCGCCGCTGGCGTCTTTGTGTCCAGCGAGTCGATCGGCCGGGATGCCGTATTGCTCTGCCGCCCAAGCGAATGCGAGCGCGGCGCCGTTGAGCTGCTCTTCCGTTATGTCCTCTTCGTCGAAATTCCCCTCGCACACCACGAGGAAGTGGCCGGTGGGGTCATAGCTTGTTGCGGTGTCGCCGACGAGGTTCGGATCCCTCAACTCGTAGATGTTTCCCCTGCGGTCGACGCTGAGGTGATAAGCGATATCGATCCAGCCCTGGGTGTCCTGGTGGTAGTGCTGGTGCTGCCGTAGTCGAGCGGGTGCGTTGGCATTGTCGCCAAGCACGACAGCTGTGTGGTGGATCGTCATGAAGTTCGGAACATGAGGAATTCCGCCCGCTCGCGGCGGTGCAGCCCGCCAGGCGTCGCGGCACAGCATTGCGTTCGAAGCAGGAATCACCGACGGCGAGGGCGACACCACAGGTGCCAGCGGCGGGTTTGTGATCGTGGATGGGGCCGAACTCGGCTGCAGAGCAGGGCTCGATGCGGGCGGGGAAGAGGGGCGTGCAGTCCGCGTCGAGCATGCAGCCGCCGCCGTGACTGCGATACCAGCTGTCGCGGCCAGGCGTAGCAATCCGCGCCGGCTGATCCCGGAGGCGGGCCTCGATCGTCGGGGCGGAGATGCGTCCATACGGGCACGATACGTAAGGGGCAGTTCATCTCTATGGCATCCGCACATAGTCGCGGTTCACGACCGAGGCGAGGATGGACGGCCTTACCGCAATCGCTGAACTTGCCTCATCCGCCGATCTCGGAAAGTGCCAGCAGCGCCAGCACAATCGTCGCCACCGCAAGGACGCCGTGTGCGACGACGACCGCTACGGGAAAGGATCGTTCCGGGGCGTCTTGAAGCTGGCTGCCGGGCGCCGTAGTCGGTTGCCCCGCCATTGATCCGGCCCTGCGGGCCGACGCCCAGCGGGCGACCATCACGAACCCGAGGATCGCGACCGGAGCGAGTAGCGCCAGGCCGATCCAGCCGATCGCGTGGTTATCGGTTATCACGTAGACGATCCACAGCACCAAGCCGACCGCTGCCAGGACGAAGTGCCCAAACACGACCGCCGGAGGCAAACTTGACGCCGTCGATGCACGGTGGCCGCCGCCGCGGACCCATTTGGCGAGCATGAACGCACCGCCGCCCGCAGTGAGGATCCAGACAATGAGAGACGCGATAGCCATGGTCATTTCTCCTGTTCTCCGCTGTCATTCCGACTCCGGTATCCGTCCTCCTGCACCGACTCAGCGGCCACCCTCACGCCGAAGCGGTAGGAGAGCATGCCGCCCAGATATCCCGACAGTGCAAGTGCGGCAAGCGAAACGATCGAGACCACCAGCGGTCCCCACCCGACGGCGGAGTCCTGTGGGTAGTCGGTGTTGTACCGCCACGCGGCGTTTGCGACGTAAGCGGCCGTGACGACGAGGTTCAGCGTCATGTGAATCAGCCCCACCCCGAACGCCCGGGTCCCCGACGGGATCGCGATCAAGTCAAGGAGTCCGACTAGCGCTGCGGCCACCGCACCGATTGCGCCGATGTCGATCAACCACTTGGACCCCTCCCTGAGAAACGCTGGCTCAGCGACGAGGAATGAACCGATGTCGAAGACCAAACTCGATACCCAGGCGCCGATCGGGATCGTGACGAGAATGGGATGGAAAGGGTGCCCGTAGGGTCCCGCCAACAGTCGGCTCACGGGCTGTTTCGCTTGTTCCATGTGGGTGCTCATGATGCCCCTTAGGTCGCGCTTTTAGCTAATTAATGTTGGTCTTAATACGTGTCTGCAGTCAAGAGGCAGATTCCATCCAAGGGCATTGGCGTTAATGTTCTCCTAGTGGACGAGCATGCGGCGTTACGCGACGGCACCGCGATCGATGCGATCGCGTCATTGAGTGACGGCTTGAGACGACGCCTCTACGAGTTCGCGCGGGCGGCGCGCCGGCCGGTCAGCCGCGATGAGGCCGCCTCAGCGGTCGGCATCTCGCGCAAGCTGGCCGCGTTCCACTTGGACAGGCTCGTCGAGGTCGGCCTTTTGCGATTCCGGTTCAAGGAGCCACACGCCGCCAGGGGGCGTCCGCCGAAGATCTACGTCGCATCAGACGTCGGGGTCGAGCTGAGCATTCCGGCTCGTCGTCACGAACTGCTTGCCGAAATCCTGGCGGGCGCCCTACTTCTCGAGGATCGGCATGGCTCGGCGCGGGCGGCCTCGACGCGCGTGGCTCACGCTCGGGGAGTGGCCGCGGCTGCAGAGATTAGAAATCGAATGCGCCGTGGCAGGGTCGGCGCAGAACGCGGAATGACCTTCGCCGAGGAGGTCCTCACCGGCTGCGGATTCGAGCCCTACCGAACGGGCTTGGGTTGCGTACGTCTGCGAAACTGCCCATTCCATCCGCTGGCCGGTGCCATGCCCGAGCTCGTGTGTTCACTCAACCACGCCTTCGTCTCCGGCGTAGTCGCCGGACTGGGGATCGAGACCGTCCACGCCGTTCTTGCTCCATCGGCCGGCGAATGTTGCGTCGAACTGCGGTTAGGCGCGCAGCCTGCTGATGACCTCACGCCAAGTGCGGGATGACCTCGGCGGCAAGCCGTTCCATCTGCTCGCGGTCCTCGGCGACACTGGCGCCGACGGGATTCAGCAGGACCATCTCGGCGCCCGCATCGATGACCTCCCGGACACCCTGCGCGACCTCGTCGGGCGTGCCCGACACAGGAACTTTCTCGATCCCCGGCATGTCCCCGTAGATGCGGTGCAGTCCGCCGACGACACGCTCCCGCGCGCGCTGGGCGTCGTCGTCGATCATCAAATAGACCCGCTTGCCGATGGTGAAACGGGTTGCGTCTTTATCCTGTTCGTCGAGTTCGTGGCGGAGGGTATGCACGGCCTTGGCGAATGTCTGCGTGGTCGATGAGCCGGCACCGATGAATGCGTCTCCCAGACGCACGGCGCGGGCCAGCGCCTTGGGGGCGGTACCGCCGATCCACAGAGGCGGATGCGGCCGCTGGACGGGCTTCGGCGAAATCGGCAGGCCGTCGACATCCCGAAATCGGCCGTGAAACGTGACCTTCGGCTCGTCGGACCATGCCGCCTTCATCAGCTTGATGCCCTCGGTGAAGTAGCTGATGAACGTCGACTTCTGCACACCGAACGCCTCAAACGGACGGAAGTTGCCGCCGTGACCGACGCCGACGTCCACCCGGCCGTGGCTGAGCCGGTCGACGCCGGTGACTGCCCACGCCAGCTGCAGAGGGTCATGCAGCGTGGTGATCAGCACCGCGACCCCCAACCGGAGCCGGGTGGTGCACGCGGCGGCGTAGGCCAGCATCTGCAGCGGCGCGATCTGCGGGGACCCGCCGACGACCTGCTCCATCGTCCAGCCGCCTTCGAAGCCGAGTTCCTCAGCGCGGACGAGATAGTCCTTCACGCCCGCATCGTCGAAGCGGTCGTAGTCCAGCTGGGGGATTGAGATCGAGAACCTCACGTATCCAAGGTAGGCGTCGAAGCTGTCCGCGTGGTCTCGTCGGTAGGCTCGGGCCATGTTCAGCTTTCTGCCCGGCATCCCCGACGCCGACGACCTGCGCTCTCTGGTCCGCAAAGTAGACACCGCCCGCCACCACGGTGTGCCCGACGGGTGCGTGCTGGAGCTCGATCTGCTGTCCGCACCACCAGAGGCGAGCGGATTCGACCCGATGGCGATCATCGGCGGCAGCGGCAGGCCGCTCGTCCTGCGGGAGGCGATCGCGGCGATCCACCGGGCCGCCGACGACCCACGGATCTCCGGCCTGATCGCCCGGGTGCAGATCCCGGCCGCCGCAGCCGGTCCGGTTCAGGAGCTTCGCGACGCCATCGCCGCCTTCAGCGACGTCAAACCGTCGCTGGCGTGGGCCGAGACCTATCCCGGCACGCTGTCCTACTATCTCGCGTCGGCCTTCCGCGAGGTGTGGATGCAGCCGTCCGGAACTGTCGGACTCGTCGGCTTCGCGACCAACGCGCTGTTCCTGCGCGACGCTCTCGACAAGGCGGGCATTGAAGCGCAGTTCGTCGCCCGAGGCGAATACAAGTCAGCCGCAAACCTTTTCACGCAGGACCGCTATACCGAAGCCCACCGCGAGGCGGACAGCCGGCTGCTGGACAGCCTGCACGGGCAGGTGTGGAAGCAGATTGCCGCCTCCCGGCACATCGAACCGGCCGCTGTCGATGAACTGGCGAACAAGGCACCGCTGCTCCGCGACGACGCCGTGACCGGACGGCTGGTCGACCGGATCGGCTTCCGCGACGAGGCGTACGCGCGTATCAGCGAACTCGTTGGAGCACCAGGTATTTCGCCGGAGACCGGCGACGCTGACAGCCACCCCGATGCGCCGCCTCGGCTGTACCTTTCGCGTTATGCCAAGGCGTCGGCGAACCGGCCGGGGCCGCAGCTGCCGTCGATCCCCGGCCGCAAGCCCAAGCCGACGATCGCCGTCGTCACCCTGCACGGACCGATCGTCAGCGGTCGCGGTGGCCCGCAGGTGCTGCCGTTCGGCAACTCCAGCGCGGGCGGAGACACCATCGCCGCAGCGCTGCGCGAAGCAGCCGCCAACGAGTCGGTGTCGGCGATCGTGCTGCGGGTCGACAGCCCCGGCGGCTCGGTCACCGGGTCGGAGACCATTTGGCACGAGGTGAGCCGGGTGCGCGCCGGCGGCACGCCCGTCGTCGCATCGATGGGTGCCGTGGCGGCATCCGGCGGCTACTACGTGTCGATGGGCGCTGACGCGATCGTCGCCAACGCGGGCACGATCACTGGATCGATCGGTGTGGTGACCGGCAAGCTGGTGGCCCGCGAACTCAAGGACCGGCTGGGGGTCGGCTCGGATTCGGTGCGCACCAACGAGAACGCCGATGCGTGGTCGATCAACAAACCGTTCACCGACGAGCAACACGCTCACGTCGAGGCCGAGGCCGATCTGTTCTACACCGATTTCATCGAACGCGTCGCGCAGGGCCGCAAGCTCAGCGTGGAGGCCGTCGACGCGGTGGCGCGCGGCAGGGTGTGGACCGGTGCCGACGCCCTCGAGAAGGGCCTCGTCGACGAACTCGGCGGCCTGCGCACCGCGATCAACCGGGCCAAGGTGCTCGCCGGCCATGACGAGGACGACGACGTCCGCATCGTCAGCTATCCCGGGTCGTCGTTTCTGGACTTCCTGCGCCCCAAGCCGTCGTCCCAACCGGCTGCGGCCTCGCTGCCCGAGGCCGTCGCCGGGTTGCTCGGCCGGTCCGTGACGGAGATGTTCGGTCAGGTCGAGGGATCCTTGACGGGCGCGTCCGCACTCTGGCTCGGCAACTACCGCTTCTGAGCTTCTCCGACGGTCAGGGCAGCCGCTGCAGACCATCACCCGTGAGCAGGTAGTCAGGCGCGATGGTCGTCGAATCCTGACGGACCAGGTCGACGAGAACAGACCCCGCGAGTTCCGGAGTCACGACGCGCCCCAGCTTCTCGAGGTAGTCGTGCTCGGATTGCCCGCTTCGGGCGGCGTAGGCGCGGATTCCGCGTCTTCCGATGTCGCCGAACGGAGTCATCCTCGGCATGACCGCGGTGACGTTGATGTCGAGACCGGCGAGGCGCGCCTCCTCGTGGGCGTATCCGGCGATGAACCGCTGGGTGGCCTTCGCGCCGGCGTAACCGCCGCTGGCGGGTGAACCGTTGATCGCGGCGCCGCTGCTGACCACGATCACCCGGCCGCCGGGCGGTAGCGGTTGCAGCAGCGCCTCGCGAAGCCACGTGAACGCGATCTTCACATCGGTGTGCCAGTTGGCGGAGAACGTTTCCCACGTCTGGTGCGCTAGTGATCGCATCACCGGATTCGCACCTGCAACCAGGATGAGAACCTGTGGCCTGTGCCGGTCCAGCAGGCTCCAAGCCGTTGTTGCGTCGGTGGCATCGGCCGACTCGGCATGGACATTTCTGCCGGCCGCGATCAGCTCGTCGAGCGCGGGCCGAGAGCGGGCGACCGCGACCACCGGCGCACCCGCTTCGTCGAATGCGAGGGCGATACCGCGACCCAGACCTCGACTCGCCCCGACGACCATGATCGTCCTGTCCGATAGATCACTCATGATGTCCACTTCCTTTCACGCAGCTGTCTTTTTCAGCCGTCGAATGTGTAGACACCACTGACCGGGAGATCTGGCGCGGTTCCACCGCCCATTTTCCGGCCCCGCCGGTGTCAATACATCAGGCTGCCCAGGAGGGTGAGCCGCAACGCGAGAGTGAAGTGATGACAGCCGACCTGGTGATCAGGGCGCAGGCCGGTGACGGTGAAGCGTTCCGCAAGTTGACCGATCCGCACCGGCGGGAGTTGCAGGTGCACTGTTATCGGATGCTCGGCTCCTACCAGGACGCCGAGGATGTCCTGCAGGACACGATGCTGGCGGCTTGGCAGGGTCTGCGGACGTTCGAGGGCCGTGCATCCATCCGCACGTGGCTTTACCGCATCGCTACGAATCGGTGCCTGAACGCTCTGCGCTCCGCGCACCGACTACCAGCCAAGGAGTGGGACATCACCGATATGAAAGTGCCCGAGCCGACACGGTTGGGCGAGGTCGTATGGCTCGAACCGTATCCCGACGTACTGCGCGAGGGTGCCGTCGACAGTGGCGACCCGCAAGCGCGATATGAACAGAACGAAGCCATCTCGCTCGCCTTCGTCACCGCACTGCAGCTTCTACCGCCTCGCCAACGTGCCGTGCTGATCCTGCGGGAGGTGCTCGGGTACCACGCGACCGAGGTCGCCGACATGCTCGGCTCCACGGTCGAGTCGGTCACCAGCGCCCTCAAACGCGCCAGATCCAGTCTGCAGCAGCGGCTTCCGCGTGCAGACGAACCTCCGCCCGCACCGGATTCGCCTGCCGAGCGTGCGGTCGTGGCGAAGTTCGTCCGTGCGTTCGAGGCAGGCGATGTCGACGCAGTGGTCGAGCTTCTCACCGCCGACGTGAACCTCTCCATGCCGCCCTTGCCTTTCGAATATCAAGGGCGCGACGTGATCGCGCACTTCTACGCCACCATGTTTGGCAGTGGCCGGCGCTACCGGCTGGTGCCGACCCGGTCGAACGGTCAGCCGGCGTTCGCGACCTACCTTCGTGCCAACACCGGTGGAATCTGCCACGGAGCCGGCCTGCTGGTGCTCACTCTGGCCGCCGACCGGATCAGTGCGATGACGCGATTCGAAGGCGGTGCGCTGAGTTGGTTTGGGCTGCCTCGATCGCTGTATGAGAACGACTGACGCGAGGAATCATCGCCGCCCGCTTGGCGCACCGCGCCATGACCGGGGCGAATTGCCGTGGGCCCGGCGGAACACCCGGCTGAAGTAGCCCGGATCCGCCATACCGACACGACGCGCGATCTCGCCGACGGACAAATCCGTCTCCGCGAGCAGGGTGCGCGCCTCGGCCATCCTGCGTTCGCTGATCCATTCGACGACCGTGCGTCCCGTGCGTCGACGCACCACAGTGGTCAGATGTCCTGGAGTCATGCCGATCTCGTCTGCCACCTCCCGCAGTGACAGCGGCTCGGCATGGCGACGTTCGATCACCGCGAAGACGTCTGCCAACAGCGGTTCACCTGCCCGCGTCAGATCCTTCACGACATCTCCTGCCAGGCGCGCGACATCGATGAGCAACAAGGTCAGGTGTGAAACCGCGGCCTGCCGGTAACCCTCTTGCCGGTCGGACAACTCGATCTCGATCGCCCGGACCGCGGTGTCCCACGCGGCACGCCTGTCCGGCGGCAGATGCAACTCCAGCAGCCCGCCGGGCCGCCCGTGTAGAAACGGGAACAACAACGGGTGCCCGTTCCATGCAGGCCATAGCGGCGTGCCGCTGCCGCCGAGGACGGAGTGGTCGAAGAAAATTCCGACACCGTCCTCACGATGTGCCATTCGTGCGGGGTCCAGTACCTCATCTGCGGCGGCGACGTAGACGAGCGCGTCCGTCGCGGAATACCACAGCGCCGGGAAGTCATGGATGTGCCTGCCGCGGTCGAGTACATCGTCATGGCCTCCGTGGACCAACGCGACAGGAGGGACGTCCAGACCGGTCGGATATGCGTACATCGGGACGCCGCCCCGATGCCGAACCAGGCGGGCCAGCTGATCCATCGGCCTAAAGATAGTCCAAGTATCGACGACTATCGACCAATTATCCTGTTTTCAGGGCGGACATCATTGCTGTCATGACCGAACATCATCCACATACCCCCTCCGTCCATGCGCCGGCGAACGCTCACGACTATCTACCCGCCGCTGGACTCCATGTGTTGCTTCCCGGCTACGACATGCTGACCCGCCTGCTCGGCATGCGGAGGAACTACGACAAGCTGGTCGCCCAGGCCGACCTGGCCGACGGGCAGAGGGTGCTGGAAATCGGCTGCGGGACAGGTAACGTCACCCTGCGCGCCAAGCGACTGCATCCGGGAACGGAGTTGGTCGGTCTCGACCCTGATCCGAAGGCACTCGTCCGCGCACACCGGAAGGCGGCTGGGCTGAGCGCAATCCGCTTCGAACGCGGTTACGCCCAGAGTCTGCCGTTCGGCGACGGCGAGTTCGACCGCGTGCTGTCCTCGATGATGTTGCACCACCTGGACGACGCGACCAAGGCGGCGACGGCTGCCGAGGCCTTTCGCGTGCTACGTCCAGGCGGCAGGTTGCACGTCCTCGATATCGGTGGCCCCATGACGGCTGCCGATGGTATCGCCGCGCGCCGCATGCTGCGCAGCAGCCACGCCGTCGGCAATCTCGGCGACGCGATACCGCGTCTGCTGCGTGACGCAGGCTTTGACTGCAGCGAGGTCGCCACGCAACGGCATCGCCTCATCGGACGACTGACCTTCTATCGCGCCACGCGGCCGAACGGCTGAGTCACATCAGTGTTCTAGCGCTTAATTGCGCTCAGGTAGCTCATATCGGTGAATAACCCGATCGCACCGTCTTCGGGGAACTCGAACCCGTTGTCGGCGTACGCGTCCGGCATCTTTCGCGCCGACACATGCCAGCCGTGCTGCTCGAGGTACTCGATGACGTCATTGCGTTTACCGTGATATATCAGATCGGCCATCTCGAAGTCGTGGCCATACTGCTTGAGCCGATCCGAGATCACCTGCGACCGCTCGTCGGAGAACATGCTGACATCCGGGATGTGCTCGGTGGCGACCCGGCTGCCGGGTGCACTGAGATCGTCGATCCTGTCGAACAACAGATCCTGCGCTTCCGGCGGCAGGTAGATGAGCAGGCCTTCCGCAGTCCACGCCGTCGGTTGACCGGGGTCGAACCCATTGTCCAGCAACGCCTTCGGCCAGTCCTCGCGAAGATCGATCGGGACCGTGCGGCGGTCCGCCTTGGCGTCTGCGCCCAAGCCGGCCAGTGTCTTGGCCTTGAACTCGATCACTTCCGGCTGATCGACCTCGAAGACGGTGGTTCCCTCCGGCCACGGCAATCGGTAGGCCCGTGCATCCAAGCCCGCCGCCAGGATCACGGCCTGGCGGCCGCCGTCGGCCGCGGCATCGGTGAACAGCCTGTCGAAATGACGTGTGCGCACCGCCATGCCCTGTGCGGCGCGCTGGAGGCTGAACCGGGGATCCACGTCCTCGAGGTTGATCTCTCCGTCGAGCGCGCGGACGAAGAAGTTCAGTCCGACAGCCCGCACCAACGGCTCGGCGTACGGATCGTCGATCAACCCGTCACGATGGGCCAGAGCGCGTTGTGCGGCGACCATTGTCGCGGTCGCACCGACGCTGGACGCTAAATCCCAGGAGTCGTTGTCAGTCCGGGCCATCGTGCTCCTTAACGGGTTGCGGTGAGGTACCCGGAATCGCCCATCATCCTCGCCAATTCGTCGTCGGGAAAGGTGAAACCGTGCTCATCGTAGAGCGCCTTGGTCGAATTGACCGCGACCTGCCACCCCTGCGACGACAGGTAGTTGCGCGCCTCGTTTCGCTTTCCGGGGTAGAAGAGGTCACTCAGGTTGATGTTCGAGCCCGCGCGGCGCCATCGGTCGTTGATTCGATCGACCCAATCGTCGGGCAGATTGGTGGTGTTCATGTGCTCGGTCGCCAGGCGACTGCCTGCGGCAGAAAGCGCGGTGACGTTGTCGAACAACCGGTCCTGCGCGTCGGGCGGCAGATATGGCAACAAACCCTCGGCGATCCACGCGGTCGGCTGAGCCGAATCGAATCCTGCCGCACGCAGAGCCGACGGCCAGTCGTCGCGCAGGTCGATGGCGACGGTCTTGCGCTGTGCAGTCGGCGCCGCTCCGAGCCCGTCGAGCGTCGCGGTCTTGAACGCGAGGACCTCAGGCTGATCGACTTCGTACACATCGGTGTTCGCGGGCCAACTCAAACGGTAGGCCCGGGTATCCAGGCCCGCCGCCAGAATTACGGCCTGCCGTATTCCTGCTTCGGAGGCGGCGGTGAAGAAGTCGTCGAAAAACCTTGTGCGGACCGCAATCTGCTCGCTCATCGCTCTGCGGGTCATCACCGGATCGTTCTCGTTGAAAGCCTCACCGTTGACGACCTTCAGGAATTCGTCGAGGCCGACCGCGCGCACCAATGGCTCGGCGAACGGGTCGTCGAGAAGCGCGTCGGGGCCCTGGGAGGCCACAGCACGGGACGCCGCGACCGCGGTCGCGGTGGCTCCCACGCTCGAGGCCAGATCCCAGCTGTCGTTGTCTGTGCGTGCCAAGAGATTTCCTACTGTCGAATTGCGGTGACGGCGAGCGAGTCACGCATCGGTGCGAGTTCTTCGCTGTCAGGGAACTGTCGTCCGTACTCGGTGAACATCTCTGTCCGGTTGCGGGCCGTCACCTGCCAACCGTGCTCGGTGAGGTACTCCACGACGGGGTTGCGCTCACCGGGATAGAACAGATCAGCGAGGTTCACGTCGAACCCGTGCTTCTGCCACCGTTGACGGAACTCCTCTGCGCGCCGACCCATGCTTGCGCCTGCATCGGGATGGTATTCGGTGGCCAGCCTGCTGCCCGGCGCCGACAGCGTTGCGATGTTGTCGAAGAGACGGTCCTGGGCCTCGGGCGGCAGGTAGACCAGCAGTCCTTCAGCCGACCAAGCCGCCGGCTTGGTGTCGTCGAATCCGTTGCGCCGCAACTCGGCAGGCCAGTCCTCACGAAGGTCGATGCTCACCGCGCGACGCTGGGCCGTCGGCTCCGCACCGATCGACGTCATCGTCCCGTTCTTAAACTCGATGACCTTGGGCTGGTCGATTTCATAGACCACGGTGCCCGCGGGCCACGGCAACCGGTACGCGCGGGCGTCGAGGCCGGAGGCCAGGATCACCGCCTGGTCGATCCCCGCCGCTGTCGCTCCCGTGAAGAAGTCGTCGAAGAAGCGGGTGCGCACCGCCATCACGTTGGTCAAGAGTTGGGTGGCGGCTCCACCGTCGTCGTCAGCCGTTCCGATCTCGCCGTCGATCAGACGGGTGAAGAAGTCCAGTCCGACGGCGCGCACGAGCGGTTCGGCGAACGGGTCGTCGATCAGCGCATCCGGCTCTCGGCTGGCGATCGCCCTTGCCGCGGCGACCATCGTTGCGGTGGCACCGACGCTGGACGCGATGTCCCAGCTGTCTGCGTCGACCCTTGCCATCACTTACCCCGCAGGGTGCCGCTGATGTAGCTCAGGTTGGTGAAGGGCGTGTCGCCGTCGAACGGCGGGTAACCGTTGGCGGTCAGTAGCTCATTGACTTTGGCGCCGCTCACGTCCCAGCCCTGTGCGGTCAGGTAGTCGGCGGGCTCGTTGCGGTCGCCGAGGTAGACGAGGTTCGCCCAGTCGAGGTCGTAGCCGTGTTCGCGCCACCGGTCGGCGGCCGACTGCATTTTCTCCATCGCCTCGTCGACGTCCTTCTGGTCGATCGGCGGTGTGCTCTCGGTGGCCAGCCAGCTGCCGGGGGCACTCAGCGCGGTGACGGTGTCCAGCAGCCGGTCCTGGGCGTCGGGCGGCAGATATCCCAGCAGCCCTTCGGCGCTCCACGCCGTCGGCTGATCGGCGTCGAAACCCGCCTCCTTCAATGCGGCAGGCCAGTCGAAACGCAGGTCGACTGCGACTGTGCGGCGGTCGGAGGTCGGCTGCGCGCCGATCTCGGCGAGCGTGCGCGACTTGAAGTCGACCACCTGAGGCTGGTCCACCTCGTACACGACGGTGCCCGCTGGCCACTGCAACCGGTAAGCGCGCGAATCCAGGCCCGCTGCCAGGATCACGACCTGCCGGATCCCCGCGGTCGTCGCGTCGGTGAAGAAGTCGTCGAAGAACTTCGTCCTGACCGCCATATTGTCGACCATCCGGTCCATCCCGGCGTTCTGGTCGTCATCGACGGCGAACGCGGACGGGTCCAGTTCGCCGCTGGCGAGTCTGGTGAACACGTCGACACCGACCGCCCGCACCAGCGGCTCGGCGTACGGGTCGCTGATCAGCGCACCATCGATCCTGCTCACCATCGCCCTGGCCGCTGCCACCATTGTCGCGGTCGCTCCCACGCTGGAGGCCAAATCCCAGCTGTCGTCGTCCGTGCGAGCCATGAAGAACCCCTGTCGATCGCTGTCCGTCAATTTACTTAGCTGATGTAACCAGCCGAATCAGACTGTACGCCTGATAGCTGAAAGGTTGCCTGACCTCAGTGCCTTGCCCAGCGGATGCGGGATAGACCTTCGGCAACTGTTACTCTCGGAGACTGCGTGACTCCGCAGGCTGGGCACAGGTTTATAGCCTGGGCTGACCAGCACCCAGGCTGCTCGGGGCGTGCGCACACGACGTAACCGCCGCTGGTAGAGACCAGCCACATTGGCACGCCGCGATATGAGCCCGGCTGCGCAGGAGGAAGAGTGCTCTCGGCTTTCATCTCATCGCTGCGGACGGCTGACCTACGACGCAAGATCCTTTTCACCCTGGCGATCCTGATCCTGTACCGGATCGGCGCGTCGATCCCGTCTCCCGGCGTCAACTACGGCAACGTGGAGAAGTGCCTCACGCAGCTCAGCGGGGGTGACTCGGCGCAGATCTATTCGCTGATCAACCTGTTCTCCGGCGGCGCGCTGCTGAAGCTGGCGGTGTTCGCGATCGGCATCATGCCCTATATCACCGCGAGCATCATCGTGCAGCTGCTCGGGGTCGTCATTCCGCGCTTCGAAGAGCTACGCAAAGAGGGGCAGGCGGGCCAGGCCAAACTCACCCAGTACACCCGCTACCTTTCGGTCGCTCTGGCGCTCCTGCAGGCCACCAGCATCGTGGCGCTGGCCGCCAACGGCGGGCTGCTGCAGGGCTGCACCCTCGACATCATCCAGAGCACGTCGATCTTCTCCCTCGCCGTCATCGTCCTTGTGATGACCGCAGGCGCGACGCTGGTGATGTGGATGGGGGAGCTGATCCAGGAGCGCGGCATCGGTAACGGCATGTCGCTGATGATCTTCGCCAGCATCGCCGCCCGCATCCCGTCTGAGGGCAAGACCATCCTCGACAGCCGCGGCCCGGTCGTCTTCACCGCGGTCTGCATCGCAGCCTTGGTGATCATCATCGGAGTGGTGTTCGTCGAGCAGGGCCAGCGCCGTATCCCGGTGCAGTACGCCAAGCGAATGGTCGGCCGCCGAATGTATGGCGGCACGTCGACGTATCTGCCGTTGAAGGTCAACCAGGCCGGCGTCATCCCGGTGATCTTCGCGTCGTCGCTGATCTACATCCCGCACCTGATCACCCAGCTGATCCAGAGCGGGCAGTCCAATCCAGGCAACGGTTGGTGGGACAAGTTCGTCGCGAACTACCTGACCAACCCGGCCAGCCCGACCTACATCGCCGTCTACTTCGGCCTGATCGTCTTCTTCACCTACTTCTATGTGTCGGTGCAATTCAACGTCGACGAGCGCGCCGATGAGATGAAGAAGTACGGCGGCTTCATCCCCGGCATCCGGCCCGGCAAGCCCACCGCCGACTACCTACGCTTCGTGCTCAACCGGATCACCCTGCCCGGCTCGATCTACCTGGGCGTCATCGCCGTCCTGCCGAACCTGTTCCTGGAGATCGGCAACACCGGCGGAGTGCAGAACATACCGTTCGGCGGTACAGCTGTTCTGATCATGGTTGGCGTCGGCTTGGATACGGTCAAACAGATCGAGAGCCAGCTGATGCAGCGCAACTACGAAGGGTTCCTGAAGTGAGGGTCGTACTGCTTGGGCCGCCGGGGGCGGGCAAGGGGACGCAGGCGCAGAAGCTTTCCGAGAAGCTCGGCATTCCGCAGATCTCCACAGGCGACCTTTTCCGCGAGAACATCAGTTCCGGCACCCCGTTGGGCCTGGAGGCCAAGCGCTACCTTGACGCAGGCGACCTTGTGCCTTCGGAGCTGACGAACAAGTTGGTCGAGGACCGCATCGAGCAGGCCGACGCCGCCGACGGTTTCATTTTGGACGGATACCCCCGCTCGGTCGCGCAGGCGGAGGCGCTCGACGAGATGCTCGAGAACCACGACACCAAGCTGGACGCCGTGCTGGAGTTCGCGGTCTCCGAGGACGAGTTGTTCACCCGGCTCAAGGCCCGCGGACGCGCCGACGACACCGAAGAAGTCATCCACAACCGGATGAAGGTGTACGCCGACGAGACCAGGCCGCTGCTCGAGTACTACAGCCACAACAACCTGCAGACCGTCGACGCGATCGGTGGACTCGACGAGGTTTTCGCCCGCGCGCTCCGCGCACTCGGCAGGTAACCGATGATCACCCTGCCGGGGCTGCGCACCCGCAAGGTGGTCGAGCCGCGCACTCCCGGTGAACTCGACGCGATGGCCGTCGCCGGCGCGCTCGTCGCGGCCGCGCTGAAAGCCGTCCACGGCGCCGCCATGTCCGGGGTGTCCACGCTGGAGCTCGACAAGATCGCCGAATCAGTGATCCGCGACGCCGGTGGCACCCCGTCTTTCCTGGGCTATCACGACTTTCCGGCCAGCATCTGTTCGTCGGTGAACGACCGCGTCGTGCACGGCATTCCGTCGGCCACCGAAGCGCTGGCCGCAGGCGACCTGGTGTCGATCGACTGCGGTGCGATCGTCGACGGCTGGCACGGCGACTCGGCGATCACGTTCGGCGTCGGAGACCTGATCGAGATCGACGCGGCCCTGTCGGAAGCCACCAAGGAGTCGATGGAGGCAGGCATCGCAGCGATGGTGCCCGGTAACCGACTCACCGATGTCTCGCACGCCATCGAGACCGGCACCCGGGCGGCCGGCAAGCGCCATGGCCGCAAATTCGGCATCGTCGCGGGTTATGGCGGCCATGGCATCGGCAGGCGCATGCACATGGATCCGTTTCTGCCCAACGAGGGCCAGCCGGGACGCGGGCCGTACCTGGTCGCCGGTTCAGTGCTTGCCATCGAACCGATGCTGACGCTCGGCACGTCAAGCACTGTGGTGCTGGCCGATGACTGGACCGTGGTCACCGCCGACGGATCGCGCGCCGCCCATTGGGAGCACACGGTTGCTGTAACCGACGACGGACCACGCATCCTGACCAGCTGAATCCGACAACTGCCCAGTTGGTCGGGCGAAACGGGTGAACCGGACAGACCCCGTCCTCGTAGTAACGAGGGAGGTGCGAATGGACGATCCGGAGGCCGCCTTGATACGTGTGCTCTACGAAGAGCACGGCCCCGCCTTATGGCGCTATGCCGTACGGCTCACCGGTGACCCGGCACGAGCAGAGGATGTTGTGCAGGAAACGTTGCTGCGAGCTTGGCAGCACCCAGAGGTAACCGGCGGTGACCGGTCGGCGCGAGCTTGGCTGTTTACCGTCGCGAGAAATATGATCATTGATGAGCGGCGCAGCGCTAGGTTTCGCAGCGAGACCGGGACCCCGGATATCGAGAAGAGCCACGACCGCGCCGGCCCGGATGAGGTGGATTCCGCCTTGGACCAAATGCTGTTGAGTGGCGCCTTGGCACAGTTGTCGCCTGAACACCGCGCGGTGGTCAAGCGGTCCTACTACCAGGGCTGGACGACCGCGCAGATCGCGGCCGATCTGGATATTGCAGAAGGCACTGTGAAATCGCGGCTGCACTACGCCGTTCGGGCGTTGCGGCTGACGCTGCAGGAGATGGGGGTGACCCGATGACACAACCCGCGAATCGCGACGACCAGTTGCACCGTGAAGACCCGTACGCAACGTGGGATGCCGCCTACGTCCTTGGCTCGCTGTCGGGCAATGAACGACGCGAGTTCGAGGCGCATCTGGCGACCTGCCCTCGATGCAGCGCGGCGGTTGCCGAACTCAGCGGCATCCCGGCGTTGTTGGCACAGCTGACCGCCGAGGAAGTCGAAGCACTCGACGACCCGACGACAGAAGTGCCGCCGATGCGGCCCGAGGTGCTCGACACGCTGGTGCAGAAGGTCGAGTGGCGACGGCGCCGGACGCGCAGGCGCAGCGTGATCACGCTGGCCGCAGCGGCCGCTGTGCTTGCCATCGCATTGGTAGTCGGAATTCTGCCCGGCATCAGAGGGCAGGGCGACGACCAGCAGATGGCCTCTGCCGTGACGATGAGCAAGGTCGCCCAGACACCGATCAACGCCGCTGTCACGCTGACCGGATTCGGTTGGGGCACAAGGGTCGACATGGTCTGCACCTACGGAGACTATGCGAGCCGTGGTGAGGCGACGACGGAGCATCTGTCGATGGTGTTGGTGGGCCATAACGGAACTCAGAGTGAGATTGCTTCGTGGGTCGGTGTGAACGGCGCGACCGCATTGCCGAGTGGCAACACGACGCTGCAGAAGGACCAGATCAAGTCGGTGCAACTGGTCGATTCCGATTCCAGAGCGGTGCTGCTGCAATCAGACCTGTGAGTAGGGTCACGGATTGAACCGTGGTTACTCACGAGTCGTGTCACTTGCAGGTGGGAAAGCAGGTGACTGAATGGCCAGAACGCATCGGGTTGTCGACCACATTGTCGGCTATCTGGCGGCGACCGGCGTCGAATACATCTTCGGCGTCGACGGCGCGAACATCGAGGATCTTTACGATGCCGCGCACTTCAACGATGACATCACCGCCGTACTGGCCAAGCATGAGTTCTCCGCGGCGACGATGGCCGACGGGCTCAGCCGAAGCGGCGCCGGCCTGGGCGTCGTGGCCGCTACCTCGGGCGGCGGCTGTCTCAATACCGTTGCTGGCCTTGGTGAGGCGCTGGCCAGCCGGGTTCCGGTGCTGGCACTGATCGGCCAACCTCCGACAAGCCTTGACGGCCGCGGCGCCTTCCAGGACACCAGCGGACAAAACGGTGCGTTGGACGGTGAAGCGCTCTTCTCCGCGGTGTCGGTGTTCTGCCGACGGATTCTGGCGCCAGAAGACATCACGGCCGCGTTGCCCGAAGCCATCGCGGCGGCCAACCGGGGTGGCCCTGCGGTGCTGCTGCTTCCGAAAGACATCCAGCAGTCCAGCCTGGACCTCACCGGTTCGGTGAACGGGCGCTCCAACGGGTCGACAGTCGCGGCGGCGCTCGGCAACCCGCAAGCGGTCGCGCGGGCACTGCGGCATGCCGACGGCCCGATCACGATCATCGCAGGCGAGCAGGTGGCCCGCGACGACGCGCGTGCGGAACTCGCCCAGCTGCGTTCGATGCTGCGGGCCCGCATCGCCACCGTTCCCGATGCCAAGGATGTCGCGGGCACGCCGGGCCTCGGCTTGTCCTCAGCGCTCGGGGTGACCGGCGTGATGGGGCATCCCGGGGTCGCCAAGGCAATCGCCGAGAGCGCCCTCTGCCTGGTGGTCGGCACCCGGTTGAGCGTGACCGCACGCGCGGGACTGGACGAGGCGCTGGCATCGGTGCCGACGTACTCGATCGGGTCGGCTGCGCCGTTCGTGCCGTGCACGCATGTGCAGACCGAAGACCTCCGCGGATCGCTGAGCCTGCTCACGCAGGCATTGAACGGCGACGGCAGGCCGACGGGTGTGCGGGTACCGGACGCGGTGGAGAAGGTCGATCTGCAACCGCCGTCGCACGACGGCGACGGCGTGCGGTATCGCGAGGCGATGGCTGTGCTGGATGCCGCGCTGCCCGATGGCGTCGATATCGTCGTCGACGCCGGGAACATCGGCGCCTCTGCGATCCACTACCTCCCCGCGCGACGGGACGGACGATTCGTCGTCGCGCTCGGCATGGGAGGGATGGGGTACAGCTTCGGTGCCGCGCTGGGGATGGCCTTCGGACGGAGACGACGGACCGTCGTCATCGCCGGTGACGGTTCCTTTTACATGCACGGCATGGAGATTCACACCGCGTTGCAGTACGGCCTGCCGGTGACGTTCCTGTTGTTCGACAACCACGCGCACGCGATGTGTGTGACTCGAGAGCAGCTGTTCTACGGCAACCTCTACAGCTACAACCGCTTCGGCGCGAGCCGGCTCGGTGCCGGCCTGGCCGCCATGTTCCCCGGCCTGTCGTCGGTCGACGTCGACAGGATCGACGATCTGCCCACGGCACTGCAGGCCGCGTTCGACGTCGACGGGCCCTCGGTCGTCGCGGTCCAGTGCTCGGCGGACGAAGTTCCGCCATTCGCAAACTTTCTCGGCAAGGCTGCCGCGAAGAACCCCGTTATCACAGAGGAGATCCATTCCCATGTCGTTGCCCGCGCTTGATGACATCACCGCCCATCGAGGCACAGTCGAACCGATCGACGGGGTTATTCGCGTCGAGACGGTACCGAGGGAGAAGGCCACCCCGATCATCATGGAGATGATGCGGTCCGTCTACCCGCATGACGAAGTGTTCGGAACGTATTGCACCGTCAACGATTACATCGACTGTCCGCCCGACGAGCTGTTCGACTACATGTCCGACAGCCGTTGCCTTGAGGAGTGGACGTACAGCTTGCGGGGCTTTGCTCCAACGGAGGAGCCGGGCCTGTGGGTCGCCTACGACAAGCTCGGTGGGGACAAGGGCAGCCCGATTTTCACCCGCACCGTAGCCAACAAGGAGGCACGTACGGTCGACTACCACTGCGCGTGGGACCAGGGCAAGCATCTGTGGATGATCTACCTGATCCGCATCGTCGACGCGCAACTTGTCTTCGACAGGCCCGGCTCGGTCGTGCTGTGGACCAACTGCCACCACCCGTTCTACGACAAGAATCCCTATCCCGAGACCGCACCCCCGCAGCGTCCGGTGTGGGTCGGTGATTTCTGGGACATGTTCGGACCAGGCCATCTGCTCGAGATGAAGAACCTCAAGGCAATCGTCGAATACCGGCACCACAACGGCTTGCCGGTCACCCCCGCCTGGATGAAGTGAGGACGCCGCAATGACCGCCGCGCACGCGAGGAGCGAGAAATGACCGTCAGTCTGCTTGATATTTCGACATACCTGCCAGGAGAACCAGTTCCGGCCGACTATTACGCCGGCTTCGCCGAGTCCGATGATCTGCGCGACAACGTGATGTTCAAAGCGCCGAAGTTTCGCCATCACGTGGCCGAGGATGAAACGGCCATCGACATGGTGGAAAGGGCCGCCGCGGGCATAGTCGAACGCCACGGCCAAGAGACCATCGAGAACATCGACATCCTGATCACCCATGTCCAGCTGCCGGACGTGCCGTTCTACGGCGGCGGCGGCGGGATGGCGCATCGCCTTGGCATGAAACCCAATTGGGTGCTCGATCTGCACAACGGCGGGTGCGCCGCGTTCGTCCTGGGAATGAAGGTGGCCCAAAACCTGATCGAGTCGGGGCAGGGGGAGACGGCGCTGGTCGCCGTCGCGCAGAACGCGGCGGGCACCATCTTCGACCAAAAAACGATTCGCACCAAGGCACAGGCTTCCGTGCCGGGCGACGGCGCAGCCGTGGGTCTGATTGCGCGCTCGGAAAAGTCGCCGATCCTCGACATCGAATGCCGCAACTACGGCGAGTTCGCAGGCGACATGGCAATCTCCACGCAGCCGCCCCGCAAGTGGTGGCAGCCCGGGCCCGGTGAAGGGTCCATCGGTTTCACCGAAAGCAAGATCACCAAGGTGCTCGCACGCGGTAATCGTCAGGTGCCTGAGGTGTCCTACGCGGTCTGCGATCGAATCGGCATCAAGCCGAAGGACCTCGATCTTCTGGTCACCAACCAGCCGAACAGGGCCTTTCTGCGGAATTGGCGCGAAGCGCTGGAACTGCCCAAGGAGCGGCACCGCGACACCTTCGAGTATTGCGGCAACCTGTTCGCCGCCGGTATCCCGATCAACCTCGAGCGGGCCATCTCCGACGGTCAGCTCAAGAAGGGCGACGTGGCGCTGATGGCGGCATTCGCGCACGCGGGGGACTTCGCAGGCGCGGCCGCGATCAAGTGGGGCGGGCGGGACTGATGGGCACCCCGAGGGGGGACCTCACCGAGGCGGTCTCGGCGCTGCCCAGCGCGGTGGACCCATTCGCGCTGTCGCTCAACGAGAATCCGTTTCCCCCGCTGCCGGGGGTGCGGTCGGCGCTGACCGCGTCCGTCGACGTGGCGAACCGCTATCCGGAGTTCCTACCCGAGCGGTTGCGCGCGCTGATCGCGGGACACGTCGGGGTGCACGAGGAACAGGTCGTGATCGGCGCCGGTGCCACCGGAGTGATCATGCAGGTGTTGAGCGCGGTGACCAGCCCGGGCGACCGGATCGTTATGACCTCGCCGACATTCGACGGCTTCCCGATTTTCGCCCACATGGCGCGGCTGATTTCGGTCACCGTGGCGCTAGACGAGCACGGTCACCACGATCTCGATGCGATGGCCGAGGCGGCAAGCCAGGCGCGGGTCGTGGTGGTCTGCCGTCCGCACAATCCGACCGGCACCGTCGAGTCGGCGGCCGACGTCGAGCTGTTCCTGCAGCGGGTGCCTAAGGACACCGTCGTCTTGTTGGACGAGGCGTATGTCGAGTTTCTCGCCCCCGAGCACCGTATCGACGCACTAGCGCTGGTCGAGCGATTCCCGAATGTGGTTGTGGTGCGGACATTCTCGAAGGCATATGGCCTGGCGGGACTGCGCATCGGATACGGCTTCTGCGCACCGGACCTGGCCAGGAAAGTGTGGACGATGCAGCTGCCGTTCGGTATGGGTATCACCGGCCTGGTGGCGGTTGCGGCCTCTTATGATGCGGAAAGCGAGCTACAGCAACGGATCCGGCGGATCGCTTCGGAACGACGATACTTGCGGATGCGTTTGCGATCGATGGGGATTTACAGCACCGACGGGCACGCCAACTTCGTCTATCTGCCCGCCAACAGCCGGCCGTGGAAGCAGGTCTTCGATGGCACAGGCCTGCAGATCCGTTCCTACGCCGACGGCAGCGTGCGGATCACCGTCGGTAGCCGTCAGTCCACCAGGGCGGTGCTCGACGCGTTGAAACCATTCGCGGCGCGCTGAAAGTCCGTCGCTTCGCGGGGGGCTGCGGTATGAAGAGGCGTGGCCTCAGAACCGCCTGCGGACCCGCATAAGCGAGATCCCATCGAGCTGGCGCGTGCCAACTGGGAGCGAGCGGGCTGGGGTGACGTCTCCGATGGGATGGTCGCGGTCACGTCCGTGATGCGGGCTCATCAGATTCTGCTCGCCCGCGTGGAGAACGCGTTACGTCCGTACGACCTGAGCTTCGCGCGATACGAACTGCTGCGGCTGCTGGCGTTCAGCCGGAACGGTGCGTTGCCGATCACCAAGGCGTCCGACCGGTTGCAGGTACACGTCACCAGCGTGACGCACGCGATCCGTCGGCTGGAAGGCAACGGTCTGGTGGCTCGGCTGCCTCATCCCACCGATGGCCGCACCACGCTGGTGCAGATCACCGATCTGGGCCGCTCCACAGTCGAGGACGCGACGGTGACGCTCAACAAGGATGTCTTCGCCGATATCGGTGTCTCCGATGATGAATCACGTGCGCTTGCCGCCGCGATCGAGACGTTGCGGCGCAACGCAGGCGACTTCTAGCGCGGTGGGGCCCCGCGAAGCTGGGGACAGACGCAAATGCTCCCGATATGCCGAGAGTTAGGGTGCTTTTGCGTCTTCCCGCCCGGGGGTGGGTAGCGGGATCGTCGCCGTGACAGCCGTCCCCGCGCCCGGTCGCGAGCGGATGTTCAGCCGTCCGCCGACGATCTCCGCCCGCTCGGCCATCGACAGCAGACCATAGCCGCCCATCTCGTCGCTTCCCAACGGATGCTCGAACGTGTCGAAACCCACTCCGTCGTCGACGATTTCGAGTCGCGCTGTGTCTTCGTCGGCCGCGAACGTCAGCCGCGCCGTCGACGCACCCGCATGCTTGACGACGTTCTGCAGACACTCCTGCGCGATTCGGTACAGCGCGATTTCGATATGGTCCGGCAGCCGCGTTTCGGTGACTTCGACCTGAACGTCGATTTGGGGGATCGAGCGCGCCAGGCTGGTCAGCCCGCCCGCCAGCCCGAGGTCGTCGAGCACCGGAGGCCGCAGCCCGCCGATCGCCGCACGCGCCTCCTGCAGGGTCAGGTCGACCAGTTCCCTTGCCATGCCGAGCTGTTCGGCCATGGTGGCCGGATCGGTTCCCGCAGCTTGGGTCGCCGCGTCCAGCCGATAGGACAACGTGATCAACCGCTGGGAGATGCCGTCGTGGATGTCGCCCGCCAGCCGGCGACGCTCGAGTTCCTGTGCCTGGATGACCTGCTCGACAAAGTTCTCATGCGCGCGTTCGCGCACCACCAACTGGCGGTGCAGCCGCGCCTGGTGCAGGGCGCCCGCAATGAGCCGACCGATCACCAGCAGCAGCTCGACATCACCGGCGGTGAACTCACGCCGCTCGACTGTGTGCACGTTGAGCACTCCGACCAGGCCGCCGGGATCGGTCTCCATCGGCACCGACACCATCGACGTGAAGTCGGACCCGCGCAGCGACTCGAACGGGAGGTACCGCGGATCCGACTCCTTGTCGTGGGTGATGACGACGGGCTCGCGATTACTGGCCACCCAGCCCGACACACCGGACCCAAGGGGCAGTCGGATCTTGCCGACCTCGGAATCGAACGGCGGCGTGGCCCCTGCGAGTGTGAGCGAGCGGTCGCTGTCGTCGAGGACGTGCACGAAGCAGACGTCGGTGGCGGTGGCCGCAGTGATCATCCTGGCGGCCGCGGCGGCCAGGGGTTCGACGCCGGGGCCGCTGGAGGCCGCCTGGATCAACTCGCGAAGCAGCGCGAGCTCACGATCCGCGTCGACGACGTCGCGAACGGCGCTGGGGCGCAACGGGCCTCCGCCTACTGGACTCATTGGTAGATCCCTTCGCGCAGGGCGGTCGCGACTGCGCCGGTCCGGTCGCTGACGCCGAGCTTGCGGTAAATCGACCGCAAATGCGTCTTCACGGTCTCGTCGCCGATCACCAGCTTGCTGGCGATGCCGCGGTTCGACAGTCCGTTGACGACGTAGGAAAGGATTTCGCTCTCTCGCTGGGTGAGGCCCTGGCGGGCTCCCGGCCAGAATTCGTCGCGTTGCATCCGGGCCGCGGTGTCGGCCGCCCTTGCCGCCATGCTCGGATCGATCGCGGTAGCGCCGCCGTGTACGAACTCCAGCTGTCGCACCAAGTCGTCGCTGCTGATGCTCTTCAATAGATAGCCCGACGCGCCGACGCGAAGCGCCTGAAACAGGTACTGCTCGTCGTCATAAACCGAAAGCATGACCACCTTGCGGTCGGACCGTCGTTCGCGCAACGACTGGCACAGATCCAGGCCGCTGGACCCCTGCATGCGCACATCGGAGAGCACGACGTCGGGGTCGAGATCATCGACCACGCTGAGCGCCCGCTCAGCACCGACGGCCTGGCCGACCACCGTCACCCGGTCGGAAAAGGCAGCGAGCATCGCCTTGAGACCCTCGATGACCATCTCGTGATCGTCTACCAAGACGATTCGCACTGGTCCGGAGGCGAGCGGGCTGTCGGACGCCATGGCAATACCTTAGGACCGGCGCTCGATGGGGTGACCCAACATGGCCTGGCCAATCCCCCGAATGGGGGAGGTTGTCACGTTGTGGTGTGGGTCACCCTTGTCTCGTGCCCATGACACAGCCCAACACCTGGCGTGCCGGACGATTCTGGTGGGATTGCAATTCACCCGTCGGCGCCGATGTGAATCCGCTTCGCGCACTGGTCTTTGACCTCGACGCCCTCGCCGACGTCGAATGCGACGGCCACCGTGTGGCCTACAACGCCGCGTTCGCCGCGCACGGACTGAACTTCGAGTGGTCGGTGGCGCGATACCGCAAGCTGCTGGCACTGACCGACGAGCGTCAGCGGATCACGGCCGAGTTGCGCAAGCGCGGCGTTTCCACCGAATCCGACGTGCTGACCAAGCTGCTCGCCGACGACATCTACACGACCAAGACCATGATGCTCGACGAGATGATCCTCGACGCCGACGTGAGCCCGCGGCCGGGCCTGGTCGACCTCGTCATGGACGCTTTCACCGCCGGTGTCGTGGTCAGCGTCGTTGCAGGTGGTCAACGAACCTGGGTTGAGCCGTTGGTGCGACAACTCGTCGGCGACGGCGTCGTCGAAACGGTGGTGACCGCCGACGATGTCAAGAAGCCCATGCCAGATCCCGAGGCATTCCGAACGGCCTTGTGGGAGCTCGGGATACCTGCGGAGAACGCGCTCGCGGTCACGGGTTCGGCTTCGGGCCTGCGCGCGGCGACCTCCACGGGTATGGCCACCACGGTCATCACCGGCGACGGCGCCCCTGACATTCCGGCCGCCGTTGCGGTCCGGCCGGACTACGCAGGCAGCGAGCCGATGCGGATCGCGGACTGTCGACGGTTGCACGGCCGCTGGTGTGCGGCGCACAAGCCGGCCGACGCTGCCTAGATCCCTGAGCTCCTACTCCTACGGCCCCCGCGGCAGGCTCCCGGCAGTCACAAAACGAAGCTGACGTCGGTCTTTGCCGAAAACGTAGGGAAACGCCCTATATCTCGGGCGACTCCGTTTGCTCTAGCGTCGATTTGTCGGGGGACGCGTAGACCAGACGTGCCCAACGGGCAATGCCGAGGAGACACTTCATGACCAGAACACGACTATTTGCACTTCGAATGGCGGGCATCATCGCAGCCCTCGCGGTGCCATTGGCGATGGTGATCCCGGTGGCGCAAGCCGATCCCATCGCCGACATCAGGGGCCAGGTGGCTGGCAACAGGGGCGCGAGTTGTCCGAATGGTCTGAACTACAACCAGACGCTTCAGGACATCGCCTTCGCGGTTTCCGCGCCCATCCCCGACCCCCCCGCGAGAATCGACGGATTGAAAGCGCAGTACGGCGGTGAGGTGGTTACGTTCAACGCGGCAGGCGATCATCAGGCCCACGTGGTGAACAAGACCTATCAGGCCGGCGCCGGTCCCGCGATCGGTGACTGCAGCATGACCGACTTCGGTGTCGCGTTTATCCGCAATGAAGCGTACGGCGGCGATGGCGATGACGACTTTGGACCCGACTTCGTCGGCATCGTGCTCGGCAAGAAGGCGGCCGCACCTGCGGGTGGCGGTCAATCGGGTTCGAGCCCGGCACAGCAGGACGTGCCGAAGCCCGACGTGGTGTGCAATCCAGAAACCGATGAGAGTGCGACGGTTCCGGCTGGCCAGCAGTGCAAGCCGAAAGCACCCGTGGCTTGCCCGCCAGGTGGACCGCAGACATCGGTACCGGCTGGCCAGAAGTGCCCGCCGCCGGCGAACGCCGTCAAGGTGACCTTCAATCGCGGGTTCGGAACGTGGGGCGTGAACGTGAAGAACAACGCAGGCATCGGCGGCAGCTGTACCTACACCGCAACCAGCCAAAACGGGCTGCCGGGACGCGATGAGGCGTTCGAGATCGCGCCGAACGGCACGCATAGCTTCGACGTCCTGGCTCCGGTTGGGAAGTACGACGTCGTGACGTCCTGCACAGGGACGTACGACGGTCAGCAGGTCGAGTTCGGGCGCGACGTCCAGACCGTCGGCTGACAATCAACTGAACAGCGCTTCTGCCACGGCTCGGCACCAATCGAGCCGTGGCAGAGTGCTGTTCAGCGGGCGTCAAGTGCCGCGCAGCAGTTCAATCACCGCGCTGAAGTCCTTGTCAGCGTGGCCGGCTGCGTACTTTGCATAGATCTCGGCGGCGTGGGTTCCCAGAGGAGCCGTCGAGCCGGTCGAGTTCACCGCATCCATCGCCAGGCCGAGGTCCTTGTTCATCAGCGCGGTCGCAAATCCCGGCTTGAAGTCGTTATTGGCAGGCGACGTGGGGACCGGACCTGGCACCGGACAGTTGGTGTGCACCGACCAGCAGTTGCCGGTTGCTCCAGTGATCACGTCGAACAGCGACTGCGCCGAGAGGCCGAGTTTCTCGGCCAACACAAAGGCTTCCCCGACGGCGATCTGCTGCACTGCCAGCACCATGTTGTTGCATAGCTTGGCACTCTGTCCGTTGCCGGAGCCACCGCAATGAATGATCTTGCCCGCCAACGGTTCCAGTACCGGACGGGCTCGTTCGACGGCCTCGTCCTCGCCGCCGACCATGAATGCGAGCGTTCCTGCAGTGGCGCCCTTGACGCCGCCGGACACCGGAGCATCAAGTTGAGCGAACCCAGCTTCGATGGCCTGCTTGTGGATGTCGCGGGCATCGGCGACGGAGATGGTCGACGTGTCGATGAACAGCGCACCGGACTTCGCGTCCGGCAGCACCTCGTCGTAGCACGCCTTGACGACCGCACCGTTGGGTAGCGAGCTGATCACGACGTCGGCCTCGGTCACCGCCGCGGCGCCGGAGTCGAAGACCTTGACGCCCTTGGCTTCCGCTGCTTCCTTGAGCGCGGGCACCGGGTCGAATCCGTGCACGGTGTGCCCGGCTGCGACGAGGTTGGCTGCCATCGGTCCGCCCATGTTGCCCAGCCCGAAGAACGCGATGTTGGTCATTGACCCTCCCGGTTAAGAGGCGCGGGTCCCAGCGGCTTCTGCCGATTTGCGGGCTCGGCCCGCGGCAGCCCGACCGATGACCACGCGCATGATTTCGTTGGTTCCCTCGAGGATTCGATGCACCCGCAGATCGCGGACGATCTTCTCCAGCCCGTACTCGGTGAGATATCCGTAGCCGCCGTGCAGCTGTAGCGCCCGATCGGCGACGTCGAAGCAGGCGTCGGTCACGTACCGCTTCGCCATCGCACACAGCGCCACCTTGTCGGGATGGTTCTCGTCGAGCGCAGTTGCCGCCCGCCACAACAGCGTTCGCGATGTTTCCAGCGCAGTGGCCATATCAGCCAGTGAGAACCGGATGGTTGGCTCGTCGACAAGTGCGCCGCCGAACGCCTGCCGGTCGGCCAGGTAGCCCACCGCCTTGTCGTATGCGGCCTGCGCGCCACCGAGCGAGCACGCCGCGATGTTGAGCCTGCCACCATTGAGGCCGTTCATCGCGATGGAGAAGCCGGTGCCTTCGCCGTCGGCACCACCGAGCATCGCGTCGACAGGAACTCGGACGCCTTCGAAAATGACCTGCGCGGTGGGCTGGGCGTGCCAGCCCATCTTCTCCTCATTCGCGCCGAAACTGAGTCCCGAAGTGCCATTTTCGACGATGAAGGCTGAGATCCCGCGGGGTCCGTCCCCGCCGGTGCGGGCCATCACAATGTAGACGTCGGACTCGCCTGCGCCGGAGATGAACTGCTTCACCCCGTCGAGCACGTAGTGGTCGCCGTCGCGGACGGCTTTCGTGCGCAGTGCGGCGGCATCCGATCCCGCGCCCGGCTCGGTCAGGCAGTAGCTGGCGACGGCCTCCATCGACGCGAGCTTGGGCACCCAGGATTTGCGTTGTTCGTGTGTGCCGTAGCTATCGACCATCCATGAGCACATGTTGTGGATCGACAGGAACGCCGCCACCGTTGGGTCGGCGGCGGCCAACTGCTCGAAGATGCGGACGGCGTCGATGCGGCGTAGGCCGCTGCCGCCGGCGTCTTCGCTGCAGTAGATCGCCGCCATGCCCAGCTCGGCTGCCTCGCGCAGCTCGTCGACCGGGAAGTGATGCGACTTGTCCCACTCCAGTGCGTTGGGGGCAAGGCGTTTCTCGGCGAACGCTGCCGCCGTCTCGGCGATCACGCGTTCATCGTCGTCCAAGCCGAAAAGATCCATGGGGATACTTGTGCTCTATTTCATTGTCGGAATGACGAACTCGGCGCCGTGGCTGCCCGCCGGCCAACGTTGGGTCACCGTCTTCACCTTCGTGTAGAAGATGATCGACGACGGCCCGTGCTGGTTGAGGTCGCCGAAGCCGGAGCGCTTCCAGCCGCCGAAGGTGTGGTACGCCACCGGCACGGGAATGGGCACGTTCACGCCGACCATGCCGACCTGAACGCGGGACACGAAGTCGCGTGCGGTGTCGCCGTCGCGGGTGAATATTGCGACGCCGTTGCCGTATTCATGTTCGGTGGGCAGCCGCAACGCCTCTTCGTAGTCGTTGGCGCGCACGATGCACAACACCGGCCCGAAAATCTCGTCGGTGTAGATCGACATGTCGCTGGTGACGTGGTCGAACAGGGTGGGGCCGATGAAGTAGCCCTTCGACAGGTCGGCATCGTCGAAACTCAGTTCGTCGGTGGCACGTTCGCGTCCGTCGACGACGGCTTCGGCGCCCGCCTCGATGCCTTGGGCGATGTAGTCGCGCACCCGCTGCAGAGCCGCCTCGGTCACCAGGGGGCCGTAGTCGGCCTTGGGGTCGAGGCTGTGACCGACCCGCAACTGGTTGACGCGCTCGACCAGCCTGGCGCGCAGGCGGTTTGCGGTCTCTTCGCCGACGGGCACCGCGACGCTGATGGCCATGCACCGCTCGCCCGCGCTGCCGTAGCCCGCGCCGATCAGCGCGTCGACGGCGTTGTCGAGGTCGGCGTCGGGCATCACGATCATGTGGTTCTTGGCGCCCCCGAAGCACTGTGCGCGCTTGCCGTGCGCCGCGGCGTTCGAGTAGATGTACTGTGCGATGTCGGAGCTGCCGACGAACCCGACGGCCTGGATGTCCGGATGCTCGAGAATGGCATCGACGGCTTCCTTGTCACCGTGCACGACCTGGAACACGCCGGGCGGCAGGCCCGCCTCGAGGAACAACTCGGCCAGCCGTACCGGCACCGAAGGGTCGCGTTCGCTGGGCTTGAGAATGAACGCGTTGCCGCACGCCAGCGCGGGACCCGCCTTCCACAGCGGGATCATCGCCGGGAAGTTGAACGGGGTGATGCCGGCGACCACGCCGAGCGGCTGACGCAGCGAGTAGACGTCGATGCCCGTGCCTGCGCCCTCGGTGTACTCACCCTTGATCAGGTGCGGGATGCCGATGGCGAACTCGATGACCTCGATGCCGCGCTGGATGTCGCCCTTGGAGTCCGCAACGGTCTTGCCGTGTTCCAACGAGAGCAGTTCGGCGAGCTCCTCGACGTTGGCGTTCACCAGGTCGATGAACTTCATCATCACGCGGGCCCGACGCTGTGGGTTCCAGGCCGCCCACTCCTTCTGTGCCTCGACGGCAGAAGCCACCGCGGTGTCGACGTCGGCGGCCGACGCCATCAACACCTGAGCCTGCACTTCGCCGGTGCTCGGGTTCATCACGTCGGCGGTTCGGGTCGACGCCAGGCTGCTGCGGCGGCCGTCGATGAAATGTTGAATCTGTGTGGTCATGAGCGGGTCCCTCGACAGAATGGTGGAATACTAGGATATCCTAGTAAGTGCGCTTGATCCTGCGCAAGGGTTGCGCGAAGGGCGATCAGCCGAGTTCTGCGAGCTGCCTGAAGGCGGGCGCCATGCCGTCGACCCAGGCGGCGGCCGCGCCGGTAGGCGGCATGGTGATCGCAGTCTTTACGCCGAGTTTCGCGTATTCGGCCATCTGGGCGACGAACGCGTCGCGCGTCTCGGGGCTGTGCCGGGGGTTGTTCGCCGACACCGTGGTGCGGATCTCGTTGTAGTCGCCGGTCAAGACCGCCGTCTCGAATGTGACGCCGTCGAAGCCGCGGCACGCCAAGCCAGACACCGACGACTGACTCACGAGTCTGCTGAGAGATCGCGATCACCGCAAAATTGCGATCTCCCCGCAGGCTCGGGGACGTGGACTAGTCGCCTCGGCGAAGATTCTCGACGAACGCCTTGGTCTCATCCCACGTCGGCAACAGGCCCGAGGCTCCGACCTCGTCGAGTGTGGGCGCGTCGGCGTCGCGGGCGGACAACACATGGTCAGTGCCCGGCCATTTGATGTCGAGCGCCGGATCGGTAGCGAGAATCGTGTGCTCGCGATCCGGGTCGTAGCCGGCCGAGCAGAGGTACATCACCGTCGAATCTTCGTACAGCGCTTGAAAACCGTGCGCCAGCCCCTCGCTGATGTACACCGAGCGGCGGGCGCGGTCGTCCAGCAGAACCGAGTCCCACTGCCCGAATGTCGGTGAGCCGACGCGGATGTCGACCACCACGTCGAAGACGGCGCCGCGCGCGCACGTCACGTACTTCGCCTGGCTAGGCGGCAACTGGGCGAAATGCAGCCCCCGGAGCACGCCTGCGCCCGATACCGAGCAGTTCGCCTGACGCAGGTCCAGTCGATGCCCGGCGAGCTTTTGGAACTCGGCATCGGTGAACCATTCATAGAAGACACCACGGTCGTCGGCGTGCTGCGCCGGCGTGATCTCCCACGCGCCGGGGATGGCTAGCTCGCGTACCTCCACGTCACTGGCCGCGTTTCTCGTAGGCCGACTCGACGGCGTCCTTAATTGGGCCCCACCACGATTCGTTGTCGCGATACCAACCGATCGTTGCCTTCAAGCCGTCTTCGAAGTCTCTGTGTTTGGGTTCCCAGCCGAGCTCGTCGCGCAGCTGTGACGGGTCGATCGCATAGCGCAGGTCGTGACCGACGCGGTCGACGACATGATCGAAATCGTCGGGGTCACGGTCCATCAACGCCAGGATTGTCCGCATCACCGAGAGGTTGTCGCGCTCACCCTCTGCGCCAATCAAATACGTGAGCCCGACCTGACCGTCCTGAAGAATCCGCCACACCGCATCGTTGTGATCGTCGACGTGGATCCAGTCCCTCACGTTGGCGCCGGCGCCGTACAGCTTGGGCCGCCTGCCCGTCAGCACGTTGGTGATCTGGCGCGGGATGAACTTCTCCACGTGTTGGTATGGCCCATAGTTGTTGGAGCAGTTGGAAATTGTCGCGCGCACGCCGTAAGACCGCACCCATGCCCGCACCAACATGTCAGCGGCGGCCTTCGTGGATGAGTACGGGCTTGACGGGTCGTACGGTGTGGCGGCGGTGAACCGGTCAGACTGGTCCAGCGTCAGCTCCCCGTACACCTCGTCGGTCGAAATGTGGTGTAGCCGGGCACCGTGCCGTCGCACCGCCTCCAACACCATGTAGGTCCCGATCACGTTGGAGTGCAAAAACGGTTCGGGGTCGGCGAGCGCGTTGTCGACGTGTGTTTCGGCGGCGAAATGCACGACGGCGTCGGCCTCGGCGACGAGCTTCGTCACCAACTCCGCATCGGTGATGTCGCCCTCCACCAGTCGGATGCCGTCTTCGACCGGCGCAAGGGACTCCCGGCTGCCCGCATACGTGAGCGCGTCGAGCACCGTCACCGCATGCTCACCCACCGCCCCGTGCACGAAGTTGGCGCCGATGAACCCGGCACCCCCCGTGACCAGCAACCGCATGGACCTACCGTAGCGGTCGGGTCCCTGTCAGCCCTTCAGCCCCAACGGCCCGGCCAGCTCTGTGAGTGCCGGCACCAGCTTGTCCCAGCCGCCGAGCACCTGGATCGTGACGTGGTCTGCGCCCGCCTCCAGGTGCTGGTTCAGCCGGGCTGCGATGTCGTCAGGCGTGCCGTAGGCGATGACACCGTCGATCAGCCGGTCGCTGCCGGGCTTGGCGACGTCTTTGTCGGTGAAGCCGAGCCTCTTCCAGTTGTTCACGTAGTTGCTCAGGTTCAGGTAGAAGTCGACGGTTTTCCTGCCGATCTCGCGTGCTTCGTCGACGTCGGTGGTCAGAACCACCTTGTGCTCGGGCGCCAAATACACGGTGGGCCCGACCAATTCGCGGGCCGAACCGGTGTGCTCCGGAGTCGTCAGATACGGATGGGCGCCTGCACTGCGTTGCGCGGACAGCTTGAGCACTTTTGGCCCCAACGCCGCGACCACCCTGCGGCTGGTGGGCACCTTTGCGGCGTCCAACACGTCAAGGTATTCGACCAGCACGTCGTAGGGCTTGCGGTACTCGTCGGTGTGCTCAGGATGGCCGATCCCGATACCGAGCAGGAACCGGCCGGGATAGGCGTCCTCGACGCGGTGGTAGGCCTCGGCGACCTCCTGGGCAGGAGCCGTCCAGACGTTGACGATGCCGGTGGCCACCTGCAGTGTCTTGGTCTGCTCGAGGATGGGCTCGACATAGTTCAGATCACCCGCGGGGGAGCCGCCGATCCACAGCGCGCCGTAACCCAGCTTTTCGATTGCGACGGCCTGCTCGGGTTTGGGAGTTCCGAACGTCCACACCCCGAATCGGCCGAGGTCGGGTTTGAGGCTGACGGAGTCGGTCATGGAAGTCCCTTCACTGGAGTCCGAGCGGCCCCGCGAGTTCGGTGAGCGCCGGTACGAGCTTGTCAGTACCCGCCAACACCTGAACCGGAACGTGGTCGGCCCCGGCGGTCAGGTGCTCGGTGAGCCGCGCCGCGATGGCCTCGGCGGTGCCGTATGCGATCACCGCATCCACCAGCGCATCGCTGCCCGGCTTGGCGACGTCGGCATCGGAGAAACCCAGCCGCTTCCAGTTGTTGAGATAATTGGCCAGGCTCAGGTAGATCTCGAGCGCCTTGCGGCCGGTGGCGCGGGCCTTCTCGGCGTCGGTGGTCAGCACGACCTTGTGCTCAGGGGCGAGGAACGCCTCGGGCCCGATCAGCTCTCGCGCCTGCGCGGTGTGCTCTGGCGTGGTCAGGTACGGGTGCGCGCCGGCGCTGCGGCGGGCCGACAGCTTGAGGACCTGCGGGCCGAGCGCGGCGACGACGACGCGGTCCTTGGGAACCCCGTGCTGGTCGAGTTCGGTGAGGTAGTCGCTGAGCGCGTCGTACGGCTTCTTGTACTCGGTTTGCGCCTCGGGGTGGCCGACGCCGATGCCGAGGAGGAACCGGCCGGGATAAGCCTTCTCGATGCGGTGGAACGAGTCGGCGACCGGACCCGCGGCCGCAGTCCAGATGTTGACGATGCCGGTGGCCAGAGCCAAGCTGTCGGTGACCTCCAGGATGGGGTCGATCCACTCGAGTTCGGCGGGAGGCGAGCCGCCGGCCCAGATGGCTCCGTAACCGAGCGCCTCGATGTCCTTGAGCTGCTGAGGGGACAACTGTTGCCACTGCGAATAGTGGCCGAACACGCCGAACTTGCCGAGTTGAGGTTTCGTCATGGTTGGGTCAACCCCGGCTCGGCGGGCGGCTATTCCGATCGGCGCGCGATGATTCGATCTATTCGGTTCCGGCGGCGGAGAGCTCACCGGGCGTCGGTGTCAGTGGCGGCGGAGCGACCAGCGGCAGGCACACGATGAAGCGCGTATCGCCTGGCGTGGACTGCACCGACATATTTCCGCCGTGCTTCTCGACAACGATGCGCCAGGCGAGGTCGAGTCCGAGGCCGGTGCCCTCGCCGAACGGCTTCGTGGTGAAGAACGGCGTGAAGATCCGGCCGATGATGTCCTCGGGGATACCGGGCCCGTCATCGCAGATCTCCACCCGGATCATCTGCTCGTTCTCGCGTGCAGTGCGAATGGTCAAGGTGCCGTGACCATCCATCGCCTGAATCGCGTTGTCGATGAGGTTTGTCCACACCTGATTGAGATCGCCTGGGTAGCACTGTAATTCGGGCAGCGTCTTGTCCATGTCCTTGATGATGGTGACAGGCCTGCCCTTGCCCTGGTAGCCGACCTTGTCGCCGAACATCATGATCGTGCTGCGCAGCAATTCGTGGACGTTGGCGCTCTGATAGGAGCCGCGGTCCATCTGCGAGTACTGCTTGGCGTCCGCGAGCAGCGCCGAGATGCGCTTGCTCGCCTCGGCGATCTCATTCATCCGCAGTTCGTTGTCGATGGTGTACTTCAGCCACCCGATCGCACTCTGCAGCGACGCTGAGGCATCGGCGTCCTCGACCACCGACGAGACCCGCTCCAGCCAGTCGGTGTCCAGCCCGGCTTCCACGAACGTCGGCGCATAGTCCCAGGCGCCGACGATGCCGTGGTCCTCCAGCCAGTCGCCGAGCTGGTCCTCGCGGTCGGACGCCTCCAGAGCGGACAGTTCCACATCCGCGTTCTTGGCCACCTGCTCGGCGACCTGGTCCTGGATGTTGACCAGGATGCGCAACGCCTCTGGCGTGAACTTGGCTTCCGCCACCATCGCGAGCTTGTGCCGCATATGGCCCACACCCTCGCGGAGATCGGCCACCGCGCGAGCCGTCGCCGCCGCCGGGTTGTTGAGCTGATGGGTGAGCCCGGCGGTGATCGTGCCGAGCGCCAGCAGCTTCTCGCGCTGACCGATGATCTGGCTCTGCCGCCGGCCGCCGACCCTGTGCCCTTCCAACAGGTGCACGGCCATCGGGAACTGCGTCTGCATGAACCGCGCGAATGCGTCGGCCGCCAGCACGAAACAACGCGACGGCTTGGTCAGCCGTACCGACGCCTCATAGATGTGCTCCTCGCCCGGCACGTAGGCCGACCAGGCGCCGAAGTAGACGCCACGCTGCGACGTTTGCCCGGTCTGGATGTCGACGCCGCCGGAGCGCTTCGACATGATCAGTTCGCCATCGAGCATCACGTAGAAGCAGTTGGCGGGCTCGCCCTCGACGCACAGAGGCCCGGCGGGGAAAGTCTCGATGCTGCCGTCCGCGCACAGCATGTCGAGCTGGTCGTCGGTCAGATGTTCGAACAGAAACAGCGTGCGAAGTTCGTCGCGCAGGCATTCCTCGCCCATGGTGGTCCTCTCTAGGCTTCCGCCAGATACCTGTGCACCAACATCACCGCCATTGAGCCTTCGCCCACCGCGGCCGCAACCCGCTTGGCGGACTCCGAACGCACATCTCCTGCAACAAACACACCGGGCACGCTTGTTTCCAGGTGATGCGGCGGACGGTCGAGCGTCCAGCCGCTGACCTTCATCACGTCCGGACCGGACAGCACAAAGCCGTAATCGTCGCGGGCTATTCCCGCCTCTTCCAGCCAGTCGGTGCGCGGCATGGCGCCGATGAAGCAGCACATCCGGTCGCAGGTCACCGTCTCGGTCTGGTCGGTCCGCTTGTCGAGAAGCTCCAGGCCGGACAGGTGGTCGTCGGTCGCAACGGTGTTCACGACCTCGGTGCAGGTTCGGACCGTGATGTTCGGTGTCTTCAAGATCCGGTCGACGAGATACTGCGACATGCCGGCCGCGAGCGAGGACCCGCGGATCAACATGGTGACCGACTTGGCCGTCTGCGACATGTACATCGCGGCCTGCCCGGCCGAGTTGGCGCCGCCGACGATGTAGACGTCCTCGCCCGCGCACTCGCTGTTGTCGGAAACCGATGCGCCGTAGAACACGCCGCGGCCGATGTAGTTGCAGGTCGGGTCGTCGGGATCGTCCCAGCACCCGGTGATCTTCAGCTGGCGGTAGTCGACGCCGGTGGCGAGGATGACGGCGCGCGCACCGATGGTGTTGTCCTCGTTGAGCTGGATGGAATGCGCGGCGCCGACGCCGTTGACGGTGAGCTTGAACGCCTCCTGGGTCGTGATGACCTCGGCACCGAACCGTTCAGCCTGCAGGCGCGCCGACGTGGTGAGCTCGGCACCCGATACGCCGGTGGGAAAGCCGAGATAGTTCTCGATCTTCGAGCTGCGGCCCGCCTGCCCACCGGTCGAAGACTTCTCGATCAGAACCGTCTTGAGTCCTTCTGAGGCTCCGTACACCGCGGCGGCCAGACCTGCGGGACCGCCGCCGATCACCGCGAGTTCGTACATCTCCAGCGCCGGACTGGTCGACAGGCCGAGCAGAGTGGCCAGCTCGACGTCGGCCGGTTCGACGAGCGTCTCACCCTTCTCGGTGATGACGACCGGCAGCCGACTGTCGTCGAGGCCTGCGGCTTCGAGCAGTTGCTGCCCCTTCGGCTCGTCGGCATTGACGGCGCGGAACGAGTACTGGTTGCGCGCCAGGAACTGCCGCACCTCCCACGAACGCTCGCTGTAGCGGTGGACGATCACCTTGGTGTACGGCATGGCGCGGTCGCCAACGGCCTGCCATTCTTCCAGCAGGCCGTCGATGACCGGGTAGAGCTTCTCCTCGGGCGGATCCCACGGCTTGAGCAAGTAGTGGTCGAGGTCGACGACGTTGATCGCGTCGATGGCGGCGTGGGTGTCGGCGTATGCCGTCAGCAGCACCCGGCGCGCCAGCGGGAAGAAGTCCATCGCCTTCTCGAGAAACTCGATCCCGCTCATCTGCGGCATCCGGTAATCCGCGACGAACACCGCGACGGTGTCGCCGCGCAGCTTGAGTTCTTTGAGCGTCTCGAGAGCGTCGGCGCCCGACTCGGCCCGCAGGATGCGGTACCGTTCTCCGTAGTGTCTGCGAAGGTCGCGGGCGACCGCACGGGACACTGCTGGGTCATCGTCGACTGTGAGGATTGCGGGTCGTCTGGCCTGATTTCCGGGTTCAGTCATCGCCACCAATTATGCGCGCACTGTCCAGCGGATATGCGGTCAGCGTAATGGCGCTGAGGTGGCCGTTCAGCGATTTTGGGGCAGGCCGCCGAGCGGGTAGTATGGACAAACGGTGCGGTTTCCGCGCCGGCTCTTGCGTGCCCCAGTTCTGGAATTTCTAGCTACCGGCTCACGTTTTGAAGTCGGAGTGTGTACTGCGCCGAGCGGCGCCAACTAACCAGACTGACACGGAGGATCTCCGAACAACAATGGCCAAGAAAGACGGTGCCATCGAGGTCGAGGGCCGCGTGGTCGAGCCCCTGCCCAATGCGATGTTTCGCATTGAGCTGGAGAACGGGCACAAGGTACTCGCCCACATCAGCGGCAAGATGCGGCAGCACTACATCCGCATCCTGCCCGAGGACCGGGTGGTGGTGGAGTTGTCTCCCTACGACCTGTCCCGGGGCCGCATCGTTTATCGGTACAAGTAATCCACAGCCAGCACGAGACAAGAACAGGATCGACAAGCCGTGAAGGTGAACCCGAGCGTCAAGCCCATTTGCGATAAGTGCAGGGTGATCCGTCGGCATGGGCGGGTCATGGTGATCTGCTCCGATCCGCGACACAAGCAGCGGCAAGGCTAGCCAGCCTCAGTACGCCCTGCACCCACAACTGAATGACGAAACCCCAGCACCACTGAGTGGATTAGCCGCTCATCTACGTCCGGCACGGAGGCCGGACCCCACAAGACGAGGGAACGGGCTGGGACAAGACCTCCGCATAGAGAAGGAACACTGCCTGATGGCACGCCTAGTAGGCGTCGACCTCCCGCGCGACAAGCGCATGGAGATCGCGCTGACCTATATCTACGGCATTGGCCGTACCCGCTCCCAGGAGATCCTGGAAGCAACCGGCATCAGCCGGGATCTGCGCACCAAAGACCTGACCGACGACCAGGTGACCCAGCTGCGCGACTACATCGAGGGCAGCCTCAAGGTGGAGGGCGACCTGCGCCGCGAGGTGCAAGCCGATATCCGCCGCAAGATCGAGATCGGCTGCTACCAGGGCATTCGGCATCGCCGCGGCCTGCCGGTGCGTGGCCAGCGGACCAAGACCAATGCGCGCACCCGCAAGGGCCCCAAGCGCACCATCGCCGGCAAGAAGAAGGCCAGGTAACCGATGCCACCCGCAAAGAAGGGCGCAGCCGCCCCCAAGAAGGGTCAGAAGACCCGCCGCAGGGAAAAGAAGAACGTCCCGCACGGCGCCGCGCACATCAAGAGCACGTTCAACAACACGATCGTGTCGATCACCGATCCGCAGGGCAATGTCATCGCCTGGGCATCGTCGGGCCATGTCGGCTTCAAGGGGTCGCGTAAGTCGACGCCGTTCGCCGCGCAGCTGGCCGCAGAGAACGCCGCCCGCAAGGCGCAGGAGCACGGCGTCAAAAAGGTCGACGTGTTCGTGAAGGGCCCCGGTTCGGGCCGCGAGACCGCGATCCGGTCGCTGCAGGCGGCCGGCCTCGAGGTCGGCGCAATTTCCGATGTCACCCCGCAGCCGCACAACGGCTGCCGTCCGCCCAAGCGGCGCCGGGTCTAGGGAGGAACAAGAACTCATGGCTCGTTACACCGGACCCGCAACCCGCAAGTCGCGCCGCCTCGGCGTTGACCTCGTCGGCGGCGAGCAGGCATTCGAGAAGCGGCCCTACCCACCCGGCCAGCACGGCCGCGCGCGGATCAAGGAAAGCGAATACCGCCAGCAGCTGCAGGAGAAGCAGAAGGCCCGCTTCTCCTACGGCGTGATGGAAAAGCAGTTCCGCCGTTACTACGAGGAGGCCAACCGCCTCCCCGGCAAGACCGGCGACAACCTGCTGCGCATCCTGGAGAGCCGGCTGGACAACGTTGTGTACCGCGCCGGCCTGGCGCGTACTCGCCGGATGGCCCGCCAGCTCGTCAGCCACGGCCACTTCACCGTCAACGGTGTCAAGGTCGATATCCCCAGCTATCGCGTGTCGCAGTACGACATCATCGATATCAAGGACAAGTCGATCAACACGCTGCCGTTCGAGATCGCTCGCCAAACTGCGGGTGAGCGACCGATTCCGGGATGGCTGCAGGTGGTTGGCGAACGCCAGCGCATCCTGGTGCACCAGCTGCCGGAACGCGCGCAGATCGACGTGCCGCTCAGCGAGCAGCTCATCGTCGAGCTCTACTCGAAGTAAGACTTTCCAGCCGCCCGGATGGCGGTTGGGATTACGCGACATCAAATAGCGGTTGTCGCGAAGGAGGAAGAAAACACCATGCTGATTTCTCAGCGACCCACATTGTCCGAAGAGGTCCTGGCCGAGGATCGCTCCCAGTTCGTCATCGAACCGTTGGAGCCCGGATTCGGTTACACCCTTGGCAATTCACTGCGGCGCACGCTGCTGTCGTCGATCCCCGGCGCAGCGGTCACCAGCATTCGCATCGACGGCGTGCTGCACGAATTCACCACCGTTCCCGGTGTGAAGGAAGACGTCACCGACATCATCCTGAACCTCAAGGGTCTGGTCGTGTCGTCCGAGGAGGACGAGCCGGTCACCATGTACCTGCGCAAGCAGGGCCCCGGCGCGGTCACCGCTGGTGACATCGTTCCGCCTGCCGGCGTGACGGTGCACAACCCGGAAATGCACATCGCCACCCTGAACGACAAGGGCAAGCTGGAGGTCGAGCTCGTTGTCGAGCGTGGCCGCGGCTACGTCCCCGCCGTTCAGAACAAGGCGTCGGGTGCCGAAATCGGCCGCATCCCGGTCGATTCCATCTACTCGCCGGTGCTGAAGGTCACCTACAAGGTGGAGGCCACCCGCGTCGAGCAGCGCACTGACTTCGACAAGCTCATTCTGGACGTCGAGACCAAGAGTTCGATCACTGCTCGTGACGCGCTGGCGTCGGCGGGCAAGACGCTGGTCGAATTGTTCGGTCTGGCACACGAACTCAACGTCGAGGCCGAGGGCATCGAGATCGGCCCGTCACCTGCCGAGGCGGACCACATCGCGTCGTTCGCTCTGCCGATCGACGATCTGGACCTCACGGTGCGGTCGTACAACTGCCTCAAGCGCGAGGGTGTGCACACGGTGGGCGAGCTCGTCGCCCGCACGGAGTCCGATCTGCTGGACATCCGCAACTTCGGCCAGAAGTCCATCGACGAGGTGAAGATCAAGC
>NZ_JAVHWK010000094.1:0-31834 GCF_032159775.1 Mycobacterium sp.
GCCAGTGCGCTCACGCGTGCGCCGATGTGCACGCCGATCCCGCCGATGTCATCGCCGCGGACCTCGCATTCGCCGGTGTGCAAACCGGCGCGCACCTCGATGCCGAGCGATTGCACTGAATCACGAATTGCCATGGCGCAGCGGATCGCTCGCTGCGGGCCGTCGAACATCGCAAGGAAGCTGTCACCCGCTGTGCTCACCTCGCGGCCCCGAAAGCGGGCCAGTTGCGATCGGACAACGGCGTCGTGCGCATCGAGCAACGCATGCCAGTCACGGTCACCCATCTCTGAGGCGCGGCGCGTCGAGTCGACGATGTCGGTGAAGAGCACCGTGGCAAGAACCCGATCATCGGCCATATCAGCCTGCTCGCCGGTGAGGAACTCGGCGATCTCCTGAAAGGACGACCGCCACGGCTCCACGATGTGGAAGAGGTTGCGACCCGGGAGCTCAACGTACTTCGCGCCCGGGATGTGATCGGCGACGTACTTACCTTGCGCGCGGATGACTAGCGGATCATCGGTGTACTGGACGATGAGACTTGGCACGCGGACGGTTGGAAGCAGCGTCGTGATCTCCAATTCGGACACCACCGGCATCATGAGCGCAACGGTTCGTGGGCTCGCCGACAGGCGTTCATATCGCGCCCACGTTGCCCGAATTTCCTCATTCCACGGCATGTCCGGATTCCAGACATGGTGCAGCTCCCCCGTGCCCCAGGCGGCGACCATGGCACCGAAGAACTCCTCCGGAGTGGGCTGCCCAACGGTGCGATCAGCGGTCGGGCTCGCATAGACCTCAAGCCCGACAAGCGCCGTGGTGCGAGACGGATAGCTGGCCGCGAACAGCGCCGCGGGCGCGAACGCGGCGTTCTGCGCGACGAGAACCGCTTGGCGAATCCCGAGATCGTCCAGCACTGCGGTGATGCTGTCAGCCCACTGCTCCAACGTCGGCAACGCGCCCGGCTCCACAGGATCGGATGCGCCCGTACCCGGCTGATCAAAAGAGATCAACCGGCCCAGCGATGCCATCGCCTCGACCCACCCCTGAATCGCCGGGAGCTCGGACAGAGTTTCGCAACAGTTGAACCAGTTCGGGACCAACACGATGTCGCGCTCACCCTCAGGCGATGCCGTATAGGCGACGCGCAAATCCCCGTTCATCGCGTACCGCGTTTCCGAGAACACTGCAGAAGTCTAAGTCCGGCCAGCGCGCACCGGCAGCGTTCATGCTGCTCAAGAGCGGCACCGGCGACCACCTATCGATCGAATCCACGAATCGGTGAAAACCGCCGAAAAATGCGAATAAATAGGCAGAGCATAGTGATATGAGCGCGTATCAGATAATGCTGGTCGGAACTGACGGCTCGGACACATCGTTTCGTGCGGTGGATCACGCAGCCACGTTCGCTGCGGAAAGTGACGCGAAGTTGATCATAGCGATGGCGCACTTGCCCAATATGGACAAAGGAGGCTGGGGAAGACCAGCCCGACCGGATCGTGTGATAGACGGCGACGGCGAGGTCGCCCTCCGGACCGACGGCGACTACAAGATGCACGGGGAGGCCCCCGTGTACGAAATCCTGCGGGAGGCCCGCGACCGGGCCAGAGCGGCTGGGGCGAAGAATGTGGAGATCCGACCGATTCTGGGTGATCCGGTACACGCGCTGTCCCGCCTCGCCAAGGAGGTCGAGGCGGATCTGGTGGTGGTCGGCGACGTAGGGCTGGCGACACGCAGCGGCAAGTGGCTTGGCTCGGTGCCCGGCAACGTCTTGGCCAGGGCCAAGAAGACCGCCGACGTACTGATCGTCCACACAACCGACTGAGGCATCGGGAGATTCTTCCGCGTCCGGCCGTCGTTCTGAGTGGTCCGCTACGGAAATGTGGCCGCGAAGAGACGCCATTCAGCGGCAATTGCCCTCGGGTCGCTCGGTCCAAGCCTCGCGGCCGTGGAAGTAGGCTGCCCGGGTGACCGAGCCTCCGATGCAACCGAACCTGAGTCTCACGACTCAGATATGGCGGTTCGTCGTCACCGGCGGGTTCTCGGCCATCGTCGACTTCGGGCTGTACGTCGCGCTCTACCGGATCGCCGGCATGCAGCCGGACCTGGCCAAAACCGTCGGGTGGATCGCCGGAACCACGACGGCATACCTGCTCAACCGGCGGTGGACGTTCCAAGCCCCACCGAGCACTGCACGGTTGGCCGCGGTGTGGGCGCTCTACATCACGACCTTCGTCGTCCAGGTCGGCCTCAACCACCTGTTCCTGCGGCTACTCGACTACACGCCCACTGCCGTGGTGGTCGCGTTCGTCATCGCCCAAGGCACCGCGACCGTCATCAACTTCATCGTGCAGCGAATGGTGATCTTCCGCTTGAGGTGAGCCGCGGAAACCGCACGGTACCCTCGTCACGATGTTTCCGACCACCTCACGACGCCTGACCGGCTGGGGCCGAACCGCCGCGTCGGTGGCCCATGTGCTGTCGACCCCGGATCATGAGCTGATCGCCAAGGCCGTCACGCACGCGGCCGACGGCGGCTCCCGCGGCGTCATCGCGAGGGGCCTCGGCCGGTCCTACGGGGACAACGCTCAGAACGGTGGCGGACTTGTCGTCGACATGACGGCGCTGAACCAGATCCATTCGGTCGATCGCGAAAGCGCACTCGTCGACGTCGACGCCGGTGTGAACCTCGACCAGCTGATGCGGGCGGCCCTGCCACTTGGCCTCTGGGTGCCGGTGCTCCCCGGCACCCGCCAGGTCACGGTCGGGGGCGCAATCGCCTGTGACATCCACGGCAAGAACCACCACAGCTCGGGCAGCTTCGGTAACCACGTCCGCTCGATGCAGTTGCTGACCGCCGACGGCGACATCCGCCACCTGACCCCCGACGGCGCCGACGCCGAATTGCTCTGGGCGACGGTCGGCGGCAACGGCCTGACCGGCATCATCCTGCGCTCCACCATCGCGATGACCCCGACTGAGACCGCGTACTTCATCGCCGACGGCGACGTCACCGGCAGCCTCGACGAGACGATCGCGTTCCACAGCGACGGCACCGAAGCGAACTACACGTATTCCAGCGCCTGGTTCGACGCCATTAGCGCGCCACCGAAACTGGGCCGCGCGGTCATCTCCCGCGGCTCGCTGGCGACAATCGACCAACTGCCCGAGAAGCTTCGCAAGAACCCGCTGAAGTTCGACGCCCCGCAATACTTCACCGCACCCGACGTCTTCCCCAACGGCCTCGGCAACAAGCTGATCTTCGGCGCGATGACCGAGCTCTGGTACCGGACAGGCAAGACCTATCGGGGCAAAACCCAGAACCTCACCCAGTTCTACCACCCGCTCGACATGGTCGGTGAGTGGAACAAGGCTTACGGCTCAGTGGGTTTCGCGCAGTACCAGTTCGTGGTGCCGACCGAGGCCGTTGAGCCGTTCAAGGGCATCATGTACGACATCCAGCGCTCCGGGCACTACTCGTTCCTCAACGTGTTCAAGCTGTTCGGGCCGGGGAACCAAGCCCCGCTGAGTTTTCCGATTCCCGGCTGGAACGTGTGCGTCGACTTCCAGATCAAGCCCGGCCTCAACGAGTTCCTCAATGAGCTCGACCGACGTGTGCTCGAGTTCGGCGGCCGGCTCTACACCGCCAAGGATTCGCGCACCACCGCCGAGACCTTCCACGCCATGTACCCGCGCATCGACGAGTGGATCGCCGTGCGCCGCAAGGTCGATCCCGACGGCGTATTCGCCTCGGACATGGCCCGACGTTTGGAGCTTCTGTAAATGGTGTTCGACGCCACGGGTAACCCCCAGGCCATCCTGCTGCTCGGCGGGACATCCGAAATCGGCCTTGCGATCTGCGCCCGCTACCTTCGCAACGCGGCCGCACGCGTTGTCCTCGCCGACCTTCCCAACCACCCGAAGCGCGACGCTGCCATCGCGGAGATGAAGGCCGCAGGTGCCAAGTCCGTCGAATGGATCGACTTCAACGGTGTGGACACCGAAAGTCACCCCAAGGTCATCGACGAAGCATTCGCAGGCGGTGATATCGACGTCGCGATCGTGGCCTTCGGCCTGCTCGGCGACGCCGAAGAGCTGTGGCAGAACCAACGCAAGGCCGTACAGATCGCCGAGATCAACTACACCGCAGCCATCTCCGTCGGCGTCCTGCTCGGAGAGAAGATGCGCGCTCAGGGCTCCGGCCGGATCATCGCGATGAGCTCGGCCGCGGGCGAGAGAGTGCGGCGCTCCAACTTCGTCTACGGGTCAACGAAGGCCGGACTCGACGGCTTCTACCTCGGCCTCGGGGAAGCGCTGCGGGAGTTCGGCGTTCGAGTCCTGGTGATCCGTCCAGGGCAGGTGCGCACCACCACTACGATCGATCACTGGAAAGCCACCGGCGCCAAGGAGGCGCCGTTCACCGTCGACAAGGAAGACGTCGCCGAGCTGGCGGTCACCGCGTCGGCCAAGGGCAAGGAACTGGTATGGGCGCCGGGGGCGTTCAGATACGTGATGATGGTCCTGCGGCACGTTCCGCGTCCCATCTTCCGCAAGCTTCCAATCTGAGATCCGACGGGTCGATGATGCGAGGCGCGCTGGCCGTGCTCGGTCAGATGGCGGCTGCGGCCGCCGTCGCGGTGATCGTCTCGGCCATCTTACTTTTCGCCATCGCCAGCGTCGAGTGGCCCGCATACAACTCGTCGAACCAGCTGCACGCCTTGACCACTGTCGGCCAGTTCGTCTGTCTGGCAGGGCTGCTCGGCGCCGGCTGGATGTGGCGGCGCGGGCGTCGACTTGCCGCGCATGCAGGCGCCGTTGTCTTCCTGTCCGCATTCTCGGTCGTCACACTCGCCATGCCGCTCGGCGCCACCAAGCTGTACCTGTTCGGCATCTCCGTCGACCAACAGTTCCGCACCGAGTACCTGACCCGGCTCACCGACAGCGCGGCGCTACACGACATGACCTACATCGGCCTGCCGCCCTTCTATCCGGCGGGCTGGTTCTGGATCGGCGGCCGGATGGCCGCACTGACCGGCACCCCGGCATGGGAGATGTTCAAGCCGTGGGCGATCACCTCGATCGCCGTCGCAGTCGTGATCGCTTTCGTGTTGTGGACGAGCATGATCCGGTTCGAATACGCGTTGATCGTGACGGCGGCGACATCAGCCGCGACGCTGGCGTACTCGTCTGCAGAGCCGTACGCCGCCGTTCTCACGGTGCTGCTGCCGCCCGTTTTGGTGCTGGCGTGGTCCGGGCTTCGCCGCCGGTCGCGGGCGGGCGGTTGGGCGGCCGTGATCGGCGTTGGTCTGCTTCTCGGTGTCGCCGGGTTGCTGTACTCGCTGCTGCTGGGCTACGGCGCATTCGCCGTGGCGATCATGGCGGTCGCGCTGGCGCTGAACCGGCGCAGCGCAGAACCGCTGCTGCGGCTCGCCGCCGCCGGGGTGATCGCAGGCGCGATCATGTTGATCGGCTGGCTGCCGTTCCTACTGGCCGCGATCGGTGGATCGGCCACGGGCTCGGGCACCGCACAGCACTACCTGCCGCCCGACGGCGCGCAGCTGTCCTTCCCCATGCTGGAGTTCACCCTGCTGGGTGCGCTATGCATGGCCGGCACGCTGTGGCTCGTCATCCGCGCCCGCAGTTCGACGCGCGCTGCCGGGCTGGCGTTCGGTGTCGTCGCGGTCTACGCCTGGTCGCTGGCCTCGATGCTGACCACGCTGGCGGGCACCACGCTGCTGTCCTTCCGACTCCAGCCGACACTGACGGTGCTGCTCACCGCGGCCGGGGTGTTCGGCTTCATCGACGTCACCCTCGCCGCGGCCCGTCGGTACGACGCCGACACCGGGCGACGCATCGTCGTGGCCGCCGGTGCGGTGGGCGCGATCGGCGCCATGACCTTCGCCCAGGACATTCCGGACGTGCTGCGCTCCGACATCGTCGTCGCCTACACCGACACCGACGGATACGGGCAGCGGGCCGACCGCCGGCCACCAGGTGCGGAGAAGTACTACCGCGAGATCGACGCCAGGATCCAGGAGGTGACTGGTCGATCCCGCAACGAGACCGTCGTGCTGACCGCCGACTACAGCTTCCTGTCCTACTACCCCTACTACGGCTTCCAAGGCCTGACTTCGCACTACGCCAACCCGCTTGCGCACTTCGACGAGCGGGCCGCGGCAATCGAGCGCTTGGCGGCGTTGGAGCACCCCGACCAGTTCATCGCAGCGCTCGACAAGCTGCCGTGGCAGCCGCCGACCGTCTTCCTGATGCGCCGAGGCGGTGCGGGCGACTCGTCTGACGCCTACACGCTGCGGCTGGCCGCCGACGTCTACCCCAACCAGCCCAACGTGCGTCGGTACCAGGTGGCACTCGATGCGGCGCTGTTCGACGACCCCCGCTTCAGCGTCTCCGACATCGGACCGTTCGTGTTGGCCATCCGGCTGCCCGAGGGCGGCTGATGGCCGTCGAGACGCCGCCGCAGGCCGGCCAATTACCATCAACCCCCGTGGTCGGTAACGGGGCGCGCCAAACCAATCACCACACCGCGCGGTTGATCGCCATCATCGCCGGGCTTCTCGGCGCCGCACTCGCCCTCGCCACCCCCTTCCTGCCCGTCAAGCAGACGACCGCCCAGCTGAACTGGCCCCAGAACGACGTGCTGGAAAGCGTCAACGCGCCGCTGATCGGCTACGTGGCCACCGATCTGGACATCAACATCCCGTGCTCGGCGGCGGCGGGGCTCACCGGGCCGCAGAATGCGGGCAGGACGGTGCTGCTGTCGACGGTGCCCAAGCAGGCGCCCAAGGCCATCGACCGCGGCCTGCTCATCGAACGGGTCAACAACGACCTTCTGGTCATCGTCCGCAACACTCCGGTGGTCACGGCGCCGCTGAGCCAGGTGCTCAGCCCCGCGTGCGAGAAGCTGACGTTCACCGCGCACGCCGACAAGGTCACCGGCGAGTTCGTCGGTCTGACCAAGGGACCCGACACCGATGATCCCGGCGCGCCCCTGCGCGGCGAGCGCAGCGGCTACGACTTCCGGCCCCAGATCGTCGGCGTGTTCACCGATCTCGCCGGGCCCGCACCGCCCAGGCTGCAGTTCGCGGCAACCGTGGACTCGCGCTACAGCACCTCCCCGACCCTGCTGAAGCTGATCGTGATGATCGTCGGCGTCGCCATGACGATCACCGCGCTCGGCGCGCTGCACGTGCTCGACGCGGCCGACGGGATGCGGCACAAACGCTTCCTGCCGCCACGGTGGTGGTCGATCCGGCCATTGGACGCAATCGTCATCGCGGTGCTGGCGTGGTGGCACTTCGTCGGCGCCAACACGTCCGACGACGGCTACATCCTGACGATGGCCAGAGTGTCCGAGCATGCCGGCTACATGGCCAACTACTACCGCTGGTTCGGCACGCCGGAGGCGCCGTTCGGCTGGTACTACGACCTGCTCGCGTTGTGGGCGCACGTGAGCACCAACAGCGTCTGGGTCCGGCTGCCGACGCTGCTGATGGCACTCACCTGTTGGTGGGTGATCAGTCGCGAAGTGATCCCGCGGCTCGGCCACGCTGTCAAAACCAACCCCGCAGCCAAGTGGACAGCGGCAGGCATGTTCCTCGCCTTCTGGCTGCCGTTGAACAACGGGCTACGACCCGAGCCGATCATCGCGTTGGGCATCCTGCTCACGTGGTGCTCCGTCGAGCGCGGCGTGGCCACCAGCCGCGTGCTCCCGGTCGCCATCGCCGTCATCATCGGGGCACTGACCCTCTTCTCGGGCCCGACGGGTATCGCCGCTGTCGGCGCACTGCTGGTTGCGGTCGGTCCGCTGAAAACCATTGTGGCCAGCCATACTTCGCGATTCGGCTATCTCGCGCTGCTGGCGCCGGTGCTGGCGGCGTGCACGGTAACGATCTTCCTGATCTTCCGTGACCAGACGTTCGCCGCGGAGATCCAGGCCAGCACCTTCAAGTCCGCCGTCGGCCCGAGCCTGAGTTGGTTCGACGAACACATCCGCTACGAGCGACTGTTCATGGCCACCCCCGACGGGTCGGTTGCCCGCAGGTTCGGCGTTCTGACGGTGTTGCTCGCGCTGGCCGTTTCGGTGGCGATGACGTTGCGTAAGGGCAGGATTCCGGGCACCGCCGCCGGTCCCAGCCGGCGCATCATCGGCATCACCATCATCTCCTTCCTTGCGATGATGTTCACGCCGACCAAGTGGACCCACCATTTCGGGGTGTTCGCAGGCCTGGCGGGATCGCTCGGGGCACTGGCCGCAGTCGCCGTCACCGCGGCGGCCATGAAGTCTCGACGCAACAGGGCGATGTTCGCCGCCGCCGTGTTGTTCGTCATGGCGCTGTCGTTCGCCAGCGTCAACGGCTGGTGGTATGTCTCCAACTTCGGCGTGCCGTGGTCGAACCAGTTCCCGGAGTGGCACTTCGGCTTCACGACCTTCCTGCTCGGCCTTGCCCTCGCCGCGCTTCTGGTGGCGGCATGGTTCCACTTCTACGGCCATGACCGCTCACCGCCCGACGGCAGCGATCGGCGGCTGGCGCGGATCCTGCAGTCCCCGTTGGCGACTGCGACGTGGTTGCTGGTGACGTTCGAAGTGGTGTCGTTGACGCTCGGCATGATCGACCTTTGGCCTGCCTGGTCGAACGGCCGCTCCAACCTGGGCGCGATCACCGGAACGCGTTGCGGCCTGGCCGACTACGTGATGGTCGAACAGAATGCCAATGACGGCATGCTGACTCCGGTGGGCGCACCGCCAGGCGACGCCCTCGGTGCGGGCAGCTCCGAAGGGTTCGGCCCCAACAACATCCCCACCAACCTGTCCGCCGACGAGGTGACGGGCGGGGGTCCCGGCACCTCGAGCAACTTCGCCGACAGCGCGCAGGGCGACGAAGACGCGTCGAGTGGTCAGGCAGGCACCGAAGGCGGCACGACGGCGGGGATCGGAATCAACGGCTCCCGCGCCCGACTGCCGTTCAACCTCGACCCGGCCGCCACGCCGGTGATGGGCAGCTGGCGCAGCGGCACTCAGCAGCCGGCGCTGCTGCGCTCGGCGTGGTACCGGCTTCCCGTCGACTGGAGCGAGCGCGACCGGTCATCGTCGGTTCTCGTGGTGTCGGGCGCGGGACGCTTCGACCCCAGCGACGTGACCGTGCAGTGGGCAGACGACGACGGGGAGCCGAAGGGCTCGCTGGGATTCGCCGACGTCGGCTCGCCACCGGCCTGGCGGAATCTGCGGGCACCGCTGACCGCGATCCCCGCTGACGCCACCCAGGTGCGGTTGGTCGTCAACGACGACGATCTGTCGCCGCAGCACTGGATGGCCGTCACCCCGCCGCGGATACCTCAGCTGAAGACGCTGCAGGAGGTCGTCGGCTCGCAGGATCCGGTGCTGCTGGACTGGCTGGTCGGCATGGCCTTCCCGTGCCAACGGCCGTACGGCCACCAGAACGGTGTCATCGAGGTGCCGAAGTGGCGCATCCTGCCGGACAGGTTCGGCGCCGAGGCGAACTCGCCGGTGATGGACAACGTGGGCGGCGGGCCGCTCGGCATCAGCGAGCTGCTGCTGCGGGCGACCACCCTGCCCTCCTATCTGAAGGACGACTGGTTCCGCGACTGGGGTGAGCTTCAGCAGTTCACGCCCTACTACCGCGACGCCCGGCAGGCACGACTGGATCTCGGTTCGACGACGCGGAGCGGTCTGTGGAGCCCGGCGCCGCTGCGTCACTAGGTCCGTCGCCTAACATCGACCCTCGTGCCACGCGACGAAACTGAGCGGACGGGCGTGTCCGCCATCGCCCGGCTCGTCGCCGTCGTTGCAGGCATTGCGGGGATACTGCTGTGCGCACTGGTCCCGCTGCTGCCGGTCAAGCAGACCACCGCCACCATCGCCTGGCCCCAGGCGCCGGGCAGCACCGGCCTGGTCTCCGACATCACCGCCCCGCTGGTGTCTGGGGCCCCGCAGGCGCTCGACATCACGATTCCGTGCCAGGCCATGGCCACGCTGCCGGCAGAGGGCGGTCTTGTGCTGTCCACTGTGCCGCGGGAGGCCAACGACGCCACCAAGGGCGGCCTGTTCGTCCGCGCCACCGCCGACACGGTGTTCGTCGCGTTCCGCGACACGGTGGCCGCCGCCGCGCCCCGCCCAGCGGTCGCCGCAGGCAAATGCAGCGCGCTTCACATCTGGGCCAACGTCGGACAGGTGGGCGCGGACTTCCTCGGCATCCCCGGCGCCGCCGGGACACTCGCACCGGAGAAGAAGCCCCAGGTCGCCGGGATCTTCACCGACCTCAAGGTCGCCGCGCAGCCGGGCTTGTCGGCGCGTGTCGATATCGACACCCGGTTCATCACCTCACCGACAAAGCTGAAGCTGGCCGTGATGGCGCTCGGTGTCATCTCGGTGCTGGCGTCGATCGTTGCGCTCGCGTTGCTCGACAGAACCGCAGGCAGGCGGGTGCCGACGTCTTGGCGCCGGTTCTTCCGGGCAGGCCCGATCACGTGGCTCACGGACGTCGGGGTCATCGGCACCCTGCTGATGTGGCACGTCATCGGCGCGACGACATCCGACGACGGCTACAACCTCACGATCGCGCGGGTGACCACCGATGCCGGGTACACGCCCAACTACTACCGATTCTTCGGCGCGAGCGAGGCGCCGTTCGACTGGTACCAAAGCGTGCTCGCCCACTTGGCGTCGGTCAGCACGGCCGGGGTGTGGATGCGGTTGCCCGCCACCGCGGCTGCCATTGCGACGTGGCTGATCATCAGCCGCTGCGTGCTGCCCCGGCTGGGCAGGCGCATCGCGCTCAACCGGGTCGCCGTGCTGACTGCAGGCGCGGTGTACCTGGCCGCGTGGCTGCCGTTCAACAACGGCCTTCGCCCCGAACCGATCATCGCGTTCGGCACAATCGCCGCGTGGGTGCTGGTCGAGAACGCGATCGGCACACGCAGGGGGTGGCCGGGGGCCGTGGCGATCGTCATCGCGGTTTTCAGCGTCACGACCGCACCGCAGGGGCTCATCGCGGTGGCGCCGATCCTGGTCGGCGCCAGGGCCATCGCCCGTAACGTCGCCTTCCGCAGGCCCGTCGACGGCCTGCTGGCCCAGATCGCCCCGCTTGCGGCGTCGCTGTCGCTGATCTTCGTGGTCGTCTTCCGCGACCAGACCCTGGCCACCGTCGCCGAGTCGGCCCGCATCAAATACGTGGTCGGACCGACTATCGCCTGGTACCAGGAGTTCCTGCGCTACTACTTCCTCACGGTCGAGGACAGTGCCGACTCGTCGCTCACCCGCCGGTTCGCCGTACTGGTCATGCTGCTGTGCCTCTTCGGGATGATCACGGCGCTGCTGCGCCGCGGACACGCGCCGGGCGTTGCGTCGGGTCCGTTGTGGCGGTTGATCGGCACCACCGCGGTCGGACTGCTGCTGCTGACCTTCACGCCGACGAAGTGGGCCGTGCAGTTCGGCGCGTTCGCGGGGCTGGCGGGCGCGCTCGGCGCGGTGACCGCATTCGTGTTCGCGCGCGTCGGCCTGCACACCCGACGCAACCTTGTGGTGTACGTGACCGCGTTGTTGTTCATATTGGCGTGGGCCACCTCGGGTCTCAACGCCTGGTTCTACGTCGGCAACTACGGCGTGCCGTGGTTCGACAAGCAACCGGTGATCGCGGGCGTGCCTGTCACCTTCATCTTCCTGGTGCTCGCGATCCTGACCGGCCTGCTGGCGGGCTGGCTGCACTTCCGGATGGACTACGCCGGGCACACCGAGGTCGCCAGCACCGGTCGTAACCGCGCGCTCGCGTCGACACCGCTGCTCGTGGTGGCGGTCATCATGGTCGTGCTCGAAGTGGGCTCGATGGCCAAGGGCGCCGCGCAGCGCTATCCCGTCTACACCACGGCCAAGGCCAATGCCGAGGCGCTGGCGTCCGGACTGAGCAGCACCAGCTGTGCCATGGCCGACGACGTGCTGGTGGAGCCGGACACCAATGCCGGTATGCTGCAACCGGTTCCGGGTCAACACTTCGGTCAGTACGGCCCGCTGGGCGGCGAGAGCCCGGTCGGGTTCAATCCGAACGGCGTCAGCGACACACTGGAGCCCGCCGAGCCCGTGGTATCGAACCCGGGAACGGTCAACTCCGACGGGTCCCCCAACAAGCCGAACGCCGGAGTCGGGTACGCCGCGGGCACCAGCGGCGGGTACGGCCCCGAGGGCATCAACGGGTCGCGGGTCTTCCTCCCATACGGGCTCGACCCGAAACGCACGCCGGTGATGGGCAGCTACGACGAGAACACCGTCGCCGCGAAGGCCACGTCGTCCTGGTATCAGCTGCCGCCGCGCACAGCGGACCGCCCGCTGGTGACGGTCGCTGCCGCAGGCGCGATCTGGTACTACGAGGAGGACCGCTCGTTCAACTACGGCCAGTCGCTGAAGTTGGAGTGGGGCGTGCACCGCCCGGACGGCTCCTACCAGGCCCTCGGCCAGGTGCAGCCGATCGACATCTTCATGCAGAAGGCGTGGCGCAACCTGCGTTTTCCGCTTGCCTGGGCGCCGCCGGAGGCCAACGTGGCTCGTCTCGTCGCCGATGACCCGAACCTGTCCACCGACCAGTGGTTCGCGTTCACGCCACCGCGAGTGCCGGTTCTCGAGACGGCCCAGCAGCTGTTGGGCTCCGACACCCCGGTGCTGATGGACATCGCGACGGGTGCCAACTTCCCGTGCCAGCGGCCGGCGTCTGAACACCTTGGGGTGGCACAACTTCCGGAGTACCGCATTCTTCCGAACCTCAAGCAGACAGTGGTGTCGTCGAACCAGTGGCAGTCCTCCGAGGACGGCGGCCCGCTGCTGCTCACCAAGGCGCTGCTGCGGTCCGACAGCGTGCCGTCCTATCTGCGCGACGACTGGTATCGCGACTGGGGTGCGATCGAGCGCTATTTCCGGTTGGTGCCCGAAGCCGAAGCTCCCGACGCCGTCATCGATCAGGGTTCGGTGACGGTTCGCGGCTGGACGCGTAACGGCCCGATCAGGGCGCTGCCATGAGGAATGACAGCGTGAACGTGACGCGCTGGGTGGCGACGATCGCGGGCCTGATCGGCTTCGTGCTGTCGGTGGCCACCCCGCTGCTGCCGGTCGTGCAGACGACCGCGACACTGAATTGGCCGCAGAACGGCCAGCTGAATGATGTGACGGCGCCGCTGATCACGCAGGTACCGACGGACATGACGGTGACGGTGCCGTGCGACGTGATCCGCTCGCTGCCACCCAAGGGCGGCACGGTGCTTTCGACGGCACCCAAGGGCGGCAAGGAGGCAGCACTTGCCGCGCTGTTCGTCAACGTCAACGCGCAGCGCGTCGACATCACCGACCGCAACGTCGTCGTCGCAAGCGTGCAGCGCTCGCGCGTCATCGCCCCGAACTGTCAGCGGATCGAGATCACCTCCACCGATGCCGGCACGTTCGCCACCTTCGTCGGGCTCACGGACCCAACCACAGGCAAGGAACAGCGCACCGGGTTCGCCGACCCGAACCTGCGCCCGCAGATCGTCGGCGTCTTCAGCGATCTGGTCGGGCCCGCGCCGCCTGGGCTGTCGGCATCGGCAACCATCGACACCCGATTCTCCACCAAGCCAACGGCTTTGAAGCTGGCCGCCATGCTCGGCGCCATCGCGGCGACGATCATCGCGCTGATCGCGCTGTGGCGCCTCGACCGGCTGGACGGCAGGCGAATGCACAGCCTGGTTCCGCAGCGCTGGCGCACGTTCACCGCCGCCGACGTCGTCGTGGTCGGCACGTTCCTGCTGTGGCATGTGGCCGGCGCCAACTCCTCCGACGACGGCTACATACTCGGCATGGCCCGCGTCGCCGACCACGCGGGCTACATGTCCAACTACTTCCGGTGGTTCGGCAGCCCCGAGGACCCGTTCGGCTGGTACTACAACCTGCTGGCGTTGATGACCCACGTCAGCGACGCCAGCATCTGGATGCGACTGCCCGATCTCATTTCGGCTCTTGTCTGCTGGCTGCTGTTGTCGCGCGAGGTGCTGCCGCGACTGGGCCCTGCGGTCGCATCGTCACGTCCGGCGCTGTGGGCGGCGGGCCTGGTCCTGCTGGCGGCGTGGATGCCGTTCAACAACGGACTGCGTCCCGAGGGGCAGATCGCCGTCGGCGCGCTGATCACGTACGTGTTGATCGAACGGGCCATCATCTCGGGCCGAATGACACCGGCGGCGCTGGCGGTGATCGCCGCGGCGTTCACGCTCGGCATCCAGCCGACAGGCCTGATCGCGGTGGCCGCCCTGCTGGCGGGCGGCAGGCCGCTGCTGCGCATCCTGGTGCGCAGGCATCGCGTCGTCGGCACGTTGCCGCTGATCGCCCCCCTGCTTGCCGCGGGCACCATCGTGCTGACGGTGACATTCGCCGACCAGACGCTGGCAACGGTGTTGGAGGCGACCAGGATTCGCACCGACATCGGGCCGAGCCAGGCCTGGTACACCGAGAATCTGCGCTACTACTACCTGTTCCTGCCGACCGTGGACGGCTCGCTGTCGCGACGGTTCGGCTTCCTCGTCACCGCGGTGAGCCTGTTCGCCACGATGTTCATCCTCCTTCGCCGCAAGCGCGTTCCCGGCGTCGCCCGCGGTCCGGCGTGGCGGCTGATGGGAATCATCTTCGGCACGATGTTCTTCCTGATGTTCACCCCGACCAAGTGGGTGCATCACTTCGGTCTGTTCGCCGCCGTCGGTGCGGCGATGGCGGCGTTGGCCACCGTGTTGGTCGGCCCCAAGGTGCTTCGCTGGTCGCGCAACCGGATGGCGGTCGTGTCGGCGGTGCTGTTCCTCCTTGCGCTGTGCTTCTCGTCGACCAACGGATGGTGGTACGTCTCGAGCTTTGGTGTTCCGTACAACAACGCGATGCCGAAGATCGGCGGAATCACGCTCAGCACTGTCTTTTTCGCGATGTTCGCCGTCGCGGTGGTCTACACGGTATGGCTGCACTTCGCACCGCGCGACCGCGGTGAGGGACGGGTGGCACGTGCGCTCACCACCGCACCGATCCCCATCGCGGCGGCCTTCATGGTGGTGGTGTTCGTCGCCTCGATGCTCGTCGGCGTGGTGCGGCAGTACCCGACGTACTCGAATGCATGGGCCAACCTGCGTACCTTCAGCGGCGGCTGCGGGCTGGCCGACGACGTGCTCGTCGAACCCGACAGCAACGACGGGTTCATGGCCGCGCTGCCAGGTGACTACGGGCCGCTCGGCCCGCTCGGCGGCGACAAGCCGGTCGGATTCACGCCCAACGGTGTACCGGATCACATTGTGGCCGAAGCGATTCGGGTAACGCTGCCGATGCCGGGCACCGACTATGACTGGGATGCGCCCGCGAAGCTGACCGCCAAGGGAGTCAACGGCTCGACGGTGCCGTTGCCCTACGGCCTCGATCCCACGCGGGTTCCCGTTGCCGGTACGTACGCCGACACCGCGCAGCAGCAGAGCAAGCTGGCATCGGCGTGGTATCAGCTGCCGCCGCCCGACGACGCCCACCCGCTGGTGGTGATCACGGCTGCGGGCACCATCGCGGGCAACAGCGTGCTCAACGGGCACACCGACGGCCAGACGGTCGAGCTGGAGTACGCGCGGCCGGGCCCTGATGGTGCACCGGCGCCCGCGGGCCGGTTGGTGCCCGACGACATTGCTGTCGCCCCGTCCTGGCGCAATCTCCGGTTCGCCCGCTCCATGATTCCCGCCGACGCCACCGCGGTGCGGGTGGTGGCGGAGGATCGGTCGCTGACGCCCGGCGACTGGATCGCCGTGACCCCGCCGCGGGTGCCTGAGCTTCGCTCCCTGCAGGAGTACGTCGGCTCGAGTCAGCCCGTGCTGATGGACTGGGCGGTGGGACTGGCGTTTCCGTGCCAGCTGCCGATGCTGCACGCCAATGGGGTGACCGAGGTGCCGAAGTTCCGGATCACGCCCGACTACACGGCGAAGAAGCAGGACACCGACACCTGGCAGGACGGCCGCAACGGCGGACTGCTCGGCATCTCCGATGTGCTGCTGCGGGCCCACGTGATGGCTACCTACCTGTCCCGCGACTGGGGCCGCGACTGGGGATCGCTGCGCAAGTTCGACACCATCGTCGAAGCGCAGCCCGCCGAGATCGAACTCGGCACGGCGACGCGCAGCGGCCTGTGGAAGCCCAACAGGATTCGCGTCGGCGCCTGAGGCCCTAAGGTTTGCGGTGTGGTCGACCGAGTACGGCTGGGCACGGCGGAGATCACTCGCGTCGTCGAACTCCCCGTCGACCTTCCGCGCAGCGTCTTTCCGCAGACTCCGGAATCGACGTGGCACGACCTCGCGCCGGAGTACTCACCGACGTTCTGGGACGGCGACCACTGGCGCGCCGCAATGCAGAGTTGGGTGGTCGCGGTAGACGGCCTGACGGTGGTCGTCGACACCGGCGTCGGCAACGATCGTGATCGGCCCGCGATGCCGCCGCTCGACCACCTCGACACCGACTTCCTCGGCGCCCTGGCACGCGCCGGGATCACAACCGAGTCGGTCGACGTCGTCGTCAACACACATGTGCACACCGATCACGTCGGCTGGAACACCAAGCGCGACGGCGATTCCTGGGTGCCCACCTTCCCGAACGCGCGCTACCTCATCCCGGAGGCCGACTACCGGTATTTCCATCCGGACAACGAGGACGCGCGACCGACCGCCCGCACCGAGGACGAGCAGGCGCGCCGGCACGGCAGCCGAATCGTCTGGCAGGACAGCGTCGCACCCGTCGACGAAGCCGGCCAGATCGAGCTGTGGTCCGAGGACCACCAGATCAGCGACGCCCTGAGGCTGCGGCCCGCGCCCGGACACACGCCGGGTTCCTCGGTACTGTGGCTGGATGCGGGCCGGTCCGCGGTCTTCGTCGGCGATCTCACCCACTCGCCGATGCAACTGCACAGGCCGATGGATCCGTGCGCATTCGACGAGGACTTCAACGCCGCCGCGGTGACCAGAAAGCGGGTGCTCACCGAGGCCTCCAGACGTCGCGCGGCGGTGATTCCCGCGCACTATCCGGGACACGGCGGCGCGACCGTGGTGGCCCGCGGCGACGGCTTCATGGTCGACGATTGGCTCGAAATAAGCGCGTTGTAGATTTCTTGACTTATTCCAGAAAAGGGACAAGAATTTCGAACGTGCCTACGGCGGAGGACTTCCAGCAACTGCTGCGCGGAGCCGCCCTACGCGTCACCCGTCCCCGGGTCGCGGTGTTGACGGCGGTGCACGAACATCCGCACGCCGACACCGAGTCGATCATCCGTGCCGTGCGCGGGAACCTTCCCGATGTGTCGCATCAGGCCGTGTACGACTCGCTGAACACTCTGACGACGGCCGGTCTGGTGCGACGGATCCAGCCGACCGGCTCGGTGGCCCGCTATGAGTCGCGGGTGGGCGACAACCACCACCACGTCGTGTGCCGGTCCTGCGGTGTGATCGCCGACGTGGACTGCGCCGTCGGCGAGGCGCCCTGCCTGATCCCGTCTGACGACAACGGTTTCGTCCTCGATGAGGCCGAGGTCATCTACTGGGGCCTGTGTCCCGACTGCGCGGCCGCACAAGTTTCCCGATCACAGCCGTGATCACAGCCCCAATCACCCACTCCCGGAAGGAATGCTGTGTCATCTGATACATCCGATGCCCGCCCACCCCACGACGATTCCAAGACGGAGAGTCACAGCGAGAGCGAGAACCCGGCGATCGACTCACCGAAGCCGAAGACACACGCCCCGCGCAAGAATCAGGACTGGTGGCCCGACCAGGTCGATGTGTCGGTGCTGCACAAGCAGAACGAGAAGGGCAACCCGCTGGGGCGGGACTTCGACTACGCCGAAGAGTTCTCCAAGCTCGACGTCGAGGCCTTCAAGCGGGACGTCATCGAACTGATCAACACCACTCAGGATTGGTGGCCCGCCGACTACGGCAGCTACGCAGGCCTGTTCATCCGGATGAGCTGGCACGCGGCGGGCACCTACCGCATCTTCGACGGCCGTGGGGGCGCCGGGCAGGGCTCGCAGCGCTTCGCCCCGCTCAACAGCTGGCCCGACAACGCGAACCTGGACAAGGCGCGCAGACTGCTGTGGCCGATCAAGCAGAAGTACGGTAACAAGATCTCCTGGGCCGACCTGATCGCGTTCGCCGGCAATGCGGCGCTGGAGTCAGCCGGCTTCGAGACGTTCGGTTTCGCGTTCGGCCGCGCAGACATCTGGGAGCCCGAGGAGATGCTGTGGGGCCAGGAGGACACCTGGCTGGGCACCGATCAGCGCTACGGCGGCACCAACGATAAGGACCGCCAGCTGGCCGAGCCGTTTGGCGCCACCACCATGGGCCTGATCTACGTGAATCCCGAAGGGCCGGAAGGCAAGCCGGACCCGTTGGCGGCCGCACACGACATTCGCGAGACGTTCGGCCGGATGGCGATGAACGACGAGGAGACGGCCGCGCTGATCGTCGGCGGCCACACCCTTGGCAAGACACACGGCGCCGGTGACGGCGACCTCGTCGGGCCGGAGCCCGAGGGCGCCCCGATCGAGCAACAGGGACTGGGCTGGAAGTGCGCGTTCGCGTCCGGCAAGGGCAGCGACACCATCACCAGCGGTCTCGAGGTCGTGTGGACGCCGACGCCGACGCAGTGGAGCAATGCCTACCTGGAGCTGCTCTACGGCCACGAGTGGGAGCTGACCAAGAGCCCCGGCGGTGCATGGCAGTTCGAGGCGAAGGACGCCGACGCGATCATCCCGCATCCGTTCGGCGGCCCAGGTCGCAAGCCGACGATGCTGGTCACCGACATCTCCATGCGGGTCGACCCGATCTACGGCGAGATCACCCGGCGGTGGCTGGATCATCCCGAAGAGCTCAACGAGGCGTTCGCCAAGGCGTGGTACAAGCTGATGCACCGCGACATGGGTCCGATCGATCGCTACCTGGGCCCGTGGGTGGCCGAGCCGCAGTTGTGGCAGGACCCGGTTCCTGCTGTCGAGGGTGAGCTGATCGACGAGGCGGACATCGCCTCGCTGAAGAGCAAGGTGCTCGACTCCGGCCTGACGGTGCAGCAGCTGGTGAAGACGGCATGGTCGTCGGCATCGAGCTTCCGCGGCACCGACAAGCGCGGCGGCGCCAACGGTGCACGGATTCGCCTTGAGCCGCAGCGGAACTGGGAGTCCAACGAGCCTTCGGAGCTGGCGCAGGTACTACCGACACTCGAGCAGATACAGCAGGACTTCAACAGTTCGGTCGGCAAGAAGGTCTCGCTGGCTGACCTGATCGTGCTTGCGGGCTCCGCGGCGGTCGAGAAGGCGGCTCGCGACGCCGGCTTCGAGATCGACGTGCACTTCGCACCTGGTCGCACGGACGCGTCTGCGGAGCAGACCGATGTGGACTCGTTCGCTGTGCTCGAGCCGCGTGCCGACGGGTTCCGCAACTTCGTGCGTCCCGGCGAGAAGGCGCCGCTGGAGCAGCTTCTGGTCGAGCGCGCATACATGCTCGACCTGACGGCTCCGGAGTTGACGGTGCTGATCGGTGGTCTGCGTGCGTTGAACGTCAACCACGGCGGCAGCAAGCACGGCGTGTTCACCGACAAGCCGGGTGTGCTCACCAACGACTTCTTCGCCAACCTGCTCGACATGGGCACGGAGTGGAAGCCGTCGGAGTCGGCCGAGAACGTCTACGAAGGACGGGACCGTACATCGGGTGCAGTCAAGTGGACGGCCACCGCCAACGATCTGGTGTTCGGTTCGAACTCCGTGCTTCGTGGCATCGTCGAGGTCTACGCGCAGAACGACAGCAAGGACAAGTTCGTCGAGGACTTCGTCGCGGCGTGGGTCAAGGTGATGAACAACGACCGCTTCGATCTGGAGAAGTAGCAGTACGCAAGCGACACCCCGCGCGCCTCTGGCTCGCGGGGTGTCGTGCGTTGATGCTAGATCGGGGTCAGGCCGTGCTTACGCTGAACCCGCTTGATCTGCTTATCTCGCAACAGATGAAGAGACTTGCGTAGCAGCAGCCGAGTCTCGTGCGGCTCGATGACCGCGTCGATGAACCCACGCTCGGCGGCGATCCACGGCGTCGCCATGTTGAGGTTGTAGCCCTCGATGAAGTCGGCGCGGATCTTCTGCACCTCCGGTGCCGTCGGATCGGGGAACCGCTTCACCAGCAGCTGCGCGGCGCCCTCGGCGCCGATCACCGCGATCCGGGCGGTCGGCCAGGCGAAGTTGAGGTCGGCCGACAGCTGCTTGGACCCCATCACCGCATACGCGCCGCCATAGGACTTGCGGATCGTGATGGTGACCTTGGGGACGTCGGCTTCGACGACGGCGTTGAGGAAGCGGCCGCCGCGCTTGATGATTCCGCCCTTCTCCTGCTCAACGCCCGGCATGAAGCCCGGCGTGTCGACGACGAAAACCAGTGGCAGATTGTAGGAGTCGCAGAACCTGATGAACCGTGCCGCCTTGTCGGAGGCCTGGTTGTCGATCGCGCCGGAGAGATACATCGGCTGGTTCGCGATGACACCCACCGGACGTCCGTCGACCCGCGCGAACGCGGTGATGATCGCCTGGCCCTGCTGCGCAGCGACGTCGAACACATCGCCGTCGTCGAAGATCCGCAACAGGATCTCGTGCATGTCGTAGGCCGTGTTGTCATTGTCCGGAACGATGGAATCGAGTTCGAGGTCGTGCGGGGTGATCTGCGGTTCGAGACCGGGATTGACGATCGGCGCATCGCCGAATGTGTTGGCTGGCAGGAAACCCAGGTAGTCGCGGACGTACTGGAACGCCGCCTTCTCGTCCTCCACGACCTGGTGGATGTTGCCGTACTGGGCCTGCGCGTCGGCGCCGCCGAGCTCGTCGAGGCTGACGTCCTCGCCCGTGACGTCCTTGATCACATCCGGTCCTGTGACGAACATGTAGCCCTGATCTCGGACGGCCACGACAAGATCGGTCTGTATCGGTGAATACACCGCTCCGCCTGCGCATTTGCCGAGAATGATGGAAATCTCGGGAACCAGGCCACGCAGCAGTTCGTGGCGCCGACCCAGCTCTGCGTACCACGCCAGCGAGGTCACCGCGTCCTGGATGCGGGCGCCCGCCGAGTCGTTGATGCCGATGATCGGGCAGCCCACCATCGCGACCCATTCCATCAGGCGGGCCACCTTGCGACCGAACATCTCACCGACCGAGCCCTGGAACACCGTCTGGTCGTGGCTGAACACACCCACCGACCGGCCGTCTATCGTGCCGTGGCCGGTGACCACGCCATCGCCGAAGAGCGCGTTGGGATCTCCCGGCGTCTTGGCAAGCGCGCCGATCTCCAGAAAGCTGCCAGGGTCCAGCAGGGAATGAATCCGGGCCCGCGCGCTCGGAATGCCCTTCTTCTCTCGCTTGGCGACCGCCTTCTCACCACCGGGTTCCTTTGCCAGCTCCAGCTTTTCGCGGAGTTCTGCCAGCAGTATCGCAGTGGTTTTCTCGGTCACTTCGCCTGCTTCTCCTCAGCTTCGATGCGGTTGATCGCCTCGCTCATGTGCGCGCCGACCTTGGCAATGTACGGCTCGTCGATCGCCTGGATGTGTTCGCCCCCGATCGGTACGACCTCCAGCTCGGAGACGTACCGACCCCAGCCGCCGTCCGGCTTTCGGGTGGCGTACCGCGGCTCGAAGAAGATCGCATCGTCGTGATAGCGATCAGCCATATAGAGCGTGACGTGTCCGTCGTACGGCCGGATCTCTGCGGTGTCGATGACCCGGTTGTCCAGATACGAGGTGCGCTGGTGTTCGATGACGCCGCCGGGGATCTCCACACCGCTCGCCTTGACCGCGTCGAGGACGAACCGCACCTGCCCGTCGTCGTCGAGATCCTCCAGCTGCTCGTACGGGATTGCGGGCACGGTGACATTGAACGTGCGCTCGGCGAACCGAGCGTAGCGGTCCCAGCGGGCGCGGATCTCCTCCTTGGTCTGCGGCACCTCCTCGCCGGCGCGCACCGCGTCGATCAGCCCCACGAAGCGCACGTCGGCGCCCGCCTGCTTGAGCCCGATCGCGCAGGCGTAGGCCAGCACGCCGCCGAGTGACCAGCCGGCCAGGATGAACGGTCCGTCATACATCTCGAGCAGCTTGGGCACATACTCCGCGGCACGCTCCTCGACGGAGCCCTCCACCCGCTCGATGCCGTACACCGGGGTGTCGCCAGGCAGCCGGTTCAGCAGCGGCTCGTACACCACGGTCGAACCGCCGGCCGGGTGGAAGGCGAACACCGGGACGGCCTTCGACCCCACCTTTGGCGCGCGCAGCACACGGACGAAACCGTCCAGCTCGCCGGCCTCGAGGTGCTCGCGCACGATGGTCGCCAGCGCCTCGATCGTCGGCGAGTTCTTCACGTCGTCGACGGTGATGGTGCCTTCGGCGCGTTCGGTGAGGCGCTGCGCGATCTTCTCGGCGGTCTCGTCGTCCACCGTGGGCAGCGCGTTGAAGATGCCGCCCGGCGACTTGCCGGTGACGATGGCCCACGTCGCGAACGTGACCCGCTCGGCGGCCTCTCGCGGCGGCACGTCGGAGCCGAGCGCCTCGGTGACCGCCTCCTGCGTCAGCACCTGTGCCGCCAGCGCGGCCGCACTCGGTTCCGGGCCTGCCGGATTGGTCGGCGGCGGCGGGATCGGCGTTTCGGCAGCCGGGGCGTCCGACTGCGTTTCGGGCTCGGCCTGCGGGTCGGCCGTGGGCACGGACACCGTCGCAGGCGTCGCGCCGCTCATCACCGCGGCCTGCTCGGCGGCGATCTCCTCCGGCGTCTGCGTCTTCTGGTGCTCGTGCAGCTCCTCGACCTCGTCGCGGTGTTCGATCGCGTACTCGATCAGGTTCTCGACCGCGTACAGGTTGGCGTCGCGCACCGCGGTCAGCTGAATCGGCGGAAGGTCGAAGTCGTACTCGACGCGGTTCTTGATCCGCACCGCCATCAGCGAGTCCAGACCCAGCTCGATCAGCGGCACCTCCCACGGAAGGTCCTCGGGCTCGTAGCCCATCGCGCCACCGACGATCGCCGCCAGCCGGTCGTGCACGGTCTCGCCCGAGTCCGGTGACCACTTCGCAAAGCCCGCACCGAGATTGGCACCCCGTGTCAGATGATCGCTCAGGATCTCCGCGTCGTCCTTCTCCTCGACGACGGGCGCGGCCGAAACCTGCTCGGCGACAGCTGTTCCGGTGGCGACCGCACTCGGCAGCGCGGCGGCTTGTCCGTCGCGGCTCACGATGGCGTCATAGATCAATGTGAAGGACTCGTCGATGCGGGCATGCACCTGCACGCTCGCACCGCCGGGGTGGCGGGTCAGGGTGGTCACCAATCGCGCACCCTCGCCGGCAACGGCACGCCGCTCGGACGCCGTCAGCTTGGCATCTGGAAGCACTTGTCCGGCTGCGGCTTTCACGAGCACATCGAGGTCAGCGGAGCCGTCCTTCGGGAAGTACTCCCAGACGTGCCTGCCGTCGGGCATCGCCACGTGGTTGCCCGGCATCAGCGTCGAGCTGTCTCCGGTGAAGTGGGCCTCGAGCCAGTGCGGCTTGCGCCGGAACTTGGTCGGCGGAATATTGGCGTATTCAGGCGGGGTGGGACCGCCCCGAGAGAACAGAGTCCGGATGTCCAGATCGTGGCCATGCACGAACAGCTGCGCCATCGCGGCCGTCATCGCGTCGACTTCGTCCTGCTTGCGCGCCAGCGTCGCGATCAGCTGCGCATCGTGCAGACCTGCCGCCGCCGTCGTGAGGCCGACCTGCATGAGCGCCACCGGGTTCGGCGCCAACTCGAGGAACGTGGTGTGACCATTGTCGACGGCGTTGCGGATGCCGTGCGTGAAGTACACGCTGTGCCGCAGGCCCTTCTTCCAGTAATCCACGTCGTGGATCGGCTCGCCGCCGGGCCGCAGGTAGCTGCCCTCGTGCACGGTGGAGTAGTAGCCCGTGGTGAGCGGACGCGGCTCGATGCCCTGCAACTCGGCGGCAAGCTCGCCGAGCAGGGGGTCCATCTGCTGGGTGTGGCTGGCGCCTTTGGTCTGGAACTTGCGGGCGAACTTGCCCTCTTTCTCAGCCCGCTCGATGATCGCGTCGACCTGGTCGGGCGGTCCGCCGATCACCGTCTGCGTCGGCGCGGCGTACACGCACACCTCGAGATCCGGGTAGTCGGAGAACACCGTCTTGATCTCTTCTGCGGAGTACTCGACGAGCGCCATCAGACGGATGTACTCGCCGAACAGCATCGCCTCGCCCTCACCCATCAGGTGTGAACGTGAGCAGATGGTGCGGGTGGCATCGGCAAGCGACAGGCCGCCCGCGAAGTAGGCGGCCGCGGCCTCACCGAGCGACTGCCCAACCACCGCACCGGGTTTCGCGCCGTGCGCCTTGAGCAGCTCGCCGAGTGCGATCTGGATTGCGAAGATGGTGACCTGCGTGGTCTCGATGCCGTAGTCCTGCGAGTCATCGAGGATCAGCTCGACGACCGAGTATCCCAGCTCGTCCTGGACCAACGCGTCGACCTTGTTGATCCAGTCGGCGAAGATCTCGTCGCGCAGATACAGGCTCTTGGCCATCTTGCGATGCTGCGCACCGAAACCGGCCAGCACCCACACCGGCCCGTTCGTGACCGGTCCGTCAGCGCTGTAGACATTCGGGCTCTGCTTGCCGTCGGCGAGCGCGCGCAGCGCCTTGATCGCCTCGTCGTGGTCATGCGCCATCACCACGGCACGCGACCGGCCGTGGTTGCGCCTCGACAGCGAGCGGCCGATCGACTCCAGGGAGGACGCACGGCCCTCTTCACTGTCGATCCAATCCGCGAGCTCGGCGGCCGCCGACTTCTTGCGCGACGTCAGGAACGCCGAAACAGCAAGCGGCACAACCGGTGTGTGCGGCTCCTCGGCCTCCAGCTCCTCGCGGGCAACCTCGAGCAACCGCTTGGCCTCATCGGTAAGGCCGAGAACTTCGGGTTCGTGCTCGTCGGTGTCGTACGCGTGCTGGCCGAAGAAGTCGCCTGCGTCATCCTCGGGAATGAACTCGCCGTACTCGTCCATTTGCACCCCGCCGACGAACACCGCGTCGGCATCGGGAGCGGCGTGCTTGCCTTCCGAGACGTCTTCTGTTTCCGGTTCCGGCTCCACCAGATCCGACGGCAGCACCTCACGCAGCACCAGGTGCGCGTTGGCGCCACCGAAGCCGAAGCCCGAAACGCCTGCGATGGCGTGGCCGCTGTAGCGGGGCCAATCGGTGACGGTGTCGGCGACCCGCAGGCGCACCTCCACGAAGTCGATGTAGGGGTTCGGTCCGCTGTAGTTGATCGACGGCGGCAGCTTGTCATTCTTCAGCGCCAGCGTCATCTTGGCCAGGCTGGCGGCACCTGCGGCCGACTCCAGGTGGCCGACATTGGATTTCACGGCGCCGAGCAGGGCCGGCTGGTCGACGGCACGACCCCTTCCGACCACGCGGCCGAGTGCGTCCGCCTCGATCGGGTCACCCAGGATGGTGCCGGTGCCGTGCGCCTCGATGTAGTCGACGGTGCGGGGGTCGATGCCCGCGTTCTTGTACGCCTTGCGCAGCACGTCGGCCTGCGCGTCGGGATTCGGCGCGAGCAGGCCGTTGGACCGGCCGTCGTGGTTGATGGCGCTGCCCGCGATGACCGCGAGAATCTCGTCACCGTCGCGGCGGGCGTCGGCCACCCGTTTGAGCACGAGCATGCCGCCGCCCTCCGAGCGGGCGTAGCCGTTTGCATCATGCGAGAACGACTTGATCAGGCCGTCGGGCGCGAGCACCCCGCCGACTTCGTCGAAGCCGACGGTGACGAGCGGGGTGATCAACGCGTTGACGCCGCCCACGATCGCGACGTCGGACTCGCCCGACCGCAGCGACTGCACACCTTGGTGCGCGGCGACCAGCGAACTCGAGCAGGCTGTGTCGACGGCAATCGAGGGTCCACGGAAGTCGTAGAAGTACGACACCCGGTTGGCGATGATCGAGCTGGCCGTACCGGTGATGGCGTACGGGTGCGCGACCGACGGATCGGACATCGCCAGCATGCTGTAGTCGTTGGTGGAGCTGCCGACGTACACGCCGACGCTCTGGCCGCGCAGCGACGATGCCGGAATGCGAGCATTCTCGAGCGCCTCCCAGGTCAGCTCGAGCGCCATCCGCTGCTGCGGGTCGGTGTTGTCGGCTTCCATCTTCGACAGCGCGAAGAACTCGGCGTCGAAGCCCTTGATGTCGGAGAGGTATCCGCCTCGGGTGTGGGCCTTGGCCACACGTTCGGCGATCCGCTGGTCGTCGAGGAACTCCACCCAACGGCCTTCGGGCAGATCGGTGATGCCGCTACGCCCCTCGAGCAGCGCCTGCCACGTCTCGTCCGGCGTGTTCATGTCACCGGGGAAGCGGGTGGCAAGCCCGACGATCGCGATGTCGTCCACCTCGGGGTCGCGCGACCAGTCGACGTCGTCGTCCGCATCGTCGAGTTCGGGCTCGCCCTCGACAATCACGGTGGCCAGCGACTCGATGGTGGGATGGCGGAACGCGACGGTCGCTGTCAACGTCACACCGGTGAGGTCTTCGATGTCGCTCGCCATCGCCACCGCGTCGCGCGACGACAGGCCCAACTCGACCATCGCGGCGGACTCGTCGATCGCGTCGGCCGACTGCCCGGTCGCATTGCCGATCCAGTTGCGCAGCCATTCGCGCATCTCCGAGACGGTCATGTCAGGCCGTGCGGGCGTGGCGGGCCGCTCGGACGCCAGCCTGAAGCCCTCATCTGATGTCGCCGCCGGCGCGGCTCCGTCGTCTGATGTCGCCGCCGGCGCGGCCCCGTCTTCGGGAGCAGTGTTCTGCGAATCCGGTTCTATGTCAGTCATTTTGAGTACCTGCCTGCAATTCAGTCATTTTCGTCGGGGAAGGCGTTGGCCACCTTCCCGCTGCGCAGGCTGCCGTCGAGGTAGGCGGCGCGGCAGGCGCGGCGGCCGATCTTGCCACTGGAGGTGCGCGGGATCGCACCGGCGGGAGTGAGTAGCACGTCTCGCACGGTGACGCCGTGACGCACCGCGATCGCGGCGCGGATGGCGTCGGTGATCGGCGCCATTTCCATCTTGTGCGCACCTGGGGCGCGCTCGCCCACGATGACCAACTGCTCGGAGGTGTCGTCGGGGTCGCGCTTCAAGCCGGCGTGCACGTTTTCGAACACCTCGTCGGGGAGTTGGTTGGCGGGCACGGAGAACGCCGCAACGAACCCGGTGCGCAACGCCTTGGTGGACTCCTGCGCCGAGTACTCGAGGTCCTGCGGGTAGTGGTTGCGGCCGTCGATGATGACCAGGTCCTTGACGCGGCCGGTGATGTAGAGCTCGCCGTCGTGGTAGGCGCCGTAGTCACCGGTGCGTACCCACAGCGCGTCGTCGGTCGCACCCTCGGCATGGCTGGGATTGGTCCGCGACTTCAGGATGTTCTGGAACGTCGCTACGGTCTCTTCCTTCTTGCCCCAGTAGCCGGTGCCCATGTTCTGGCCGCTGATCCACACCTCGCCGATCTGGCCGTCGGGAAGTTCGGTGGCGGTCTCGGCGTCGACGATGGTGGCCCATTCGGCGATGCCGACCTTGCCCGCGCCTGCCTGAGCCACTGCGCTCGGCGAGTCCTCGGGTACCTCGGTGAAGGTGCCCGTGTTCATCGCTTCGCGATCGACGTACACGATCTTGGGGTGATCACCCATCGGGGTGGTCGACACGAACAGCGTGGCCTCGGCCAGTCCGTACGACGGCTTGATTGCCTGCGGCTGGAACCCGTAGGGGCCGAACGCCTCGTTGAACCTGCGCACCGTGGCGGCCGAGATCGGCTCGCTGCCGTTGAGGATGCACTTGACGACGCTGAGGTCCAGGTCCGGCTCGCCCTCCTTGGGCAGTCCCCGTGCCGCGGCGTGGTCGAAGGCGAAATTCGGCGCGACGGAGATCACGCCGCCGGTGTCGTCTGGCTTGCGCGCCATCGCGCGGATCCAGCGGTGCGGCCTGCGCACGAACGCGGCGGGCGTCATGAACTCCACGTAGTGACCGATCATCGGCGAGATCATCGCGGTGATCAGCCCCATGTCGTGGAAGAACGGCAGCCAGGAAACGCCGCGGTCGCCCTCCTCGCCCTGCAGCGCCTCGATCACCTGCACCACGTTGGTGGCCAGGTTCAGGTGCGTGATCTGCACGCCGGTGGGGATGCGCGTCGAGCCGGAGGTGTACTGCAGATAGGCGATCGTGTCGTGCTCGACGCCGACCGGCTCCCATGTCGCGCCCACCTCGTCGGGCACCGCGTCGACGGCGATCACGCGGGGACGTTCCTTGGCGGGCCTGCTGCGGAAGAACTTGCGGACGCCCTCGGCCGAATCGGTCGTGGTCAGGATGGCCGACGGGTGGCAGTCGTCGATGACGGCGTGCAGCCGACCCACGTGGCCGGGCTCGCTCGGGTCGAACAGCGGCACCGCGATGCGGCCGGAGTACAGGGTGCCGAAGAACGCCATCAGGTACTCGAGGTTCTGCGGGCAGAGGATCGCGACGCGGTCACCGGGCTCGGTCACCTGCTGAAGCCGGGCACCGATCGCCCGGTTGCGCCTGCCGAAGTCGGCCCAGGTCAGATCCCGGGCGACGCCGTCGCGCTCGGTGGAGAAGTCCAGGAACCGGTAGGCGATTTTGTCGCCACGCACCTTGGTCCATCGCTCGACGTGAAGAACAAGGCTTCCGCTGTCGGGAAACTTGATCTGTCCGTCCTTGACGAACGGGTTGTGGAACCCCATCGCACTCTCCTGTCAAACCACACGCGGGCGTCGCGCAGGACTCCGTTGTCCGCGCGGATCCGAAGCCCCGCAAGATGTTACCGAGGCGGCGGCTACCCGCCGCAACATCCTATGACCAGGCACTCGGGCCCGGCTTTCAGTCATCAGTCTTAGTTATTTCTTAATGTTAGGCGACCGTCTGTCGCTGGCCAAATCTGCCACGGTCACGTATCAGCCATGTTTTGGATGCGGAGCGGCATCAACGACCTGCCGTGCCCAGTCCAGTGTCCACGCCGTGGCCGGTTGGCCGCCCAGATTCCAGAACTGTGTGGTGGCGTACATGGCGTGTACGGGTTGCCCCGCACCGCCGCCCAGGATCTCCAACGTCCGTGGCAGGTTGGTGATCGAGAACGCCTCTTCGGGCGCCGAGCAGATCAGGTCACCGGTCGCGCAGATCTCGTTGGTGCGGTCGTTGAGGGAGCCGAAGCCGCCGGGGCGCGGGCCCGTCATCGTCAGCCCCATCGCCTGCAGCATCGGCACCTCGTGCAGGGTGATCTCGGCGCCCTGGCCGGGAGGGTTCGGCCCGATGTCCATACCGACGCCCGTCTGCCTGCGGCCGTCGGCGATCGACGTCACGCCGAGCACCAGGTCCGCGTCCACCGGTCCGCGGCCGTTTCCGATATCGCTGGCGATGTCGCCCGCGATCACCGCGCCCTGGGAGAAGCCGACGAGCACATAGCTGGTCAGCGGGCAGCGGTTGTTCATGTCCGTCATCGCCTTCACCGCGTTCTGAGCACCCTCGGCGCGGCTGTCGTTGTAGTTCATCTGGCCGTCGGCCGAAAGGGGATTGTGGAATTGCGCCGTGTAGGGAACGGTGTACACCTCGAGCCGGTCGGTGCCGAATTGCTGGCGCATCGGATTGGTGACGTTGAGCAGCAATGCGATCGGGAACTGCGTCGGGTTGAACGGGTCCAGTTGCGGCGACGACTCCCAGGTGCCGGGAATCGAGATCAGCTGCACGTCGGGGCAACTGGCGTCCTGGAACTCTGGGCGCGGCTTCGTGCCCGGAGTGGTCGGCACCGACGGCGGCACCGCACTGGGCGGCAAGGCGGTGTCGCTCTTGTCGGGCTGACGGATCATGATCCACACGACGGCAACGACGAGCGCAACGACGAGCGCCATCGCACCCGCTGCGATGAGCGCGAGTATCCGGTGGCGCTTGCGCCGACTCTTGGTGGCCATATTTCCCTCAGCTAGCAGAGACGTTCGGTAGCGATCCGAATGTAGTCGGCGGTCAGCGCGTCCACCTCGGACGGCGGCGGCGCAACGGCGTTGAGTTGGGTGCTGTGCACGTCGCCGCGCACCAACGGGGTGACATAGTCGCGAACGGCCGCCTCGGACTGCTTGGCCGCGCGCGCCTGGCAGACATACGACCCGATGCTCAGCGCGAGCAGATCCGTCGACGGCTTCACTCCCGCGGCCTTGAGCGCATCCAGATAGGTCCGCTGCGCAGGGGTGACCGTGAGCGTGCTCGGTTCGGCGCCCTCATCGGGAGTCTGCGAGCCGCCGGCCTTCGCTTCGGCACGGGACTGCATCGTCGAGGGTGGCTGCACCGACATCGTCGGCAGCATGCCGTCACCGGTCGTGCAACCGGTCAGCAGCGCAGGGGCGACCAGGGACGTCGCTACGGCGACGTTGCTGGACCACCTCGGCCAACGCCGAACCGTGTGCTGCACTCCTCCAACGTACCGGCGCTACGGAGTCACTTGATGGTCGAGACGAGTTCGCCCGACATCGCGGCCAGCTGCGGTCCCCAGGTGCCCCAGTCGTGCTCGCCGCTTGGCGGAAAGTCGAAGTGCGCGTTGTGTCCGCCGACGCTGCGGTAGTGCTGATAGAACTCTCGGTTATTGCCCTGGGCGATCGCGCAATACCCGATCATCGCCGCGGGATCACTGCAACCGAGGGCCGTCGGGCTGAACACCCACAGCCGGGTGTTGTTGTCCGCCAATAGCTGAACGTGCACATTCGGTGAGTGCCATTTCCAGCGCCCCAGCTGTGGCAAACCCCACATGTTGCGGATGTCGACGCCGCCGAATTCGGCGAGTCCCGCGGTGATCGCGCCGTCCGTACCGGTCCGCTCTGGCGCCAGGAACCCCGACAGGGAGCCGGCATAGCGGTACCGGTCGGGATGGAACGCCGCCATCGCCAATGCGCCGAAGCCACCCTGTGCGGCGCCGACAATGCCGTGGCCGTTCGGTGCGAGGCCCTTGTTGGCGGCCAGCCAGTCCGGCAGCTCGTCGGCGAGGAACGTCTCCCACTGCTTGCTGCCGTCCTGCTCCCAGTTGGTGTACATGCTCCAGGCGCCGCCTGCCGGGGCGGCGACCGAGATGCCCTTACCCGCCAGCGTGGTGAACGCCCCCGCACCGACCCAATTGCTGACGTCGGGGCCTGCGTTGAACGCGTCCAGCAGGATGACCGCGTGCGGGCCGCCGCCCTGGAAGGCGACCGGGATGTCGCGTCCCATGGCCGCAGACGGCACCATCAGCATCTCGACACCGTCGGCCCGCACGATCGGCGCCGTCGCGGACCACAGGCCCGCAGCCAGCACTACCGACAAGACCGCTCGAATCATCCCGCGCATTCGCCCACCCTCACCTTTAGCTGTCCTCGCGCAATGCAGTGAACCACATCACCGCGCCTCCCGGAAACGGCTGACGGCGGCGACCCCGAAGGATCACCGCCGCCAGACGAACATATCTGTTACCGCAGTGCTTAGCCGCCCGTGCTGGCCGAAGCCGTGTCGGTGGTCGCCGCCGTCGCCGCTGCCTGCTCAGGCGTCGGATTGGACGGCCCCGGGGTGGCACCCAGCACACGCTGGATGTCAGGCTTCATCTGCTGCAGTTGCGCGCCCCAGTACTCCCAGCTGTGAGTACCGGCGGACGGGAAGTTGAACACACCGTTCTTGCCGCCCGCGGCGATGTACTGCTCCTGGAACGTCTTGTTCGTCCGCAGGGTGAAGCCCTCGAGGA
>NZ_JAVHWK010000097.1:0-49866 GCF_032159775.1 Mycobacterium sp.
ACCGCCGCGTCGGGATCCAGCCACCAGGTATCGCGGTCGGCGGCATCGGCGCATCCGGTGCGCCGACCGAACAGCTCGGCCATCACGGCCAGCTTGCGGGCGCAGATCGCGTTCTCCGCGCGGGTCAACACCCCGACCGCGTCGACTACCTGCGCGTCACTCAACGCAGAGAGGTCGGCGATCTCGGGCATCGAACCATCGAACATGCATTCGAAACTACCCAGCACCATCGACCGAAACCACCAGCTCAACCGCCGCCTGTGGATGAAACTACAACTGTGGATAACCGCTCCGCACGACGCCTTCCCATCGAAACTTGACACCTGTAAAGTTTCGTCGCATGGACACCATCCGGGGCAAGACCATCGCCATCACCGGCGCCGCCCGCGGCATCGGCTTCGCGACCGCCAAGGCGCTGCTAGCCCGCGGTGCGCGGGTGGTCATCGGCGACCGCGATGTGGCGCTGCAGGAGTCTTCGGTCGCCAGCCTGACCAAGCTCGGCCCGGTGTCGGGCTACCCGCTCGACGTCACCGATCGCGAATCGTTCGCGACGTTCCTCGACAAGGCCCGCACCGACGGCGGCGGCCACATCGACGTGTTGATCAACAACGCGGGCGTGATGCCGATCGGACCCTTCCTCGAACAATCCGAGCAGACGATCCGGTCGACCATCGAGGTGAACTTCTACGGTGTGCTCATCGGGTGCCAGCTCGTGCTGCCAGACATGGCGGCCCGCCGCAGGGGCCACATCATCAACATCGCCTCGCTCGCCGGCATGCTGGCCGTGCCCGGGCAGGTTGTCTACGCGGGAACCAAGTTCGCGGTGGTAGGCCTGTCCTCCGGATTGTCCGATGAGTTCGCTGCGCAGGGCGTCGAGGTGAGCTGCGTCATGCCGACGTTCACCAACACCGAACTCATCACCGGCACCCACACCTCTGCACTGCAGAAGCCGGTCGAGCCCGAGGACATCGCGGCGGCCGTGGTCAAGGTGCTGGACAAGCCGACCACACTGGTGTCGGTTCCGCCGTGGGGCCGGTTCATCAGCGCTATCACGCCAACGCTGTCCGCGAGGGCTCGCCGCTGGATGTCGCACAGGATGGGAAACGACACGGTGTTCCTCGACTTCGATGCGAAGGCGAGGCAAAACTACGAACAGCGCGCGCAGGCCGCTCAGGGCGTCGTGGAGTCGCCGGACCGGTAGGCCTCGATCGCGTCTATCTTCTCGAAGAAGTCGTCGGGCGTCATCTGCCGGTCGTCCGCGGTCCCGACCAGGATCACGTGCACGATTTCGGCGTTTTCCGTGACGTGCATCCAGATCGTCGTCACCGGCTCGACGCCCTCGCCGACGAGGGCTCCCGACGGCGGATAGAACCAGATCACGAACTCCTCGTCGGACTGGTCCTCATCGAATGTCCAGCCACGCTGCGTAATTCGCGCGTCAAAGGTCTCCAGGTCTTCGACCAGCTCAACGCCGTCGACCATCTCCTCCAGCACCGCGTCGGGAATCCAGTTCACGTCCCGGGTGGCCCGCCGCTTGTCGCGGCGCGCACGCTTGGCTTCTGACCTTCTGGACAACTAGCCGAGCGCCTGGTCCAGATCGTTGATCAGATCCTCGGTCCCTTCCAGCCCGACCGAGATCCGCACCACCCCGTCACCGAGCCCGATCGCCGCGCGGCCCTCGGGACCCATCGCCCGATGGGTGGTGGTGGCCGGGTGGGTGATGAGCGACTTCGCGTCGCCGAGGTTGTTGGAGATGTCGACGATCTTCAACTTGTCCAGCACCTCGAACGCCCGCTCCTTGGTGCCGCCCTTGAACTCGAAGGTGACGACGGTGCCGCCGCCGGTCATCTGCCGCTTGGCCAGGTCGTACTGCGGATGCGACTCGAGGAACGGGTAACGCACCCAACTCACGGCGGGATGGTCCTCGAGGAACTGCGCGACGCGCATTGCGGAATCGGTGCCGTACTGCACGCGAACCGCCAGCGTCTCAAGGCCTTTCAACAGAACCCACGCGTTGAAGGGGCTCAGCGCAGGACCGGTGTGCCGCATCAGCTTCTGCACCGGCTCGTCGATGTAGGTCTTGTCGCCCAGGATCGCGCCGCCGAGCACGCGGCCTTGTCCATCGATGTGCTTGGTGCCCGAATACACCACCACGTCGACACCGAGTGGGAAACCCTGCTGCAGAATCGGGGTGGCGAACACGTTGTCCAACACCACTTTTGCCCCCGCGCCGTGCGCCATCTCCGACACCGCCGCGATGTCGACCAGTGACTGCATCGGATTGGACGGCGTCTCGAAGAACACCGCCTGCGTGGGCGTCGACAGCGCTTCCTCCCACTGTGACAGGTCCTCACCGTCGACGAAGACCGTCTCCACGCCCCACCGGGGCAGTATCTCGTTGCACACCACGAAGCACGAGCCGAACAGGCTGCGCGCCGCGACAAGTCGGTCACCGCTGGCCAGCAACGCGCCAAGCGATGTGAACACCGCGGCCATCCCGGTCGCCGTCGCGAATGCCGCGGGCGCGCCTTCGATGAGCCGCAGGCGCTCCTCGAACATCGAGATCGTCGGGTTGCCGTATCGCGAGTACACGTACCGGTCGATCTCCCCGGTGAACGCCTTCTCCGCTTCGGCCGCGCTTGCATACACGTACCCCGATGTCGGGTAGATCGCTTCGGAGGTCTCTTCAAAGCCGGACCTCAACAGACCGCCGCGAACTCCGAGGGTGGCCTGGCTGACGCCATCCGGTAGTTCGGCCGGGATGCGGACCGACGGCACCTGCTTGTCCTGGCTCACGACTGCCTCCAGGGCAGGCCGACAGCCTTCCAGCCGGCGGCCCCGCGATGCTTGTTCTCGTCGAGGTCACCCTCGAATCCGTCCAGGACGTTGTAGGACGGCGCGATCCCCGCTTCTGTCGCGGCCTCCGCGGCGCCGATCGATCGGTTGCCCGAGCGGCACAGGAAAACCACCGGCCGGTCGCCGGGTTCGACGCCCGCCGCGACGAGGTCGTCGACGAAGCCGTCGTTCCGGCTGCCGTCGGTGCGGTTCCATTCGATGTACACGACATCGCGATCGAGTGCCGTCAGGTCGGGCACGCCGACGAAGCGCCATTCGGCGTCGGTGCGGCAGTCTACGAGCACGGCCCGGGAGTCATCGTTGAGAATTTTCCAGGCCTCTTCAGGTGTGATGTCTCCCGCGTAGCTCACAATCGCGAGTGTCCCATACCTAACTGGGGCCGGTCGAACAGACCTTCCATGCTCCATCCTCGCGTACGAAGGTCATCGGAACAGGCGTTTTCGCGTCCGGCGCCTTGTCGAAATGATAGGTGACGGTGGCCGTCGCACGGTCCCCGTCGATCTTGACATCGGTGACGTCATCGACGAACCGCGCTCCGCGCTTGGTCGCTGAATCCCGTTGGTGCGCAACCATATCGGTCTGAGAACCCCGCGACTTTTCACAGGTGTAGGCGCTGAAGTCGGCGAAGTCCTCCCGCTGCAGCGCGTCGTTCTGACCGACCGCGGCCCGGCCGACCCGTTGATCTTCCGGGGTGCGGTCGGTCTCGAAAACGCTGAACAACCAGATTGCGATCACGACGACCACAATGATTGCCAGCGCCCCCAGAAACGGGGCCATGGTCGGCCGGTCGTTGGCCTCGTCGGACGGCACGGCTACCAGAGTTTGCGCAGCACGCCGGTGACTCGACGCACCCTGTCCCTGGCAGTCGTCACGTCCGGCGCAGTCGCGAGCGCCAGCCCGAGCCGACGGCGTGGTTCTCCCTCGTCGGGCCGGTTGAACAGCCGGGCATCGCTTTCGGCCACCGCCAGGGCGTCGCCGAGCACCGCGTTGACGTTCTCCGGCGCGATGTCGACCGGCGCCGACTCGGCGCCCGCGTACGTCACCTCGGCGGCCCCCGGCGAGATCATGATGGTGTCCACGTGCAGCCCCAGGATCGCCCGGGCGTGCAGTTCGAACTCCGAAAGCCGTTGCGACCGTAGGGTTACCAGCCCACTGTCATGCGGTCGGGTGCGGACGTCGGCGAAGTACACGTCGTCGCCGCTGACCAGCAGTTCGACCCCGAAGACGCCGCGACCGCCGAGCGCATTGACAATGCGCGCGGCAATCGACTTGGCCGCATCCAACGCCGGGGCGGACAGCGGCTGCGGCTGCCACGCCTCGAGCAGGTCGCTGTCTGCCGCGCGGTGACCGATCGGTTCGCAGAAGTGCAGCGCAGGCCCCGTCGGTCCGGTCGTCCGGACCGTGATGAGGGTGATTTCGTGATCGACCTCGACGACGGTCTCGGCGAGCACCCTGCTGTGCGGTATCCGGCCCGCGGAAACGGCACGCTGCCAGGCAGCCTCGACATCCTCGGTGCGCAACAACACCGATTCGCCCTCGCCTGGCACGCCCGCGATCGGTTTGACCACCAGCGGGAAGCCGGCGTGCTCGGCCACCGCGGTCAGCTCGTCGACCGACCCGGCGAACCAGAACGGCACGGTCGGCAGGCCCAGCTCGTCGGCGGCCAGCTTCCGCATGCCCTCGCGATCCTGGCTCATCCGCACACCGCGGGGGGTGGGATACACCTCGAGTCCGCGTTCTGCGGCGGCCACCAGCGCGTCGACTGCGATGACGCCGGACTCGGCGACCACGTACATCGGGTTGGCCCGGTCGATGATCGCGGTGAGCGCCTCTGCGTCGTTCATCTTCACCACGGCGGCCCGGTCGGCAACGCCGTGCGCGGGCGCGTTCGCGTGCCGGTCGACGGCCACCACCTCCCGGCCTAGCCGCTGGAAGGCGAGCGTCAACTCACGGCTCAACTCGCCCGAGCCCAGCAGCATCACTGCGCTGCGGTTGTCGCGCTGCGCGACCGGCTCGGCGTCGGTCGACTCGTCGTCCGACGTGTCCAGTGGTTCGGGGGCCTGCGTGGTTTCACTCATCGGGGGTCAAGCCTGCCAGATCTTCACCCGAGCCGGATGTCGATGTAGCACCATCGCCAGTCCTCCCCCGGTTCCACGGATCGCATCACGGGGTGCCCGGTGTCATGGAAGTGTTCGCTCGCGTGCTGATGCGGGCTCGAGTCGCAGCAGCCGACACGACCGCACGTCATGCACATCCGCAAATGCGCCCAGGTGTTCTCGCCCAGCTCGGCGCAGGACTGGCACCGTCCGGGAGTAAGCGGCTCGGGTTCTGAGGTTGCAGCCAAGAGATGCGTGCATGTGGTCGGTGCAGCCGATGCGTTCGCTTCGCGTCCGCGCGATCTCTTGAGCATGCTGTCCAAGGATAGGGACATCGGCCCATCGAGGTTCGGCCTAGGAGGTTGATCAGGTGCAAGGCTCGCTGCTTGCGGTGTTGGTGCTGTCGGTGCTGCTGGCCGCCCTTGCGCGCCGCGTCAACGCGTCCGCTCCGCTGGCTCTGGTGGTGGCGGGGCTGGCGGTGAGCGCGATCCCCGGCTTCAAGGACATCGAGCTCGACCCGGAGCTCGTGCTCTATGTGCTACTTCCTCCGTTGCTCTGGTCGGCGGGCCTCGAAAGCAGCTACCTCAACCTGAAACGAAACATCCGGCCCGTCGGGCTGCTCGCCGTCGGACTCCCGCTGGCGACGACGTTCGCGGTCGGCTTCGTCGCCTTCAAGACGGTGCCGGAGCTCACGGTCGCGGCCGCGCTGACGCTCGGCGCCATCGTGGCGCCACCCGATGCGGTTTCGGCGACCGCGGTCGGCCGCAGACTCGGCCTGCCGCGCCGGGTGATGACGCTGCTCGGTGGTGAGAGCCTGCTCAACGATGCGACCGCGCTGACCGCCTACAAGGTCGCGCTCGCCGCGGCCATCGGCAGTGCGGCGACCTGGAGCAAGGGGCTCGGCACGTTCGCATTGGCGGCCGGCGGCGGCGTCGTGATCGGCATCGCCCTCGGTGCCGTTATCGCCCTGATCCGGCACCGGCTGAAGGATCCGCTGGTGGAAAGCGCGCTCGGCCTCGTCGCTCCGTTCGTCATCTACCTCACCGCAGAGGAGGCGCACGGATCGGGTGTGCTCGCGGTCGTGGTCGCCGCGCTCATGCTCGGCCAGCTGTCACCGCATGCCGGCTACGAGACCCGGCTGCAGGACCAGGCGGTGTGGAAGGCCGTTCAGCTGCTGCTCGAATCGTTCGCGTTCCTGATGATCGGCCTGCAGCTGCCGACGGTGATCGGCGCACTGGCGGGCATCTCCGCGTCGGTGATCGTCGCCTCGTCGGTCGCTGTCCTCGCGACCGTCATCGTGGTGCGCATTGTGTGGGTGTACACGTTCGCCTACCTGCCCAGAATTCTGTCGAAGCGCATCAGGGAGCTCGAGGCCGCACCGACCGTCGCGCAGGTGTTCGTCGTGGCGTGGGCGGGGATGCGTGGCGTGGTCTCGTTGGCAGCTGCGTTCGCGGTGCCGATGACGACGCTCTCGGGGGCTCCGTTCCCCGGTCGTTCGCACATCGTGTTCCTGACTTTCGTGGTCGTCATCGGCACGCTCCTGCTGCACGGGCTGACGCTGCCGTTGCTGATCCGCAGGCTCGGCGTCCAGGGCAACGAGGCGCGCACCGATGCGATCGCCGCGGCGGCCGCGCAGGAGAAGGCAGCGACTGCGGCGGCCGACCGGCTCGACGAACTGCTGGCCGATCCGAAAACGGCGGAAGTACACGAGCGGGCCGCAGATGTGTTGCGCGCGTGGAACACTCGCCGACGCAACTCAGCGTGGGAGCGGCTCGGCCGCACCGAGGAGGAGATCGGCGAGAGCCCGACATCGGCATTTCGGCGACTACGGCTGGAGATGCTGGCCGCCGAACGCGAGGCATTCATCGCCGAGCGCGACACCGGACACATCGACGACGAGGTGCTGCGGTCGGTGCTACACGGACTCGATCTCGAGGAAGCGACGCTCAACCGCACTTAGGCCGGAGCAGTTTTCCTTCCCTCTTCAACATATAGCGCACAGGGGGGCTTGCGGCAAGACCCCGGTGATGACCCAGAATCGTCCCCCTAGCCTGCGGCGGGGGGTACCCCCAGCCCTGAACCAGAAGTCGAGGAATGTGGGGGTTGGGCAATGCGTGTTTTGTTGTCGTCGTGGGGTTCACGCGGGGATGTCGAGCCGTTGATGGGATTCGCGCTGGCGCTCAAGCAGCTCGGCGTTGAGGTTCGGGTGTGCGCACCACCCGACTTCGCCGATCTTGCCGCCAGGGTCGACGTGCCGTTGATTCCCATGGGCAAGTCGTTGCGCGAGATGCTGCACGGCGAGAGGCCGCTGACTCCTGCCGACGCGCCGCGGATGGCGGCCAATCTTGTTGCGATGCAGTTCGACACGGTCGCCGCCGCCGCGCAGGGATGTGATGCGGTGGTGGCGACGGGTTTGATGCCCGCGGGTGTCCGATCGATTGCAGAGACGTTGGGCATCCACTACGTGTGCGTTGCGTTCCTGCCCGGCACGATCCCGTCCCCGCATCAGGTGCCGATGCAGCGGCCTGGCCGGCCGTTCCCGCCGGGCGAGACCGACAACCGGGTGCTCTGGGAGCTGGATGCCGAGCGGGTGAATGCGCTGTACCGTGACCCGCTCAACGCGCATCGGGCCGCCATCGGCTTGCCGCCGGTGGACAACGTCCGCGATCACGTGCACACCGACCGGCCATGGCTTGCGGTCGATCCGATCCTCGGCCCGTGGCCGGGTTCGCCGGATCACGAGGTGGTGCAGACCGGCGCGTGGACCTTGCCCGATGACCGGCCGCTTCCTGCCGACCTGACGGCGTTCCTCGATGCGGGCACACCGCCGGTATACGTCGGATTCAGCAGTGTGCGCGCTCCCGAGGACGTCGCCAGGATCGCCATCGGGGCCATTCGCGGACGGGGTCACCGCGCCGTCGTCTCACGCGGCTGGGCCGACCTGGCGCTGATCGACGACGAGGATGACTGTCTCGCCGTCGGCGAGGTCAACCACCAGGCTCTGTTCAAGCGGGTTGCGGCGGTCGTGCACCACGGCGGCGCGGGCACGACGGCCACCGCAGCGAGGGCGGGCGTGCCCCAGGTCGTCGTTCCGCAGATTGCCGACCAGCCCTACTGGGCGGGCCGGGTGGCTGCTCTCGGCATCGGCGTTGCCCATGACGGACCCGCCCCGACGCTCGAGTCGCTGGCGGCGGCGCTTCAGACCGCCATGAGCCCCGAGATCCGCGACCGCGCGGCTGAGACGGCAGGCAGGATTCGCACCGACGGCGCATCGGTGGCCGCACAGCGGCTCGTCGAGGAGATCACGACGGGTCGAGTTCGGAACGAAATGCCCGCATCGCGTCGATGATCGCAGTGAACGTCCGGTGCGCGGCGGCGAGGTCGTCGGTGGGCAGCCTTGCCATCGCGCGCCGGTTGTGTTCGGCGAGGGGCCCGAAAAAGCCTCGGGCGACGGCTATTCCGTCGTCGGCGATCCGCAGAATGACTTTGCGTCGATCGGACGGGTCGGACTCGCGCCGGAAGTGCCCGGAGGTGATCATCCGCTCGACGAGATACGTGATGGCCGCTCCGGACATACCCATCCGTGTTCTGAGTTCGCCCGCGGTGAGCGGCGAACCCGCCGTCTCGGCGACCATGACGTGTAACAGAGCCCGAAAGTCATTGGCCGCCACATCATGCTGGCCGGCGAAGTGCCTGCCGATCTGGTCGGATTCTGCGGTCATCGCCCGCACGTCGGTCGCGATGATCGACTCCATTGCGGCACGGTCGGTCTTGGGCACCCACATAGCATACCGGCGATAGGTTCATTTGATTAATAATTAAGTATCTGAAATATTGGGTGTCATGAACGGGCGGTTCTCATGGGCGCTGGCACTTGCGGTGCTGATCGTCTCCGGTGCGCTGATGGGTCTCATCGGCAACGACGACTCCGCTCAGCAGTCTCCGATTCCCGTGCCCACCAGCGCCGAGTCCACCCGGGCCGACGTCGTGCGGGCACAGCTGCCCGGCGGTGAACAGGTCCCCGTCATCGTGGTGTTCAGCCGCACTGACGGCGAGGAGTTGACGCCAGCCGACCTTGGCGCGATAAAGAAGAAACCCGTCATGGTGTCCGAGGACGGCAAGGCGGCGGTGGCCACCGTGCCGCTGAACGTTGGGCTGTCCGGCTTTGCGCTCCGTGATGCCGTCAAGGCACTGCGAGATTCTGCGCGAGATGGACTGCCCGACGACCTGCGAGTCGAGGTCACCGGCGGACCCGCGTTCGGCGCCGACATCGCAGACTCGTTCTCCGGAGCCAACATCACGCTGCTCGCCGTCACTGCACTCGTGGTAGCGCTCCTGCTGATCGTGACCTACCGATCACCGGTGCTATGGCTGGTCCCGCTCGGCGTGATCGGCTTCGCCGACCGCGTCGCCGCCGTTGTCGGCAGTGCGGTCGCCCAGGCCGTCGGGATGACGCCGGACGGCTCGACAGGCGGCATCACCAGCGTGCTGGTATTCGGCGCAGGCACGAACTACGCCCTCCTGCTGATCTCACGGTACCGAGAAGAGTTGGGCCGCAAAGGAAACCACCGCGACGCGCTTCGGGTGGCTGTCCGCCAGGCGGGACCCGCCATCCTGGCTAGCAACGCCACCGTCGTGCTGGCGCTGCTGACTCTGGTGCTCGCCTCGTCGCCCAGCACCAGGAGCCTCGGGGTACAGGCCGCCGCGGGTCTCGTGGTGGCCGTGGTGTTCGTCCTGCTTGTGCTGCCACCCATGCTGGCCCTGTTCGGTCGCGGGCTGTTCTGGCCATTCGTCCCGAAGGTCGGCGCGAAACCCCTTACCGAGAGCGGCGTTTGGCACCGTGTCGCAGACGCGGTGGCACGCAGACCGGCCCGCGTCACGACCGTCGCCGTCGTCGGCCTGGCTCTGCTCTGCCTCGGAATCCTGACCACGCCGATCGGCCTTTCGCAGACTGAACAGTTCCGGGTGCAGGCCGAGTCGGTCAGCGGATACGACACACTCGCGGCCCACTTTCCCAGCGGCCTGACCAACCCCACCCGCGTCATCACCGGCACCGGCAAGGCAGCGCAGGTCGAGAAGGCGATCACATCCACCCCGGGAGTCGTCTCGGCCAACCCCGCAGGTACCTCACAAGACGGACTCAGCCAGTGGTCGGTGGTGCTGAGTGCCGAACCGGCAAGCGACGATGCCTTCACAACCATTGATGCGCTGCGCGATTCGCTCCACGACGTGGATCCGGGCGCGCTGGTCGGCGGACCGGACGCGCAGGCCAGGGACGCGGGCGCGGCAGCGGATCGCGACCGGCTCGTGATCATCCCCGCCATCCTCGCCGTGGTGGTGATCGTGCTATACGTTCTGCTGCGATCGGCGCTTGCGCCGCTGATCCTGGTCGCCGTCACGGTGCTCAGCGCGCTGGCCGCTCTCGGACTCGGCGGCTGGGCGAGCGTGCACGTCTTCGGCTTTCCGGCACTCGACAACACCGCTCCGCTGTTCGCGTTCCTGTTCCTGGTGGCGCTGGGCGTCGACTACACGATCTTCCTTGTCACCCGTGCTCGCGAGGAGACGCCCGGCCACGGCACCCGGGACGGCATCGTGCGGGCGGTGTCCGCCACCGGCGCGGTCATCACCAGCGCGGGCATCGTGCTGGCCGCGGTGTTCTGCGTGCTGGGTGTGCTGCCCCTGATCGTGCTCACCCAGGTCGGCATCATCGTCGGCCTCGGCATCCTGCTCGACACGTTCGTCGTGCGCACCGTGATCATTCCCGCCCTCTTCACCCTCATCGGGCCGAGGATCTGGTGGCCCGCACTGCGGGACGGGGGCTACGGTTCGAGAAGTGGAAAGACACATGGTCGACACCGCGCTGGGGCGGCTAGGGGTACAGGTTCGCGGTAGCGGCGGCGCGCTGATGTTCTGGCCCAGCCTGCTGATGACCGGCGACATGTGGGCCGGCCAGGCTGACCACTTCGGCGATCGTCACCGCGTCATCATGGTCGACCCGCCGGGTCACGGACAGAGCGAGAAGCTCACGGCGACGTTCGATTTCGCCGACTGCGCCCGCTGCATCGTCGACATCCTCGACGCGCTCGGCGAGGATCGGACCCACTTCGTCGGCAACTCGTGGGGCGGAATGATCGGCGGCACCTTCGCTGCGACCTACCCCGACCGCATCGGCAGCGCCGTGTTGATGAACTGCACCGCATCGCCCGCGGGCACCCGGCAGAAGATCGAGTACGGATTCCTGCTGCAGATGGCGAAGCTGGCCGGCGGTGTCCGGCCGCCGCTGACCCGATCGGTGCTCAAGGCGTTCCTCGGGCCGACGACCTTCGCCACCCGGCCCGACGTCGTCGCATTCGTCCGCGACACCGTTACTGCCGTCGACATCGGCTCGGCATCGTGGGCGGTCAAAAGCGTGGTGCCCGGGCGCCCGGACCAGCGTCCGCTGTTCGCGAACATCACGACACCTGTGCTGGTCGTCGCGGGGGCCGAGGACGCGACGTTCCCGCTGCCCGAAACCATCGCAATGGCCGAGGCGATACCCGGTGCCGCCGTCGCGGTGCTCGACGGCGTCGCACATCTGGCCGGGCTGGAGAACCCGCCATTGGTCAACGCGCTCATCGGGGAGTTCGTTTTTCGCGAGTAGCGTCGAATCATGACCGAAGCGACCGGCCTTCCGCCGCTGCATATGCGGCGCGATGCGTTCAGCCCCACCGCGGGACTCCGCGAGATTCGCGAGACGCAAGGCGTCCGGGTGTTCACCAACGCGTTCGGAATGCAGGTGTATCTGGTCACTCGGTACGAGGACATCAAGGCCGTGTTGTCCGACCATGAGCGGTTCTCCAACGAGCGTCCGCCCGGTTTCGTGGCCCAGGGCGTCCAGACGACCGAGGAGGAGCAGGCCACCGCGCGGGCCGGCAACCTGCTCGGCCTCGACCCCCCCGACCATTCCCGGCTGCGCCGCATGCTGACACCCGAGTTCACCATCAGACGGATGAAGCGTCTCGAACGGCGCATCGTCGAGATCGTCGACGCGCAGCTGGACGCGATGGAAAAGCCAGGCCCGCCAGTCGATTTGGTAGAGAACTTCGCGCTGCCGATCCCCTCGCTGGTCATCTGCGAGCTCCTCGGAGTACCGTATGACGACCGCGAGGACTTTCAGCGACGCAGCGTTCGCCAGCTTGACTTCTCCGTTCCGATACCGGAGCGGCTCGAGCTGCAGCGGCAGGGCCGCGCGTACATGACCACGCTTGTCGCGCGTGCGCGGCGCCACCCAGGTGAGGACATCCTCGGCATGCTGGTGCGCGAACACGGCGACGAGCTCACCGACGACGAGCTCATCGGCGTCGCGAGCCTGCTGTTGCTCGCCGGCCACGAAACCACCTCGAACATGCTCGGCCTCGGCACGCTGGCGCTGCTGCGTCACCCCGAGCAACTCGCCCTCGTGCGCGACGATCCCGACGCCATCGGCCCCGCCATCGAAGAGCTGTTGCGCTGGCTTTCCATCGTGCAGTCCGCGATCCCGCGCGTCACCACCACCGACGTCGAGGTGGCGGGCGTGACGATCCCGGCGGGCAATCTGGTCTTCCCGTCCATGCCATCGGGCAACCGGGACCCGGCCTTCATCGACTCACCCGAAGTCCTCGACATCCGCCGCGGCGCTCCCGGTCACCTGGCGTTCGGGCACGGCGTGCATCACTGTCTCGGCGCGCCACTGGCCCGGATGGAGATGCGCATCGCGTTTCCCGCACTGCTGCGCCGCTTTCCGAACCTGGCGCTGGCCGAGGATTTCACCGATGTGGCGTTCCGCACCTGGAGCTTCATCTACGGCCTCAAGTCACTGGAGGTGAGCTGGTGAAGGTGCACGCCGATCGCGACGTCTGCATTCAGGCAGGCAACTGTGTGATGGTTGCCGACAGCGTCTTCGACCAGGACGACGACGGCATCGTGGTGGTTCTCGTCGACGACATCCCCGACGACGAACAGGACAAGGCGAGAGAAGCGGTCAAGCTCTGCCCGTCGCAGGCACTGACGATCGTCGACTAATCGTCGCGGTCCAGGTCGATCACGCCGGCCCGGACCAACAACAGCACGCTGACGACGAGCACCCACACCGGGAACGCCAGCGTCATCCACATGCTGATGTCGCTGGCCAGCAGAATCCCCACCGCCAGAACATAAGTCACGATCACCAACCAACGCGGCATCAGGCCGGTCTTGAGCCAGATGGTGGCCAGCGAGATCATGAAAACCGCGCCCATTCGCAAGGCATACGTCTTTGTCAACGTGATCAAGACCATCTGTCCGAAGGTGGCCACCTCCGTATGCGCAGACATGTCCACGGCATCCCTGCCGCTGGCAGCCAAACCGGCGCCGATGGCCGACGACACGAACACCATCGCCAGAAACAGCAGCCCGGCGCCGATGAACACCGACGAGAAGAATCTGTCCTCGAGGCGGCCGAAACCGTCTCGCACGACGCCGATGAACCAGAGAAACGCGATGCCCGCGAACGGCATCAGGATGGCGGCCACCTTCATTCGATGACTGCCTGCGTCCATCCATTGCGCGCCCTCTTCGGCGCCTTCAGGCAGCGCGGTGCGGATCAGGATCAGCGCTGTGCCGAATAAGAGCCCGAACAACACGCCTGCCAGCGCCGCCGCGCGCGGAGTGGTCAGCGGATGCGGCCGTTGGGTTTTCACGGCTGGCCCGCCAGCAGGCGGATCATCAGCCCGTTGGCCTCGGCGAGCAGGTTGCCGTCCGGGTCGCGCAGTTCGGCGTTGACGAACGCCTTTCGGCCTTCCGTCCTTTCGACCCATCCACGCATGGTCAGCGGCGTGTCGATGGGCGTCACTTTCCGGTAGTCGACGTGCAGAAAGCCGGTCCGGCTGATGGGCCGTCCGGAGGCGTGAATCACCATGCCGAACATCGAGTCGAACATTAGCGGTAAGACACCCCCGTGCACGGCGTAATTGCCACCGACGTGATATCTGCTGAACTGCACGGTCAATTCGACCCCGTCGGACTCGAACTTCGTCACCGCATACGGAGGCATCAACAGGCTGCCCGAGCCGGGCAGCGCGGGCACCCGGTTGGCGGGACCGACACCTTCTGCGGCCTCGAACGGGTCGAGCAGCGTCACCAGCTTTTCGGCCAGATCGGCCGCTTCATTCCAGGTGTCACTGTCGGGGTCTGCCGACACCGCAAGGTCCTGCGTCCGACGCATCGCCAACAGGAACCGCCCGAATCCCGGCCCTGGCTGTGCCGCTTCGAAATTCGGGAAGCCGCCGTGGCTGTCGTAGTCCGGGTCGACGAGCCGGGGATCGGTCACGGGCCGGCCAGAATGTCGCGACGCACGATCGTCTGCTCACGGCCCGGTCCGACGCCGATACACGAAATACGGGCGCCGGCAAGGTCTTCCAGCCGCAACACGTAGTCGCGCGCCTTGGCGGGCAGGTCGTCGAAGTCGCGCGCCTCGGAGATGTCCTCCCACCAGCCCGGCATCTCTTCGTAGATCGGCTCCGCGGCGTGGATGTCACTCTGCGTCATCGGCATGTCGTCGGTGCGCTTGCCGTTCACCGTGTAGCCGACGCAGATCGGCACCGTCTCGAGGCTGGACAGCACGTCGAGCTTGGTCAGGAAGTAGTCGGTGATGCCGTTGACCCGGGTGGCGTAGCGCGCGATCACCGAGTCGAACCAGCCGCAGCGGCGACGCCTGCCCGTCGTCACCCCGAACTCTCCGCCCGTCTTGGACAGGTATTCGCCCATCTCGTCGAACAACTCGGTGGGGAACGGACCCGAGCCGACCCTGGTGGTGTACGCCTTCAGGATCCCCAGCACCGTGGTGATGCGGGTCGGGCCGATGCCGGAACCGACGGCGGCACCGCCTGCGGTTGGGTTCGACGACGTGACGAAGGGATACGTACCGTGGTCGACATCCAGCAGCGTGCCCTGTGAGCCCTCGAGAAGCACGGTCTCACCGTTGTCCAAGGCGACGTTGAGCAGCAGGCGGGCGTCGGCGATGCGGTGCTTGAATCCTTCCGCCGTCGCGAGCAGGTTCTCGGTCACCTCTTCGGGCACCAGCGCCTTGCGGTTGTAGATCTTGACCAGCACCTGGTTCTTGAATTCCAGTGCCGCCTCGACCTTTTGGGCCAGCTGCGCCTCGTCGAGAACATCGGCGACGCGTATTCCGATACGAGCGATCTTGTCCTGGTAGCACGGGCCGATGCCCCGGCCGGTGGTGCCGATCTTCTTACTGCCTGCGTACCGCTCGACCACCTTGTCCATGGCCACGTGATAGGGCATGAGCAAATGCGCGTCGGCGGAGATCAGCAGGCGCTCGGTGTCCACCCCGCGATCCTGGAGGCCCTTCAGCTCGTCGAGCAGGACGCCCGGGTCGACCACCACGCCGTTGCCGATCACGTTGGTGACGCCTGGCGTCAGGATGCCCGACGGAATCAGGTGCAGCGCGAAGTTCTCGCCCGTCGGCAGCACCACAGTGTGGCCTGCGTTGTTGCCGCCCTGATACCGCACGACCCATTGCACGCGTCCACCGAGCAGATCGGTGGCCTTACCTTTGCCCTCGTCGCCCCACTGGGCGCCGATGAGCACGATTGCCGGCATGGCGTTTCTCCCGCTTATTGTGGTCCAGCCGGTGAGCCACACTATCCCAGCAGACGTGAGGAGCCGCCTTGAACACCGCTGATGTCGTGGTGTTGCTGTTCGGTGGCAGGCGCCCGCCCCGACCGCTGGCCGGTCTGGCGACCCGGACGGCGGCTGGGCCGGAGGACATCGACGACGCAATCGGCCGCTGTGGACGGGTGATCGTGGTGGGCTCCGACGCCGATGTGGCCGCGGTGCTCGCGTGGCTCCTGCGGGCCGACCGGCTCGACGTCGAGGTCGGCCACGGGAACGGGTGGTGGGCGGCCAGGAGGGCACGCCGCGGCACCGCGTGCCGAGTGCCGTTGATCCGCGACGAGACCGGCCACGTCATCGTCGGGTCGGCCGAATGGCGCGGCGAGGACGGCGCACCGCTGCACGGTGAGGCGGTTGTCGACGACACCCAGCTGTTCGACGGCGACGTCGCGGGTGTTCGCGTGGAGCCGACGCAGGCCATGCCCGGGCTGCGGGCGTGCGTTATCGGCCCTCGCAGGCGCCGCTGGGTAGCCGGCCGGGCGGCCCAGCTCGGCACCACGGGCGCGACGGTGGTGCGCGACGACACCGACGCCTCGAAAATCGTTCGCCGATCTACGTTTTATCGCCACACCCAGGGCTGGCTGCTGGTGAGATAGGCCCGTGCGAATCATCGTCACCGGGGGCAACAGCGGTGTTGGCAGGGAAACGGCGACGGCGCTGGCGGCCGAGGGCCACCGCGTGTTGATCGCGGCGAGAGACATCCCGAAGTCGGAGCGGGTGGCCGCCGAGATTCCGGGCGACGTGGAGGTGGCCCACCTCGATCTGGCCGACCTGACCAGCGTGCGGAAGTTCGCCGACTCGGTGGACGCCGTCGACGTCCTGGTCAACAACGCAGGCGTCCTCGGCTTACCGCTGACCCGCACCGCGGACGGCTTCGAAACGCACATGGGCACGAACTATCTCGGCCATTTCGCGTTGACGTGCCTTCTCGGCGACCGGATCAGAGACCGGGTCGTGTCGGTGACGAGCATGAACCACATGTTCAGCCGGTTGCACCTGGACGACCTGAATTGGCACACCCGCCGGTATTCGAAGTGGGCCGCCTACGGGCAGTCCAAGCTGGCGGTCATGTTGTTCACCGACGAACTCGCCAGGAGGGGCGTCCGCGCGATCGTCGTGGATCCCGGCGGCGCCGACACCGACATCGTCCGCTACAGCACGGGTTTCCTCGGCTGGTCGTCCGGGCTGAGCTTCTTGCGCGACTTCCCGCAGAGCGCGAAGACCGCCGCCCGGTCGAGCATCATCGGCGCGACAAGCGATCTGCCGCCGGGAACGTATCTGGCGCCGATGTTCAAGCAATTCGGCAAGCCCAGGGTGACCAAGCCGTTGAAGAAGGCCGCCGACGCACGAACCGCAAACCGGCTGTGGAAGCTGTCGGTAGAGCTGACCGAATGCGACTGGCAGGCGCGGACGTGACGAGCAAAGCCACGCGCGGACGTGAGGAGCACAGCAACGGTAGTTTCGTGAGGTGAGCGTTCCAGTTGTGCGCGGATCGGTTCGACCCAGCCCGGTCTTCCTGGCCATCGTGGCGATCACCGTCGCAGGCGGTGTGGTGGCGTGGATGGCCGCAAACGAGGTCAAGCCGCTGGCCTACGTCGGGGTCTTCACGCTTGTCATCGCCGGTTGGGTTGTTTCGCTGTGTGTGCACGAGTTCGCGCACGCCTTCACCGCATGGCGGTTCGGCGACCACGGGGTAGCGATGCGCGGCTACCTGACGTTGAACCCGCTGAAGTACACGCACCCGGTGCTGTCGCTGGTGCTGCCGATCATTTTCATCGCGCTCGGTGGTATCGGTGTGCCAGGCGGCGCGGTGTACGTCCGGACGTCGTTCATGACCAACAGGCAGAAGACGATCGTCAGCCTCTCAGGGCCGCTCACCAACGTCGCGTTCGCCGTGATCCTGCTCGCCGTCACGGCGCTGTTCTATGACCCCGACCACAATGTGTTCTGGGCGGGCATGGCGTTCTCGGGCTTCCTCCAGGTCACTGCCGCTGTCCTCAACCTGCTGCCGGTGCCGGGCCTCGACGGCTACAGCGCGCTGGAACCGCACCTGAGCGAAGAGACCCAGCGTGCCCTTGCGCCCGCCAAGCAATGGGGATTGTTCATCCTTTTGATCCTGTTCATCGCGACGCCGCTGAGCCAGTACTTCTTCGCCGTGATCACCTGGTTCGTCGACCTCTCAGGCGTGGAGAGGTTCCTGGTCGGGTCCGGCCTTCGGCTCACCCAGTTCTGGTCAGCCTGGCGCTAGCAACGAGCGCCTTGCGACATATGCGTCATTACGCATAGATTGGGTGCATGGGTGCGGGCCACAGTCACGGAGACGCCGACACCCGTATCAGTCGGATGCTCACCGCCGCGGGCATCCTGACGGTCTTCTTCGTCATCGAGCTGACGACCGCACTTTTGATCAACTCGATCGCGCTGCTGGCCGACGCGGGCCACATGCTCACCGATCTTGTCGCCATGTTCATGGGCTTGACGGCGGTGCTGCTCGCCCGGCACGGCAGTGCGTCGCCTAAACGGACGTACGGCTGGCACCGCGCGGAGGTGTTCACCGCCGTCGCCAATGCCGTGCTGCTGTTGTTCGTCGCGGGCTTCATCCTCTTCGAGGCGTTCGAGCGGCTCGGCGACGCGCCCGACATCCCCGGTGTGCCGATGATCGTCGTCGCGTTGGCGGGTCTGATTGCCAACGCCATCGTCGTCTTGCTCCTTCGCTCGCACTCGGAGTCCAGCCTCGCCGTCAAGGGCGCGTACATGGAGGTCGTCGCCGACACCGTCGGCAGCGTCGGTGTGCTCATCGCAGGCATCGTCACGGTCACCACCAGCTGGCCCTATGCCGACGTCGTGGTCGCGGTGTTCGTCGCGTTGTGGGTGCTGCCGCGCGCGATTGCATTGGCGCGGGCGGCGCTGCGGATCCTGTCGGAGTCCTCCCCCACGCACATCGACGTCGAGGAGCTGCGCACCGCGCTCTGCGCGGTCAACGGCGTGACCGAGGTGCACGACCTGCACGTGTGGACACTGGTGCCCGGCAAGGACATGGTCACCGCGCATCTGACGTCAACCGCAGACTCGGCGAAGGTGCTCGACGAGGCCAAGGCGGTACTGACGGCACGGGGCCTCGAACACGCGACGGTGCAGGTCGAGCCGCCCAACGCCGCAGGCGACTGCAACTGCGAAGCCAGCTGGTAGCTAGAGCCCCAGTTCGCCGCGCGCGGCCGGATCGCAGTCGTCGAGCAGATCGAGGCAGCGGGCGTGTTCATCGGACTCGCCGATCGCATCCGCCGCCTTCGCGAGAACGGCCACGCACCGTAGGAAGCCCCGGTTCGGCACATGCGAGTAGGGGACGGGACCAAATCCCTTCCAGCCGTTGCGCCGCAACTTGTCCAGACCGCGGTGGTAGCCGGTCCTGGCGTAGGCGTACGCGGTGATGGCCTGGTCGTCGGCCAGCGCACGCTCGGCGAGCTCTGCCCACGCCACCGAAGCGGTGGGGTGGGCAGCAGCCACGATCGCCGGCTTCTCGCCGGCTTCGAGCTCCGCCTCGGCGGCACTGTCGCCGGGAAGAAGGACTGGATCCGGTCCCAGGAGATCACCCATCCGCGTCATGGCCCTATTGTGCCGTGGGGCAACTAAGCTCGTGCAGAGACCGTCGGCCGAGCCGACAGACGCTGATGGTACGGGAGGACTGCTGCAGGGATGTCAAACCCATCAGGGCCCGACCAGGGGAACGGTACGGCCGAGGAATCGGCGGACAAACCGACCGACTACATATCGACACCAGGGCAAGAATCGCCGTCCGAGGACAGCGCCCCGACCGAAGCGGCGCCGATCGTCGAGGAGCACCCCACCGAAGTGATGGCGGTGGAGGACACCGGTGCGGTGGACTCGGAGCCCGCGACCGAGGAGCAGCCCGCCGAGCGGAGGTACACCGCACCGTCGGCCATGGACTCGTCGGCGACCAAGTTCATCGAAACCAATCCTGAGCCGGCCACCGAGATCATCTCGACGCCCAACGGATCGCTGCCGTCCGACAAACCTGTTGCGCCGCTGATGATTCCAGGGCGTGACGACGCACCCAAACCTCCCGGCCGCAATCGCAGCTGGGGCTGGGTGGTGGCGCTGATCCTGGTGATCGCCGCGCTGGCCGCCGTCGCGATACTGGGCACCCTCCTGCTGACCCGCGATTCCGATTCGAAAGCGTCGCAGGAGGAGATGGTCCGCACCACCATCAAGAACTTCGACGTGGCGGTCCAGAAAGGTGATCTGGCCACCCTGCGCAGCATCACCTGCGGCGCCACCCGCGACAGTTACGTGAACTACGACGACCGCGCATGGACCGACACCCATGCCCGCGTCGCCGCGGCCAAGCAGTATCCGGTCGTCGCCAGCATCGACCAGGTCGTCGTCAACGACGACCACGCAGAGGCCAACGTGACGACGTTCATGGCGTATGCGCCGCAAACCCGGTCCACCCGCAGTTTCGACCTGCAGTTCCGCGACGACCAGTGGAAGATCTGCCAGGCGCCCAATAGCTAGGGGACCGGCAAATATAGGGAAACACCCTATTTTTTCGGACTTATGCGCAGGCATAGCGTCGAAGCCATGATGCCTCGACACACGGCGGTGGCGGCGGCCGTGGCAATCGCCGCCGGTTTGTTCGCCAACGCTCTTCCCGCACATGCTGGCCCGCCCGGGTGCGAGGGGTTCGCCCTCCCCGGCGTCGTCAATATCAACATCAGCGACGGCACCAGCATGACGTTCAATGGCGGCGGAACGTCCATCAACGCGCCGACCGAGATCGGCGGCACCCCGGGGGCCGTCCAAGGCACTGTCGACCCGAACACCGGCCGCATGGACTTCCATTTCATTCACGGCGCCAACGACGACCGCCATTTCGCAGGCAACGCCTTCGATGACGGGAAGGTGAGCGGCGATGTCCAGCCTGCGGGTCTCTCGTGGTCCACAACCGCCCCGCTGACGTGCACAAAGCAGGTGGCGTTGCCAGCCCCGGACGTGACGGGTGAACCGATTCTGGGCGGCATCGTCATTCACGTAACGGACCACTCAGGCAAGACCTCGAGATGCCATTACGACTCAGAGGTCTATGACCGCGACTTCACCCTGAACGCGTTTTCCACCGCAGACGTGAATCTCGTGCCCGCTGTCCCGCTTTTCAAGGCATGGCCCGTCACCGTCACGTGCGACAACGGCACCAGGACAGACACCACCATCGACTTTTAGGCGCTGACACTTCGGCCTGCGCTGTGCAGGTCGTTGCACGCCTCGACGACCCGGTCGGCCATCGATGCCTCGGCCTTCTTCATATAGCTGCGCGGGTCGTAGACCTTCTTGTTGCCGACTTCGCCGTCGATCTTCAGCACGCCGTCGTAGTTGGCGAACATGTGGCCTGCAACGGGACGGGTGAATGCGTACTGGGTGTCGGTGTCGACGTTCATCTTGACCACGCCGTAGCGCAGCGACTCCTCGATCTCCGACTTCAGCGAGCCGGACCCGCCGTGGAACACGAAGTCGAAAGGCATTGCATCGTCGGCCAATCTGAGCTTGGCCGCGGCCACCTTCTGACCCTGCTGCAGGATGTCGGGGCGCAGTTTGACATTGCCGGGCTTGTACACGCCGTGCACGTTGCCGAACGTCGCGGCCAGCAGATAGTGCCCGTGCTCACCCGCGCCGAGGGCTTCGATCGTCTTCTCGAAGTCCTCCGGGGTGGTGTAGAGCTTCTCGTTGATCTCGGCCTCGACGCCGTCCTCCTCGCCACCGACGACACCGATCTCGATCTCGAGAACGATCTTGGCGGCGGCCGCCAGCTTGAGCAGTTCCTTGGCGATCGTCAGGTTCTCGTCGATGGGTACCGCCGACCCGTCCCACATGTGCGACTGGATCAGCGGGTTGCCGCCGTCGGCCACCCTCTTCTGCGAGATCGCCAGCAGCGGTCGGACATAGGTGTCGAGCTTGTCCTTCGGGCAGTGGTCGGTGTGCAGCGCGACGGTGACGGGGTATTTCTCGGCGACGATGTGTGCGAACTCGGCGAGCGCCACCGCCCCGGTGACCATGTCCTTGATGCCCAGCCCGGAGCCGAACTCCGCGCCACCGGTCGAGAACTGGATGATGCCGTCGCTGCCCGCATCGGCGAACCCCTTCAGCGCGGCGTTGATCGACTCGGATGAGGTGCAGTTGATCGCGGGAAACGCATACGAGTGCTCCTTGGCGCGGGCCAGCATCTCGGCATAGACCTCGGGGGTGGCGATGGGCATGGGTCGTCCTCTCGCTGGTTCAACTGTGCACCCGCAGTATGTCAAGGCGAGGCGCGCTGAGCAGCCCTACCCGACACGCCGGTATCTTGGTGAGCCATGACCAGCACCACGGTGATGTTGATGCCGGATTTCCTTGACCCGATCAAGCTCATCGGCTACTTCGGCGCGTGGGCCCTGGTCGGGCTGCTGGTTGTCATCTTCGTCGAGTCGGGCGTGCTCTTTCCCGTTCTGCCCGGCGACACCCTGCTCTTCGTGGCGGGAATGCTGGCCGCGGGCACCGCGGCCGCGGGCCAGGCCAACTTCGCGCTGTGGCAGCTGCTGGTTTTCATCCCGATCGCCGCCGTCCTCGGTGGGCAGGTCGGCTACTTCGTCGGCCGGTACCTGGGCACCACGATGTTCAAGCCCAACGCGCGCATCCTCAAACAGCGCTACCTGGACGAGGCGCACGCCTTCTTCGAACAGCGCGGACCGTTCGCGATCGTGATCGCCCGATTCGTGCCGATCGTGCGGACGCTGGCGCCGATCACGGCGGGGGCCGCCAAGATGAGCTACGGCGTCTTCACCCTCTTCAATGTCATCGGTGCGGTCGTGTGGGGCGTGGGTCTGACGCTCCTCGGATACGGGCTGGGTCAGTTCGAGATCGTTCAGAAGCTGCTCGAGCCGATCTTCATTTTCATCGCCGTGGCCTCGATCACCCCGATGATCATCGAGTGGTACAAGCGGCGAAAAGCTGCCAAGGCAGCCGGGAGTTCGACTACCGGACCTTCGGCTGAGCAGCCCTCCTGATCGCTACTGCGGCCATCTGCCGCCCTCGTGATGGATGCGGCCGTCGACGTCGGCCAGCGGGCGACCCCCGCCACCCCACCGCCTTGCGATGATCTCTGCGGCGATCGACACCGCCGTCTCCTCGGGCGTCCTCGCGCCGAGATCCAGCCCGATCGGACTGGCCAGCCTGGCCAGCTCGGACTCGGTCAGGCCCGCCTCGCGCAATCGGGCCAGCCGGTCATCATGGGTACGTCGTGAACCCATCGCGCCCAGATAGCCGACCTCGGGGAGGCGTAACGCCACCTCGAGCAGGGGAACGTCGAACTTCGGGTCGTGGGTGAGCACGCAGATGACGGTGCGCGCGTCAATCTCGCCTGCGTCGTGCTGTGCGGCCAGATAGCGGTTGGGCCACTCGGCGACGACCTCGTCGGCGGTCGGAAATCGCGCAGCCGTCGCGAACACCGGCCGAGCGTCGCAGACGGTGACCCGGTAGCCGAGCAGCGATCCTTGCCGGGCAAGCGCGGCGGCGAAGTCGATCGCGCCGAAGATGAGCATCCGTGGCCGTGGCGCATAGCCGGCCACGAACACCTCCATGCCCGCGCCACGGCGCTGACCGTCGGGGCCGTAGGTGAGCACCTCGCTGCGCCCCGACGCCAGCAGTCCTGCGGCATCGTCGATGACGGCCCCGTCGGCACGGTCGCTGCCCAAGGTGCCGTGAGTCGAGTCGGCGCCGACGACGAGCCTGCGCCCCACCCAGTTGGGATCGGAATGGGCGATGACCGTGGCGACCGCGACCGGCCGATGGGCGGCGATGGCATCGGCCACCGTCTTGAGTTCGGGAAAAGTGGTCACCGAAATAGACTCGACAAAGACGTCGATCACGCCGCCGCAGGTCAGCCCGACGGAGAACGCGTCGTCGTTGGAGATCCCGTAGCGCACGAGTCGCGAAGTGCCTTCCCGCACAACTTCATTGGCGGCCTCGTACACGGCTCCCTCGACACACCCGCCGGATACCGAACCGCTGACGGAGCCGTCGGGCGCGACCACCATCGACGCGCCAGGCGGTCGGGGGGCCGACTGGAACGTACGCACGACTGTGCCGACCCCGGCGGTGCCGCCCGACTCCCAGACGTCCAGCAGCTCCGCCAGCACGTCACGCATGTCGGCTCTCCTCCAGGGCACGAATGAGGCTGGCGGCGTCCCAGGGCCCCTTGTGCCGCCTGCCGTTGACAAAAAACGTCGGCGTCGAGTTGAGGTCCATCACCTCGGCGTCCTGTGCGTCGTCCTGCACCCGGTGCACCACCCTCGATGCATGGACGCGAACGTCCTTGTCGAACTGTTCGATGTCACAGCCCGCGGTGACGGCGTAACGGTAGATGTCGGACCACTCGAGATCGTCCTGGTGGCTGAACAACTCGCGTGCCATCTCCCAGAACCTGCCCTGCGACGCAGCCGCCTCACTGGCCCGTGCCGCGTCGAAGGCGCGCGGATGCACGCGTTCCAGTGGTAGGTGTCGCCACACGTACCGCAGTTCGCCGCCGAAATGTTCACGCACCTGGTCTATCGATCCGGTGGCGCGGCTGCAGAACGGGCACTCGAAATCGCCGTACTCAACGAGGATCAGCGGCCCATCGACTTCCCCGCGGATATGGTCGCGTTCGGGGTCGACAGGCCGAACCAACTTCATGCCGACCGCCTCGGGCGGGCTGATCCAGTCGGTGATCCGGAAGATCGCCCAGCCCAGCAGGAACGCCAGCAGCGACGCCAGCAGCACGCCGACCCTGGCCTCGTCCTGTCGCAGCGGGTCGCTGATCGCGATGTCAATGATGAAAAGCGATATGGTGAAACCGATTCCGGACAGCGCCGCCCCGCCCGCGATTCGGCGCAATGTCAGGCCGGGTGCGAGCTGGCCCCAGCGAAGCCGGGCAACAAGCCACGTCGCAGTGGTGATGCCGATCAACTTGCCGAGCACAAGGCCTGCGACGATGCCCCACGTCAGCGGTGACCGCATCGCCGCGGACATCGTCTCGGCGGTCAGCCGGACGCCTGCGTTGACCAAGGCGAAGAGCGGCAGGACGAGGAACGACACATAGGGGCCGAACTGGGTCTGCAACCGCTCGTTGATCGAAATCGAGTCCCGCAGGCCGCGACTGGCGGCACGCGCATAGTCGGAGTTCGGCGACTGCCGGAAAGCGCGAATCAGGTCCACGGTCTCCTCGACCTGCCTGCGCTCGGGGCTGAACACGGGGATCAGCAGCGCGATCGCGACGCCAGCCAGCGTCGGGTGAACACCACCTGCGTACAACGCCACCCACAGCGCGAAGCCGATCACCGCGTAGGCGGGACCGCGGCCGGCGGGAAGGTAACGCACCAGTGCGATCGCAGCGATCAGGAGTACTGCGACGAGCAGCGGCTCGAGCCGGATGTCGTCGGAGTAGAACAGCGCGATCACCGAAAGAGCACCGATATCGTCGACGACGGCGAGCGTGAGCAGGAAAAGCCGCAGCCGCGCAGGGAATTTCGGGTTGATGATGGCCAGCGCGCCGATCAGGAACGCCGTGTCGGTGGAAATCACCACACCCCACGCGTTGGCATTGTCGCCAGACGAATTGATCATCAGGAAGATCAGCGCGGGCACGGCAAGACCTGCGACCGCCGCGAGCACCGGAACCGCCGCCCGTGCGCGGTCGGTCAGCTGACCGATGGTGAACTCGGCCATCACCTCGAGGCCGACGACGAAGAAGAAGAACGTCATCAAGCCGTCGTTGATGAGGTGCTTGACCGTCATCTCGAAGTGCATGTTGCCGAAGCTGAACCCGACGTGTGTGTCCAGCAATGCCCAGTAGCTGTGTGACCAAGGCGAATTCGCCCACAGGATCGCAACCACTGTGGCCAGCAGCAGCAAACCAGCGGCGCTGTTCTCGGTTGAGGTCTTGACCTTCGGGTCGCGGCTGAAGCGACTGGGCAGCATCCGGACGATGCGCGGGACGCCGCCTACGCTCGAACCTCCCGCTTCGACGCTCACGCCCGGGCGTGCTCGGAGAAGACGCTGAGCAGGTCGGGTTTGTCGACGGCGCTTGCCGACACCACATCGGCGGGTTCGGCGCCGAGCAGGATTCGTTTGATCGGAATCTCCAACCGCTTACCGGTCATGGTGCGAGGAATGCCGGGCACGCCGACGATGTCGTCGGGGACGTGACGCGGTGATGCACCGTTGCGGATGGCGACGGTGATCTTGTTGCGCAACTCGTCGTCCAGCTCGGCGTCACCGGCGAGGTGCACGAACAACGGCATCCAGTAGCCGCCGTCGTCCTGTTCGACCCCGACCACAAGGCAGTCCTGGACCTCGGTGAGCGATTCGACCGCGTTGTAGATCTCGGCGCTTCCCATCCGGACACCCTGACGGTTCAGGGTGGCATCCGAACGACCGTGCACCACAACCGATTCGCGGTCGGTGATGGTGATCCAGTCACCGTGGCACCAGACGCCGGGATACTTGTCGAAATAGGCCTTACGGTAGCGGGCGCCGTCGGCGTCGTTCCAGAAGAACACCGGCATCGACGGCATCGGCTGGGTGATCACGAGCTCGCCGGCCTCGCCCACCACCGGGGTGTCCGCCTCTGTCCACGCCTGCACATCGGCGCCGAGGCAGATGACGTTCAGCTCGCCCGCGACAATCGGAACGATCGGACAGCCGCCGATGAACGCGGTCACGACATCGGTTCCACCGCTCATCGACATCACGGGCACCGCGCGACCGACGCCCTCCTGGATCCACCGGAACCCTGAAGCCGGTAGCGGCGATCCCGTCGAGCCGACTCCGCGCAATGCGTCGAGCCGATACTCCTCGCCGGGACGGCACTCCTCCTTGGCGCACCCGAGGAAATAGCCTGCGCCCGCACCGAACAGGGCGACGTCGTGGTCGGCGACGACCTTCCACATGCTGTCGGTCCGCGGATAGGTGGGGCTGCCGTCGTACAGCACCACCGTCGCACCGACGAGCAGTCCGGAGACCAGAAGGTTCCACATCATCCAGCTGGTGGTCGAGTACCAACAGAAGCGCTCGCCGGGTTTGAGGTCGGCGTGCAGGCTCAGGTACTTGAGGTGCTCGAGCGTCACCCCGCCGTGGCCGTGCACGATGCCCTTCGGCGTGCCCGTGGTGCCGGAGGAGAACAGCACCCACAGCGGGTGACCGAACGGCACCGGGGTGATCTCCAGCGGCGCGTCGAGATCGAGGACCTTCGACCACGGCGTGACGTCGTCGGACGCAGTGGTGCCGAGCCGCGGCACCAGGACGGTCGCCTTCAATGTCGGCAGCTTGGAACGGATCTCGGCGAGTTCGGAGCTGCGGTCGTGGCGCTTCCCGGCGTAGACCGAACCGTCGCTGGCCACCAGAACCACAGGCTCGAGCTGGCCGAGCCGGGCGACTACACCGTCGACGGCGAGGTCCTGGTTGCACACCGCCCACGTCGCACCGACGCTGGCCGCCCCGAGGAACGCCGCCACGGCTTCGCCGATGTTCGGCAGGTATCCGACGACCCGATCGCCCGGCATGACGCCGAGCCTGCGCAGGTAGTTCGCGAATGCGGCGGTCTCCTGACGCAACCGCGCCCACGACCACTCCGTCGAGCCGTCCTCCCCCGCCACCACAAGCGCCGGGTACTCGTCGGTCTCGTGGCGAAACGCCTCGATCGCGTAGTTCAGCGTCGCACCCGGAAACCATTGTGCCCCAGGCATTTCCCGATCGGCGAGCACGGCGTCGGCCGGCGTGGTCGCGCGGATGTCGAAGAAGTGCCACACGGCGTCCCAGAACCACGCGATGTCGTCCAGCGACTTCGCCAACAGCTGGTGGTAGTCGTCGAACTGGCCGCGGCCGGTCTCGGCAAGCCATGCCATGAAGCGGGTGACGTTGGCGCGCTCGACGGTTTCTTCGTCTGGAATCCAGCCGCCGGGTTCGGTCATTCCGAGGTGCCCTCCGCTGTGTCTGGATTGCTCTCTCCGTTCGCAGAGATGGCGTGCGCCGCCTCCATCAACATCCAGCCCGACAGTTGGACCGACAGATCGCGCTCGGGGATCGAGGACGAGTTGACGGCGCCCTCGACGAACTGGGCGTCCTGCCCACCCGCAACCGGCATCTCGGCATTGCGGTCCCAGAACGGTCCGAACAGCGGCAGGCCGTCAAGGGTCTGGCGGTAGTCCCACGCCGACTGAGCGGAGGAGATCACGATATTTTGCGCAGTGGCTATCGCGGCTGCGTCTTCGGGTGAATTGTTGGGCAGCGTTGTGACGACCAACGCCAAGTAGCGGGCGGTCACCCCGTTGAACAGCCCGCCATCGCCGCCGCCCGCTCCCTTGATCACACCGTCGGGGGCCATCTCCTTGTCGATTGCGGCGACGAGGCGGTGCACGCGCTGCGCATGCTCGGGGTCCTCGGTGCGCGCGGCAAGCTCGGTCTCCAACCCGAGCACGACGCCCTGGCAGTACGTGTATTGGGCGCGCACCATCGAGCCGGCCTTGATGCCGTCGAACACCAGATGGGTCTCCGGGTCGATAAGGGTCTCGTCAATCCAGTCCGCCATCTGCTGGGCACGCCGCAGCCGGTCGTCATAGCGGGCCAGGAAAATCGCGGCAGGCCCATTGGCCGGGGCGTTGAAGAACTGGTCCTGCTTGCGCCACGGGATGCCCCCGCCGTCCTCGGGCACCCATGCGTTGACGAACTGGTCGCAGAGCTTCTTCAGCGCACCGGGCTTCTCAACTCCTGCGAGCCTGCCTGCCCGCTCCAGTGCGAGCGCCAGCCACGCCATGTCGTCGTAGTAGTCGTTGACCCAGGACCCGTTGTTCCGCAGTCGATGTGACCGGATCTGTCGCTTGATCTTGGTTTCTCGTTCGGGCTGCGGGTCGCGCAGCTGCGCGTCGACGAGGTTGTCCAGCAGATGTGCCTGCCACCAGTAGTGCCAGGTGCCGAAGGTGAGATCCTTGCGCGTGGGCGGGAATCCGACCATTCCGAGCTGGGTGCCGGGCAGCGCCCAGAGCCGTTTCAGATGGCGCTTGGCGACGGCGGCTTCTGCGCTCGCCGCCCGATTTGCCCAAAGCTGATCCATGTCGTAGATCCTGCCCTACCAGGCCCGGGATATGTCGCCGTGTTCTCTGATCCAGGTGTGCATCGCGATGCCTGCCGCGACGCCCGCGTTGATGCTGCGGGTCGACCCGAATTGGGCGATGGACACCGTCATCGCGGCACCCGCGCTGGCCTCCGCGGTGATGCCGGGGCCCTCCTGCCCGAAGACCAGCAGGCATGCCGCGGGGAGTCCGGTCTCCTCGAGGCGCCGCGCACCGGGGACGTTGTCGACAGCGACGACGGTCAGCCCGCCGTCCGCCGCGAATGCCAGCAGGTCAGCGGTCGTGTCGTGGTGGCGCAGCCGCTGGTACCGGTCGGTCACCATGGCGCCGCGGCGGTTCCAGCGCCGCCGTCCGACGATGTGCACGGTGTCGACGGCGAATGCGTTGGCGGTCCGCACCACCGAGCCGATGTTGGCGTCGTTGCCGAAGTTCTCGATCGCCACGTGTAGCCGGTGGCGGCGGGTGTCGATATCGGCGACGATCGCCTCACGGGTCCAGTACCGGTAGGCGTCGACGACGTTTCTGGTGTCGCCGTCGCGCAGCAGCGCCTGGTCGTACCGGGCATCGGTCGGCAACGGCCCCGGCCATGGGCCGACACCGGGGCCCTCACCCCACTCCGTCGGCCCCGGAGCCGCTTGGCCGGCGACATCGGGCGGCGGAGCCGCTTGGCCGGCGACATCCGGCACAAGTTCAGTCATCGCTGGTCCACAGGCCGGCGTGCGTGCCGACGAGTGACACCGAGGCGTAGAGCGCTGCAGCCTCCATCTCGCCCTGCGTACACAACGACGCGCGCACCGAGACGGCGTCCAGCGAGGCGTCCGGCAGCACCAGCAAAGATGCGCCGTAGATGTCGCACGCGTGGGACAGGCCGGGGGCGGGCATCGTCGGGGCGACCAACACCATCATCGGACCGCCGCGGGTGGCAGACTCGTCGCGGTATCGCGCTGCCAGACCGGTGATTTCGAGGCCGAGCAGCATGTATCCCTTGCCGTTGAACGCGGCCGGGTCGCCCAGCGCGCCGACATCGATCTGTGCGCCGTCGGCATGGAACGCGTCGACGCTCGTCGTGCTGATCGAGAGGCCCGCGTCGCTCTCGTTGGTCTGCGGCAGTCCGACCGGATAGGCGGCGCCGTAGGAGACCGTGGTGCCCGCCATCCGGTCCTTCGGCGAGTACACGTAGGCGCCGTGCACCTGCGACTGGTCCCGCATCGGGCCGATGCACACCGTGCCGGACAGCCGGTCGGGCGTCGGGGCGGCCGCGGGCTGGACCGCCAGATTGGTGACGTCGCGGCAGCCCCCGATCGCGTTCGCCTCCAACGGATGCGCCAGCGCGCCGTACAGGCCGAACCGGATGTCTGACGGGTTGGCATGCGGCGCATCGGCCTTGGTCGGTGATGCGTCGATGTCGAAGAGAACGTAGTCGCCGTCGAACCGGAGGTTGGACAACGACATGTTCCAACCGAGCACGGCGAGCGATTCGCCGACCGCGGCCGTCTGCACGCCGTAGGGGTGCGCACTGCCGCCGTCATCGCCCGAGCATGCCGACATCGCCAACACGGCCGCCGACAGCAGCGCGACTAGTGCGCGCACCGCGACTCAGGTACGGCCACGGCCCTTGGCCACTGTTTTGTTGATGCGGCGCACCAGGTTTCGCGGTACCAACCGACCCGCGGTGGTGAGTGCCTTGTACTGCACGCCAGGGACGATGACGACGTTGCCCTTTGCGGCGTCAGCCAGACAGTCCCGCACGACGTCTTCCACCTCCAGCCACAGGAACGACGGGGTGCCGTCCATCTCGATGCCTGCGCGCTCGTGGAACTCGGTGCGCACGAATCCGGGGCACAACGCGTGCACGCCGACGCCCGTGCCGCCCAGGCCGTTGGCCAGACCTTCAGTGAACGACACCACCCATGCTTTCGATGCGGAATAGGTCGATCCCCGTCCGGGCAGCAGCCCCGCGACGCTGGCGACGTTGATGACGGTGCCCTCGTTCGCGTCCAGCATCGGCGGCAGCGCGGCGTGCGTCAGCTGCATGACCGCGGTGACGTTGACGTCCAGCTGTGACTGCAGCACCGACAGGCTCGCGGTCCAGAACTCGCCGGAGGTGCCGAAGCCGGCGTTGTTGACCAGTACCCGGACCCCGGCGGACAGCCGGTCGGCGACCTTGGCGCGGTCAGCGGCCTCCGCGAGGTCGGCGGGCAGCACTTCGACGGTGGCGCCTGCCTCATTGTGCAGCTCGGCGGCGAGTAGCTCCAGCCGCTCGACATCGCGGGCGACCAGAACCAGGTCGTATCCGTCGATGGCGTAGCGCCGCGCAAAACCGGCGCCAAGACCGGATGTCGGTCCGGTGATCAAAGCGACGGGACGCAGCATGCAGACAGGTTACTTACCGCTGATAGTGCGGTGACTGGCGGCCGTTTCGCGGTGGCTGACGGCGCAGGGCCGGGTCCGAGCGGTCGGCGTCGGCAGGTGGCTGGGCATACCCCGCCTCTGTGGGAGCCGGCTTGGCCGGGCGCCCGGGTGCCGCGGCCCGACGGGCGGGTTGGCTCGCCGCAGCGCCGGTCTGCGGTATCGGCGGCAACACCCTCAGCAAGTCGTTGAACTGCCGCACGGTCCGCAGGCCTTCGTCCCACTGGGCGCGTGTGCTGGTGACCGGCATGCTGACCAGCGTCCAGTGCTGCTCGTTCCACATGATCTCGGCGCAGTCGGGCGCGGTGTGGGCGAACGTCACCATGCGGCGATCGCAGGCGCGCCGGGCGGCGTCGAGGTTGGTGGAATACACCATCCGCGGGCCGATCGCGCCGAGCAGCCAGATGTCGTTCTCGCGCGGTTCCTTGATGCCCTTGAGCCGCAGATCGACCACCACGTTGGTGCCGACCTTGCGGTGCAGGGCGATGACCGTCGCGACATCCTCGAGGTCGAAGATGAATACCGCCTCGCCGCGGATCTGTCCGAGCACCACGTTCTTGGCGCTGATGTCGCCGACGGTCGACATGACGCCGCGCTTCCAGCGCCGGATCAGGTCGTCCGACTCGTGCTCGTAGTCGAAGCCGTGCGACTTCGCCCATGACTTACGACGCCGTCCCAAACCGCGCCGACGATCGATGTCGACGTAGAGCAACACGGCCGCACCCACGAAACAGAGTGCAGACAGCGTGAACCAGAGGGGCACCATTACCCCTAGCCTATCTGCTCAGGGGTATATAGCCAGAACTCGAGCAGGTCACAACCCAATTGCGCGTGCCCCCATGCGTCACATCGGCCAGTACTAGACCGCGAGCAGGCGTTCGAAGAATTCCCGGTAGCGCTTGAGCGCGATTCGCAGGTCCTCGGTCGAGACCTCTTCGCCTCGACTCCACTGCTCCTCGAGGTGCGCGCGGGCGCCGGAAAAAGACGTCGTGAGCTTGTCGACGACATCGGCGACCAGACCGTCGGCCTTCTGCACGCAGTCGCGGGGATCGTCGACGAAGGCCGACTGCACCTCGACCCAGCGTGAGCGCATGTCCGTCAGCTCGCTGTCAGCGAACAGCATCGCATCAGACAAATCCGCTGTGTCGGTGGGCGCGTGACTGGGGTTGTCGGGTGCGTGGCCAGTCTCCGTGGGATTCGCGAAACCGCCTGTGGTGTCGGCACTTTCCACAGGAGGTTCCATGGGTTGCGGCTCTGCGGGCCGATCGGTGCGCACTGTCTGGTCCGCCGTTTCGGGCTGCATGTCATGCGTGGTCATGTTCCTGCCTCCGTTGTTCGTCGTTGACGTGCTGCGGCTCGGGGTCGGACCCGAGTAACCGGTCGAAGAGTGCGCGGTAGTGCACGAATGCCTGCCGCGCGTCCTCGGTGTTGATCTCGCCGCCCCGCTGCGACTGATAGATCGCGTGGGCGCCGCGGTAGTTCTCGACGATGTCCGGATGATCGACAGAGATGTCGGCGGCCCGCTGATCGAAGTCGTCGATCGGATAACCGCGCTCGCGCATCACCCGCGTCACCAGGCGCTCGGCCCGTCCGACGGCGTCGGTCGGGGCGTCGACGAACTCGGTCTGCACCGTCCGCCAGGTCGCTGCGTGCTCGGCCCGAGCCGCCGGCGTCAGCTCGACGATGTCCAGCTTCTTGCGCTTCTTCTCGCGTGCGACCAGCTCGGCTTCTGCGGCACGCTGCTCGCCGACTTCGCCGACCGTGCGTTCGTATTCCGGGCCGAAGTGCTGCTGCAGCCGTGTTGACCGTCTGCGTCGGCTCAGCGACCACACGATGACGATCACTGCAGCGACGACCAAGACCGCGATGAGAACCCACACCATCTCAGACATTTGATTGACCTCCTCGTCAATGAAGAGGAGTGCCCCGCAGCGGTCCGACGGAAACGTCAATTTGTGATCCACGTCGCATAGCGTCTCGGTATGGCCTACGACAAATACGAACTTCTGCACGTCACCGTCGACCGTGGTGTCTGCCGGGCGACCATCGACCATCCGCCCATCAACCTGCTCGATGTGCCGCTGATCGGGGAGATCGGCCGCCTGACGCAGGAGGTCGGGGCGGACGACGACGTGCGGGTGCTGATCGTCGACTCCGCCGATCCGGAATTCTTCATCGCACACGCGGACGTCGAACTGATACAGGGACTTTCGACGGACGACACCTCGCTGCACGACGAACTGTCGATGTTCCACGCCTTCACAGAACAGTTGCGAACTTTGCCGCAGGCCACCATCGCGGTGATCGAGGGCGTCTGCCGCGGTGGCGGAAGTGAGCTCGCGATGGCATTCGACATGCGCTACGCCGCGCTGAACAAAGCCCGCTTCGGCCAACCGGAGGTGGCGGTCGGAATCATCCCCGGCGGAGGCGGCACGCAACGGCTCCCCCGCCTCGTCGGCCGTGGGCGCGCGCTCGAGGTCATCCTCGGGTGCATGGACGTCGACGCGGCGACCGCCGCGGCGTGGGGCTACGTCGACCGCGCACTGCCAGCAGACGAACTGCGCCGCTTCGTCGACACGCTGGCCGCTCGCATCGCGTCATCGCCACTCGAGGCCATTTCGCGCGCCAAGCGCGCAGTCGACGCCGCGTTGGGCGATGTGACCGCGGGGCTGCGCGCCGAGGATCAGCTGTTCCGGGATGCGCTGGCGCAGCCGGTCGCACGCCAACGGCTGCAGGCGATCCTCGACGCAGGCGCCCAGACCCGCGAGTTCGAGCTCGGCGAGATCAGGCCCTAGCCCAGTACGAGCCCGTCGCCGTCCGGAGTGACGTTGACCGGCACGACGTCGCCGTCGTGCACGTCGCCCGCAAGCAGCAGCTTCGCGAGCTGATCGCCGATGGCCTGCTGGATCAGCCTGCGCAGCGGACGCGCTCCGTAGAGCGGATCGAAGCCGCGTTCGGCCAGCCACTTCTTGGCGGGAAGCGACACCTCGAGCGTGAGCCGCCGCGCGGCCAGCCGCTTCGCCAGCTGCTGCAGCTGGATGTCGACGATCGACACCAGCTCCTCGGGGTTGAGCCCGTCGAAGATGATCACGTCATCGAGCCGGTTGAGGAACTCGGGCTTGAACGCCGAGCGCACCGCGGCCATCACCTGTTCCTCGGTGCCGCCTGCGCCGAGGTTGCTCGTCAGGATCAGGATCGTGTTGCGGAAGTCGACCGTGCGGCCCTGCCCGTCGGTCAACCGACCTTCGTCGAGCACAGCCAGCAGCACGTCGAACACATCTGGGTGGGCCTTCTCGATCTCGTCGAACAGGATCACCGTGTACGGACGCCGTCGTACCGCCTCGGTCAGCTGACCGCCCTGGTCGTAGCCGATGTAGCCGGGTGGCGCACCGACGAGTCGGGCCACCGAGTGCTTCTCGCCGTACTCGCTCATGTCGATGCGGACCATCGCGCGCTCGTCGTCGAACAGGAACTCCGCCAACGCTTTTGCCAGCTCCGTCTTACCGACGCCCGTCGGTCCGAGAAACATGAACGAGCCCGTCGGACGGTTCGGGTCGGCAACGCCTGCCCTGCTGCGCCGGACCGCGTCGGACACGGCCTGCACGGCCTTGGTCTGTCCGACGACGCGCTTGCCGAGCTCGTCCTCCATGCGCAGCAGCTTGGCGGTTTCGCCCTCGAGCATGCGCCCCGCCGGAATACCGGTCCACGCGGAGACGACGTCGGCGATGTCGTCGGGGCCGACCTCCTCCTTGAGCATGACGTTCTCGCGGGCCTCGGCCTGAGGTATGGCCGCATCGAGCTTCTTCTCGAGCTCGGGGATGCGCCCGTAACGCAGTTCGGAAGCCTTGGCCAGATCGCCGTCGCGCTCGGCCCTGTCGGCCTCACCACGCAGCGTGTCCAGCTGTTCCTTGAGTTCGCGGACCACGTCGATGGCGCTCTTCTCGTTCTGCCAACGGGTGGTCAGCTCCGCGAGCTTCTCCTTGTAGTCGGCCAACTCGGCGCGCAGCTTCTCCAGCCGGTCCTTGGATGCGGCGTCTTCCTCCTTGGCCAGCGCCATCTCCTCGATCTCTAGGCGACGGACGAGCCGTTCGACCTCGTCGATCTCGACGGGCCGGGAGTCGATCTCCATCCGCAGCCGCGACGCGGCCTCGTCGACAAGGTCAATCGCCTTGTCCGGCAGGAAACGTGAGGTGATGTACCGGTCGGACAGCGTCGCCGCCGCGACGAGCGCGGAGTCGGTGATGCGCACGCCGTGGTGCACCTCGTAGCGGTCCTTGAGGCCGCGCAGGATGCCGACGGTGTCGTCGACCGACGGCTCCCCGACCAGCACCTGCTGGAAGCGACGCTCCAACGCGGCGTCCTTCTCGATGTACTTGCGGTACTCGTCGAGCGTGGTGGCGCCGACCATCCGCAGTTCGCCGCGGGCCAGCATCGGCTTGATCATGTTGCCCGCGTCCATCGCGCCTTCGCCGGTCGCTCCGGCACCCACGATGGTGTGCAGCTCGTCGATGAACGTGATGATCTGGCCCGCCGAGCTTTTGATCTCGTCGAGGACGGACTTGAGGCGTTCCTCGAATTCGCCGCGGTACTTGGCGCCCGCGACCATCGAGCCGAGATCCAGCGAGACCACGGTCTTGTCGCGCAGGCTCTCCGGCACGTCGCCGTCGATGATGCGCTGGGCCAGGCCCTCGACGATGGCGGTCTTGCCGACGCCGGGCTCACCGATGAGCACCGGGTTGTTCTTGGTGCGCCGGCTCAGCACCTGTACGACGCGACGAATCTCGTTGTCACGCCCGATGACCGGATCTAGTTTGCCTTCGCGGGCGCGCGCGGTCAGGTCGGTGGAGTACTTCTCCAGCGCCTGATAGCTGCCCTCGGGGTCGGCGCTTGTGACGCGAGCGCTGCCGCGCACCTTCACGAATGCCTCACGCAGCGCTTGCGGGGACGCACCGTGGCCCGTGAGCAGCTTGGCGACATCGGAGTCGCCGGTGGCCAAACCGACCATCAGGTGCTCGGTCGAGACGTACTCGTCGTCCATCTCGGTGGCCAGGTTCTGCGCCGTGGTGATCGCCGCGATGGATTCGCGGGACAGCTGCGGCTGCGAGCTTGCGCCACTGGCGGTGGGCAGCCGGTCGAGTAGCCGTTGCGTCTCGGTGCGAACGGTCGCGGGTTCGACGCCGACGGCCTCCAGTAGAGGGGCGGCAATGCCATCGTTCTGAGTGAGCAGTGCCATCAATAAGTGGGCAGGCATGATCTGCGGGTTGCCTGCGGTGGTCGCCGCCTGCAACGCCGCGGTCAGCGCAGCCTGGGTCTTGGTCGTCGGGTTGAACGAGTCCACGACACCTCCGATCGTTTCTAGAGAAAATGCTGGTCGTATTGGTCAACGCCGTCAAGGTTGAGTCTGTTCCGCTCAACTTTAACTTCTTTTCCGAGCGACGGACCACTGGCAAATGGCTGGATGGCTGATCGATCGCCTTCGGTCTTGGGATTCGGTGTCTACAGTCAGCTACGCGGCGTTGTCACCCAGCCCTCGGCGTCCCATTCTTCGAAGGGTCATTGACGTGGACATCAACACCATCACCGAGGTCGTCAGGCGACCTTCCGAATGTCCCGGCAGCGACTGGCGCGACGGCGATGCATGGTTAGCCGGCGGCACGTGGCTGTTCTCCGACCAGCAACCCGACCTGCGTCGCCTCATCGACCTGATGCCGCTCGGCTGGAACGGACTGACCACCAGCGAAGCGGGCCTGGAGATCGGCGCGATGTGCACGGTCCGCGACCTCTATGCGTTCGCGGCACCAGCCGACTGGCGCGCCGCACCGCTGTTCACCACCAGCTGCGAGGCGTTTCTCGCATCGTTCAAGGTGTGGAACTCCGCCACCGTCGGCGGCAACATCTGCATGTCGCTGCCCGCGGGGCCGATGATCACCATGACCGTTGCACTCGAGGCCAACTACACCCTGCAGGCAACGGACGGGTCCGAACGCACCGTCGACGCGGCCGACTTCGTCACCGGCGACCACGAGAACGTTCTCGCGCCGGGCGAACTGCTGCGCAAGATCGACATCCCGGCCGACGCGCTGCGGAAGCGCCACGCCAACCGGCGATTTACCCTGACGCACCTCGGCCGGTCCACCATCTTCATGATCGCGACACAGGGCGAAGGCGGCGACTTCCTGCTGACGATCACCGCAGGCACAACCCGACCGATACGGCTCAGGTTCGATTCGGTGCCCGATGCCGACGACCTCCAGGACAGCATCGACGAGATCCCGCACGACGTGTGGTTCGACGATCCGAACGGGACGCCCGACCACCGCAAGCACCTAGCCGCACACTTCGCCGAAGAGCTGCGAGAGGAGCTGGCATGACGTACACCGTCAATGGCGCGATATTCGAAGAGGAGCCGCGACCGGGGCAATGCCTCCGCACATTCGTCCGGTCGCTGGGCTGGCACGGCGTCAAGAAAGGTTGCGACGCAGGCGATTGCGGCGCATGCACGGTGTGGCTGGACGGCGACCCGGTACACAGTTGCATCACCCCCGCGTTCCGCGCCGAGGATCGTGACGTCACCACGATCGAGGGTCTCGGTACACCCGAGAACCTGCACCCGCTGCAGCGGCAGTTCCGCGACGCCCCCGGCTTCCAGTGCGGGTTCTGCACCGCGGGCATGATCATGACCTCGGCGACGTTCACCGACGAGCAGAAGCAGGACCTGCCGCGCGCGCTGAAGGGAAACCTCTGCCGCTGCACGGGATACCGCGCGATCGAGGATGCCGTCAACGGCGTCGTCGACATCGAGGAGGCGGCCCCGGGCGAGGCGGTCGGCACCAGCGTCGGAGCCCCGGCGGCCACCGGCGTGGTCACCGGTCGCGCCGAGTACACAATGGACACCGAGATGGCCGGCATGCTGCACCTGAAGGTGCTGCACTCACCGCACGCGCACGCCCGCATCGTGTCGATCGACAAAACCGCCGCCCTTGCGGTGCCCGGCGTGCACCGCGTCTACACCTGGGAAGACGTCCCGCGCAAGCGTTACAGCACCGCGATTCACACCGACCACCTGGTGGATCCCGACGACACCTACATCCTCGACAACGTCGTTCGGTTCGCGGGCCAGCGGGTGGTGGCGGTGCTCGCCGACACCGTCGGCGCCGCCGAGGAGGGCTGCCGAAAGGTCGACGTCACCTACGAGGTGCTGCCTGCGGTCTTCGACCCCGAAGAGGCGATGAGGGAAGGTGCTCCGCAACTTCACAGCTATGACGACCCGTTCGCGCACGACAAGGACCGCAACATCCTGCTCGAGCTGCACGGTGAGATCGGCGATGTGGCAGCTGGTTTCGCCGAGGCAGACGTCATCCACGAGGGCACCTACTTCTCGCCCCGCGTTCAGCACGCACATCTGGAGACGCACGGCTCGATCGCCTGGATGGAGGATGGTCGGCTCAACGTGCGAACCAGTTCGCAGTCCCCGTCGGTGTGCAAGCTCAAGCTGTCCCACCTCTTCGATCTGCGGCCCGACCAGCTCCGGGTGTTCTGCAAGCGCGTCGGAGGCGGCTTCGGCGGCAAGCAGGAACTGATCTCCGAGGATCTGCCCGCCTTGGCCACACTCGACACGGGACAGCCGGTGTGCTGGGAGTACACCCGCGAGGAGGAGTTCACCACCGCCTCGCCGCGGCATCCGATGAGGATCACGGTCAAGCTCGGCGCGAAGGCCGACGGCACGCTGACGGCCTTCCATTTCCAGAATGTGTCGAACACGGGCGCATACGGCAACCACGGCGGCGAGACACTGTTCGCCGGCGGCGCCGCCATGATGCAATACCGCTGTCCCAACAAGAAATTCGACGGTTTCTCGGTCTACACCAACACGGTGCCCAGCGGTGCGCTGCGCGGATACGGCATGACCCAGCCGACCTTCGCCGTCGAATCGGCCATCACCGAGCTTGCGCTGGCGTTGGATCTCGACCCGATGGAGCTGCGGCGACGCAACGTGATCCGGCCCGGTGACGCGTTGCTGGCCATCGGCGAGCATCCCGACGACGTGATGTTCGCCGAAGACAGCCTGACCGCGTGCATCGACAGGGTCGACGCCGCAATGCAACGCAGCAGTAACGGGCATGCCCTCGGCGAGGACTGGCTGATCGGTACAGGCACCGCGAGTTCGATCCACGAAACCGCGCCGCCGACCGAGCACATCTCCGACGCGTGGGCGACACTGCGTGACGACGGCGTGTACGAGATCGCCGTCGGTACGGTCGAATTCGGTGAAGGCACCTCGACCGCGCACGTGCAGATCGCTGCCAGCGTGCTGGGTACGACGCCGTCGCGGGTGCACCTCGTGCAGTCGGACACCGACCGGACGGGCTTCGACACCGGCGCCTTCGCCAGCGCCGGACTATTCGTCTCCGGCAACGCCGTGCAGAAAGCCTCGACGGCGCTTCGCGATGCCATCCTGCGCTTCGCTGCCGCGCACGCCGGCGTCGCCCCGACAGCATGCTCGCTGCACCATGACGCCGTTAAGTGTGGCGATACCACGGTGCCGCTGACGGAGCTGTTGACGGCGGCCAGGGCACGCCGGATCCGCTTCACGGTGTCCCGCAAGGCATACGGGTCTCCCCGCAGCGTGACGTCCAACGCGCACGGCTTCCGCATCGCGGTGCACCGGATCACCGGCGAGATCCGCATCCTCTACAGCGTTCACGCCGCCGACGCGGGCGTGGTGATCAACCCGGCTCAGGTGCGCGGGCAGATCGAGGGCGGGGTGGCACAGGCCATCGGCTTCGCGCTGACCGAGAACTTCCTCCTCGACGGGAACGGGGTGATGGTCAACCCGAACCTGCGGAACTACCGCATCCCCACCTACGCCGACATCCCCCGCACCGAGGTGATCGTCGTGGAGTCGGCCGATTCGGCCGGGCCGATGGGCGCCAAGGGAATTGCGGAGTCGAACGTGAACCCGGTGGCCCCGGCACTTGCCAACGCTCTGCAGGACGCCACCGGCGTGCGCTACCGTGAGTTGCCGCTGACCCCCGAGCGGATCTACCGCAGGCTCTCGGGAGATCTGGCTGATTCCCCTGAACTGATCGGCAGCTGATGGACACCAGGAACCCGACCGACACCGCGGCCACGGTCATCATCGGACAGACGGTCCGCGCCGGTTCGGAACAGGCCTTCGAGGAATGGCAGAAGGATCTCAACCGGGAGGCGTCCAAGTACCCGGGTTTCCTTGCCGCCGAGATCAATCCGCCTACCGCGGTGCAGCCCGAGTGGATAGTGGTCTACCGCTTCGACTCGATCGCGCATGTTCAGGCCTGGATCAACAGTGCGACCCGGCAGGAGCGGCTGGCTGCCGGGCAGGAGTTCTTCGACGGCCCGGGCACCCAGCAGGTTCTCGGCGGCGGTGCGAGACACTCGGCTCCGCTGGTTACGGTGGCGGTGAGCCATCACGTGCCCCCCGAGAGCGTGGACGAGTTCCTGGCCTGGCAGGACCGGCTTCGCTTGGCGGAGAGCACTTTCCCGGGATTCCGCGGCACCGAGGTGTTCCGCCCGGTCGCCGGTGTGCAGGAGGAGTGGACCACCCTCTACCGCTTCGACACCGCCGCCGACCTGGACCGCTGGCTGGTGTCCGACGAGCGCAGGCAACTGCTGGCCGAGGGTGAGAAGTTCGCCGACTTCAAATCCCGCACTATCGACAACTCGTTCGGCAGCTGGTTCGCGTTCGACGAGCACGGCGCCGAGACACCGCCGCCGTCTGACATCAGGACATCCGTCGCCGTCTGGGTGGGGCTGTATCCCACCGTCGTGCTTCTCTCCCTCGCCCTGTCACCGCTGCACATGCCGCTGTGGCTGGGCCTGCTCATCGGCAACCTGTTCTCCAGCTTCGTCATGACGTTCGTGACGATGCCCTATTACGTCAATCCCCTGCTGAGACACTGGTTGCGACCTCCAGCCAACGTGCCGGAGTCACGCACCAACTGGCGCGGCATCGGCATTTCCGTTGCCGCCCTCGCCTTCTGGACCGTGGTGTTCTACCTCGTCACCAGGGTCTTCTGGCATCTGCCTTGACCCGCTACTGACCGCCGAGCGGCGCCGGAGCCCGCAGCCCCGCAAGCGGCGGTAGCACGGCGATCACCTTCGGCGTCACGGTCGTGGCGGCCGGATCCGGCCTGGCGAGCGCAAGCTTCTGCAGCTCGGCGCGATCAGGGCCGTTCCCGCTGACCAGCAGATCCGCGCCACTGGTGGTGCTCGTGGTCCCGACGGTCACCCCGAGGCCCGCGGCGAACGGCTCGAACGACGCGATCTGGCGGTATTTGATGTCGGCGTCGTGATGATTGGGGTTGTCGGTGTACATGATCGGGAACCCGTCGAGCCGGGACCCGTTCGACCACACCCGGACCGTACCGCGGTCCCCGAGCTGCCCGGTGACGATGCTCTTGGCGCCACCCTCCGCGCCCGCGACCCACCCGGTCGAAAGCGACACCCCGTCCCGGTAGCCCTCGTCGTAGGCCAGGAAGTTCGACGTCATCGTCGGCTCATTCGGCTTGCCGAGATGCTCGGGTACCGTGCCGTTGGCCTGAGCCCGCGCGGTGGGCTTGTAGAGGTCGTAGCGGAAGGTCTTGATCTGCGGCGCATCTCCCGCGCCGGGAGCGGTGACGATGCTCTCGCGTCCCGAGCCGAGCTCAACCATCCCGGTGGCAAGTGTGAGACCGGACTTCGAACCCGGATACGGGGTGAAGGTGGAGAACACCTCGGGCGCAGTGCCTTTGTCGTCGGCCAGCTTGGAGGCGAACACCTTCACCTGCGACTCGATCCCGGATCCTGTACCGACGATGATGTTGTCGGACAACGCGTTTCCGTCGATGTCGGCGCCGGCGACGGCGACACCCCCGGTGAATCCGGCGTCGAACGGGTTGAAGCGGGCCAACTCCGCGGTGAAGCGGCCCTGCGACGAGTCGTTGCCGTCATAGGCGACGACCTGTGATTCGGTTCCAGGCCCGGTGCCGACGACCAGGTCCAGAATCATGTCGCCGTTGACGTCGGCCATCGCGACGGACGGGGTGCCCTCGAAACCCGGGAAGGGAGTGACATAGGCGATCACCTTGTCTCCGTTGCCGTCATGAATCTGCACCGACGCCGGCTTTCCGCCTGCGCCCGGCACCGCGACCGCATACGTCGACACCTGGGGAATGACGTTGATCGTCATCATCAGCCCGTTGTCCTCGTGGTTGAGCCGGTGGCAGTGCACGACATATGTGCCCGCGTACTCGATGAAATCCGACCGCAACGTCAGCGACGAGGTCTTGGTCGCGGTGTCGTTCTCGTCGATCTCCGGCGGTGGGACGTTCGCGTTGTCGATACCGAACGGCTGGACTCCGGTGGTGGTGCCGATGAGTGGACTGACCACCTGTTGGACCTGAAAGTCGTTGACGTGGATGTGGATCGGATGGCTGTCGTTGTTGAAGTTGGTGAAGCCCCATTCCTCGACGGAGTTCAGTCGGGGTTGGATCAGGGGCACGTTCGGGAAGATGTTGTCCTGGAACTGGTAGGTGAAGGCCTTGGGGTCGTTCTTGGCGTATCTGTCGTCGAAGCCACCGCCGATCTCGAACCCGCGTTTGACGTCCGGCTCCATCACCGACGTGTCGACGAACGACGTGTAGGCATCCAGGTTCTGGCCCGGCTCGAACGCGGTCGTCTGCCCCTCACCGCTATCGGGCGTGACCTTCAACAGCGTCTGCGTCGGGAACGTGAAGAACCCGTCTCTGGCTGCGATGTACTTGGGGTCGATCGTCACCTTGCCCAACACGGCGGGAGAGTTATCGGTGCCGTTGTTCGTGTAGAGCACGCCGGGTTCGTCGATGCCCTTGACGCCGGGGCCTGGCGGCATGTCCACGACGAGGTCACCGGTCTTCGGCATGGTCACCGCGACGGCGTAGCGCGACCCCGGCGGAATCTCGAGGTACGTTCCGTCGCCGTCGACGGGGCGCTGCACCTGGGTGTAGGGGTTGCCGTCCTGGCCGACGACGGCGAATTTCGGATGGTTGCCCGTCGCCGTCTCGGTGAATCGCAATGGCACGAAGGCGATGTCGCTCATGTTGGCGAACACCCAGATCTCGGTCTGGCCCGGCTTGACTTTCATCTCCGGCTGGAACTGTCCGTTGATGGTGAACTGCACGTCGCGTTGGTTCTCCGGCAGCTCGGGGTTGGCCGGGATGGTCTTCGTCGGGCTGGTGAACGTCTGCAGGTTCTGCGGAATGAACTGGTTCTGCCCGCGGTGGTTATGGATCGACAGAGGCCCGGCAAACCAGTTGGTGAAGAACTCGGCACCCTTCGAACTCTTCGCGAAGTTCACCGGCGCCAGGCTCGGTCGGTACGTCCCGTCGGCGAGCTGGTTGCCCTCGGGTGGCTTCAGCGTGCTGACCCACTGCTCCCAGTACGGGTTGTTCAGTTGGTGCCCGCCATTTTTCCGGTCGAAGACGAAGTTGTACTGCAGGGCCATGTTGCGAATCGGGATGTTGTTCTTCGTGACCAGTGGCAGGTTGCCGTCGGGGCGGCCGATCTCCAACATGCCCGCCAATCCCATGTAGGTCTGTTGGGCGGTGACGGTGTGGCGGTGGCTGTGATACCAGTAAAGGCCGTTGGGCATGTTCGACGGCACGGCATAGTCGTACGTGTTGCCCATGCCCGCCGGAATCGACAGCAGCACGTTGTCGGCGTTGCCCGACGGGCTGACGTGCAGTCCGTGGGTGTGCAGGTTCAGCGGCGCGTCCCGCAGCACCGTCGGATAGATCGGAATATCTTTGCCTGCGGCGATGTATGTCTGCGCGTTGAAGTCGTCGATCGTGAGACCTTGAAGGTCGTTGTCGTAGTGGACGATCAGGCGTTCGCCGGGGTCGACGCGCAGCGTCGGCGCGGGATATACGTTGTCGTTCTTGGTCGATCCGTCCGAGCTGGTGCCCTTGATCAGCTCGTAGCCGAAGACCAGGAAGTTGGTGACGGGCTCTTTCACCGTGTCCAGGTTGACGGTGCCTTGACGGGCCGAGAGTCGAACTTCGAGCACACCGTCCTTGCTAGACAGCCTGACCGGTTCCCGGAACGGCGCAGGCTTGCCTTCCGGCCCTGCGTTGACACCGGCCTGTGGCGCGGGCGCCGACTTCTCCTTGGCGCAGCCCGTCATCATCGCGGTCATCGAGATGACCGTGACAAGCGCGACAAGGAAGATCGAGTTGCTGCAAAGGCGCCGCATTTGAGCTCCAATTCCGGAGTTGCGTACTGACCAGCAAAAACACTACCCAGCGTGGCTCACGCTGGTGGCAAATCCGCAGGAGCCGATTATTCGAGCGTGGTCTCTTGGGCGGAAAGCGCCATCCATGTTCGGTTCTGCAGCACGAAGACGTCGGTGAACCGCTCGCGCGCCAGCACTTCGCCGCCGTCAACGAGGGTGTTCACTCCGTGAATCACCGCCGTGTCTCCCGCGATGTCGACGAGCTGATCGGACGGATTCATCGTGAACGACACCTTCTCCATGCCAGCGACCTCCTGAGCGCGATCGAGCAGCAGGCCGTCGGAGTTGATGTGCTTGAAGCCCGGCGCCAGAATCGATTCCACCGTTGTGCGGTCGCCGTCGGTGATGGCCGTCAGCCAGCGCAGCTCCTGTGCGAGCACGTCGGCGCACGGACCGCTGTCGATCGCGACCGCAGCGGTGGACGCGATGTCCGAGCAGCTGTCGGCTCGCGCGGTGGCCTGCGGCACGGTCAAGATGGCAACAGTCAGCGCGAAAACCGCCGCGCACTTGACCAAAGCGGATCGCGTCATGGCAGGCGAGTATGTCAGCCAGGCAGCATGTAGGACGGCAAATCGGCGATCGAGTCGTCCATCCTGTCGAACTAGGACGGCGGCAAATGGTAGAGGAGCAGCCTCCTGGCTTGCTACGTTCTGCTGTGACGATGCGGCGAAAGGGCAGGTGATGGCGGGCGATTGGGGATCGGTTCTGACCGAACTCATTCCGCTCGCGCTGGTGGTCGCGCTGTCGCCGCTGTCGATCATCCCGGCCGTGCTGGTGTTGCACACGGCGCGACCCCGGCCCACGGGTCTGGCGTATCTGGCCGGCTGGCTCGTCGGCCTTGCGGCGCTGACGGCGATCTTCGTCGAGGTGTCCAACCTCATGGGCGGCGTGCGTGACAAACCGCCGGGATGGGCTTCCTGGCTACGCGTCGTCATCGGCGCGGCGTTGGTCGTTTTCGGTGTCTACCGGTGGCTGACACGCAACCGCTCGTCGCACACCCCGCGATGGATGCAGAGCATGAGCAAGCTGACCCCGCCCAAGGCGGCAGGCATGGCCGCGATCCTGACGGTGGCCAACCCAAAGGTGTTGTTCATCTGTGCGGCAGCGGGTTTGGCGATCGGTACCGCCGGCCTCGACAGTCATCGCGTGTGGATTGCCGAGATCTGGTACGTCACCGTGGCCGCCTCGACGGTAGCGATCCCAATTCTGGCCTACGCGGTGTCCGGCGACCGCCTGCACGAACCTCTCACCCGGCTCAAGGATTGGATGGAACGCCAGCACGCCACACTCGTCGCCGCGATTCTGGTCGTCATCGGTCTTCTTGTGTTGTACAAGGGAATTCACGGCTTATAGCGCAGGCAGACCCAGCTCCTCGGCCGACGCCGTGAGGTAGCGGGTCACCGACGGACCGATGAGGTTGACGACGTCGTCGGCCGGCAGCGTGGCCAGTGGCGGCACGCGCATGACATAGCGCAGGATCGCCGTTCCGACCAGGTTGGTCGCGGCCAGCATGGCCCGCAGCCGGGCCTGCTCGCCGCCGCCGAGCGCGTCTGACACCGCGGTCAGCACGTAGCTCTGCATGAAAGCCCGGAACGCCTCGTGCGCGTCGGGGTTCGAGGTTGCCGACTGCAGCATCGCGACCATGCTGGCGCCGGTGTCCCGGTGCTCCCAGATCCCCAGGTATGTGCGCACCATTCGGGTGCCGATGTCATCGTCACCCTCGGTGAGTGCTGCGACGAGCGCGTCGGCGTCGAGGATCAAACGAAGCGATTCCCGGAAGAGTTCGGCCTTCGACCCGAACAGATAGAGCACCATCGACGGGTCGACACGCGCATCGCTGGCGATCGCGCGCAGCGTCGTCTTCTCGTAACCCTCCACCGCGAACCGCTGCTTGGCCGCGCGCAGCACCGCGTCCCGCGACACCGGCTCGCCTTGCCGCCTTCCGCGGCGGCTCGTCGTCTTCGCTGGTGGAGACACACTCCGACGATATCATTTCAATCAATGTTGAAATTTGACGGTCGCGGCGTTACGCTCACCGCTGACAGGAAATTCAACGTCGGATGAAAAGCGAGTGAGCAATGACAATGCAGTCGCTCTCGAGTCCCTCCCATCACGCCGCCCCGGCCCATCAACCCCCTGCCGCGCTGCGCGCGAGCGGTGTCGTCGGGGTGCTGGCTGTGGTGATCGCGATCGTGGCGATCGCCTTCGCCCTGCCCGCCGCGCGGTCGAAGCCGCACGACGTCCCGATCGGCGCGGCGGGCCCGCAGGCGGCCAGCGGTCAAGTTGCCGACATCCTCGAGAAGAACGCGCCTGGCGCGTTCGAGATCACCTATTACCCGGGCGAGGCGGCGCTGCGCGACGCCATCCGCAATCGAGATGTGTACGGCGGCGTCTCGTTCGGTCCGGATAGCCGGACCCTGCTGATCGCGACCGGCGCGAGCCCGACCGTCGCGCAGCTGCTGAGCCAGGTCGGCACGGGCATCGCCCAGCACGCCGGCGTGGCGCTTCGAACCGAGGACATGGCTCCGCCGACCGCCGAGGACCCGCGTGGAGCCGGGCTTGCGGCGTCCGCGCTGCCGATCACGTTGGCGGGTCTGCTGCCAGCGGTCGCGCTCGTGCTCGTGCTTCGCCGTGAGGTGTGGACCCGGTTCGCGGCCGCCGTGGTGTTCGCGGGGCTTGCCGGCGCGACCATCGCCGCGCTGCTGCGGTTCGTGCTCGGCTCGATCGACGCGAATTTCTGGGGGGTTGCCGGCGGCCTGGCTCTCGGCGCGCTTGCTTCAGGGCTGTCGATGCTGGGCCTCGGCTCGCTGTTCGGCCGCGCCGGGCTGGCTGTCGGGGCGCTGCTCGCGCTGTTGCTGGGCAACCCGTTGTCGGGGCTGACCAGTGCACCCGAATTACTGCCAAGCGGATGGGGCGCCCTTGGTCAGTGGTTGCCGCAGGGCGCCAATGCCACACTGTTGCGCTCGACGGCGTTCTTCGGTGGCTCGGGGGCAACGATGGCGATCGTCGTGCTGGCCGGATGGGCCACCGTCGGAGCCGCGTTGGTCGTGATTGCCGCGATCCGTACCGGCAAGGGTGGGCGGTTTCCCGGCTGATACCTACACTCAAACGACGTGGGACTCGACGACCGCGACGGGCTGCGGATGCTGCGCGACGCGGTCGACCCACGCCTCGGCGGCGAAGACCTGATCCGCGGGTTCTATACCAAGTGGTTCGCCATCGACTTGGCGGTGCGTGACCTTTTCCCGCCCGATCTGGGCGGCCAATTCACGGTGTTCAGTCAGGCCTTGACGTGGCTGTTCGGTGAGCTCATCGACCAGCGGGCCGAGGAGCCCGTCGCGTTTCTGGCGCAGCTGGGCCGCGATCATCGCAAATACGGAGTGGTGCAGAGCCACTACTTCAGCATGCACGAGGCGCTCTACACGACGCTGCGCGGCAAGCTGAGCGACAACTGGGACGACAAGCTCGACGACACCGCACGTGCCGCCCTCGAGTTGTTCATCGGCGTCATGCGCGGCGCCGCGGATGCAGAGCAGGGGCCGCCGTTCTGCGACGGAACCGTCGTAGAGCTGAACCGGGTCTCCCGAGACATTTCGGTGGTGCGGCTTGCGCTGGACCAACCGCTGGCCTACTTCGCGGGCCAGTACGTCACCGTGCAGGTGCCGCAGTGGCCGCGGCGCTGGCGCTACCTCAGCCCGGCCATGCCGCCCGACCCCGGCGGCGCCATCGAATTTCACGTTCGCTCGGTCGCGGGCGGAATGGTCAGCCCCACCGTCGTCGGCGAGACTCGACCCGGTGACCGCTGGCGGTTGTCGAATCCGCACGGCGGCATGAAGATCGACCGGGATGGCGGGGACGTGTTGATGGTCGCGGGCAGCACCGGGCTGGCGCCGCTGCGGGCGCTCATCATGGACCTCACCCGGTGGGGGGTGAACCCGAGGGTGCATCTGTTCTTCGGCGGGCGCTACCCGTGCGAGCTGTACGACCTACCCACGCTGTGGCAGATCGCGTCGCAGAACCCGTGGCTGTCGGTGTCGCCGGTTTCGGAGTTCCGCAAGAACCCGCCGTGGGCCGCCGACTACCCCGACGTGCAACCGCCCCGCGGACTTCATGTGCACCAGACCGGCAGGCTGCCCGAGGTGGTGACGAAGTACGGAAACTGGGGCGACAGACAGATCCTGATCTGTGGCGGCCCCGACATGGTGACCGCGACGAAGGAAGCGCTGATCGCCAAAGGCGCTCCGGCAGAACGTATCCAGCACGATCCGTTGGCCGGCTGACGTCACCCATGGCAGGATCGCGGCCATGGGTGAGTTCGAGTCGGTAACTCTGCGCGACCCGTCGTCGTCGCTGACCGCGACGTACGTTCCAACCGCAGGGATGATCGGCACCTCGCTCGCCGACGACGGCGTCGAACTGCTCGGCCAACGGCGCGGGCTCGATGCCTATGTGGCCGACGGCAAGACCATGGGCATACCGCTGCTGTATCCGTGGGCGAATCGGTTGAGTGGCAACAGCTATCAGGTCAATGGCACAGTCGTCTCGCTGACCGCATCCAACGGCGTACGTGCTGACCCGAACGGCCTGCCCATCCACGGTGTCCTCGCGGCCTGCCCCAACTGGGTGGTCACCGCCAGGTCAGAGAACAGATTGACCGCCGACCTGGACTACGGCGCCGACCCGCGTCGGCTGGCGTCGTTCCCGTTTCCGCACATCCTGACCCAGAAGATCACGTTGGCGGATCGAACCCTCACCGTCGAGACGACAGTGACCCCCACAACCGGTGCGTCGGTACCGCTGTGCTTCGGGTACCACCCCTACTTCGTCATTCCGGATGTGCCGCGCGACGAATGGACGCTCACGACGCCGGACATGCGGCGTCTCCCCGTCGACGGCGGAGGTATCCCGACCGGCCAGACCGAGAACTGGAACACCACCAGCGGACCGCTGGGCGACGTCACCTACGACGACGGCTTCGACGAGGTGGGCGACGGCGCCACGTTCGCACTGGCCGGCGGCGACCGCCGCATCGAAGTGACGTTCGAAAAGGGTTATCCCGCAGCACAGTTGTTCGCCCCGCCGGGCCAGGACCTCATCGCCATCGAGCCGATGGCGGCACCAACGGATGCGCTGACTCGCGGAGACTACAGCTGCGCGTCCGCTGGGAGTTCCGCGACGAGCCGCTTCTCGATCAAGGTGGTGTGAGGACCGACTCTTGGCGGCCAAGATTTGTCGGACCCCTCTGAAACCATGGCGTCATGGCTTCGACCGCAACCTCTTTGGCCGCTGAGGTGCGCCCCAATGAGCGTCTTGAGGTGTTGTTCGAGGAGTTGGCGGAGTTGGCCGGGCAGCGCAATGCGATCGATGCGCGGATCGT
>NZ_JAVHWK010000140.1:0-26554 GCF_032159775.1 Mycobacterium sp.
GGCACCATCCAGAACGACATCCTCAAGGAGTACGCCTCGCGCGGCACCTGGATCTGGCCGCCGGAGCCGTCGCTTCGACTGATCGCCGACACCATCGAATTCTGCGCGGCAGAAGTGCCGAGGTTCAACGCGATCTCGGTGGCCGGCGCCCACTTCCGCGACGCAGGGGCGAACGCCGTTCAGGAGATGGCGTTCACGCTCGCCGACGGGGTCACCTACTGCGACACGGTCGTCGAGCGCGGCCGGATGACGATCGACAAGTTCGCGCCGCAGATCTCCTTCTTCTTCTACACACATGGCGACTTCTTCGAAGAGATCGCCAAGTACCGCGCGGGCAGGCGACGCTGGGCCACGATCGTGCGCGAACGCTACGGCGCCACCAGCGACAAGGCGTCGATGTTTCGGTTCGGCTGCGTATCCGGGGGCGCGTCGCTCTACGGGCCCCAGGCGCAGAACAACATCGTGCGCGTTGCTTACGAGGCGATGGCGTCGGTGCTCGGCGGGGTCCAGTCGATGTTCACCGCAGCCTGGGACGAGCCGTTCGCACTGCCGACCGAGGAGTCCGCCACCCTTGCACTGCGCACCCAGCAGATCCTCGCGTACGAAACCGGCGTGGCAGCCGTCGCCGACCCGCTCGGCGGCTCATATTTCGTCGAGGCGCTGACCGACGCGACCGAGGAGAAGATCATTGCGATCATGGGTGATCTGGAGGCGCACGGCGGGATGGTGCGCGCGATCGAGGACGGCTATCTGCAGGGCTTGATCGCCGACGAGGCGTTCAAGATCCACAAGGAGGTCGAATCCGGGATCCGACCGGTCGTCGGCGTGAACAGGTTCGTCTCCGACGAGTCCGCGCCGGACGTGTCGATGTACGAACTCGATGCCGAGGGCCGCGACACCCAACTAAAGCGGCTGTCGAAGGTGAAGTCGGACCGTGACTCCGCAGCGGTGGCCGCCAGTCTGGCCGCGTTGTCGCGAGCGGCCGAAGGTGACGACAACTTGATGCATCACCTCATCGACTGCGCCAACAATTACTGCACTGTGGGGGAGATGGTGAACGCGCTGAAAACGGTCTGGGGCGAGTTCCAGCAGCCGGTGGTGTTCTAGTGGCGACCCGAGTACTCGTCGCAAAACCCGGTCTGGACGGCCATGACCGCGGCGCCAAGATCGTCGCCCGCACACTGCGCGACGCCGGCTTCGAGGTCATCTACACCGGGATCCGTCAGCGCATCGAGGACATCGTGTCGATCGCGCTGCAGGAGGACGTCGCGCTGGTCGGTTTGAGCATCCTGTCGGGTGCGCACGTCGCGCTGACCACGCGCACCGTCGAGGCGCTGCGCGCCGCCGACGCGGGCGATATCGCCGTGGTGGTCGGCGGCACCATCCCTGAGGCCGATGTGCCCAAGCTGATGTCTGCCGGTGCGGCGGCCGTGTTCCCTACTGGCACACCGCTGGACACCCTCGTCCGCGATGTGCGCGCGCTCACCGAGAAGGCAGGAGAGCTCGCATGAGGTTAGGCGTGATGGTCGGAGCCGAACGCGGCGACATGGCGCGCAAGGTATCCAAGTTGGTGGCCGATATCGAATGGGCCGAGGCGGCAGGCCTGGACACCGCCTGGATGCCGCAGGTACCCGACGACTTCGACGCGCTGACGATGGTGGCGTTGATGGCCGCGCACACCTCGCGCATCGAGCTCGGCACCGCGGTCGTGCCGCTTCAGGCTCAGCATCCGATCGCCCTTGCCCGGCAAGCACTTTCAGCGCATGCGGTGGCTTCCGGGCGGTTGGCGCTGGGTGTCGGCCCGTCGCACCACTGGATCGTGCGGGACATGTTGGGCATCCCCTACGAGAAGCCGGCCGCCTACACCCGCGACTATCTGCAGGTGCTCAACGCCGCGATCAGCGGACCGGGTCCGGTAGACGTCGAGAACGACTCGTTCACCGTGCACAATCCGACGGTGCTGGCCGCCGACCCGCCGATGCCCGTGCTGGTTGCCGCGCTCGGGCCGGTGATGTTGCAGATCGCAGGCGAGCACGCCGACGGCACCGTGCTGTGGATGGCCGACGAAAAGGCCATCGGTGAACACATCGCGCCGAAGATCACCAAAGCGGCCGCTGAAGCGGGCCGTCCCGCGCCTCGCATCGTCGCGGGCATTCCGGTGTGTCTGTGCGCCAACTCGGAGATCGATGCGGCCAGGGAACGCGCGAATCGTATTCTCGCCGAGGCGGAAACGTCCCCCAACTATCAGCGGCTGCTGGACCGTGGCGAAGCGCGCGACGTCGGAGACCTCTGCGCCGCAGGCGATGAGGACGCGATCTTGGCCCGCTTCAAGCAGTTCGCCGACGCGGGTGTCACCGATTTGTCGGTGCGGCTGCTGCCGATCGGTGACAACCGCGACGAGCTGATCGCGTCGAAGTACCGGACGCGCGAGGTGATCGCCGAGCTCGCCAAGGCGGTCCGGTGAGCGGCCCGGGCCCGCTGGCGGGCATCCGAATCCTCGAAGTCGGCGTCATGCTCGCAGGCCCGTACGCCACGATGCTGCTCGCCGACCTCGGCGCCGAAGTCATCAAGATCGAGCCGCCCGACGGTGAGATCTCCCGTCAGGTCAGCGACAGCTATTTCGCCAGCCTGAACCGCAACAAGCAGAGCGTCTGTGTCGATCTGCGATCGGAGGCGGGCCGCAGGCAGCTGGGCCAACTCGTCGCGAATTCGCATGCGCTTCTGGTCAATATGAAGCCGTCAGCGATCCGCAGGCTCGGGCTCACCTATGAGTCGCTGCGTCGGTACAACGAGAAGATCGTCTGCGTCGCCTTGACCGGTTTCGGAATGGACGGCGGCGACGATCCCGCATTCGACTACGTCATCCAGGCGGGGACCGGGGTGGCGGCGATGACCGGCGATCCCGACGGCCCACCCACACTGCCCGGCTACTCGGCCGCCGACAACTCGACCGGGTTGACCGCCGCGCTCGGCCTGTTGGCCCAGATCGTGTCGGGCCGCGGCGGGCAGGTCGAGGTGTCGCTGCGCGATGTGGTGATGTCGCAGCTGAACTACCGCGCCTCCGCGTATCTGAACGACGGGATCGAGCCGCAGCGACATCCGAATGGCGCGCACTCGTACTACGTTCCCGCGCAGCTGTTCCCGACGGCCGACGGCTATCTCGCGCTTTTCATCACCCACGATGCCTTCTGGCGGTTGTTCTCCGCAGAGGCAGGCATATCCGGATTTCCGACGATGGCGGAACGCGCGGCGCAGCGCGACGAGGTGCTCGCCGTCGCCACCGCGGCGCTGTCTACCGACAGCGCCAAGAACTGGGAGGCCCGGCTACGTCCGCTCGGCATCCCGGCGGCCGCGGTGCGTTCGCTGCCCGACGCGCTGGAGGCGACGCCTGAGGTCGTCGTGACGGCAGGCGAGTTTCGGTTGGTCGGCAGCCCGATACATGTGTCGGGGTATGAGCCCGAGTACCGACCGGCGCCGCGTCTGGACGAGCACGCGGACGTGAGGAACGCAACGACATGAGTCAGTCGTACTCGACGGTTACCGACTCCGTGTCCGGCACACCCTGACAGGTGAGGATGTACCCCTCGGCCACCTCATCGTCATCGAGCGCGTCGTTGATGCGCATGCTCGCCTTGCCCTCGATGATCTTGGCCATGCACGTGCCGCAGTTACCCGCCTCGCAACTGAACGGCGGCGACAGCCCCGCGCGCCTTGCACTGTCCAGCAGGGTCTCGTTCTCGACGCGTTTCACCGACGCCTTTTGCCGATCGAGCAGGATCGTTATGGTCCCCTCGACAGTCATCCAGCGTCTCCTTGCGCCATTGAGATTCTGCTCCTGCGAGAATAGTATTCTCGCTCAAGGATAATATGTTCTCCATATGTTATGCAACGCTCCGCAGCCGTCGGGGAAGGGGTGAGGTGACGTGAACGCTCCGGCGGCCCTCGCCTTCAACCAACGGCAGTTCACCCTGGCAGAGCTCGACGCGCTGGCCAACGGAATGGCCACCACCCTGGAGCACAGGGGCGTGCGAGCAGGTGATCGGGTTGCGCTGATGTCGTCGAACCGGCCCGAGTTCGTCGTCGCCCTGCGGGCCATCTGGCGGCTTGGCGCCGCGGCGGTGCTGCTGAGTCCGGCCTGGCGGGAGACGGAGGTCGGGCACGCGCTCGCAGTGACAAAGCCGTCGCACGCTGTCGGGGACCATCCAGTGCTCGCAGGGTTGATGCCGATGCTGTCGCTGGACGATCCCGTGACACCTGGACGACGCGTGTTCGAATCGCCGCCGGCGGATGCGGATGCGCTGCTCGTGTTCAGTTCCGGCACCACCGGTATGCCCAAGGCGGTCCGGCACACCCATGGCGCGTTCGCGGTGGCCGTGCGGCACTGGCGCGACGCTCTGGGCCTGACGTCGGCCGACCGCATGCAGATTGTCACACCGCCGTCGCACATCCTCGGACTGCTCAACATCGTGATGGCACTGGACACGGGTGCTTGGATTCGGCTGCACCCCCGCTTTGACATCGACCAGATGCTGCACCACATCGAAACCGACCGGATCACGGTCGAGATGGCGGTAGCGCCAATCGCGCTGGCGTTGGCCGCTCATCCGAAGCTGGACTCCTACGACCTGTCCTCGCTGCGCTACGTGATGTGGTGCGCGACGCCGGTGACCCAGAGCGTCGCCGAGGCCGTCACGGACAGGGCCGGGGTGAACTGGGTGACTGCCTACGGCACCAGTGAGTTGCCGGTCATCGCCTGCAACTCGCTGGAAGGCCCGAAGCTGGACACGGTCGGGCGCCCGGTGCCCGGTGTCGACGTTCGAATCGTCTCGCTGGTGGACGGCAAGCCCGTAGGACCAGGCGAGGTGGGCGAGATCGCGGCCCGCTCGGATTCGTTGATGGCCGGTTACCTGCCCGATGATACGACGGCGCAGGCATTTTCGGATGGCTGGTATCGCACGGGAGATGTCGGCTACCTCGACGCCGACGGTTGGTTGCGCATCACCGACCGGGCCAAAGAGATGATCAAGGTCCGCGGATTCCAGGTGGCGCCCGCTGAGATCGAGGCGGTACTGCACGGCCATGCCGGGGTCGACGACTGCGCGGTGTTCGGGGTCGACGACGAGGTCAACGGCGAAGCGGTCGTCGCTGCGGTCGCGACGCATGGTTTCGTCGATCCCGACGAACTCGTTGCCCTGGTCTCCGAGCGGCTGGCATCGTACAAACAACTGAGCCGTGTGGTGATGGTTCCCGAGATTCCGCGATTGCCTTCGGGAAAGGTATTGCGCCGAGTTCTGAAGGAGCGGCATGGATGTCCGTCTGACCGCTGAGCAACGGCAGCTGCGTGAGGCCGCCGCCGAGTTGGCCGACGATCTCGGGCCCGGGTCGGTCGCCGACCTGGACGACGCCACCCGCGTCTCACGGCTGGAGAAGGCCGTCGACGGGACGGGGTTCCGCACCCTGCGCAGCGACGGCGCCTCCGGCGTCGAGGTGGCCATCGTCGCCGAGGAGTTCGGCAGGGGACTGGTCGACGTGCCGTTTCTTGGCCCGGTACTGGCCGACGACCTGGCGCGCCGCATTGGAGCGCCGCTCTCGCAGGCTCCCGAGATGTCGTCCGTCGACTTCACGGGAAGCCTTGCCGGAGTAGCCGAGTCACCGCCCGAGCTCGGTCGGTTGTCGGAGGAGGATGCCGGTCGTTGGCACGCGCTTGCGCTCACCGCGACGACGGGGGATATCGTCGGCGCTGCCCGCGGCGCCCTGACGCTGGCCGCTGAGTACGCCAAGGTGCGCGAACAGTACGGCGCGACGATCGGGTCCTATCAGGCGGTCGGTCACCTGCTGGCCGAGAGTCTCGCGCTGATCGAGGGGTGTGTCAGCGTTCTGCGGCACGCCGCGTGGGCGGTCGACGAACTGCCCGTCATCGAGGCGGTGGAGGCGGGCCGGGTGGCCAAGATCTATTGCGCACGTTCGGCGTTGACGATATGTGAGACGTCCATCCAGGTGCACGGCGGCATCGGCAACACCTGGGAATGCCTAGCGCATGTGTTTCTGCGCCGGGTGCTCGCCGCCACCGAAGCGTGGCCGGTGAAGCTGGAGGAGGTGACCATTGGACTTTCGTGATTCGCCGGCAGAGGCCGCATTCCGCGATCGGTTGCGCGGCTGGCTGACCGAGCAGAAGGGCAGATTTCCGACCTCGGGAGACGAGTACTGGGCCAAGGCCGGCGAATGGCACGTCGCGCTGTATGAGGCCGGTTTCTTCGGAACGTCGTGGCCCAAAGCCTATGGGGGTCAAGACCTGCCGCCGGTGTACGACGTCATCGTCGACGAGGAGATCGCGAAGGCAGGAGCACCGGCGCGGCCAAGCCTGGGCTATCTCGTCGTCGGCCTGAGCCACCACGGCAACGAGGATCTGCGGCAGCGGTTCCTGCCCGGAATGATCAACGGGACCGAGCGGTGGTGCCAGGGTTTCAGTGAGCCGGGTGCGGGTTCGGACCTGGCGTCGTTGACGACGACGGCGGTCCCCGACGGAGACGAGTACGTGATCGCAGGCCACAAGATCTGGACCAGTTACTCCGATGTCGCCGACTGGTGTCTGGTGCTGGCCCGTACCGACAAGGACGTGCCGAAGCACAAGGGCATCTCGGCGTTCATCGTCCCGATGCATCAGCCCGGGATCGTGCAGCGTCCGTTGAAGATGATCAGCGGTGTCACCAAGGAGTTCGGCCAGGTCGAGTTCGACGGAGCCAGGGTGCCTGCGGGCAACATGGTCGGCGCGCCGGGTGACGGATGGAAGCTGGCGATGACGGTCGTCAGCCACGAGCGCGAGCCCTCGACGCTCGGCTTCTCCGCGCGCTACGGAAAGACGGTGCGCCAATTGGCGGGCCGCGTGGACGGAGCGGTGCCTGAGGAGCTGTCCTGGGCGTGGGTACAGACCGAGATGCTGCGGTTGCACGTGCGGCGCCGGCTGTCCGAGCAACTCGACGGGCTGACCCACGGTCCGCAGGGGTCGCTCGACAAGCTGTTGATGACGTGGGTCGAGCAGTCGGTCGGTCACGCGGCGCTGGCGACGGTCGGATCGGGCGACGACGAGATGTTCGGCGCCTACATGTATAGCCGCGCCCAGAGCGTGATGGGCGGCACCAGCCAGATTCAGAAGAACATCATCGCGCAACGCATCCTTGGATTGGGGAGCTGATGAGTGCCTGCGCGAAGAGCGAAGGGAACTGAAATGTACGACATGCCAGACGAAATCGACGTCAGGGCGGACGGTGCTCTGCGCATCATCACGCTCAATCGTCCCGACGACCTGAACGCGGTCAACGATAACCTGCACGTGGGGCTGGCCAAGATCTGGGAGGCGCTCAACGAGGACACCGGCGCACGGGCGGCCGTCATCACCGGTGCCGGCCGGGCGTTCTCGGCCGGTGGCGACTTCAACTACCTCGACGAGCTTCGCAATGACGAGGCGTTGCGGCAGAAGACGATCAAGCACGGCCGCGACCTCGTCATCGGCATGCTGCGCTGCCGCATCCCGGTCGTCGCGGCGGTGAATGGTCCGGCCGTCGGGTTGGGCTGCAGCCTTGCCGCGCTGTCCGACATCGTCTACATCGCCGAGACGGCGTTTTTCGCCGACCCGCACGTGCAGATCGGACTCGTTGCCGCTGACGGCGGCCCGCTGGTGTGGGGTTCGCAGATCAGCCTGTTGCAGGCCAAGGAATTCGCGCTGACCGGCGTGCGGATCAAGGCCCAACGTGCTGCCGAGCTGGGGTTGGCCAACCACGTCGTCGAGGACCCGCTGGCCGAGGCGATCGCCTGCGCGAAGAAGCTGCTCGAGCTGCCGCAGCAGGCCGTCGAGGCCACCAAGCGGTTGATGAACATTCAGCTGGAGAAGGCAGTGATGGCGTCGCTGGACTATGCCAACCTCGCCGAGTACGTCTCCTTCGGCACCGCCGACTTCAACAAGATCGTCGACGGCCTGATCGCCAAGAACACGTAAGTCCTACGACATGCAGGTGACGTTTCCGGACGTCTCGAAGATGTTTTGGGAATCCGCGTCGGTCAACGTCATATCGGCCGGATTCGGGTGTACGAAGAACTCGAGCTGCACATTGTCGGGGTCGCGGAATACGACGGTGGATCCGTAGCCGACGTCGATGATGCCCGAATGCAAACCCCGTTGGCATCCAAATGGCTGACCCAGCGCTTGAGCTCTTCGACATCGGTTACCTGAAACGCCAGATAGTCCAGGCCGACTCGTCGTTCATCGAAAGCTCCGACGCCCGCGGTCGCGCTGTGGGTCATCAGCGTCACTGCGACACCGGAAGGATGAATCAGCGATCTGCACTCGAAGGTGGTCGTGGCATGCCGCCCACACTGCGCCGAAATAGCACTTAGGGTCGTGAAATCACGGAATCAACAGCCCTGGATGCACTCTCGCGGTCAGAAGGACATCTCCTCCGAGCGCTGGACGGTGCCGGTGACGCCGCTGCCATCCTGACGGGCCAGGCGGATTGCGGCGTCGGCCATCGCCTCCGGCGGTTCCACCATCTCGGGCGGAATCTCCATGCCCGCACCGCCTGCCTGCCAGCCCTCGGTGAGTACCACCCGCGACGGGCTCAGGCAGTTGACGGCGATGTTGTCGGGCTGCAAGTCGGCGGCAAGGCCCAGGTACAGCCGCTCGACAGCGGCCTTGGACACCCAGTATGCGTTCGCCCCTGCCATGCCTACGCCGTTCGTGGTGACGGCGATCAACGAGCCGCCGCCGCGCGCCCGTACATACGGAATCACGGCCTTGGTCACCAGGAAGACGCCCGTGAGGTTCACGTCGAGGCACAGCTGCCACCGTTTGAGCGGCGTGGACTCGATCGGACCCAGCCACAACACGCCCGCGTTGGCGACAAGGATGTCGATGCCTCCGAACTCGGCCACGGTGGCGGCCACCGCAGCCTGCACGGAGTCTTCGTCAGTGACATCGCACGGCACGGCCAGCGCTCGGCCACCCGATGACGAAATACGTTCGGCCACAGAGTAAATGGTGCCGGGAATCCTGCCCTCCTGCTCGGAGCGCGCCGCGACCGCGACCGCCGCACCCTCGCGAGCGAGGGCCGCTGCGACCGTCGCCCCGATGCCGCGACTGGCGCCGGCCACGAAGGCCGCCTTCCCGTGAAGCGTCACTTCGGCGGAAAACGCAGCGCCCCGTCGAGGCGAATGATCTCGCCGTTGAGGTAGTCGTTCTCGATGATGCTCTGGGCAAGCTGGGCGTACTCGGTCGAACGTCCCATCCGCTTCGGGAACGGCACCTGCGGACCCCAGTACTGCTCGAGTTGGTCTGCGGCCTTGCCGTAGGCGGGCGTGTTGATTGTCCCGGGGGCGATGGTGTTGACGCGGATGCCCAGCGGCGACAGGTCGCGCGCGGCAACCAGCGTCATGCCCAGCACTCCACCCTTGGCCGCCGAGTAGGGGAGCTGACCGATCTGGCCTTCGTACCCTGCGATCGATGCGGTGTTGACGATCGCACCACGAGCGCCCTCCTCCAACGGTTCGGACTTCGCGATGGCCGCCGCCACCAGCCGCATCACGTTGAACACCGCCGTCAGATAGAACTCGATCGTCTTCTTAAAGCCCTCGAGGTCAAGCGGTGAGCCGTCCTTGCCGATGAGCCGGCCGCCGCTGGCAGGCCCGCCGTGGGTGTCAACGGAAATCCGGAGCGGGGCCAGCGCCGCCGCCTCGGCGATCGCCGCATTGACGGACTGTTCGGAGGTGGCGTCGGTGGGCACGTAGCGCACCCCGAGCTCGCTCTCCAAGGCCTTGCCCTTGTCGTCGGCAAGGTCGGCGACGACGACTTTGGCGCCTGCGGCGTGCAGCCTGCGGACGGTCGCTTCGCCGAGGCCACCTGCGCCACCGACAACGATCGCGGAGCTACCGGCGATTTGCATATGGTTCCCCTTCTTGCAACTGACACTCTCGATCAGAGAGAATAACATTCTCACATCGATCGAAACGGAGCGCCCGATGCCAGAACCCGTCGTCGACTCCGCGCCGTAGTCCACTATTCGAAGATGACGATCGACGAGCTCATCGCGGCGGCGCGCAGCGGATCCGCCAGGGCGACCGGACGGTTGTTGACCCTGGTCGAGAGCCCTCGACGCGACGATGTACTGGACGCGCTCGGCGTGACAGACCCTATCCGCGTCATCGGCCTGACAGGGCCGCCGGGCGCGGGCAAGTCCACCACGGTCGCCGCGCTGGTCACTGCGTACCGGGCTCGCGAGTTGAGGGTCGCGGTGCTCGCCGTCGATCCGTCGTCGCCGTACAGCGGTGGAGCGCTGCTCGGCGACCGGATCCGGATGGCAGCCCATATCAACGACCCCGACGTTCTGATCCGTTCGGTCGCCGCCCGAGGCCATCTCGGCGGTCTCGCCGCTGCCGTGCCTGCGGCCACCCGGCTACTTGCAGCCCTGTCCTATGACCTGATCGTGGCCGAGACGGTCGGCGTCGGCCAGTCCGAAATCGAGATCGCCGCGATTGCCGACCCGACCATTGTCGTCCTCAATCCCGGTGCGGGAGACGCGGTTCAGGCCGCCAAGGCCGGCCTGCTGGAGGTCGCAGACATCGTCGTGGTGAACAAGGCCGACCGCGAAGGCGCCGACCAGACCGTCCGCGACCTTCGCGCCGAGACCAAAGCGCCGATCCTGAAACTGATCGCCGCACAAGGCGACGGCATCGCCGAGCTGGTGGAAGCCATCGAGGCCCATGCCCGCGCCGATAGCCCGCAACGCCGCAAGGCGCGTGCGCGCGCACAGATTCTGTCGCTGGCGCAGACCCGACTGCGGGGTCATGCCGGCCTGGACCGGTTGGCGGCGTCGGTGGCCGACGGACAATCCGACCCCTACGCCGCGGCAGAACAGCTGTTCGCCATCCCCGTAGAGCCATGACCTGATACAAATTTGCGGCAACTGAACGGAGCTGTGCAATGAGCGTGACTGTTTCGGGTGATCCCGTTGTCTTCGATCCGTACTCAGACGACTACTTCGACTCGCCGTTCGAAACGTACCGCCGCATGCGTGATGAAGCGCCGCTGTACTACAGCGAGAAGTACGACTTCTGGGCGCTGACCCGATATGAGGATGTCTCGGCGGCCATCAGGGATCACGAGACCTTTTCATCGGCCAAGGGTGTCACGCTGGACATGGTCAAGGCGGCGGCCAAGGGCGAGTCGCCCATCGGGAAGATCATCATCAGCCTGGACCCGCCCGAACACGAACGGATGCGCAAGCTGGTCAACCGGGTCTTCACGCCGCGTGCGGTCGCTTCGCTGGAATCACTCGTGCGCGAGACCATCGATCGCTATGCGAGCCGACTCGATCCGTCGTCGTTCGATGCAGTCGAAGACTTCGCGGCGCTGTTCCCGGTCGAGGTGATCACCTCGATGCTCGGCGTGCCCGCCGACGACAGGCAGCAACTGCGGCATTGGCTCGACAAGGGACTCGAGCGTAACGAGGGCATCGGCATGTCGGCCGACAGCATGGACGCCGTGATGAAATCCGGTGCGTACTACTACGAATTAATCCAGGAACGGCGAAAGACGCCGCGGGACGACATGATCAGCCGGCTCATCGAGGCGGAGATCGTCGAAGACGGCGAGACACGGCGACTCGACGACATCGAGATCACCGGCTTCTGCACCATGCTCGGTGGCGCGGGCGCCGAGACGGTGACAAAGCTCGTCGGCAATGCCGTCGTCGTCTTCGCCGACAACCCCGAGCAATGGCAGAAGCTGCAGGATGACCGCTCCAAGATCCCGGCGGCCTTCGAGGAGTTACTGCGTTACGAAGGCCCGTCGCAGTATCAGATCCGCACTCCGACAAGGGATGTGACATTGCACGGCGGCACGATCCCGAAGGGTGATCCAGTGCTGCTCATCAACGGCTCGGCCAGCCGCGACGAACGGTTCTTCTCCGACGCCGACCGCTTCGACATCGATCGGCAGCGCAAAGTCGGCTACAACCTGAACTTCGGCTACGGCATCCACAGCTGCCTCGGCGCCGCTTTGGCCAGGATGGAGGGCCGGATGGCGCTGGACACGCTGCTCGACCTGATTCCGCGCTACGACATCGACCGATCCGGTCTGCGACGGGTGCACATGACGAACGTGTTGGGCTGGTGCAACGTGCCGGTTCGCGTGACCTAGGAGACCGGCTTGCCCGTCGCCGCGGCATGACCGGCACGGAAGCCGAAAACCATTGCGGGTCCGATGGTTCCGCCGGCGCCGCCGTAAGCCTTGCCGGTTGGGCCCGCCATCGCGTTGCCCGCTGCGTACAGCCCGGGGATCGGCTCGCCGCTGACATGCAGCACCCGGCCGTCTCGATCCGTGCGGGGCCCACCCTTCGTTCCCATCGCGCCCACCGTCACCGGGACCGCGTAATACGGGGCGGTATCGATCGGCCCGAGCGTCTTGCCCGCGGTCGTCGTCGCATTGTTGTCGCCCCAGTACCCGTCGTAGGCACTCGAACCGCGGTCGAAGTCGGGATCGTGCTCGTGGGCGACGTTCTCGTTCCACACGTTCAGCGTGCGCGCCAAACCCGCAGCGTCGATGCCCGTCTTCTCGCCGAGTTCGTCGATGTCTCTCGACTCGCAGAACCAGTGCGGGACGGGACCGTCGGGGTCGACTCCGAGGAAACCGTAACGCTTCAGGTGTTGGGAATCGAAAACGATCCAGGCCGGGTCGTTGAGGTAGCCGTGCCGCGGATCGAGGTGATGGAACGGACCCGCCATCGAGTTGTATTCGCCTGCCTCGTTGAGGAATCGCTTGCCCGCGCGGTTGACGATGATGCTTCTTGGTCGGGTGCGTTCGAGCCGCACGCTTCGGCTGCGTGGCTTGCCGTCGAACGTGTCGCCGGGAATCTGGATGATCGGCACCCACCACGCCTCGCCCATGTTCGCCAGGTCGGCGCCGTGCGCCATCGCCATCCGCAGACCGTCCCCGGTGTTGTTCGGAGGGGACACCGGCCCGTGCATGGGTCCGCGCAGGAAGGCCTCGACGAGCGCCTCGTCCCATTCGAATCCGCCGGTGCCCAGGACCACACCGGCCCTGGCGCGAACGCGAACATCTCTGCCGTTCAGTCGGATTCGCACACCGGTGATGGCGCCTTCGGCGGCGAAGAGCTCCAGCGCTCTGGCCTCCGTGTGCGGGGTAACGCCCAGATCGAGCAGGCCTTTCAACAGCCCGGCGATCAGCGCGGTGCCTGCCACGCAGTAGTCACCGGGCTCGCTGTCGACGGCCGCGTGAATCCGGGCGCGCGTCTCCGCGTCGATGCCGACGTTGCTGAAGTCGGCGGGAAACGACGTGATCCTGTCTTTCCACTCGCCGAGCCGGGCCAGGTCGAATGGTTTGGCGTTCAGCGAGCGGCCACCGGTCGGCCGGCCGCCCGGCAGTTCGGGCTTGTAGTCGGGAAAGCCCTCGGCGATTTCGAACTGCAGCTCGCTGTGCTGTTCGACGAAGTCGAGCATCGCCGGGCCGGTGTGCACGAACGTCTCGACCAGTTCGCGATCCATCACGCCGAGGGACTGTGCGTCGAGGTAGCGCAGTGCATCGGCCTCCGTCAGCTCACCGTCGGGGGAGCGACGATGCGCGGGAATCCACACGATGCCGCCGGACACCGCGGTGGTTCCGCCCACCGTCGCCGCCTTCTCGTAGACCGCCACCGACGCGCCGTCGGCCGCGGCAACCAGGGCCGCTGTCAGGCCTGCACCACCGCTGCCCAGAACGACGACGTCGACTTCGTTGTCCCAATCGGTCACCGTTGCTCACCCTTTCGGCTGACGGACCCTCACCCGAGGATCGCGGATAGTTCGATGGCCGCCTTGATTACCGAGTCCCTGCCGTCCATCACCACGTCCTCCCGGTGGGAGATGAGGTTGATACATGTCGGCGGCGACGGCGGACTCCGCCGGACCGGCACCGCCAGACCGAAGGTGTTCGGCTCGATCTCGCCGTGCGTGATGACCCAGCCCTGTTTGCGTGTCTGCGGAACCAGCGGACGTTCGGCAGGCCGCGGGGGCATGCTCGCCAACAGGGCGATCCCTGCCGCCCCGCGGTCCAGCGGATAGCGGCTGCCCTCGTGGAAGGACAGTTGATAGAACACGTTGGTCGGCACGATCACCGCGATGGCGACCTGCTGATCACCTTCGGCGATGAGCAATGACACCGTGGTGCCGAGTTCATCTGCCAGCGCGCGCAACGTGGGCACGCACAGCTGCCGGACGTTGTTGTCGAACGACGCGCCGAGCACCGCCAGCGCCGCCGCCGAGCGATAACGGCCGTCTTCGCCCTTGACCACGAAACGGTACTGCGCAAGCGTGCTGAGCAGTCGATACGCGATCGTTCGGTGGACGCCGATGTCGTCGGCGACCTGTTGCGCGGTCAGGCCATTCGGGGCAGCGGCGACCAACTGCAGCGCGGAGAGTCCGCGCGCGAGGGTTTGTGAACCGGGCGCACCATTCGCTCCCGGGCCGGGACTGGCCTTGGGCATCGCACCCCCTCCTTGACAGACGGATTTCCGAGAGTGATGCTCTGACTATAGTGCACGTAGGTGTGCGATAAATGAGCAGAGTGCTTACGAATAACGAGAATTCAGTTCTCATCGCCGAGGAAGGTGACCGGTGTCCGAGCACGAAAGCGTCTGGAGTGACCTCCAGAGCGTCGCGTTCTCACAGGGCTATCTCGACGCCGGCGGGGTGCGCACCCGCTATTTGCACGCCGGCGACGAGAGCAAGCCGGTCCTGGTGCTGCTGCACGGGTCGGGCGGGCATGCCGAGGCCTACGTCCGCAATCTCGAGGCGCACGCCGAACACTTCTCCACCTGGTCCATCGACATGCTCGGGCACGGCTATACCGACAAGCCGGGCCATCCGCTGGAGGTCAGCCACTACATCGCGCACCTGATGGCGTTCCTGGATGCCATCGGCGCCGACCGCGTGCACCTCAGCGGAGAGTCGTTGGGCGGGTGGGTGGCATCGCGCGCCGCCGTCGACCACCCCGACCGCATCGACCGGCTCGTCCTCAACACCGCGGGCGGATCACAGGCCGATCCGGAGGTGATGAAGCGGATCATCACGCTGTCGATGGCCGCGGTCGAAGCGCCGACCTGGGAAACGGTGCAGGCCAGGATCAAATGGCTGATGGCAGACAAGTCCAAGGACTACGACGACATCGTGGCGAGCAGGCAGCGGATCTACCGCCAGCCGGGTTTCGTCAACGCCATGCGCGACATCATGGCACTGCAGGATCCCGAGATTCGGGCGCGGAACCTTCTCGGGTCCAGCGAGTACGGAGCGATCACCGCACCGACCCTCGTGCTGTGGACCAGCGATGACCCCACCGCCGACGTCAGTGAGGGCAGGAGGATCGCCTCAATGATCCCTGACGCCCGGTTCGAGGTGATGGCTGGCTGCGGGCACTGGCCGCAGTACGAAGATCCGAAGACCTTCAACCGGCTCCATCTCGACTTCCTGCTCGGGCGATGACCGTGGCCGACCGCGACGACACAGTAGACGTCCTCATCGTCGGCGCGGGTCCCGTCGGGCTCACCCTGGCCAATATCCTTGGGCTGCAAGGCGTCGACACCCTTGTGGTCGACGAGCGAGACAGCCTCATCGACTATCCGCGCGGCGTCGGACTCGACGACGAGGCGCTCCGGACGTTCCAGTCCATCGGCCTTGTGGAGAAGGTGCTGCCACATACCGTGCCCAACCAGATCCTGCGGTTCTTCGATGCCAAGCGGAAACTGCTCGCCGAAATGGCACCGCCGGACGCACGCTTCGGATGGCCCAAACGCAACGGGTTCGTCCAACCCATGGTGGACGCCGAACTGCACAGGGGTCTCGAGCGCTTCGACAGCGTCGAGGTGCGGTGGAACCACCGATTGGAGAACTGCACCGAGGCGGTCGACGGCGTGTCCGTCGAGTTCGCCGACGGCCGGAAATCAGTTCGGGCCCGCTACGTCGTCGGCTGTGACGGCGGCCGAAGCGTTACCCGACAGCTGATGGGGGTCTCCTTCGACGGCACCACGTCCCCGACGCGCTGGCTGGTGGTCGACTGCGCGAACGATCCACTCGGACACCCGAACAGCGAAGTCGGGGCGGATCCCAGCCGACCCTACGTGTCGATCTCGATCGCGCACGGTATCAGACGGTTCGAGTTCATGATCCACAGCGACGAGTCCGACGACGAAGCGGACAGCCCGGCGTTCGTCCGGCGAATGCTTGCCACGATGGTTCCGGATCCCGAGCGCGTGGACATCATCCGGCACCGGGTGTACACCCACCACTCCCGCATAGCGGGCGCATTCCGGCAGGGGCGTTTGATGATCGCCGGGGATGCAGCTCATCTGATGCCGGTGTGGCAGGGCCAGGGCTACAACAGCGGCATCCGCGACGCCGCAAACCTGGGCTGGAAGCTGGCGGCGGTGGTGACCGGGCAGGCTTCAGACGCCCTGCTGGACACCTACGACGTCGAACGGCGCAAGCATGCGAGGGCCATGATCGACCTCTCCACAATGGTCGGGCGAGTCATTTCACCGACGAACCGGCGGGTGGCAGCACTGCGCGACAGAGTGGTTCACGGCGCATCGCTGGTGCCCACCCTCAAGCGCTACATACTCGAGATGCGGTTCAAGCCGATGCCACGCTACGAACAGGGTGCGGTCTTCCATGCGGAGCCACGTGCGGAGTCGTCCCCGACGGGAACGCTGTTCATCCAACCTCGTGTCGACACCCGTGAGCGGCAGAACGTCCTCCTCGACGACGTACTCGGCACCGGCTTCGCCGTGCTGTGCTGGAGCAACAACCCACGCGCACTGCTCGGCGAAATGGCATTCAGTCGGTGGAAAGCGTTGGGGGCCAGCTTTGTCGCGGTACGGCCGATGACGCAGCTGCACTGGCCCGGCCACGACGATCCCGACGTGGTCATCGTCGGTGACCGCACGGGCGCCCTCAAGGCGTGGTTCGACGCCAACACCGACTCCGTGCTGTTCCTTCGACCCGACCGGTGCATCGCAGGCGCCTGCATCGCCCAACGTGCGGCAGAACTGAGCACGTCGTTGTTCACAGCTCTCCATCTGACTCAGGAAGGAGGTAACGATGCCGCTGACACTGTGCTGTATGTCCCACAGTCCACTCCTGAATCTTCCGGGACCGTCGCAGGATCTGCTTGAGGACATCGACGCCGCCCTCGCTGCGGCCAGAGAGTTCGTGACCGCATACGACCCCGAGCTCGTCGTCATCTTCTCGCCGGATCACTACAACGGCGTCTTCTACCGGATGATGCCGCCGTTTTGCATCAGCATCAATGCGACGGGAGTCGGCGACTACGGCACGCAGGCCGGTCCGCTGAACGTTCCCAGCGACATCGCCACGGACCTGGCGGAAGCGGTGCTCGCTGCGGACGTCGACGTCGCGATCTCGGCGAGCATGGACGTCGATCACGGCACCGTTCAGCCGTTGCAGAGCCTGTTCGGTGACGCGGCAGGCCGGCCGGTCATCCCGATCTTCATCAACTCGGTCGCCACACCGCTTGGGCCCGTTCGTCGTTCGCGCGCATTGGGCACTGCGGTCGGCAACTACTTGGCGACGCTGGACAAGCGGGTGCTGGTGATCGGCTCGGGCGGTTTGTCCCACGATCCGCCCGTCCCGACGCTCGCGACGGCGCCGCCCGCGGCGCTGGGTCGGATCGTGGCGGGCGAGCCGATGTCGCCCGAGCAGCGTCAGGCCCGTCAGGTCGCGGTGATGGAGGCGGCGCACAACTTCGCCCACGGCGACAGCAAACTGGCTCCGCTCAACCCGGAATGGGACCATCGCTTCCTGGAAATCGTTGACAGCGGCCATCTCTGCGATGTCGACGACTGGTCCACCTCCTGGATGGCGCACGAGGCGGGTCACTCGGCCCACGAGGTGCGCACGTGGGTGGCCGCGTTCGCCGCACTCGCGGCGCAAGGTCCATACCGGACGGGCAACCGGTTCTACCGCGCCGCGCCTGAGTTGATCGCCGGATTCGCGGTACGGACGGCGGAGCCCGCACCGTGACGGCAGGGGAGTTCGACACGACCGTCGACGTCCTCGTCGTCGGTTCGGGTGGCGGCGGCATGACCGCCGCGCTCACCGCCGATGCGGCCGGGCTCGACACCCTCGTCGTGGAGAAGTCTGCGCACTTCGGTGGTTCCACCGCGCTGTCGGGCGGCGGTATCTGGGTGCCGGGCGCTCCCTCGCAACGCAAGTCAGGCTATGCGCCCGACCCCGACGGGGTTTTCCAGTATCTCCAGACGATCACCGAAGGCCTCGTCAGCGACGCTCGGCTTCGACAATATGTGGACTCCGCGCCCGCGATGATGGAGTTCCTCGAGTCGCGCAGCCATTGGCTCGAGTTCGTCTGGAAACCCGGCTACGCCGACTACTACCCCGAGCTGGCTGGTGGGTCCGAGCTCGGCAGCACGATCAACGTTCCCGCCATCGACCTGCGCAGGCTCGGCGATGAGGAGCAGAATCTGCTGCGGCCACTCGCGTTGGCGCCGAAGGGAATCTGGTTCGCCCCCAAAGACCTTCGGCTGTTCTACCAGGTGCGCCAGAATTGGCGCGGCAAAGCGGTGCTGTTGAAACTGATCTGGCGGATGGTCCGGGCCCGGGTGTTCGGCGACCGGATGGCCGCGATCGGCCAGTCGCTGGCGGCGCGCCTGCGGCTGGCGATGAAGGAGCACGACGTCCCACTGTGGCTCGACTCCCCGATGACGGAACTGATCACCGATGTCGACGGCGCTGTCGTCGGTGCGGTGGTTGAACATGACGGCGAGCAGCGGCGCATCGGTGCGCGAGGCGGCGTCATCCTCGCGGCAGGCGGCTTCGACCACGATATGGAGTGGCGCAGGCAGCACCTGCCTGTGCTCGACAGGGTTCGAGATCTCGCCGGAGGCGAGAATGACTGGAGCTTCGGCAATCCGGCGTCCATGGGTGACGGCATCCGCGCGGGGGAGAAGGCGGGTGGGTCGACCGACCTTCTCGATGAGGCTTGGTGGTTTCCCGCCATGTGCTGGCCCGACGGCCGCCTGCAGTTCATGCTCAACGAACGGATGATGCCCGCGCAGTTCGTGGTCAATGGCGACGGCGAGCGCTTCATCAACGAGGCTGCGCCCTATATGGACTTCGCGCACGCGATGATCAGAGGCCAGGAGTCGGGTGTCACGCACATTCCGTGCTGGCTCATCACCGACATCCGCTCATTCCGCCGGTACGTGGTCGGCGGGCATCTGCCCATTCCGAAGGTGCCGTTTGCGCCGGTGCCGACCGGTCAGAAGGTGCCCAAGGCGTGGCTCGAGTCAGGCATCGTCAAGGAAGCCAACAGCTTCGAGCAGCTCGCCGAGCGAATCGGCGTGCCACCCGCACGACTTCGCGCAACCGCGGACCGCTTCAACGAGTTGGCGCGCAACGGTCACGACGACGACTTCAGCCGAGGCGACTCGGTGTACGACAACTACTACGGTGACCCCACGCTGCCGAACCCCAACCTGCATCCGCTGGGTAAGCCGCCGTACTACGCGTTCCAGATCATCCTCGGCGACCTCGGCACCTCGGGTGGGCTGCGGACCGACGAGTTCGCCCGCGTGCTTCGCACGGATGACAGCACCGTGAGAGGTCTATACGCGGTGGGCAACACCTCGGCCGCGGTGATGGGTCGCAGCTACGCAGGCGCGGGTGCGACCATCGGCCCCGCCATGACGTTCGGCTACGTCGCCGCCAAGCACATCGAAGACCAGCTACCGAAAACCGGTGGCAGCAAGACCGATTCGACACTCGATTCGCATCGAAAGGTGACCAAATGAAGATCTCGCTGTTCTACGAATTTCCGCTGCCGCGGCCGTGGAGTGACGATGACGAGCACAAACTCTTCCAGGACGGTCTGGACGAGGTGGAGGCCGCAGACAAGGCCGGGTTCTCAACGGTGTGGCTCACCGAGCACCACTTCCTGGAGGAGTACTGCCACTCGACTGCGCCCGAGATCTTCCTGTCCGCAGCCAGCCAGCGGACCAAAGACATTCGCCTCGGCTTCGGGATCATGCATCTGCCTCCGCAGGTCAACCATCCGGCCAGGGTCGCCGAGCGGGTGTCGACTCTCGACCTGATCTCCAATGGGCGGGTGGAGTTCGGGACCGGCGAGTCGTCTTCTGTCGGTGAACTCGGCGGATTCGGCATCGATCCCGCGGACAAGCGCAAGATGTGGGAGGAAGCCCTCGAGGTCTCCATCCGCTGCATGATCGAAGAGCCGTTCACGGGTTTCAAGGGCGAGCACATCGAGATGCCGCCCCGCAATGTGGTGCCCAAGCCGTTGCAGAAGCCCCACCCGCCGGTATGGGTTGCGTGCACCAGGCCTGCGTCGGTGTCGATGGCCGCGCAGAAGGGCCTCGGCGCGTTGAGTTTCGCCTACACCGGACCCGGCCCGCTGACCGAGCGGGTGAACGGTTACTACAAGGAGTTCGAGGAGAGCGCCGTGCCCGTCACGCCGCAGATGAACCCGAACATCCTCGCGATCGGCGGCGACCTGTCGATGATGGTAGCGCCCACCGACGAGCAGGCCGTCGAGCGGCTCGGCAAAGGCGGCGGGTTCTTCGCGTTCGGCATCATGCACTACTACATGACCGGCATGCACACACCGGGCCGCACCGGAGTGTGGAAGCGCCATCTCGAGGAGATCGAGAAGGATCCCAGCATCGTCTACGGACCCGACCGCGGGCCGATCGGCAGCCCCGCGACCGTGCGTGAGTTCCTGCGTGGCTACGAAGAGTCCGGAGTCGACGAACTGATCGTGCTGCTGACTCCCCGCCGTCACGAAGAGACGATGGAGTCCATCGAGCTGATGGGCAAAGAGGTGCTGCCCGAGTTCATCGAACGCGACGAGAAGTCGGTCGCCGAGAAGGCAAAGCGGATGGCGCCGATCCTGGAGAAGGCAGAGGCGCGCAGGCCGGCGTCCAACGCGCCCACGTTCGATGAGACCTACTCGTTCGGCGGGCTGCCCACTGGCCGGGAGAACTACACCGCCAACGAGGTGTCGCTCGCGATGGACGAAATGAACGCAGGGATCGAAGCGGCTGCGGCGAAGCTCAAGTCGGGTGCAGGCTGGGACAGCAGGAATCCAACGGCTGACAAGAGCTGAGACATGGCGCAGATCGATGAACTCTGGCGTTACGACGGCCGCCGCGCGGTGGTAACCGGCTGCGGCTCGGGCATCGGTGCCGAAGTAGCGCGTCAGCTCACCGAGCTCGGCGCCGACGTCGTCGGGTTGGGTCTGCAGCCGCCCGCGCTGCCACTCACGGAATTCCACGAAGTCGACCTGTCCGACCCGGCGTCGATCGACAGGGCCGCCGCCGCGATCGGCGGCCGGGTCGATGCCCTCTTCAACATCGCCGGTGTGTCGTCGGGCATCGGAAACCCATTGCTGGTTGTGACGATCAACTTCCTCGGCATGCGGCACCTCACCGAGGCCCTGATTCCGTCGATGCCGCCCGGATCGGCGATCGCCAACGTCTCCTCGCTCGCCGCGGCCGAGTATCGGGCCAACGCAGAAGTCACCTTGGGTCTGCTGGACACCACCACGATGGCAGAAGGCATCCAGTGGTGTGAGCGCAATCCCGAGCCCGTCGCCGATGGCGCGGGCTATCGGTTGTCGAAGGAGGCGACCATCCTCTACGGGATGGCCAACGTCGTTGCACTCGGCACCAAGGGCATTCGGATCAACTGCACGGCGCCGGGCGTCACCGACACGCCCATCCTCGACCAACTTCGCACCGCGTTCGGTCAGGAGTTCATCGAATCGTTCACGACCCCACTCGGCCGAGTCGCCGCTCCCGACGAGCAGGCGAGCGTGCTGGTGTTCCTCAACAGTGCCGCGGCCAGATACATCACCGGTGAGGTGGTCTGCGTCGACGGCGGTGCCGTGGCGGAGAGCTTCTTCGGCGAGGTCTCGGCCAGACGAAAGGTCAAACATGGCCAGCTGGACTGACTTTCGTCGCGTCGCAGACGACGTCCGCAACTGGGGGCGGTGGGGTGACGCCGACGAACTCGGCACGCTGAACCTCATCACGGCCGAAAAGGTCCAGCAGGCCGCAGGTCTGGTCAGGCACGGTAAGGTCTTTCCGTTGGGCGTGGACTTCGGTTCGTCGGGACCGCAGGGCGCGTTCCACTTCCGGCAGAATCCGCTGCACGTAATGACGATCGACGGTGGCGACGCGAGCACCCTGGCTGAATACGGCCCAGCATGGACCAAGAACCCGGCGGCGACTCAGCTGGGTGAGTACTGGACGAACGGCCCGATGCGTTTCAACGACGACATCATCATCATGCCGTTGCAGGCGGCCACCCAGTGGGACGCGCTGTCCCACGTCTATTACGAGGACAAGCTGTACAACGGCTTCCCGGCCGATTCTGTGACGAGCGCCGGCGCGTTCCACTGCGGAATCGACAAGGTGGACGTCAAGGGCATCACGTCGCGTGCCGTGCTGCTCGACATCGTGCGCCTGCGCGGTGTGGAGACCTTCTGCGGACTCGGCGACCCGATCACCCCCGCCGAACTCGACGAAGCGGCGCGCACACAGGGCGTCACCGTGGAGCGTGGCGACATCGTGCTGGTCCGAACTGGTTGGTGGGCAAGGTTTCTGCAGACCGGCAACGGCACTGAACCCGGCGCGGGCCTGGACTGGACGTGCGCGTCGTGGCTGCACGACCACGAAGTCGCTGCGGTCGCCGCTGACAACCTGATGGTCGAGAACCCGCAGTCGGGCATCGATGGCGTCTTTTTGCCGATGCACATGCTGTGCCTCAGAGACATGGGTCTGATGCTCGGCGAGTACTGGGACCTCACGGCACTCGCCGATGACTGCGCCGCCGACGGGGTGTACGAATTCCAGCTCATCGCACCGCCGCTGCGCGTGACCGGCGCGGTGGGATCACCGGTGAATCCCATTGCAATCAAGTAGGTGGCAACGATGACGATAACCACAACCACGGGCGGCGCTCCGCTCGTCGTCGGGCTTGGCGGAACGCTGAGGGCCAACTCATCGACGGAACGAGCTCTGCGCTACTGCCTTTCGTCGATCGAACGACAGGGCGGGCAGACGAGGCTGTTCTCTGCCGAGGAACTCGACCTGCCGATGTACGCCCCGCACGAGTTGGAGCGCACCCCGAAGGCGCTCGAATTGGTCGGCGCACTGCGCGGCGCCGATGCCGTCGTCGTCGGCTCGCCCGGCTACCACGGGGCAGTCTCCGGCCTGGTGAAAAATGCACTGGACTACATCGAGGACCTTCGTGAGGATCCGCGCGTCTACCTCGACAACACGCCGTGGGGGTGCATCAGCTGTGCGTACGGGTGGCAGGCCGCCGTCGGCACCCTCGGCCAGTTGCGCAGCATCGGGCATGCGCTGCGCGCGTGGCCCACTCCGCTCGGTGTGGCGATCAACTCGGCAGACGAAATCTGGGATTCCGAGGGCCGGCTAGCCGACACATCGGTGCAGAACCAACTAGACATGCTGGCCACCCAGGTGCTTGCCTTCGCCCGCGCCGCGTGGGAAACGGCGTGACTGAAGCCGACCGGAAGACGGTTCTGGTCGATGGCCTCGCTACCGGCTATCTCGAAGCGGGCCAGGGTGATCCGGTGGTCCTGCTGCACGGTGGGGAGTTCGGCGTCAGCGCGGATCTGGCTTGGGAGCACAACATCGCCGCGCTGGCCGCGCATTACCGGGTGTTGGCACTCGACATGCTCGGCTTCGGGCAGTCGGCCAAGGTGATCGACTTCAACGACGGGCGCGGCATGCGGATCCGGCACATCGCCCGGTTCTGCGATGCGGTCGGAGTCTCGGATGCGCACTTCGTCGGCAACTCGATGGGTGCGGTCAACATGTTCGTCGACGCGACCTCGGAAGCCCCGCTGCTGCCTGCTGCCAGCCTGACGATGATCTGCGGCGGTGGCGAAATCCAGCGCAACGAGCACTCGGCCGCGTTGTACGACTACGACGCGACACTGCCCGGTATGAAACGGATCGTCGAGGCGCTCTTCTCCGATCGGGCCTACCCCAACGACGACGCGTATGTGACACGGCGCTACGAGTCCAGCATCGCGCCCGGCGCGTGGGAGGCGTTGGCAGCGGCCAGGTTCCGACGCCCGGGGCTCGAACCGCCACCGCTTCCGTCGAGCAAGCGGGCGTATCATCGGATCGCCCTGCCGACGCTGGTCGTCGAGGGTGCCTGCGACAAGCTGTTGCCCGATGGCTGGGCGGCCGAAATCGTCGAGCAGTTGCCGAACGGCCGCTCGGCCGTCATCGCGCGGGCAGGCCATTGCCCGCAGATCGAACAACCCGGTGCCGTCAACGAACTGTTGTTGGACTTTCTCGGCGGGGTGGCTCGAGAAAGGACAGCAAGCTAGGTGAGCAACGAACTGGAGGGCAAGGTCGCGATCGTCACCGGCGGAGCGGCGGGACTGGGTGAGGGGATGTCGCGGCGATTCGCCGCGGAGGGCGCCAAGGTGCTGATCGCCGACATCGACGGCGATGCGGGTGCGGCGCTGGCCGCCGAGATCGGTGGCAACGCGCTGTTCGTCGAGGCCGATGTGTCGCAACTCGACCAGATCGGCGGGCTGGTGAGCACGGCGGTCGAGCGGTTCGGCGGATTGCATGTGATGGTCAACAACGCCGGAGTCTCAAGCACAATGCACCGCAGCATCTTCGACGATGACTTCGCAGACTTCGAAAAGGTGATGGCGGTCAATCTTCGCGGGGTGATGGCGGGAACGCGCGATGCCGCGCGGCACATGCGAGAGGCAGGCACCGGCGGATCCATCATCAACGTCACCTCGATCGGCGGGATACTCGCGGGAGGCGGCGTGTTGACCTACCGCGCGTCGAAGGCGGCCGTCATCCAGTTCACCAAATCGGCCGCTATCGAGCTGGCGCACTACGAAATTCGCGTCAACGCCATTGCGCCCGGAAACATCCGGACGGGCATCGTCCGCAAGGCGGCGTCGGGGGAGGACCTGGAGAAGCTGCAAGAGTTCGAGGCGAAGATCCGCGAGACGATGCGCAACGACCGCCCGCTGAAGCGCGAGGGTACCGCGGAGGACGTCGCCGAGGCGGCGCTGTACTTCGCCACCGACCGGTCGCGGTATGTGACCGGGACTGTGTTGCCGGTCGACGGCGGCACCGTGGCGGGCAAGGTGATCGCCCGCAAGCCGAAGTCGTGATGCTTAGCACCGCGAGCGTGCACAGAATGCCAACTTTCGGCGGCGTGTCGTGTGCAAACACGCACGCTCGCGGTGCAGTGTTTAAATCAGTCGCTTGACTTAATCCGGGGAGGCGAGTTGACTGAGGCTGTGACGACGGCCAGGGCTGTGCGCGCCGATCGGGCGAGCAGCACACAAGAGGCGATCCTGAAGGCAGCCGAACGGCTGTACGCGGAACACGGCGTCTTCGCCGTATCGAACCGGCAGGTCAGCGAGGCCGCGGGACAGGGCAACAACGCCGCGGTGGGCTATCACTTCGGCACCAAGACCGACCTGGTGCGGGCGATCGAACAGAAGCACCGCGCGTCCATCGAGCGGCTGCTCGAGCGGATGGTGACCGACATCGGCGACTCCACCGAGCTGCGGGACTGGATCACCTGCATGGTGTGCTCGCTGACCGAGCATCTGGCGCAGCTCGGCAACCCGACCACCTACGCGCGGTTCGCGGCGCAGGCGCTGGCCGATCCCGCCTACCAGAAGATCGTCGTCCGCGATGCGCTCGCGTCAGCGTCGCTGGTCGCTGTCGTCGACGGCATCACCCGCTGCCTGCCCGAGCTGCCGCCGGCTGTCGTGACCGAACGCAACATCATGGTGCGCAACCTGATGATGCACACCTGCGCGGACTTCGAACGCGCCTTCGCCGACGGTGACGGTGTGCCGCGAACCAGCTGGACGGCCGTCGCGTCCGGCCTGATCGACGCCATCGTCGGGCTGTGGCGCGCACCCGTCACGGAGAAGCCCTGAGATGAAAGTGACTGTCGACCAGAACAAGTGCGTCTCGTCGGGTCAATGCGTGCTGAATGCGGGCGAGGTCTTCGACCAGCGGGACGACGACGGCGTCGTGGTCCTGCTCGGCGACAGCCCGGCCGACGACCAAGCCGTCAACGTCCGTAACGCCGCCGCGGTCTGCCCGGCCATGGCGATCGACATCGAGGAATGAGCCGCAGGCCTATGTCCGACACACTCACCGCCGCATCCGACGTCACCGCCGAGGTCCCCGAGTATCCGATGGAACGTGACGCTCGCTGTCCGTTCGCACCGCCACCGCAGATGCTCGAAATGGGTGAGGCCAGGCCACTTTCCCGGGTACGGATCTGGAACGGCACCACGCCGTGGCTGATCACCGGACACGAGGTGGCGCGGGAGCTGTTCGCCGACTCGCGGGTCAGCGTCGACGACCGCCGCGAGGGGTTCCCGCACTGGAACGAGCACATGCTTTCCACGGTGAACAAGCGGCCCCGGTCGGTG
>NZ_JAVHWK010000165.1:0-7296 GCF_032159775.1 Mycobacterium sp.
CCAGCGGGAATGGTGACTCCAGACACTTCGACCTCGCGAGTGGTGCGCCGGGGGACCATCGGAGCGGGCAGCTCGAGTCGGAGGATCTCCTCGACCAGCGGGTTGATCAATCTCGGATCGTCGATGACGGTCTGCCGCAGGTCGGGACGTCTTGCTAAGTGGTACATGGTGAATCCAATAGCGCCGGTCGTGGTGTCCAATGCCGCGAGGACGAACAGGAAGCACATGCCCAAGATGTCGAGGTCTGTGAGGCCCTCGTCTTCCGACACTGTCAGCAGGCGACCAATCATGTCGTCGCTACCCGGGTGGCTGCGTTTGAAGCTGACATGCTCCTGCAGATACCCGAGCAGTGCCGCTCCGGCTTCCATTGCCGCGGGGGTGGCCTCACTCTTGGACGCGTCGGACGTCACGGCGTCCGACCACAGTTTGAATTTGTCGCGGTCGGCGACCGGCAACCCGAACAGCGTGAGCAGCACCTGCGTCGGGAAGAGCTCTGCAAGGTCGGTGATGGCATCGCAACGGCCCTTGGCGACAAGAGGTTCGACCAGCTGGGCAGCTTGCTGGCGCAGGTCGTCTTCGAGGGTGTTGATGACGCGGGGCGACAGCATCGGGTCCAGGAGGCGCCGGTAGCGCGCGTGATCGGGAGGATCGATCATCAAAGGCACCATGGGAATTGGGCTGCCAACGTCGTATCCGCCAGCCGAGGAGAAGATCTCGGGGTGGTGCTGCGCGAACCTGACCGCTTCCAGGCTGGTCAGATACCACATCCCGTCGGCTTCGAACACGTCGCCGCGCTCCCGCACGTAGCGCCACCCGGCACTGCGGTCCAGTGCCATCGGCGCTGACTCGTAAAAATTTGACTGCTCATTAGGGCTGGTCGTGGGCTGCATCATGGTCTCCTAGTGGTGGTAGCTGACGTCGGCGCCGACCATGCCCTCCCGGATCGTGCCCTCCCACATGGGATATTCCTCGGTCACGGTCAGTACATGACAGGGCGAGAAGGCGACCTTGCGGTGCGCGATACGCCACTGCCCGTCGCGGCGTTCGACCTTGTCGAGATACCGGACCCGGAGGAACACTTCTCGGTCGCTCTGGTTGCCGCTTTCATCGGGTTCCCGGTAGAACGCCAGCGTGTAGGTCTCGGTGTACGCGACGTCGCCGTCGATATCGATCAATTGCGTTCCGTTGTGGTGCATCCAGTGGTGTCCCGCGACACTTCCGGACTTCATGAAGTTCACGAAATCGGCTGCAGGACCATTGATAGGGCCGTGTTCGTCGATCGCGTCGGGATGAAACAGCGAAGCCAGAAGCTCGTGATCCTGCCGGTCGATTGCTCGCGGGTACTGGGCCAGCAGACGGCGAATGGCCGCCTCGTCGAGCAGGCGTTGCACCTCTGGGTCACGATCCATGCCCTATCCCTCTCAGCTCGTTCTTCTGCATGGTTTGCTCACTCCGCGTGCCGAGGCGCCTGAACCAATCCGTCTCAGAGACAGTCACTCCGACCGCGGCCCTCAGACCGACAGGTAGTCGCTGGGAATCAACCCGGACACGTCTTCACCGGTCATCATTTTGACCGGCAGACCGGTGTCCCAGTAATCGGTCCAACGCGCTATCTTGCCGTCGCGAACCACGAACGTCCCCATCACAGGAACTCCCACCAGCTCGCCGGCTGGCGTTTTGATCATGTCGAGACGTTCGGTGAGCACGGTGTCACCCGACGCGGCGATGTTGATCATCTGGTACGCGTAGGAATCGGGGAACACGGCAAACTGCTGGCCTAGATTCTCGGCGATCGCGTCGGCACCTACGGTCGCCGGCATGCCGACATTCTGGTAGATCGCGTCGACGGCGAGGTACGGCGTCAGGGCCGCTACGTCGCGCCGCTCCATCAGCCCACAAAAGGTGCCAACGATCTCAAGCGGATCTGTCATGTCGCCTCTTCTCAGAGTATTTTTCACATACAGACTGAATGTAGTCCACCTACAGCCAGTATGCGAATATACTGAGGACGTGCCCCGAGGTCAACAACGCGCGAATGCCACGAAGACTCCTCGCACAGTCCAAGCCGAAGCCACCCGCGCGGCGTTGGTCAGTGCGGCCCGCAGGCTGTTCGTCGCGAAGGGCTACTTCGACACCGGGACCGAAGAGATCGTGACCGCGTCCGGTGTCGGGACGCGCGGGGCCCTGTATCACCACTTCGGGGATAAGCGCGCCTTGTTCCAAGCGGTCTTCGAGCAGGTGGAAGAGGACCTGCTCGCCGCAGCCAGCGGCCTGGAAGACACCGGCGACGCCCTCGGGCGGCTGCGCTCCGCACTGCTGAGATTCCTCGATGCATCGCTTACCCCTGAGGTACAGCGGATCTTGCTCATCGATGGGCCCGCTGTTCTTGGCTGGCAAACCTGGCGTCAACTTGAAGGCCGATACGGCATCGGAGCGATTCACGGTCTGCTCGAACGTGCCGTCCTCGAAGGCTCGCTGCCAGCCCAGCCGCTGATCGTGCTGGCGCACGTCCTGCTGGCGGCTGCGGACGAAGCCGCACTGGTGATTGCGAACTCGCCGGACCCGATGGCCGCCCGCGAGCAGGGAATCGCGGCAATCAGTCAACTGCTGGCCGGGCTGGGCGCTCCTCCGCGATCGCGTTGACGCCGGATCTGGCTCTGCACGCGGCGAGACCGATTCTTCCGGTGGTTGACACCCTAGTACGCATCTGAACATACTAGCTGTATGCGTAACGCATACAGCCAACATGTGTTACCGCCTGTCAGTCCTCGACTAATCATTAGCGAGCTTCGCGGTGAGCTCCGAGCTTGCCAGATGACCTGTCCCCCAAACGTCAATTGGAATATCCGACATGTGTAGATCCTGCCGACGTCAGCCAAGTTGCGAGACAACGTCCTTGGAGCTTGTAGATTCGCCGATTCGAACGAAGGACGGTCGATGACCACTCACATCGCTCGTGTCGATGGGCTCGACATCGAGTACACCGACACCGGTTCGGGGCCGACAGTGCTGTTCGTGCACGGCGTGTATGTCACGGGCGCCCTGTGGAACGACGTCGCAGCGGAGCTCGGCGAGGGCTATCGTTGCATTGCGCCGACGTGGCCGCTCGGGGCGCACAGCACGAAGACCAACGGCGCTGACATTGGTGCAGAAGCCGCCTCCCGCCGCTTTGTGCACTTCATGGAGAAGCTCGATTTGACCGACGTCACTGTGGTGGCCAACGACACCGGTGGCGGCCTGGTTCTTGCGTCGCTGGGTGATCCTTCATTGAAGACGTCCCGTATCGCTCGCCTGGTGTTGACCAATTGTGATAGCTACGAACATTTCCCGCCCGGCTCCTTCGCGCAGATCGTGAAGGTATGCCGGTTCAGCACTGCAGTCGGGGGCGGTATTTTGCGTCTGCTGGCCACGGGGCCGGGGCAGAGGTTCTTTCTCAAGGCGGTGTCGAAGCACCCTCCGACCCGCCAACGTCAGCGGGAGATCTTCGGCGGTTTCGCCACTAGTGGGGCGGCCCGGCGAGATGCCGTGGCCGTGACCGCGTCACTGGATCCGGCGCTCACCATGCGTGCGGCGGCGGCGATCGAGGCTTTCGAGAAACCGGTCACCCTGGCCTGGGGGACCGACGACGAGCTGTTCCCCCTCAGCCACGCCTACCGACTCCGTGACGCGTTCCCGCAGGCCACGTTGACTGAGATTCCAGACTGTTCGACCTTCGTCATGCTGGACGCGCCGCAGAAGCTGGCCGCGGCGATTCTCGGATGACGCACCAGCGGCCGTCCGACAGCGCGGGCGACACGTGGGACATCACCAGCAGTCTCGGTGCGACCGCACTCGGAGTCGCGGCGTATCGGGCCGCGGAAACCGTCCAGCCGAACCCGTTGATTCACGATGACATTGCGCCGATCTTGGTCCGTGGTGTCGGGGTGTCCGGCTGGCAGCGCCTCGCTTGCGCGGACATGTCATGGCTTGATGAGGACGACGACCGTGGGCGACGCCTGATGGTCTCATCGCGTGAATTCGTCGCTACACGAACCCTTTTCTTTGACCGATTCTGCGCCGATGCCGTCGCCGCCGGCATCTGTCAGGTCGTGATCATCGCCGCCGGACTCGACGCGCGCGCATTCCGGCTAACGTGTCTACGCCAGTGCACGGTCTACGAGATCGATCAGCCAGACGTGTTGACGTTCAAGCTGTCCACCCTCGCCGCATGCCATGTGGAGCCGATCGCGACGCTAGAACCCGTATGCGTCGATCTGCGCGAGGACTGGGGAGCTGCCTTGATCGAACGCGGCTTCCAGACTTGGACACCGACGGCTTGGCTCGTCGAGGGTCTCCTGCCCTACGTCCCCTCCGCCGCCCAGCGGCGTTTGGTGTCGGACGTGACCGCTCTGAGTGCTCCGGGAAGTCGACTTGCGGCCGAGGCCTATCCCAGCGCCACCACGCATCTCGGGCCAGAACGGATGGCCGCGTGGCGAAAGAACAACGCAAAGATACGGGAGCGACTGGGCGTCGGTGTCGACGTCACGACGTTGACCCAGCAAGACGATCCAACCGACGTGGCCGCTCTGCTGGCGGAGCATCGCTGGGCCGTCACGACCCTGGACAGCTGCGATGAGATGGCGCGAGTGGGTCGTCCGGTCCCCGCCGACCTCGCCGAAGCCATCCCAGTAGCGGCCCTGATTAGTGCGGAGATCCAGACGACACCATGAGAAGCAACAACCTGAAGGGGGCGGACCAGCCGTGACGACTACGGACAACCAGACCGACAAGTGCCCAGTGCTCAATTTCGACTACACGGAGCCCAAGCCCGCAGGCACGTGGATACGCACCTACGACGAACTGCGAGCCCAATTTCCCTGGTATCGAAATGAATTCGGACCAGGATTCTGGACGGTCGTCAACCACGAAGGAATTCTGGCGATCCTGCAGAACCCCCAGGCGTTCTCCAACAGCGTCGTCACCGCGCTGGACCCCGATCCGCAATATAAGTGGATTCCCGAGATGCTCGACGGCGACGAACACAAGCAATGGCGACGCCAACTCGGTCCGCTGTTCTCCCCCGGCGCGGTTGAACGCCTCGACGACGCGGTGCGGCAGCGCGCTGTGGACCTCATCGAGGCGATCGCGAACAAGGGCTCGTGTGACTTCATGGCCGACTTCGCGCAGCAATTCCCCACGAGCATCTTTCTCGAGATGATGGGTCTTCCCGTCGACGAGCTGAATCAGTTCATGGAGTGGGAACACGCGATCTTGCACATGGCCAACGATGAAGAGGGAATGCAAAGACGAGCTGAAGCGTCGATGGCGGTGATGCAACGCTTCTCGGCCATCATCGCCGAGCGCCGCATTGAGCCACGCGATGACATTGTCAGCAAGGCCCTCACCTACGAAGTCGACGGCGAGCCGGTAACCGATGCTGACCTACTGTCCTTCTGTCTCTTGATGTTCATGGCTGGCTTGGACACCGTGTCAGCAACTCTGGGTTGGATCTTCCTGCATTTGGCTCGCAACCCCGAAGACCGCGAACGGATCCTGCGGCAGCCCGACCTGATTCCAACCGCCGTGGAGGAATTCGTTCGCGCGTACGCGATCGTCATCCCGGCCCGAAAGGTTAGCGAAGACATCGAGATTCAGGGGTGTCCCTTCAAGGCCGGCGACATGGTCAACATTCCGCTCGCCGCAGCCACACGTGACGACGCCGCGTTTCAAGATGCTCGGACCATTGACATAGAACGTAAGCCCAACAACCACATCGCCTTTGGCGCGGGACCCCATCGCTGCCTGGGTTCGCACCTCGCCAGGCGTGAACTGAAGATCGCGATGGAGGAATGGCACAAGCGCATCCCGACCTACCGGCTCGATGTTGATGCGCAACTGTTCGAGTCAGGCGGCCAGCTGGGTCTTTCTACACTTCCTCTGATCTGGGACGTCTAGAACTCCGAGGACCAGCCGAGCGGTCAATCGAAGCCATATCGGAAAGGCGCTCGTGGCACGGCGATTCGCCTAGCGCATCCGCCTGGCCAGGGGAATGGCTACGGCCGCGCAGGTCGCCATCATCAGCAGGCCGCCCAGGACTTGGTCCCAAACGGCCGGAATCCCCAGCGGGCTGTGATGGTCCGTACCTCCCCACGCTGCGAACAAGGTAAGCAGTCCGATGAATGCGGCGACCTCCTGCGCACCCAAAAGTGAGGCGCGCCGGGCCTTTACGGATACCACCTCCGCCGTGTTCAGCACGCCGAACCAGTAGCCGATACCGATCAACGGCGCTGCCAACGCCACCCATTGGGGCGCAACACCCAACTCGACGCCACGGTGGTGGACGGCGGGGATGTGAAGAGCAATCAGCAGTGCCGAGTAAGCCAGCGCCGACCCGACGACCAACGACCACCAGCCGCGCCTGCTCGCAGGCCGCACACCGGTGGGCCGCGACAACACCGTCACAACCAGTAGCGGGGTCACGACCATCAGCAGTTCGAGCACCACCATCGCGATGAGATGCGACTGTGTCGCAAGCACGCGCACCGGCTGCGACGCCGCACATGTCGTAATCGCGATGGAGCACACCACGGCCGCGCCTGCCTGTCTGCTCAGCAGCCACCAGACGACGGCTACAACGGTCACCGCGATCCCGGCGTACACCGGCCACGTCCAAAGCACGTCCGGCCGGGGTGCGCCGGCCATGCCCGGCATCGCCACGCCGTGTTCGCCGTGCTCCGTCGCCGGCGGTTCGGCCCACACGATGACTCGCGCCAGGATCAGGGCGCCGACGAGTTCCAGCACTGCGACCACCCAAGTACGCATCGATGGGGCGCTCGGCTGGACGGTCACCACGCGAGTATATGGTGAACTAGGTTATATACGTACGAGTGAGGCTGAGTTGACAGTTCCCATGATTCTCACCACTAAGACGGGTACCTGCAGAGCCCCGGGCTCCGCATGATCAGGCCGCCGCAGACTCCGGATGAACTGTTCGACCTGAGCGGTCAGGTCGCTATCGTCACGGGGGCGTCGAGCGGTCTGGGTGACCGATTCGTGCGTGTCCTGCACGCCGCGGGTGCTTCGGTGGTCGCCGTCGCACGACGATCAGACCGGCTTGCCGCGCTGGCGGGCGAACTCGGTCGGGTCCTTCCGGTCACAGCTGATCTGGCCGAAGACACCGACGTCGAAGCGATCGTTCCCCGCACGATCGACCGCTTCGAACGTATCGACATCGTCGTGAACAACGCCGGTTTCGGTGCCCCCGCGCCCGCGGTCGAGGAATCGATCGACGCCTTCCGGCGCACCCTGGACGTCAAT
>NZ_JAVHWK010000199.1:0-2927 GCF_032159775.1 Mycobacterium sp.
TCGATCACGCCCGTCCGGAACCCGATCGATGACCGGTGCCCTTCGCCGATACCGCGGACGCTCATCACGAATCGCAGGCTGCCTGCGGCCACACCCGTCTGATCCGGGTGGGCGACGATGCTCGGGTTGCACAGCGCCGCCGCCTCGATGGCGTATTCACTGGTGAATGTGGCTCCCAGCAATAACATTCGCGCCGGCGACCGCGTCAAATCCATATCCAGGCGGTCGGTGAGTTCACCGGCATGAGTGCGGAAAGTTCCGACCAGATCCCGGTGCCGGCCGTCGAAGCGCGTCATGACATCGTCCAGCGCCACCCGCACCTCATCCTCGTCGAGGGCGAGGATGCGTCTCAGCACGGCTCCCGCTCGGGAGTCCCGGTGCTCGAAACCCTCCTGTCCGGGGACAAAGAGTTGAGTGATGACCCTCGACGGGTCGGCTGCGAGTCGCTGCGGGCTACGGGTGACTAGTCCGGCCCGCACCGAAGTCATTGCGGCACAACGGCGAAGCGTTGCGCATGCTGCATCGTGGCGATCACGGCCAGAGTCGACTCCGCGCCCTGGTTCTGGTTCACCCCGTCGACGAGGAGCCCGTCGAACCCGCCGCCGGTCTCCGGGTCCCACATGACCTGTCCCGAGTCATTGGCACCCTGGAACCAGGCGGCAGCGGCCGCGACACCGTCGGGCCACGTCGCAGCCGCGTCGACGGCAGCGGCACGTGCGCACGCATCGGCCAGTGCGGCGACCTCGATCGGCTGCTGGTCGAACGCGGGCCTGACGTCGTCAGGTCCTCTGCCACCCACCGGGGTGGGAGACAGATGGCCGTCGCCCGTTTCGTAGTTGAGCAGCCAGCCCAGCAGATTGAGGCCACGCTGCTGCAATGCCGCGTCCTCGAGGGCAACGCCCGCAGCGATCATCGCCTCGGGTAGCACTGCGTTCGCGTACGCCAGCCGCGGCTCGGGCCACGGCCACGAAACGTCGCCGTTAGGTGCGGCGAGCGAAGCGACATAGTCGGTGACGAGCTTGCGTGCCGCGGGGTGCTCGGGTTGGACGGCGAGAAGCTCGGCGGCTCCCAGCGCTGCAAAGGCCATCGCTCGTGGCGATGTCGACCGTTTCTGGGCGGCGCGCTCGAACTGAACGACCGCCAACTTGCGAACCAAGCCCACGTCGCTGTGAGCGGCGGCCGTGCCGAGGCCCCAGATGCATCTGCCCCAGGCGTCGTCCGTTTTCGGCTCGTCCGTCCACCGGCCCAGCCGGTCCATCCGATTGCGGCATGCACCGTTATAGGCCTGCGCCTCGTTCAGGAACCGCACCGCAAGCCCGGCGAGACCCTTCACGGGTCCCTCGGCGTCGGGTTCTCTGGTGGCTACGACAAGAACCCGGGCCATGTCGTCGGTGCAGTAACCGTCCTCCGGCCGGGGTTCGGCGAAACACGCATGCTCGAAGGTGCCGCGACGGTCTGTCAGCCGTAGCAGATGGTCGAAGTTGGCAGGCGGTATCCCGGTCGTCATACCATCGCCCGCCTGTCGTCGTGGAGCCTGTCCGCCAGGCTCAGGTACGCGCTCGCCACCACCGACCACGCCATCTCGGGCGCCAATCGGCGGGCCTCCCCCGCCATCGAACCCGCGAGACGCGGCTGCGTCAGCACCTGGCGCAGGGCGAGCGCCATGGCATCCGGATCGTCGTGGTCGACGACGATGCCTGCTCCGGTACCGAGCAGTTCGACCGCGTGCGGAAACGCGGTGGCCACCACGGGTCGGCCACACGCGATCGCGTCGACCAAAACACCGGAGGTGACCTGGTCGGTGGAGTCATAGGGCAGCACGACGACCGAGGCGGACTGAATCAGGGCAGGCAACTTCGACACGCCCCAGTAGCGGGGGTCGAACGACACCGAATCCGCCACGCCGCGGCGGCGCGCCTGATCCTTCCTGGCATCGCGATACGACTCACCGTGGTCGGCGAGGACCTTCGGGTGTGTCCGGCCGGCGATCAGATACTGCGGCCGACCAGGTAGGTCCTTCAGTGACGTCATCGACTCGATCACCCGCTCGACACCCTTGCCAGGACCCAGCAATCCCCAGGTCAAGAGCGTGGGTCTGCTCGGACGCTTCGCAGCAGCGCCCTTGGGGATGGCCGCGCCGTGCGGGATCGTGGTGACCTTCCGGCTGTCCACGTCGAAGCCGGCACACAACCGTCGCCGCGCGGCCTCGGACATGACGACCACTTGATCGGCCATCGCCGCAATCGACTCCAGCACCGAACGCTGGTGTGGCGTCGGGTTTTTGAGGACAGTGTGGGCGACGACGATTGACGGCACCCGAAGGCCATCGATGATGTCCAGCACGTCGTCTCCGTCGACCCCGCCATAAATTCCATACTCGTGCTGGATAACGGCGACGTCGTTCTGATTCAGGAGCTCGGAGGTCGCTGCAATCGATGTCACCGATCCGCTGAGCAGCTCTCCGACCACCCGCTCGCTCGAAGACGGCGCCCCATCAGCCACACGCACCACACTCACGTCGGCGCCATTCGCGCACAATGCGTCGGACAGGGCAGCGGTGAACGTCGCTAAGCCGCAGTGGGTCGGCGCATAGGTACTGAGCACGCCGACACGAGCGCCTCTCGAAAAGCGTTGCGCCCCAGCGGGGTCGAGGATCGATTTAAAGGGAGAGAAACTGGACGGAGAAAAGGATGGAGCAGTCAAGGTAATCCCGATTGACGGTTGTTACCTGCATGTCCGGCTTGAGCGGTTGCTCGGCGATAAGCGGATGACGGCGAATGCATTCCGGACTGGCTGGGTTACCAACACCTCAACGGTACACCCAACGACCTGCGGCAACGTCGGCGGGACAATCATGCAGAGACCCTTGATCGTTGGCCCGCAAGCGAGCCCGCGATGCATCGGTCGTAGAGATCGAGATAGGCCGC
>NZ_JAVHWK010000033.1:0-3759 GCF_032159775.1 Mycobacterium sp.
ATTGAATGCCGACCCTGTCGGCCGGGACAACATCATGCTCACGGGCTTCTTCGGCCTGCAGGTAGGGCTTTATTCGGCCCTCACCGGCGATGACCGGTACCTCAGGGACGGTGGCCTCAGTTTCGGCAAACATCAGCATTCCTTGCATGACGTCGCTGATTCGTTGATGGCGAACTTTCGCAAGGCGCCCTTCGGGCTCTTCCCCTGCGAGCCCAACTGGACCTATACAGCGTGCAACTTCCGCGGCATGGGTGCGTTGCAGGTCTACGATCGCCTCACGGGCTCCCACTATTTCGACGAGATCGCCGAGAACTTCAAGCGTCGCCTGGAGACTGAGTTCGTCCACCCCGACTTCGGGATGGTCTCGTTGAAGTCCAAGCACACCGGCATAGATCTCCCGTTCCCGCTGCCAGATGCGATCCCCGCCGTGTATCTGAACTCGATGTTTCCCGATATTGCCATGCGGTACTGGGGGATTCTACGCACCGAGGCGTTCGCGGAGGACGCCGGCCAGCTCAAACCGGTACTGCCAAAGGGCGCGATCGATATGGGCAACTACAAGCCGGGTTACGGCCTGGCGATGGAATCGCTTTATGGCGCGGCGCGCGAGTTCGGCGACGCCGACGCCGCTGCTGCCGCCAAGCTGGCGCTGGACACACTGTGCGAGCCGATCACCGAGGACGGAGTGTTTCGATACCAGAAGATGTCCAACTCGGTGAACGCGTGCGTGACCATCGACCGCCAACTGCACCAGAACTTCTGGCGCAGAACAGTTGTCGGCCCCACCGCCGACTCCGCGCTCTACGGCCCCGTTCTCGACGAGGTCGCCTACCCCGACGTGCTGGTTGCGCGCGCTACGAGTGACGGGGCCGACCTGCACTTGGTCCTCCGACCCGGGCGCGACAACTCATCGCAGGTCCTGCGGTTCGCACGCTTGCAACCACATCGCGCCTACCGTGTCACCGGAGCTCTTAGCGAGTCGCTTGTCGCTGACTCGCAGGGTCGCGGCGAGTTGACCATTGTCCTAAGTGGCCGCACCGAGATTCGGGTGCTTCCCGACTAACCGCAGCCAGCTGCACCAAGAAGGGAATCATATGGACCTGGGCCTGGCCGGCGCCGCCGTGTGCGTACAGGGTGGAAGTAAGGGCATGGGCCGCGCAGCCGCCGAGTGCTTCGCCGCCGACGGCGCACGAGTGGCGGTCATGGCTCGTGGACGCGAGGCGCTCGACGACACCGTCGCGCGCCTGGTCGAACTCGGTAGTCCCGACGCGGTCGGGCTATCGGTGGATGTCAGCGATGCCACCAGTATCGCCAACGGTTTCGCCGAATTGGGCGAACGGTGGGGCGAGCTCAACTCGCTTGTCTGCGCCGTTGGGCCCGATGTCTCGCAGCTGCCGTGGGACGTCGTGTCCGACGAGCAGTTCGTCGACGCCTTCGTCATCGGCGCCCTAAGCGCCGTCCGGTCGGCGCGCGCCGCACTGCCGTTGCTCCGTGCTGCCAAATGGGCTCGAATCGTCAACCTGGCGGCTATGTCGGCACGCAGCCAGGGTTTCGGCTTGGTTGAGTACACGGCCGCCAAGGCCGCGCTGACCAGCATCACCAAGAACCTGTCGTTGGAGTTGGCGGCCGATGGCATCCTTGCCAACACGGTTTCGCCCGGCACCTATATCTCCGACCAGATGGAGCGACACATCGCGACACTCCCCGCCGACGCCGGAGTCAGCGCCGACGACCCGAGGTCGGTTATGCGCTATATCTCGGAATTCTTCGGCGTGCGTGCGGATCTGGGGCGCGCCGGCGTTCCGACCGACATTGCGCCGGTGATCTGCTTGCTGGCGTCGGAACGCAATACATACACGACCGGAGCGAACGTCAACGTCGACGGCGGGTCCAACTTTTACGCCTGATCACAAGTGTGGCAGTGTACTGTCAAACGTTAAGTGTTGGACGCAGGGGAGCAGCCACGTGTCAGGGCCGACGAAGCTGGTGATCGGCGCGAGTGGATTCCTCGGCTCGCACGTCACGCGACAGTTGGTGAAAAGCGGCCAACGGGTGCGAGTCCTGTTGCGCCGCACCAGTTCGACCATCGCCATCGACGACCTCGACGTCGAACGCCGCTATGGCGACGTCTTCGATGACGCGGCGCTGCGTGACGCGATGGGCGGCTGCGACGACGTCTATTACTGCGTCGTCGACGCCAGGGCCTGGCTGCGGGACCCGACCCCGCTGTTCCGCACCAACGTCGAGGGCCTGCGTCACGTGCTCGACGCAGCGGTAGACGCGGACCTACGGCGCTTCGTGTTCACCAGCACCATCGGCACCATCGCGCTCAGTGAGAACGGACGCCCCGTCACCGAGGACGAGCCGTTCAACTGGGCGGACAAGGGCGGCGGCTACATCCAGTCGCGGGTGGCCGCCGAGAACCTGGTATTGCGATACGCACGGGAGCGTGGGTTGCCCGCAGTCGCGTTGTGCGTCGCGAACACCTACGGCCCCGGTGACTTTCAGCCGACGCCACACGGCTCGTTGGTGGCTGCGGCGGCAAAGGGCAGGATGCCGGCATACGTCAAGGGCATGTCCATGGAAGTCGTCGGCATCGAGGACGCGGCCCGTGCATTGATACTGGCCGCCGACAAGGGTCGAGTCGGCGAGAGGTACATCATCTCCGAGCGATTCATCAGCGCTCGCGAGCTCTATGGGACGGCGGCCGAAGCGGGCGGAGCGAAGCCTCCGTGGGTCGGTATTCCGCTGAAAGTCATGTACGCGTTGGGTTTCGGCGGGGACATCGCCGCCAAAGTGCTGCGCCGCGACATGCTGCTGTCCACCCTGTCCGTGCGGCTCATGCACATCATGTCCCCGATGAACCACGGCAAGGCCGAGCGGGAACTCGGGTGGCATCCGGAGCCGATCCACGATTCGATCCGCCGGGCCATCGCGTTCTACCGCGGCCGGGCGAGGCAGTCGAACGGTCGTTGACGCCGTGCAGGTGACGTGGCTGGAGCACATCAACGCCGTTCACCGCGACAACGACCGGCCGGCTGTGCTCGACTCGACGGGCACGGTCAGCGGGCGCGCGCTTGTAGCCAAAGCGGCGTATGGCGCCGAGCTGCTGCACGAACTCGAACCGACATCGGGGCGGGCGGTGCCGGCACTGCTCACTACCAATGCCGACGCATTGGCGCTCCTCTTGGCAGGGGCCGCGGCCGACAGACCGCTGGCATCGCTCGGCCCGAGGCTGACTCCCGCCGAGCTGGCGGCCGCGATCGCCTCGGCCGGTGCGCAGATCCTGTTGACCGAAAGGGCTTTCGCTGAAACCGCCCGTCAAGCCGCGGCCCTGGCCGATGTCCGGCTTGTCACGCTCGAACCTCTGCTGACCTCTGCCGCCGGGCTGACGCAGACCGGCGACGTGGCGTTCTACCTGCATACGGCCGGCACCACCGGTGCGCCGAAACGGGTCCCTTTCACCTCACCCGTGTTGCTCGCGCGAGGTGAGCTGCTGACGGAGCTGGTCGGGTTCGGGGGCGGAGACCGCTACGCAACCGGTTCGCCGATACATCACATCGGCGGCCTGGGCAACGTCCTCGCAGCGTTGAGCGCGGGTGCGGCGGTCTTGCCGACGACCCACTTCTCCGCTGACTGGTGGCGCAGCCTGCGTGAGGCCGGAGCGACACACTGCCTGTTGGTGCCGAGCATGATCGACATGCTGCTCAACGAGAACCTCCTTGATGCCGTCCCGTTGCGCACGCTGGTCTACGGCGC
>NZ_JAVHWK010000060.1:0-34479 GCF_032159775.1 Mycobacterium sp.
CGGCGATGAGGTCGAAGCCCTTGTCCTCACCAAGGAGGACAAGGAAGGCCGTCTGATCCTGTCCAAGAAGCGTGCGCAGTACGAGCGCGCCTGGGGCACGATCGAAGAGCTCAAGGAGAAGGACGAGGCCGTCAAGGGCACCGTCATCGAGGTCGTCAAGGGCGGCCTGATCCTCGACATCGGCCTGCGCGGCTTCCTGCCCGCGTCGCTGGTCGAGATGCGCCGCGTCCGCGATCTGCAGCCGTACATCGGCAAGGAGATCGAGGCCAAGATCATCGAGCTCGACAAGAACCGCAACAACGTGGTTCTGTCCCGTCGCGCCTGGCTCGAACAGACCCAGTCCGAGGTGCGTAGCGAGTTCCTCAATCAGCTGCAGAAGGGCGCCATCCGCAAGGGTGTCGTTTCGTCCATCGTCAACTTCGGCGCGTTCGTCGATCTCGGCGGAGTCGACGGCCTGGTGCACGTCTCCGAGTTGTCCTGGAAGCACATCGATCACCCGTCCGAGGTCGTTCAGGTCGGCGACGAGGTCACCGTCGAGGTACTCGACGTCGACATGGACCGCGAGCGGGTCTCGTTGTCACTCAAGGCGACTCAGGAAGATCCGTGGCGACACTTCGCCCGCACCCACGCGATCGGCCAGATCGTGCCGGGCAAGGTCACCAAGCTGGTGCCGTTCGGTGCGTTCGTCCGCGTCGAGGAGGGCATCGAGGGTCTGGTGCACATCTCCGAGCTGGCCGAGCGCCACGTGGAGGTGCCCGACCAGGTGGTCGCCGTCGGCGACGACGCCATGGTCAAGGTCATCGACATCGACCTCGAGCGTCGCCGCATCTCGTTGTCGCTCAAGCAGGCCAACGAGGACTACACCGAGGAGTTCGACCCGTCGAAGTACGGCATGGCCGACAGCTACGACGAGGCCGGCAACTACATCTTCCCCGAGGGCTTCGACGCCGAGACCAACGAATGGCTCGAGGGCTTCGAGAAGCAGCGCGACGAGTGGGAAGCCCGCTACGCCGAGGCCGAGCGCAGGCACAAGATGCACACCGCGCAGATGGAGAAGTTCGCAGCGGCCGAAGCGGCCGCAGCCGCGGCGCCCCCTTCCTCGTCCAACGGCGCGCCGCGCGACGAGGAGCAGTCGGCAGGCGGGTCGCTGGCCAGCGACGCTCAATTGGCGGCGCTCCGGGAGAAGCTCGCGGGCAACGCCTAACCGGCGCTTGACCGCATGCTGCGCATCGGTCTGACCGGCGGAATCGGCGCCGGCAAGTCGACGGTGTCCGCCGCCTTCAACGAGTGCGGCGGCATCATCGTCGACGGCGACGTGATCGCCAGGGAAGTCGTCGAACCGGGCACACAGGGGTTGTCTGCGCTGGTGGACGCATTCGGCGCGGACATCCTGCTACCCGACGGCGCACTGAACCGGCCGGCGCTGGCTGCCAAGGCATTCGTCGACGACGAGCAGCGCGCCAAGCTCAACGGCATCGTGCATCCGCTGGTGGGCACGCGACGTGAGGAGATCATCGCAGCGGTGTCCGACGATGCGGTCGTGGTCGAGGACATCCCACTGCTCGTCGAGACCGGAATGGCACCGATGTTTCCCCTTGTGGTCGTCGTCCATGCGGATGAGGAGACCAGGGTCGCCCGGCTCATCAAGCGCGGGATGGACGAGGCCGATGCCCGGGCGCGGATCGCGGCTCAGGCGCCGGAGGAGCAGCGGCGTGCGATTGCCGATGTGCTGCTGGACAACTCGGGCTCGAAGGGGGCGTTGGTCGAACGTGCGCGCGACATCTGGTATCAGCGAGTGCTGCCGCTCGCACACAACATCCGCACGCGCGAAGCCGTGCGCAACCCGCCGAGGCTGGTCCCATATGACCCGGCGTGGGTCGATGACGCCGGTCGGATCATCAATCGGCTGAAGACGGCCTGCGGTTCAAAGGCATTGCGCGTGGACCATATCGGCTCGACCGCGGTCCAGGGGATGGACGCCAAAGACGTCATCGACGTCCAGCTGACCGTCGAATCACTCGACGTCGCCGATGAACTCGCCGACGTATTGCTCAATGTCGGCTATCCCAGGCTGGAGAACATCACCGACGACGTTCCGCACGACGGTGACGCGTCACTGTGGCGCAAGCGTATTCACGGTGCCGCCGATCCGGCGCGGCCGGCGAATGTTCACCTCCGGGTCGACGGCTGGCCCAACCAGCGGTTCGCCCTCTTGTTCGTGGACTGGTTGAGCGCGAACCCTGCGGTGCGCGACGATTATCTGGCGGCCAAGCGCCACGCGATCGCCTCCCGCGATTACGTCGAGGCGAAGGAACCGTGGTTCCTCGACGCCTACTGGCGGGCCATCGACTGGGCCGAAGCAACCGGGTGGACTCCCCGGGAAGACCGCTAGGTCACCGGCGGACCAGCGTCATCGGCGGGCAGTGCCTCCGCGGCGGGCGCGTCAGGCGCCGGATTGTCAAGTGCCGCGCCGCATTGCAGGGTGCCGTACAGCGGGTCGTCCTTCACCCGGAACAGCCTCGGTGCGATGAACTGATCGGCCTGCGCGACGATCTCGTCGTCGACCAGGATCTCGCAATGCAGATTCGAACCGTAGGGCCATTCGATGGAGACTGTCATGCCCGCCAGCTTCGGGTCGGAAAGGACTGTGTTGACCTCGAAAGTGCCCCCCGGTAGCAAGGTGGGCTGGTCGCTGTTGACGTTCGTGTCGTCGATCTTGTAGGCGACGATCGCCCCGCGCGACGTGCCGTCGGCTCGAGCCCTGTACGTGACATTGTGCTGCAACCCGTCAGCGGCAGCGGGCACCACGTCGCTCTGTGGATCCGCAGGGGTAGGGTCGGCCGTCGCAGGCACCGGAATTAGCTGGGACGCCGCGACAACGGCGGTTACGGCCCCGACAGCCATCCAAACATGCTTGGTCGAACTCATGGCAGCGACATTACGCTGCGCGCCAGATTTGGTCCAAGTCGTAGCCAGGGAGCGCGCGCGGTGGAAACCTTCGATGTCGGGCAGGTCAGGCAAGCAGCTTGGCCAGTCGCTGCGCCGGCCTGGTCAAAGAGCGGCCGCGTCGGGAGATGTCGGACCAGGGATCACCACGTTCGGCGACGCGCTCAGGGACATCGCGGATGGTGAAGGAGTCGGCACGCAGGCCGCGGCGGCCCAGCTCATCCCACTCCAGCGGAGTAGCGACCGGCGCCCCGCGCCGGGCCCGGACGGCGTATGGCGCGACCGCGGTCTGCCCGTACGCGTTTCGCATGACGTCGAGGTACAGCCGGTCGCCGCGCTTGGCCTTGCGCGCCTCGACGGTGCGATGCGCCGGGTCGTCAGCGGCGACCACATCGGCGACGTCGCGGGCGAATTGCCGCACGGCGTCGAAGTCGGTGTTCGGTTTGATCGGCGACACGACATGCAAACCCCGCGAACCTGTCGTCTGCACATACGAGACGAGCCCGATGTCGCCCAGCACGTCGGCGACCGTCCTGGCCGTCGCCTTGACCACCGCAAAGTCGTCGACTGTCGGGTCGAGGTCGAAGACGATCCGGTCGGGAGTGCGTAACCGGTCGCGCTTGGAAAGCCATGCGTGCACGATGACGCAGTTCTGGTTGGTGAGCCACCGCAGGGCGTCGCGGCTGTCGGCCGTGGGGTGTACAACTGTGCCGTCCTCCTTGGCGACTCTGACGCGCCCCATCCACTCCGGCAGCGAGTCGGCGAAATCCTGTTGCACGAAGCCGTTCTGGTCGATGCCGCGCGGATAGCGCCACAACGTGAGCGGACGACCCCTCAGGTGCGGCACCATTGCCCCGGCGATGTCCGTGTAGTAAGCGACGAGGTCTCCCTTGGTGATGCCGTCGGCGGGAAACAGCACCCGATCGGGGTGTGTGATCTCGACTTTGGCCGACATCAGCGGCTCTCCCTCACGACGTCCTTCGGGCTCTTGTCGGTGCGCAGGCCGACATAGCGCGGGTGGCGCAGCTTGCCGTCGCGTGTCCACTCGCTGAATGCCACCTGCGCAACGGAGTTAGGCCGCACCCAGTGCGCGCCGGGCTCTTTGGCCCCGTCGACGGTCGGGTGATCGTGCTCGGTGCCTGACAGCCGCTTGTGCAGGCTGCGCAGCGTCGCGGTGTCGAAGCCCGTGCCGACCTTGCCTGCGTAACGCAGAACGTCACCGTCGTGGTAGCCGAGTAGGAGCGCACCCAACCCGACGCGGCTGCCCTTGGGGGCGGTGTAGCCGACGATGACGAACTCCTGGTCGAGGCTGCACTTGAACTTCAGCCAGTTCGATGAGCGCTTGCCTGCGTAGGGGGCGTCGGCCAGTTTGGCGACGACGCCTTCATCGCCGCGTCGACATGCCGCTGTGAACGCTGATTCGCCGTCTCCGACCCGGTGCGTGGTGTACCGCAGCGGATCGTCGAATTGAAACGATCTGCGCATCAGTCGTTTACGCCACAACAACGGCACTTCGGTGGTGGATTCACCATCGAGGTGCATGAGGTCGAACAGGTAGTAGAAGACCGGGATTCCGGATGAGCGGGCTTCGTCGGGGTCGGTGAGACCGAGTCGGCCCTGCAGCCGCGCAAAACTGGTGCGTCGCCCTTCGAATGCGACGATCTCGCCGTCCACGACGAACTTCGAGCACGGCTGGGCGGCCAGCGCCTCGACCAGTTCGGGATAGGTGCCGTTGAGTGACTGGTGGTTACGCGTCAGGAGATGCACGCGGCGGCCGTCGCGAAAAGCGAGGCACCGCACCCCGTCGAGTTTGCGTTCGAAAATCCAATCGGGATCCGAGAAGCGTTCGTCCGTCAGGGTTGCCAAGGTAGGGGCCTGCCAGGAGGGCACCCGTTCCGTGCGCAGGTTCGCGCGCACGTCATCGGGAACGTCGCGGATCACGACTTGGGACATACCCGCAGCATGTCGGGTCTATGCGCGATGCCAGCTCAGGGTCACGCCCGCCGCGCCAAGCCAGCGATCCAGGTTGTAGTCATGTCTGGCGAGTCCGTCTATCGCGGCTGCCGCCGATTGAACCGCCCGCTCGCCGACGTCGGGCGCCAGTAGCCCGTGTCGCACTGCGGACAGCAACTCGTCGACGTCATCCAGTTCGACGTCTCTGCCGGTGCGCAGCACCAGGTCGAGATAGTGGTCCTCGGACTGCCATACCTTCGGCCCCGGCGTGTAGCGGCCGATGTCGAGGTAATAGTCCTGATCGAGTTCGTGCCCGGGGTTGAAGTGGAAGATCGATGCCCGCAGCCCCAGTGACGGCAGCAGCCACGACTCCAGGTAATGGAACTGGGCGCGGCCGGGCGTCGGGCGGGCCATATATAGGCCCCACGGCTTCACCGTGTACTCGTCAACCGCGCGCACGATCCCCTTGGGATCGGTGTTGGTGCGTGCGACCAGGTCGAATTTCTCGTGCTTGGGAGCGTGAATACCCAAGCATAGGCTCGGGAACAGCCGATGTCGGTATGTGGTTCTACCCTGTGAACATGGCTTTCGCTACCGAACACCCCGTACTGGCGCACTCCGAGTACCGCCCTGTCGAGGCGATGGTGCGCGCGGGTGGCCGGTTCGAGGTCGTCAGCGACTACCGCCCGGCGGGTGACCAGCCTGCGGCGATCGAGGATCTGGAGCGCCGCATCAACTCGGGGGAGCGCGACGTCGTGCTGCTGGGCGCCACCGGCACCGGCAAGTCCGCGACGACGGCATGGCTGATCGAGCGGCTGCAGCGGCCCACCCTGGTGATGGCTCCGAACAAGACACTGGCCGCACAGCTGGCCAATGAACTGCGGGAGATGTTGCCGCACAACGCCGTCGAATACTTCGTCTCGTACTACGACTACTACCAGCCCGAGGCGTACATCGCGCAGACGGACACCTACATCGAGAAGGACAGCTCGATCAACGACGACGTGGAGCGGCTCCGGCACTCCGCCACCTCGAGCCTGCTGTCCCGGCGGGACGTCGTGGTGGTCGCCTCCGTGTCGTGCATCTACGGCCTCGGCACCCCGCAGTCGTACATGGACCGGTCGGTCGAGGTGAAGGTCGGCGAGGAGATACCGCGCGACGCTCTGCTGCGATTGCTTGTCGACGTTCAGTACACCCGTAACGACATGGCGTTCACCAGGGGTTCGTTCCGGGTACGCGGCGACACGGTCGAGATCATCCCGTCGTACGAAGAGCTCGCGGTCCGTATCGAGTTCTTCGGCGACGAGGTGGAGGGGCTCTACTACCTGCACCCGTTGACGGGCGACGTGGTCCGCAAGGTCGACTCGCTGCGAATCTTTCCGGCCACGCATTACGTCGCCGGGCCGGAGCGGATGGCACATGCGATCTCGACCATCGAGCAGGAGCTCGAGGAACGGCTCGCCGAGCTCGAGAACCAGGGCAAGCTGTTGGAGGCGCAACGTCTGCGGATGCGGACCAACTACGACGTCGAGATGATGCGCCAGGTCGGCTTCTGCTCGGGCATCGAGAACTACTCGCGGCACATCGATGCGAGGCCTGCCGGCTCAGCGCCTGCCACCCTGCTGGACTATTTTCCGGAAGACTTCCTGCTCGTCATCGACGAGTCCCATGTGACGGTCCCGCAGATCGGCGGCATGTACGAGGGCGACATGTCCCGTAAGCGCAACCTGGTCGATTTCGGTTTCCGGCTGCCGTCAGCGGTCGACAACCGACCGCTGACCTGGGAGGAGTTCGCCAACCGGATCGGCCAGACGGTGTACCTGTCCGCCACACCCGGCCCATACGAGCTGAGCCAGACCGGTGGAGAGTTCGTCGAGCAGGTCATCCGGCCGACCGGGCTGGTCGACCCGCAGGTGGTCGTAAAGCCGACCAAGGGTCAGATCGACGACCTGATCGGCGAGATTCGTAAGCGCACCGAGGTCGACGAGCGAGTCCTGGTGACCACACTCACCAAGAAGATGGCCGAAGACCTCACCGATTACCTGTTGGAGACGGGTATCCGGACGCGCTATCTGCATTCGGAGGTCGACACGCTGCGTCGCGTCGAATTGCTTCGCCAGCTGCGGCTGGGCGAATACGACGTGCTGGTCGGTATCAACCTGCTGCGAGAGGGTCTCGACCTCCCCGAGGTGTCGCTGGTGGCGATCCTGGACGCGGACAAGGAGGGCTTCCTTCGTTCGCCGCGAAGCCTGATCCAGACGATCGGCCGAGCGGCGCGCAACGTGTCCGGTGAAGTGCACATGTACGCCGACACCATGACCGACTCGATGAAGCAGGCCATCGACGAGACCGACCGCAGGCGATCGAAACAGATCGCCTACAACAAGGAGCGCGGCATCGACCCGCAGCCGCTGCGCAAGAAGATCGCCGACATCCTCGACCAGGTGTACCGCGAGGCTGACGACACCGACGTCGAGGTGGGCGGCTCGGGCCGGAATGCGTCTCGGGGCCGTCGTGCGCAGGGCGAGCCGGGCCGCGCGGTCAGCGCAGGAATCATCGAGGGCCGCGATACCTCGAGCATGCCGAGGGCCGAGCTCGCCGATCTGATCAAGGATCTGACAGCTCAGATGATGGCCGCTGCCCGTGACCTTCAGTTCGAACTGGCTGCCCGAATACGGGATGAAATCGCGGATTTGAAGAAGGAACTCCGCGGCATGGATGCAGCAGGGCTGAAATAAGTTTGATCTCAACTGTGGTTGAGGTCATACGGTGACCGGTATGACTGAGACCGCGGCAATCAAGCCGGGCGGCTGGCGTGACTTGTTCGGCCGTGAGCGGCTCGGTACCGCGACCCTGCTCGCGGGCGGCGTCGGGTTGTACGCCACCAACGAATTCCTCACCATCAGCCTGCTGCCGAGCACGGTCGCCGACATTGGTGGCCAGCGGTTCTACGCGTGGGTGATCGCGGTGTATCTCGTCGGTTCCGTCGTCGCGGCGGCGGCGGTGAACCCCCTTCTCGTCAGATTCGGGCCCAGGGCGTCATATCTGCTGACGTTGGCGATCTTCGGGTTGGGAACGCTCGGCTGTGCACTGGCTCCGAACATGGAACTGCTGCTGGTCGCCCGCACCGTGCAGGGCGCGGCCGGCGGCATGCTGGCGGGCCTCGGCTACGCGGTGATCAACTCCGCGCTGCCCAACTGGTTGTGGACAAGGGCGTCGGCGCTGGTGTCGGCGATGTGGGGCGTGAGCGTGATCGTCGGTCCCGCCATGGGCGGGATCTTCGCCCAATTCGGTATCTGGCGGTGGGCTTTCGGGTCTTTGGCCATCTTGACGGTGGCCATGGCGGCGCTGGTGCCGGGTGCGCTGCCTGCCCGCAGCCGCAGCGATCAGCCGTCGACGATCCCTCGGATCCCGCTATGGTCGCTGCTTCTGCTCGGCGCCGCCGCGCTGGCGATCAGTGTCGCGGGGGTGCAGCGAGGCGCGGCCGCCACCTTCGGTCTCCTCGCCGTCGGCGCGGTGATGGTCGCCGTCTTCCTGATCGTCGACCGGCGTGCCCGGGCGACGGTACTCCCGCGGGCGGCATTTGGGCCGGGGCCGCTGAAGTGGATGTACGTCACAATTGGGCTGCTGATGGCCGCGACGATGGTCGACATGTACGTGCCACTGTTCGCCCAGCATCTGGCAGGCATGGTGCCCGCGGCGGCCGGATTCTTCGGCGCCGTGTTGGCGGTCGGCTGGACGCTGTCGGAGATCGCGAGCGCATCGGCCAGCCGGACACGCACCGTCGTCCGCCTGGTCGCCGCTGCTCCCGCGGTGATGGCTATCGGTCTGGCCCTCGGCGCGCTCGTGCTTGTTGACGACTTGAGATGGCCGTTGGTGGCCGCGTGGGCTGTCGGGTTGTTCATCGCCGGTTCCGGTGTCGGCATCGCGTGGCCCCATCTATCGGCGTGGATCATGGGCGCAGTCGAGGACCCGGTGGAAGCCGGCACCGCCTCGGCCGCGATCAACACCGTGCAGCTGATTTCCGGCGCGTTCGGCGCAGGGCTGGCCGGCGTCGTGGTCAACCTCACCCACGGCGGGGAGGCTGCGGCGGCGCGATGGTTGTTCGCCGTGTTCGCAGTACTGGCCGCCGTCGGGTTCGTCGCTTCCTATCGCGCATCGCGCCAACGATAGGGTCGGGCTGATGGATGCGCTTTCCGCCGGGCAACTGAGCCGCGCCCTCGACAGGTTGCACTCGACCATCTATTTCGCAACCGAGTCGAGTGAACGATTCAGTGAGCTCGGCCTTGGGCACCAGCGCATGCAGTACTTCGCGAGCCGATCGGCGCCGATGGGGGCAGTCGGCGCGAAAGTCGTTGCAGCGACGTTCTTCAACTTCAACCCCGAGCTGATCGCCAAGTCGATACCCGCCGCGTGGGCGATCGCGTCGCCAGCCGATGTGACTCGGGTGCGGTATCAGATCGTTGACGCCTTGATCCCGAGAATCCTCGGCGAGCAGCGGGTCGGCTCACCGGAGTTCGCACAATCCGTGGCGATCGTCCGCCGTACCGCCGAGGCGATCCCGAACGCAGACGGCCGCCCGCTGTACGCCGGTCACGCCGAAATCGACTGGCCGCAGACGCCGCACACACAACTCTGGCATGCCATCACGCTGTTACGGGAGTATCGCGGCGACGGTCATATCGCCGCCCTTGTCACCCACGGGCTCAGCGGCATCGAGGCGCTGATCACCCATGTCGCGACAGGCACCGGCTTCGATCCGGAATTCGGCCGGAGGCTGCGCGGCTGGAGCCAGCAGCAGTGGGACGATGCGGTCGACGGGTTACGCGACAGGGCACTGCTCGACGATGCTGGCCAACTGACCGATGCCGGGAATGACCTACGCGCCGGCATCGAGGATCTGACCGACGAATTGGCTTATGCACCATGGCAGACGGTGTCCGACGACGACACGCAGGAGCTGGTCGCGTTGGGGGAGATCATCAGAGACGGCGTGCGGGCGGCAGGCGTCTTCCCAGCCAACGCATTCGGGCCGCGGTACGGACAGCACCGCTAACGCTAGTCGGGATCCTCGTCGAGCTGGCGGATCGCTGTCACACCGTCGATGGATGCCAGTACGGTCGGCGCGGTCAGGATTCCGCTGCCACGCCGACGGCGGCCCGCCCACCGGCCGCGGACCCGCAAGCGTCAGCATGACACCGGTCTGGCCCGATGCCGTGCCGAGCGGCTCGCCAGGGGGGTCGGCGGTCAACTCTGTGAGCTGCCACTGCCGCCGGTCACAGGCCTGCAGCAGTCGAGTCAGAACGCCCTGCCCTTCGGTGTAGACGACATGCAGCCGGATCGCGCCGCTCAACTTGGAGCTCAGACGTCGCGCCAACGGCATGAAGCCGACCACGACGAGGAAGTGCGTGGCGGTCACCGTGACTGCCAGCAGCAGCAGGCCCGCGCCCGCGGCCATTCCGATCGCCGCCGCTTCCCAGATGGACGCCGCAGTGGTCAAACCGTGTACCGAGCCGCGCCGGAAGATGATGATGCCCGCACCGAGAAACCCGATGCCCGAGACGATCTGGGCCGCGACACGTGACGGATCCACTTCGACGGTGCCCGCGGCGAGAACATCGCTGAACCCGTACTTGCTGACCAGCAGTATCAGCGCCGCCGCGGTGCCGACGATGGTCTGGGTGCGGATTCCGGCGCTTTTGCCCTGGAGTTCGCGTTCCAGTCCGATGAGCGCGGTCAGCCCGAAGGCGAGTCTTCGCCGCGCCGTGGGGGGGTTTGCCGCCTCTAGTGATCACTGCGAGCCGAATACTGTTCTCTGGTCGCGCGCTTGGGCATAGTCTCAACGCGACGCGGGTGTGGCTGAGTGGCTAGGCAGCGGCCTGCAAAGCCGTGTACACGGGTTCGAATCCCGTCACTCGCTCCAGCCAATGCTCGATTCAGATCAGGCCGGAGGCGACGCGCAGGTCGGCGACCAGTGCGTCGAACGCCTTCTCCCGGTCCTCTGGCGGCCCGCGCAGGATTGCCGACGGGTGCACGGTGGCGACGACCCGCGGTTTGCCGTCCAGATCGACGGACAGGTCGTTTTCCGGCAGCTGAAGCACTTCACCGCGGTGCTGGGTCAATCGAAAGTCGCTGCCCAGCAGTGACTTCGCGGCTGTTGCACCAAGGAGCACCACCACGCCGGGATCCAAGGCGTCGAGTTCGGCCAGCAGCCAGGGCCGACACGACACCACCTCGGTCCGGCTGGGGGTCTTGTGGATGCGGCGCTTGCCTCGCTCCTCGAACTTGAAGTGCTTGACCGCATTGGTGATGTAGACACGCTCGCGGTCGATGCCCGCGGCGAGAAGCGCCTTGTCCAGTAATCGACCGGCCGGACCGACGAACGGCTGTCCCGTCTTGTCCTCCTGGTCACCAGGCTGTTCTCCGACCAGTACGACCCTGGCGTCGCGCGATCCGCCGCCGAACACCGCCTGCGTGGCGTTGCGGTACAGGTCGCAGCCCTTGCAGTTCTGCGATGCGTCGGACAGAACGGTCAGGTCGTCGGTGTCCGGCACGAATTCAGCGGCGCTCGGTGATGCCATACGGACTGGGTTACCCATCCTGTAGCCGGTGTCACGTCCACCGCCACGACGTGACCTTGGCAGCGCATGGAACGTAAAACCCCAGGACAATACCGCTCACGCGGATGAATGACTCCCATGTTTGCCCGACCTCGGGTTAGGGTCATGCGTTGGTGGTGCAAACGACTCTGGGAGGGTATGGATGAGCGGCTATCGGACCGTGGTGGTTGGCACGGACGGGTCGGATTCGTCGTTGCGTGCGGTGGATAAGGCCGGCCAGATCGCCGCGGGTTCGGGCGCGAAGGTGATCGTGGCCACCGCCTACTTCCCGCAGAGCGAAGACCAGCGGGCCGCCGACGTCCTGAAGGACGAGGGCTACAAGATGTCCGGCAACGCGCCGATCTACGCGATCCTGCGTGAGGCGAGGGACCGTGCTCAGGCCGCCGGTGCGACGGAGGTCGAAGAGAAGGCCGTCGTGGGCGCCCCGGTCGATGCGCTAGTCGAGCTCGCCGAGGAGGCCCAAGCGGACCTCCTCGTCGTCGGCAACGTCGGCCTCAGCACCATCGCGGGCCGACTGCTCGGCTCGGTGCCCGCCAATGTCGCGCGGCGGTCGAAGACCGACGTACTGATCGTTCACACCACGCCGTAATCCCGGCGGGACCTAGGTCGCCGACGCCTTCGCGATCTCGGCGACGGCCGCGTCCAGCGTCGCGTTGAAGTCGTCGTCGCTCTGCTGCGCGTTGAGGCCCTCGGTGAGAGCTCGGGAGAAGCTGGCGATCACGCCGTTGTTGCGTGACAGCTTCTCGCAGGCTTCACCGCGGCTGTAGCCCCCGGAGAGCGCCACCACCCGTACCACATTGGGATGGTCGACCAATTCGCGATACAGGTTGTCCGTGTCGGGCAGCGTCAGCTTGAGCATGACCTTCTGATCGTCACCCAACCGGTTGACGCCGTCGAGAAGGCTCGCTTTGAGCTGATCTTCGGCTTCGGCCTTTTCGGGGCTGTTGATGTCGACCTCGGGTTCGATGATCGGAACCAGACCCTTCGCCAGGACCTGCGAGGCGACCTCGAACTGCTGCGCCACAACCGCATCCACACCCGCGCCGGGCAATTTGATGACGGACCTCTCCTTGGTTCCGAACACACCGTTGGCCACCGCGCGATCGAGAAGTTCGTCCAGACCGGGCATCGGCTTCATCGTCTGCGCGCCGTCCTGTTCGTCGGCCAGCCCCTTGTCGATCTTCAGGAAAGGCACGATTCCCTTGACGTTCCACAGGTAGTCGGCCGTCGGCCGGTCCTCGACGGCGCGGTCCATCGTCTGTTCGAAGAGAATCGCGCCCACGATGCGGCCGGCATCGAAGGCCGGGCTGGTGATGATCCGGGTGCGCATCTCATGCACCAGGTCGAACATCTGATCGTCGCCCGAATAGGCGTCCTCGGGGATGCCATAGAGCTTCAACGCTTTCGGGGTACTGCCGCCACTCTGGTCGAGGGCCGCGATGAAGCCGGCACCGCTGTGTGCCTTCTCCAACTGCTCGGGATTCATGTGCTTCTCCTTTTCAGCTGCGTTGCATCACCTTAAGACCCGCGGGAACTGCCTGATCGGATAGATGTCGTAGAGGTCGCGGTACGACGGAGGTAGACGGCCGTTGTCATCCTTGATGTCGTAGTCACGTGCGAGCTCCGCGCCGATCCATGTCTGACCGCTTTTGTCCATCAGATCGGGATCGGTGAACAGCGCCCAGATGAGATGTCCTGTCAATTCGGGAGTTTCGGCGATTTCGAGCATCCGGGCCAACTTCTCCGGGGCACTCGCGACGATGTTCTTGAGTCGTTCGGTGAGCAGGATGCCCATCCAGATGGACACCGAGGCGATGCCGAACTCCTTGAAGTCCACCGCCATATCGGCTGCCATCTTGTCCATACCGGCTTTATGCACGCCATATGACGGACCGAACACGTAGTGGGCGGCACCCGGTGCCGACGTGAACACCACCAGACCCTTTCGCCGGGGGAGCATCAGCGGTGCCGCGTAGACCGTGGCGACATAACCGCTGCGCAATCCGACGTCGAGGGTGTCGATGACGTTGACGGGTTCTTCCCAGAACCGCGTCCTGCCCATCATCTCGTCGCGGATGATGGCCGCGTTGTTGACCAGGATGTCGAGCCTGCCCTGCTCGGCTTGAACACGGTCGAAAAGGGCCTTCGTCTGCTCGTCGTTGGCGTGGTCGACAACGACCGGGATGCCCTCGCCGCCTGCCTCGGTCACCAGCTCGGCGGTCTCGGCGATCGTGCCGGGGAGCGACGACTGGCCAGGCTGCGTCGTGCGCCCCGTGACATAGACGGTGCACCCGTGGCTGCCGAGCGCATGCGCGATGCCGAGGCCCGCCCCACGGCTGGCGCCCGTGACGACGGCGACCGGGTTCTCGGTGCAGATCACCAACCGCGCTCTTTCCACTCGGCAAGGTGTGGCCGCTCGGCGCCGAGCGTGGTGTCGTCGCCGTGACCGGGATATATGACGGTCGAGTCGTCGTAGACGTCGAATACCCGGTTTGTGACATCGTCGAGCAGCTTTTCGAAGTCGCCTTCCCGCCACGTCTTGCCCACCCCGCCGGGGAACAGGCAGTCGCCCGTGAACAGATGGGTGGCCCCGGTTTCCGGGTCGGCGCCGTTCAGCGCCAACGCCACCGATCCCGGGGTGTGGCCGCGGAGATGGATGACGTCGAAGGACAGCTCGCCGACCTCGACGGTGTCGCCGTTGGCCAGTATCCGGTCGGGCTTCACCGGCAGGGGGTCGGCGTCGAGCGCGTGGGCCGCCGTCGGCACACCCGTTGCCTCGGCCACCTCCGACAGGGCCAGCCAGTGGTCCTGATGCTGATGGCTTGTCACGATCAGCGACAGCTTCGGGGCATACTTCTCGATCAGCTCGAGCAGGATCTGGGCGTCGTTGGCGGCGTCGATGAGTAGCGTCTCGCCGGTGTGGGAACACGTGACCAGGTATGCGTTGTTATCCATCGGGCCTACCGAAACCTTGACGATCGACGCACCAGGAAGATTGCGCCGCGCCGCGGTCTGAGGCTCAAGATGGCCGGTGTAGTTGTCGTCGACGACAGTCATGGTGCTCACGGTATCGGCCTTGTCGGTGGCGGCACATAGCATGGGCATCAACTATGTCTTCGGGAGGAAAAACGGGTGGTTGACCGCCTGATCGTCAAGGGTGCCCGCGAGCACAACCTGCGAGGTATCGACCTCGACCTGCCCCGCGATGCGCTGATCGTCTTCACCGGCCTGTCCGGTTCGGGCAAGTCGTCGCTCGCGTTCGACACGATCTTTGCCGAGGGCCAGCGACGCTACGTCGAGTCGCTGTCGGCGTACGCCCGGCAGTTCCTCGGACAGATGGACAAACCAGACGTCGACTTCATCGAAGGCCTGTCGCCTGCGGTGTCGATCGACCAGAAATCCACCAACCGCAATCCGCGCTCGACGGTCGGCACCATCACCGAGGTCTACGACTATCTGCGCCTGCTCTACGCCCGTGCAGGCACCCCGCACTGCCCGGTGTGTGGTGAGCGCATCGCTCGGCAAACCCCGCAACAGATCGTCGACCAGGTGCTCGCGATGGACGAAGGTCTGCGCTTCCAGGTCCTCGCCCCGGTGGTGCGCACCCGAAAGGGCGAGTTCGTCGACCTGTTCGACAAGCTCAACACGCAGGGCTACAGCCGGGTCCGCGTCGATGGGGTGGTGTATCCGCTCACCGACCCGCCGACGCTGAAGAAGCAGGAGAAGCACGACATCGAGGTCGTCGTCGACCGCCTGACGGTCAAGGCGTCCGCCAAGCAGCGGCTGACCGATTCGGTGGAGACGGCACTGAACCTCGCCGACGGCATCCTCGTGCTGGAGTTCGTCGACCGCGAGGACGACCACCCGCATCGGGAGCAGCGCTTCTCCGAGAAGCTGGCTTGCCCGAACGGTCACCCGCTGGCCGTGGACGACCTCGAACCGCGGTCGTTTTCGTTCAACTCGCCGTACGGCGCCTGCCCGGAGTGCTCGGGCCTTGGCGTTCGCAAGGAAGTGGATCCCGAACTGGTCGTCCCTGACCCGGATCTCACCTTGGCCGAAGGTGCGATAGCGCCGTGGTCGATGGGCCAAACGGCCGAATACTTCACTCGCATGATGGCCGGCCTCGGCAGTCAGCTCGGCTTTGATGTCGACACCCCGTGGAAGAAGCTTCCCGCCAAGGCCCGCAGAGCGCTTCTCGAGGGCTGCGACGAGCAGGTTCACGTGCGGTACAAGAACCGTTACGGCCGAACCCGTTCGTACTACGCCGATTTCGAGGGCGTGATGGCGTTCCTTCAGCGCCGCATGGAGCAGACTGACTCCGAGCAGATGAAGGAGCGTTACGAAGGTTTCATGCGCGACGTGCCCTGCCCGGAATGCGACGGCACCCGGCTGAAGCCCGAGATCCTCGCCGTCACGCTGTCGGCGGGCACGTACGGCAAGAAGTCCATCGCAGAGGTGGCGGACCTGTCGATCGCCGACGCGTCGGACTTCCTCAACTCGTTGACGCTGGGGACGCGCGAGCATGCGATCGCGGGTCAGGTGCTCAAGGAGATCCAGTCGCGGCTCGGCTTCCTGCTCGACGTCGGGCTGGAATACCTGTCGCTGTCGCGCGCGGCGGCGACGTTGTCAGGCGGTGAGGCACAGCGCATTCGTCTCGCCACACAGATCGGTTCAGGCCTGGTCGGGGTGCTGTACGTGCTCGACGAGCCGTCCATCGGCCTGCATCAGCGCGACAACCGGCGGTTGATCGAAACACTGCTGCGACTGAAGGACCTCGGCAACACCTTGATCGTCGTCGAGCACGACCTCGACACCATTGCGCACGCCGACTGGGTGGTCGATATCGGCCCGATGGCGGGCGAGCACGGCGGGCGCATCGTGCACAGCGGGACGTATGCAGACCTGCTCCGAAACCGCGAATCACTCACCGGCGCATATCTTTCCGGCCGGGAGCGCATCGAGGTGCCCGCCATCCGGCGGCCCGTCGACCGCAAACGGCAGCTCACGGTTGTCGGCGCACGGGAGCACAATCTGCACGAGATCGACGTGTCCTTCCCGCTCGGGGTACTGACCTCGGTGACCGGCGTATCCGGGTCCGGCAAGTCGACGTTGGTCAACGACATCCTGGCGTCCGTGCTGGCCAACAAGCTCAACGGCGCCCGGCAGGTTCCCGGCAGGCATCTGCGGGTCAACGGACTCGACCAGGTGGACAAGTTGGTGCGGGTGGACCAGTCTCCGATCGGCCGCACACCGCGGTCGAATCCGGCGACCTACACCGGGGTGTTCGACAAGATCCGGTCACTGTTCGCGGCCACCACAGAAGCGAAGGTCCGCGGCTATCAGCCGGGCCGGTTCTCGTTCAACGTCAAAGGCGGTCGCTGCGAAGCATGCTCCGGTGACGGCACCATCAAGATCGAGATGAACTTCCTGCCCGATGTGTACGTGCCGTGCGAGGTGTGCAACGGTGCCCGGTACAACCGGGAAACCCTCGAGGTGCACTACAAGGGGAAGACCGTCTCCGAGGTGCTCGACATGTCGATCGAGGATGCGGCGGAGTTCTTCAAGCCGATCTCCTCGATTCACCGCTATTTGCAGACACTGGTCGACGTCGGGCTGGGCTACGTGAGACTCGGCCAGCCCGCGCCGACGCTGTCCGGCGGTGAGGCGCAGCGGGTCAAGCTGGCTTCTGAGCTGCAGAAGCGGTCGACCGGTCGCACCGTCTACATCCTCGACGAGCCGACGACAGGCCTGCATTTCGAAGACATTCGCAAACTGCTGACCGTTCTCAACGGGCTGGTCGACAAGGGCAACACGGTCATCGTCATCGAGCACAACCTGGACGTGATCAAGACGTCGGACTGGATCATCGACCTTGGGCCGGAAGGGGGCTCGGCGGGTGGGACCGTCGTTGCCGAGGGTTCGCCCGAGGATGTCGCTGCGGTGCCGGAGAGCTACACCGGCAAGTTCCTCTCCGAGGTGCTCGACGCGGTGCCCGCCAAGCCGACACGGCGTCGCCGCAAGGTCAGTGCGTGAGGTATGTTCTCCTGAAGTGAGAATGCCATTACCGGGCATTGACCGGCGAGGAGACCATGTCGAAAACCGTGGTGATCGGCGCATCGAGCGGCCTTGGGCGATGCATTGGACTCGGACTGGCGCAACGCGGTGACCAGGTGGCTCTGCTCGCCCGCCGTCGGGATCGGATCGAAAATGCGGCCAAGGAGGCGGGCGGAGATTCGGTGGCCGTCGAATGCGACGTGACCGAAGAGGCGTCGGTGCGCTCCGCGATCGCGGCCGCCGCAGAAGCGCTCGGCGGTATCGACAACCTGGTCTACACGCCGGCGATCGGCTCGGTGATGCGACTCGTCGACACCGATGCCGACACCTGGAGCAGGGTCTTCGCCACTAACGTCACCGGTGCCGCAATCGCCACCTCAGCTGCCGTCCCTCATCTCACCCGATCGGCGGGCAAAGTCGTCTATCTATCTTCTGATGCAGGCACTTTCGGTCCGCCGTGGCCCGGGCTTGCCGCGTACGGCGTCAGCAAGGCCGCGCTCGAAAGGCTCATCGAAGCATGGCGCGCTGAGCACCCGGACATCGGTTTCACCAACCTGATCGTCGGGGAATGCGCAGGCGGCGACGGTGACTCCGCCACCGGATTCAGCACCGGCTGGGATCGGGAGCTAACCGGGGAGTTCTACCCGCAGTGGATTTCGCGTGGCTGCATGCCCGGGCAGCTGATGCCGGTCGAGGATCTCGTCGACGTCGTGTACACCATCCTTCGCACCAACACGTCGACGTCCATGCCGGTGGTGGTCGCCCGCGGTGCGCCTGCGCGTCCCTCACCGACCGGCGCGTGACAGCGGCGACGGGAATCGCGGGCTGATCCGCACCCCGTCGAGCCATTCGGTCAGTTCGTCGGCCTGTCCCGTCAGCGACGTGCGAGCATCGCGACCGACATCGTCCAGCAACCGCAGCTCAACGCGGCCATCTCCGTCCTGAGCCCAGGCCCCCACCACCCGGCCGTTCCACCAGAGGGTCGGACCGGCGTTGCCGTTCGTGTCGAAGACCTGGCTGCGATGCCCACCGAGATACCAGTCGCGGTCGTACCAACCCATCGTTGTCACGTCCAGACCGGGCAGCAGCGCACCCCACGGGTCGGGTTCGACCTCCACCTCGAGGTCGTCGGGCAGTGCGAAACCGGGTGTCCCGTCCAGGTCGACCTCGACGGCGTCGACGTCACGCAGTGCGTGCCGCGCCCAAGTAAGCGTGTTGCCGAACCACCACTTGATGTCGGTGACGGTCGCGGGCCCAAAGGTACGCAACCAGACGCGAACCAGATGTGCACGCGCCGACTCGGGCGCGGCCACGCCGGGCGACTCGGCAAACCAGTCGGTCGCCGCGGTCCACTGCGGCCGTGATGTCGTCCACGTTCCCTCATTGGGGCCGCGGATGATGTCGCCGCGCACGGAAAGCACGGTCAGCACCCGCGGAGAAAGCGGAGTGTCACCGCCCCAACGTTTTCCGGGTGCGGGATCGTAGCTGCCGGCAAGTTCGGGTATGGCCGCCCGCAATTGTCTGGCGTTGGTCGGGCCGTTCTCGGCCAAATGCCTCAACACCGCGTCGCACGCGCGGCCGAGCCACTCCTCGCCGCTGGTGGCAATGCCCGCCTTCTGCACATCGGCGACCAATCTGCGACGTTCGGTGTCGGCCACCCGGTCACTGGCCGCCGCCTGGATGTGGGGGAGGTCGTCGGCGGAGATCACCCAGAGCGTGCGGCGCATTGCGAGATGTTTAACCAGATTGCGGCGCAGGTACAGCGCGGTGTCGAGATCGCCGACGGTGAAGCCGGGCAGCCGCGCCCAAAGCGACAGGTAAGGCGTCGCGGGGTCGGTGGCGTGCAACCCGACAAGGTCCGTGACGGCCCGATCCATCGAATCGGCCGGGGCAGCCAGGAAATGCCGTCGCGCCAGGCGTGCCCGCCGTTCGGCGTCCGTGAAAGACCGCATCGCCTGCGAACCGTACCGCCGCCGCCCGACAAAGGTTGGGATCGGTAGCGGTCCGGCCCATCTTGACTTCATCTCGACGCCGCCATCGAGGCGACGCGCGAACGAAGGGATCAGGACAATGAATCGAGTTGTCGCGGGTGCACTGGGGCTGCTCGCAGGAGCCGCACTGCTGGTGGGATGTTCGGATGACAAGAGCGCATCGACGGCGTCCGCCGGCGACACGCAGGCCAGCACGGGCGGTAGCACCGAGGTCAAGGTCGACGGCAAGGACCTGGCCGGCCTGGATCTCAACTCCGTCACCTGTGTCAAGCAGGCCGGCAAGATCACCGTCGCCAGCGGCGCCGTCGGTGGCCAGCAGGGTCTCGGCATCTTGATGTCCGACGCCGCCACGCCGTCCGTGGACTCGCTGGCCATGGTGGTCGATGGAAGCGCACTAGCCGTCAGCCAAATGGGCGGCATGAAGAGTGGTTCGGCTGACGTCAAGGTCGACGGCAGCACCTACACCATCACGGGTGAGGCTACCGGCGCCGACATCAAGAACCCGATGGCCGGCATGATCACCAAGCCGTTCACGGTCAAGGTGACCTGCAAATAAACGGCTCCAGCCGGGCGGCGGGCGTGCATTGCGCGCCCGCCGCTTCCTAAGATTGCGCCATGAGCATCCATGACGAGCTCGACCGAGCGCGTCAACTCATCTTCGCCGCCGACGAGGTGACGGCCAAGGATCTGTTGGTGGGCCTCGGCGAGCAGATCGAGGACGGCGAGCGCGACGACCTCCTACTTGAGGTCTTCGCCCTGCTCGGTGAGATCTATCTGGTGCGTACCGCATACAACGGCACCGAAGAAAGCATCCGCCGTATCGACGACCGCCTGGCGATCTACCGGTCGATACGGGCGGGCACGAACGCCGAAGCCGCCGCGCAGGTGACGATGTCGGACACCGAGATCGATCACATGGTGTGTAGGTACTCGCGCCGGGCACAGTTCCTGAGGGCGGGACTCGCCGCCGCCGACCACGGTGACCACGAGGGAGCCGAGCTCGCCCTGTTCGTCTTGTGCACCGACGATTCCGGCGCGGGCCATCCCGATCTCGCGGCCGAGCATCGGTTCCTGATCACCTACGCGCAGATCTTCTGTGCAAACGCGCTGTGCGACGACGACCTCCACGTCCAGTCGGTTCCCCTGTGGGAGAAGGTGCTCGAGGCCATCGACCGGCCGGGTCACAGCGGCGAGGCCGACGACCACCTGCTGGTCCAGGGCGCCACGGGATATGGCCGCTTCAGCGTCGAGACCGGCCGGCTTGCTGAGGCGGAGCCCTGGCTTCGGCGAGCAGGCGCTCGAGCCGAAGCCCGAGGATGGGACTTGGCCAGAGCGAGAACACAACTCGAACGCGGCACGGCGGCGTGGGCGTCTGGTGACGTGCGGCAGACACAGACGCTGGTACACGAGGCCTATCCGGCGATAGCCGAGGGATACCGGGCCCACGATGTTTCGCGGAGCTGGCTGTACTTCGGTTTGATCGCGATGTCGGTGAACAGGCTCGACGACGCCGACGAGCGTTTCGGGCACGCTGAGCGGCATTGGCGTGAGGTGGAGAAGCCTCTTCACATCCATCGCATTCTGTTGCAGCGCAGTTGGGTCGACATCCTGGCCGGCCGGTTCGATGCGGCATCCGAGAAGGCCCGCGAGGCGCGGGAGCTCCTTGATTCGTGGCCGCGCCGCAGCTGGCTGCAGTACGCCAGGCTGGACGATCACGTCGGCAGCATCATGCGCGCTGAGGCGCTGGCCGATCCCGCGAACGCAGCGGTCAAACTGCAGCAGGCCGCCGACCTCAAGGTGCCCGCCGCGCTCGCGGTGGACTCGGTGCGGCACGCGATCGTCGACGCCGACGCGAGAATGCGTTGGGCCACCTTGGTGTCGGCCCGGATTCTGGCGGGCGCCTTCGCCGTGGCCTACGAGTGGGGAAACGCCGACCTGCTCAGCGAGCTTGTCGAATATCACTGTGCGCGAGGCGCTTTCAGTACCGAGCTGACCGACAGCGCGGTCGAGCAATGGATGGGCACCGCGACTGCGGCCGTTCCCGTAGAGGCCGATGATGAGTACGCGCTGGTGGCTGCGGGGTCGCCGGCTGCCTCGGTCGCAGGCGGGCTGACCCGGCTCGGTCCGTTGCCGCCCCTGTGGATGGACCCCGAGAAACCGCCCATCATGAGCCGGTATCGCGACTTGGCGTATCAGCGCTATGGTCGCGACATCACCGCCGACGAGGCAGCCTGGCCGACGTGGCCGTGACCGCCCCCCGGCGGCAGACGCTGGTGCTGCGCTTCGCCGACGTCGGCGTCGCCACCTATGCCAGCCTGCGTGTGGTCGGACAGCCGTCGCGGACCGTCACCTGGGTGGTGGAGGAACCGATTCTTGTTGGGGCACTGGAGAACCTCACACGGGCCCTGCCTGACCCGCACGGTCCCGAAACGCAACGGGACGCCGTGCAACGCGCGATCGCCACGGGGCCGCTCGCGTCGCCGTCGGCCGAGTCGGAGATCGCACGCGACCTTGGCTCCCAGTTGCTCGCCGCACCGGCGTGGCAGCTGTTGAACGACTGCGTAACCTCGCCGCGCGCTGCGTTGTTCGTCTCACCGAGCGCGCGGCTTGCGCGCGTGCCCTGGGCAGTCCTCGCGATGCCGGGCGACGACGGGTTTCGGTTGATCGAGCTCGTCGACGTGTTGATGGCGGCGCCGCCGAACATCGCGAACGCGTCGCGCAGGCCCGTCGACTGGCACAGCAGGAAGAGCGGTCCGCCGCTTCTGGTGCTCGATCCCCGGGTGCCGGGACAACGGCCCGATTCGCCGCTCGGCTCGGTGCTCGGTCGACCGTCTGCGGAATCCCCGTTGGCGGTTCATTTCAGCGACTTGATGCAACGAGGGCCGGTACTTCCCGATGTCTCAACGGCGGTCGAATTGTTCCGCCGCACCGACGCGGGACGCGCCTGGCTGGCCGGGCTTCTCGCGCAATCGCCGAGCAGGCTGCTCTACGTCGGCCATGCGACGGCCGCGGACGGCGATGTCGGTCACGCAGACCGCGCGGCACTGCACCTCGCCGACGACCGTCCGCTGACCGCAGCGGACCTGATGTCGGCCACGCTGCCCTTTCCGCCCCGCATCGCGCTGCTGGCGTGCGCCTCCGGCGGCGACTATCAGTTCGACGAGGCGACGGGGCTGGTGGCTGCGATGATCCTGTGCGGCGCGCAGCTGGTGACCGCGACGCTGTGGTCGCTGCCCACCGCGGCCGGCTACCGGCAGTTTGCGCCGAGTTCTGTTGATACGGAAGCGGATCCGATGGCCGACGCGATCATTGCGGTTGATCTGGCCCATCAGGACGCCGACGCCGGCAGCGCCGTGAACCGCTGGCAGCGCGGACAGATGCGGCGTTGGCGCGACGGGGATGTCACCGCCAGCCCGCTGTACTGGGCTGCGCTGGTCACCTTCACCGTCGACGGGGCACGCTGAAGTCAACTCGGTGGCACGGAGATGGCGACCTCGGATTCGTGACCTTGCCGGTAGTACGTGTCGATAACGCTGCCGGGTGCCACCCTGGGCATCGACGACGCCGGGATCAACGCGATCTCGTGCACCGCGAACTGGCCGCCCTCGGGCCTGCTGACCATCACGTCGAGCTCGACTTCCCGATGGTCTTCGCGGGCTTCGCCGGTTGTCTGCATCCCGGTGACCACGCCGCGTGATCGGATGCCGTGCCGAATCAAGTCGAGTTGCGGTCCTGTGAGTAGTCCTTTGTCGACGAGCATCCGGTCGAAGGCGGCGCGGACGGCCAACATGTCGTCGGCCAGCGAAAGATGTTCGCGCGCTGCAGGGTCGAACGCGACCATCAACACCGTTCCCGGCCGCAGCCCCTCGGCTACCGAATCGCCACGCAGCAGTCCGGTGAACGTCCCGCCCGTCACGCTCTGCACCTCCATGGTGATCACGTCGGTGATCTGCCTGACGGTGCCGATGCCGACGTCGGGTGCGACGGTGGGGTTCGGCGATGCGAGAAGGTTGGAAAGCAGGAGAGTCGCCGCGATGCCGACTCCGATAACGGCCAGGACAGTGAGCAACGTCGCATCAGGCATGCCATGAGGTTCTGACACCGTGCCGGCTACCGAACCCAACTTTTCCGCTAGGAGATGCTACGACCCACTCCTATCCTCTAGGGATGACCACGGGGGCCAGAGCCGAGACGGCCACTGCAGTCATGCGGCCACGGCATGCCGTGATCGACGGGGCGTGGCGAGCGATCGGTCCTGGCGTGGAGGTGCTCAGCAGCGACGACGGTGGCCCGCTGCGCAGAACAATCAAGCGAATCATCGACCCCCTAGTGCTTCGGCTCCGGTCGAACACGCAGTACTCGGCGCCGTTCATCGACACCGCCGTCGCTTCTGCGATACACGAATTGATCGTCGGCAACGGACCCGCGTTGTGCGGCGCCGCGGCGTGGTTCGAGGTCCTCAAGCGGGAACGTCGCAGGCTTCGCATCACCACGGGAAACGCGCAGGAGCTGTATTTCCCTGTGTGTTTCGAGCTCGCCGTGACCAGGGGAGCGCCCGCGGATGCGGACAGCGACGCGGCGACGACGGTGCTGCGGGGCATTCACGACGACCGCGACCGCACCGCCATCGAGGTACTCAATCAATTCGTCCGCGATCAGGAGGTCATCGCGAAACTCTCCGAGCAGGTGCGACACAGTTGGCGCGATGTGCGTGCGGGCACCGAGATCACCGGTCCGTTCCTGTCGGGCCTGACAACTGTGCTCGGGGCCGCCGAGAGCCACCGCGAGTCGATGGCTCGTCAGCGGGTCTGGTCGGCGCTGATCGCCGATCCAACGCCGTACAACCTCGGAGCGAATGCGCATGCCGCGACGGCGTCGCTGCCGTGGTCGATCGTCGATCTCGGCTTGAGTTCGGTTGAGCCGCAGCAATCGCCGACGGTGGTCGGCGGGTCAGCAGGCGATCGCCCGCTCAATCGCTGTGTCGTCGACCGTGTCCGGGCCACGCTGCGTCGCGCACTCGATCGAGACGAACTTCCCGACGTGCCACTGCTGTGCGCAGAGGAGGTCGACAGGTCGTGTGCACCGTGGGGGCTGCTGGCCGAGGACAATCAGGCCGCGTTGATAGCGGGGATCGAGATCGCGGTGGGCCTTGCCCCGCTGGCCGACGTCGTGCCGCGCTACCACCTTGGGAGCCTGATCCAGGCGCGACTACGTAAAGAGGCCTATGTGATGCACGCCCGCCGGTATCTGGCCGAGGGCGGCCCGATTCACCCACGCCAGCAGCAGGTGATCGACGATCTCTCCGCGTTCGCCCGTCCGTACCTGAGCCGGCTGTGGGCGCGCCTGCACGGCCGCGACGTCTGGCAGGAGCCGTGCGCCGACGTCGACGACGTCCGCTCGCTGCTCGAGGGCGTGGCACGGTCGGTGAGCCTGGATCACCGGCAGCGGATCAAATCGATGTTGTAGGTGGCGGGATGAAACTGGTCGCCGATTCCGGACTCTGGAGCACCGGGCCGCCGGTGGCGCCTGGCCCGTTGGTCGCCGTGCTTGAAGTGAGCGGCGCCGTGCTGGCCTGGTCGATCGACGATTCCGGCGCGGCATCGATCACCTTCACCGACCTGGCGCGCGCGGACTGGCTGTGGCGGGTGCTCGGCGAACCCGGTCACAGCGCACCGGCCGCAGCCGTGAACGAACGCTTGCCGCACGACGCGCAGACGATCGACGTGAATGGGGTCGCCGTATTGCCCGGGTCGGTCGATCAGCTGCGACGGCTGGCCTTGGGCCACTGGATGCGACGCTGGTGGCCGGCGAGTCACCGCGACGGGATCGCCGCCCTGGATGGTGCGCTGGTCGACGCCGAGATCGCACTGCTGACGGCGGCCGCACAGCATTTCTTCGCCGACGACACAATCGACTCGGACGTGGCCGGGTTACTCGCACCCCATACGGCGGCATTGAACGCCCATGTCCAAGGGGGAGATCCGCGCGTGGTCGAGCTGGTGCGCGCTGCGAGCGAGCTGACCGACGACGTCGGGATCGTTCTCGTCGAGCCTGCACCGACACGGCGTCGGGACGACTACGCGCTGGCCGCGGGTGCGGATCGCAGACAGCGCGCAGCGGGTGCGATCGCACGGGGCACAGATTCGATCCGCTGGGCAGGCGTTCCGCCTGCGGTGTTCGATGCGGCTGAGAACACGATCGAATGGGTCGTCGAGGCGGCGACACCGGGGGCGAACGCCGTTGTCGACGTGGAACTGTCAGGCGGTGATTCGCCGAGCGGCATCCCGGTGCGGCTACGGTCGGGTGTGCTCAGCGGCGCCGCCGTCTTGGACGACCGCGGACAGGCGATGTTTGGCCTGATCGATGATCAGCGACAGCCCGTAGCGGAATCGACTGCCTGGAACCATGATTGGGAGGGCACTTCGGTCACGGTCGGCGCCGACGTCGATGAATCACCGGAAACACGTCTGCGGGTCCGAGATTTCGCGCGGGCCCGGTTGGCGGCGCCTGTGGGCGATGCGTACCTCGCCGAGATCCTCGCCGCCGAATCCGACTACTGAGACTCGTTCTCGGCGGTATGCATCGACTGGCGAATTTGTTCGAGGCGTTCGGCGGCGGCGCGCTGGCGCTCTTCGTACTGCTCCTCGACGGAGCGCCCCTCCGGGGTCTCGGCTGCCAGCTCGCTGGCCCCGATCGCGGTGCCGTAACGCGTCTCGATCTTCTCGCACACCGATTCGAAGGTCGGCACGCCGCCGGGGGTGTACCCGGTGTCGGCGGCCTCGGCAGGTGAAGGGGACGGTGGCTGAGGCTGCAGTTGGGCGGCCGGTTCCGAGTCGGCAGGCGCCGGTTGCGGATTCGGTTCGTCGGGCATGCCGCCACCGTACTCTGCGGCTACCTCGCGGCGGCCTGTTCGAACGTCGGGCTACCGGCGGCTGCCGGCAGGGGCGTCGGCGGCACGTCAGGTGTGCCGATCTGGCCAGCGAGCCATGGCAGGGCAACGCCGAACGCGTGCGATGCGAACGGCCAGTCGTGCTTACCCGGCTGGCTCACCACAGCGCAGTTGATCCCATTGGCTGCGCCAAGCCCGCACAACGAGTTCGCGGCGGCAGCCTGGTCGTTCTTGGCACGTTGAATGGTCGCGGTCGAGCCGTTGACGTCAAACCACCCGGCGACACCTGTGTACGGGCCGTGCTTGTTGATCACGGTGGTCGGATCGAACGCCGCCCACGCGTCGGGATTGCCTCCGAACAGTCGCGCGATGGTCTGGTCTTTGTTGCCCGAGTTGGGTCCGATGTCGCCTGCAATGTCCTCGAATGCGCTGAACATGTCTGGATGCATGACTGCGAGGTCGACGGCGCACGTCCCGCCCATGGACCAGCCGACGATACCCCACTTCGAGCGGTCCGGACTCACTCCGTAATGCGAGACCATGTACGGCACAACATCTTTGGTGAGGTGGTCGGCACTGCGGCCTCGCCTGCCGTTGACGCACTCGGTGTCGTTGTTGAACGCACCGCCAGGATCGACGAACACGACGACGGGAGCATTTCCGTGATGTGCCCCGGCGAAGTCGTCCAGCATCTTCACCGCGCCGCCGGTGCGCAGCCAGTCGGCCGGCGTGTTGAACTCGCCGCCGATCATCATCAAGGTCGGCAGTTTCGGCGCCGGATTGGTGGCGAACCAGGCGGGCGGCAGGTAGACCAGCTCGCCGCGGTGACGGAAACCCGACGCCGCGTCGCTGATATCGACCGGCACCACGGTGCCCTTCGGCGGGATCTTGCGCTCGTGCTGCATGGCCATCACGGTGACCTCGTCGGTCTGGTCGGGCAGCGGTCCGGCCGTCAGCTGGTTCCACGCCGTCTGCACGGTGGGGAAGTAGCCGACCCACATATTCAATGCCAGCCCGGCGCACAGCAGTGTCAGGGGCAGTGCAGCCAGCGAGGCCCCGCGCCGCCACCAGCCAGACCTCCGCCAACCGGCCACCAACACGGCGGCCGCGAAACCGGTGAGCCCGACCCAGATCCACAACGCGTTCGGGGCGGGGTTGTCGGACAGGCCCTGGGACGCGACATACCAGTAAGCGGATGCGGAAAGGGCGGTGCCGACGATCAGTGCCCACGGCACCCAGCGCACCTGCCAGCGTCCGCTGCGTCGGCTGACCGCGGCAATCAGTACCACGGCGGCGATGACCTGCACGGTGACTGGAAGCCAGCCGTGCATGAGGGATAAATGGTGGCGCAACGAGTCGGGTAACGTCACGGCAACATCGTGGCGTGCCTACCTTGTGGCGGGCTGTGAGTCAGCTGCTAGCGAGGTTTGGCCAGCGGGAATGGCAGCGTTTCGCGGATGCTTCGTCCAGTGATAAGCATCACCACCCGGTCGACACCCATACCCAGTCCACCCGTCGGCGGCATCGCGTACTCCATGGCCTGCAGAAAGTCCTCGTCGAGTTCCATCGCCTCCGGATCACCGCCGGAGGCCAACAAAGACTGCTCCTGCAGCCGCCTACGTTGTTCGACGGGGTCGGTGAGCTCGCTGTAGGCGGTGCCCAGCTCCACGCCCCATGCGACAAGGTCCCAGCGTTCGGCAATCCCGGGGATGCTGCGGTGCGGCCGGGTCAGCGGCGACACCGACGTCGGGAAATCCTTGTAGAACGTGGGCTCCTCGGTGCGATCCTCGACGAGCCGCTCGTAGAGCTCCAGCACAACCGCGCCCGCATCCCAGTGCGTGAGGTAAAGAATATCTGCGTCGTCGCACAGCTTGCGCAGTGTGGCCAGGTCCGTCTCCGGCCCGATCTGCTCGCCGAGCGCTTCGGAGACCGCGCCGTGCACGGTCTTGACCGCCCACTGACCGGAGATGTCGACCTTGTGCAGCGTGCCGTCGTCGCCCGGCCGCAGAAACACGTGTTCGCCGTTGGCGGCCAGCGCCGCGTTCTGGATCAATTCGCGGCAGCCGTCGATCCACACGTTGTAGTCAGCGTGCGCCTGGTAGGCCTCCAACAGCGTGAACTCCGGGTTGTGGCTGAAATCCACCCCCTCGTTGCGGAAGGCGCGACCCAGCTCGAACACCCGCTCGACGCCACCGACGCACAGCCGCTTGAGGTACAACTCCGGGGCGATGCGCAGATAGAGGTCGAGGTCGTAGGCATTGATGTGGGTGAGGAACGGACGTGCGTTGGCGCCCCCGTGAATCTGCTGCAGGATCGGGGTCTCGACCTCCAGAAAGCCCTTGCCGACCAATGTTTCGCGAATGGCGTGCAGGACACCGCTGCGGGCCCGGATCAAATCCCGTGCCTCGGTGTTGATGGCCAGGTCGACATAGCGGGCGCGCACCCGCGCCTCCTGGTCGGTCAACCCCTTCCACTTGTCCGGCAGCGGGCGCAGGCACTTGCCGATCAGCCGCCAGCTACCCACGATCAGCGATTGGGTGCCCAACCGGCTTCTGCCCATCGTGCCGGTCACCTCGATGAGGTCGCCGAGGTCGATGGAACCGGTGAAGTCTGCGGTGCTACCGGTGTCCAGCTCCGAGTTGTCAAGCAGCAGTTGTACTTCATCGGACCAGTCACGCAATTGCGCGAACAACACACCGCCGTAGTCGCGGATCCGCAGCACGCGCCCCGCCACTGTCACCGCGGCGCCGTCGGTCGCCCCGACCGCCTCGGCGACCGTGTGGCTCGGCGGCCGCCCGACCGGGTAGGCGTCCACACCGCTGTCCTGCAGGACCTTGAGTTTGGCCATCCGGACCCTCACCTGCTCCGGAAGACGTGGATCATCCCCGCCGTCGGGGAGGTCAGCCTGAAGTGCGGACAGGTCGGGTGCGCTGCCGTCGTGACGCAGCAACCCCGTCGCGACCAGATTCTGCGGTGCCGCGATGTGATGCCCGGTGTGCTGTTCGGTGCGACGGGTGAACGGCAGCACCAGGAAACCCTCGGCGATCACCGACGCAACTCCCACCCGTGGGACGAGCCGGGCGTCCTCGTAGCAGGCGTAGCGCGGCACCCACTCGGGCTTGTACTTCATGTTCGACCGGTACAGCGTTTCCAGTTGCCACCATCGGGAGAAGAACACCAGCAGCCCGCGCCACAGCCGGGCGACCGGGCCAGCACCGAGTTGGGCACCTTGCTCGAACGCCGACCGGAACATCGCGAAGTTTAGCGAAACACGGCTTATGCCAATGCCTTCCGACTGCTGCAGCAGCTCGGTCACCATGAATTCGATTGTGCCGTTAGGCGATTTCGGAGATCGCCGCATCAAGTCGAGCGACACCCCGTTATTGCCCCACGGCACCAACGACAGCATCGCGACGACCTCGTCCTGGTTCTGCAGGGCCTCCACCAGAAGGCAGTCGCCGTCGGCGGGATCGCCGAGCCGGCCGAGCGCCATCGAGAAGCCACGCTCGCTCTCGGTGTCACGCCACGCGTCGGCCCGCTCGATCACCTCGGCCATCTCGTCAGGGGGTATGTCACGGTGGCGTCGCATTCGAACCGTCAGTCCGGCGCGCCGCGCCCGCGTCACCGCCTGCCGGACCGCGCGCATGTCGGCCCCCGACAACCGGAAGCCGTCGGGATGCAGGATTGCTTCGTCCCCGAGCTGCAGCGCGTTGAGTCCTGCGGCCCGGAACGCCTCAGCCGCAGCCGAACTCGCGCCCATCACGCCGGGCGCCCAGCCGTACTCCTGGCACAGCCTCAGCCACGCCTCTATCGCCTGGGGCCACGACTTCGGATCGCCGACGGGGTCGCCACTGGCAAGGCACACACCCACCTCGACGCGGTAGGTGACCGCCGCGCGGCCGTTCGGCGCGAACACCGCGCCCTTGTCCCTGCGGGTGGCGAAGTAGCCAAGCGAGTCGTTCTTTCCCCACAGCTCCAGCAGCCCGCGGATCGCCGACTCGTCCTCACCGGTGAGAGCGTTCTCCGACTTCTGCGACCGGAACAACACGATCGCGGCAAACATCAGCGCCAGCGCGCCGAACAGACCGAGAAGCGCGTTGACGAAGACGTGCGGATGCTGGCCGTCGAACGCGTTGGAACCCACGCCGGCAAAAGCCGCGACCCTATTGACCGCGTAGGCCAGTCGGTAGTCGCGTTCCAGCGTGCCGGGAAACAGTTCCAGAAGTCCCCATCCGACCAGGATTCCAATGGCCATTCCGGCGACGAGTGCCACCGCCGCCTTGACCAGAGCACCGCGTCGCACCTTGGCCCAGAACTCCTTGCGGGCCAGCATGAGGAATGCGACGGCGGCGACGTGGAAGGCGAGACCGATCATCTCGCCGCTCTCCTCCATCCACGTCTCGTCGCCGGTGACGATGTCGCCGAGATTCCAGACGGTGGACGCGAGCATGTAGAGCACGAGGATCAACCAGGCGAGTCGTTTGCGGGTCGCCAGCGCGGCGGCCAGCAGCGCGAGCACGAACGCCCAAGCGAAGCTGGTATCTGGGAAGTTGAAGATGTAGTCATTGACGAATTCCCGCGGAATCTTGATGATCACCCGCACCAGCGGCGAGACGCTCGCAATCAGCGACAGGGTGGCGATGATGCCGACGGTCCAGCCCGCCGCCGCGGGAACCCAAGAGAAACTCGAGGTGGGCCGAACCCGCGGCGGGCTAGTGAGGGTCATAGGCCGCGAGGATATTCGCTCAACCCCGGAAATGGGTGTGACCGCTACCAGACCGGGCCGGTGTATTTCTCGCCTGGACCCTGCCCCGGTTCATCGGGGGCGGCGCTGGACTCGCGGAATGCCAACTGCAGACTCTTCAGCCCGTCGCGGACGGGTCCCGCGTGCGGGCCGAGGTACTCGGCCGATGCGGTGACCAGAGCGGCCAGGGCGGTGATCAGTCTGCGCGCCTCGTCGAGATCTCGATGCGGACTGTCGTCGGGGTCGTCTGCCGACAGACCGAGTTTCTCCGCCGCGGCGCTCATCAGCATCACCGCCGAGCGGGTGATGACTTCCACCGCCGGAATTTCGGCCAGCTCGCGCGTGTTAGGAACGTCGGTCATGGCTGCTAGACTGGCACGCGCGACCGTCCCGGCATACGCCAGGGACAGCAAGTGGAGTCCCGCTCCCACCGTTGGCCACACCGGCTCAGCGGTCCGGTCTCAGACATTCTCGCGGATGTCTGTCCTGGTCGGCATCGGGCCCTGCTTTTTGCAGGGCCTTTGTGCTGATGGCGTGGGCTCCTGAAATAGAGGACAACATAGGAGGCCCCATCAGCACTGAGACCCGCGTCAACGAGCGCATTCGAGTACCTGAAGTCCGCTTGATCGGACCAGGTGGCGAGCAGGTAGGCATCGTGCGCATCGAAGACGCCCTCCGCGTCGCTGCGGATGCCGATCTCGACCTTGTCGAAGTAGCGCCGGACGCCAAGCCGCCGGTCTGCAAAATCATGGATTACGGCAAGTTCAAATACGAGACGGCCCAGAAGGCACGCGAGTCTCGCAAGAACCAGCAGCAGACCGTCGTCAAGGAACAGAAGCTGCGTCCCAAGATCGACCCGCACGACTACGAGACCAAGAAGGGCCACGTAGTCCGCTTCCTGCAAGCGGGGTCGAAAGTCAAGGTGACGATCATGTTCCGCGGACGCGAGCAGTCGCGGCCCGAGCTGGGCTATCGGCTGTTGCAGCGCCTGGGCGCCGACGTCGCCGACTACGGCTTCGTCGAGACGTCAGCCAAGCAGGACGGGCGCAACATGACGATGGTGCTGGCACCGCATCGCGGCGCGAAGACCCGCGCCAAGGCGGCGCACGATGCAGACGCACCCGCTGCACAGCGCGCAAGCGCTCAGCCCGCCGAAGCACAGACCGACACATCACAGAACTGAGGACACATGCCCAAGGCGAAGACCCACAGCGGCGCTTCCAAGCGGTTCCGGAAGACCGGCACCGGAAAGATCGTCCGCGAGAAGGCCAACCGTAGGCACCTGCTCGAGCACAAGTCGAGCAAGCGCACCCGTCGGCTCGAAGGACGCACCGACGTGTCGGCCAACGACACCAGACGCGTCAAGAAGCTGCTGAACGGCTAGTTTCAGCGCCTTTACCTACCTTTTGAACCGAACGAGAATAGGAACACCCCATGGCACGCGTGAAGCGCGCAGTCAACGCCCAGAAGAAGCGGCGGACAGTACTCAAGGCATCGAAGGGCTATCGCGGCCAGCGGTCCCGGCTGTATCGCAAAGCCAAAGAGCAGCAGCTGCATTCGCTGAACTATGCCTACCGCGACCGGCGCGCCCGCAAGGGTGAGTTCCGCAAGTTGTGGATCTCCCGCATCAACGCGGCTGCCCGCGCCAATGACATCACCTACAACCGGCTCATCCAGGGGCTCAAGGCCGCCGGGGTCGAGGTGGACCGCAAGATACTTGCCGAGATCGCCGTCAGCGACGCGGCTGCGTTCACCGCGCTGGTGGACGTTGCGAAGGGCGCGCTGCCCAGTGATGTGAATGCGCCGTCAACTTCGACTGATTCCGGCGAGGCTGCCTGACGCTCACCGAGCGCTCCGACCGCGTGGCGGCGGCGATCAAGCTTCAGCGCCACGTCGGACGGCGCCGTGCCGCACGCTTCCTCGCTGAGGGCCCTAACCTCGTTGAGGCGGCGATGCGACGCAACCTCGTCATCGAGGTTTTCGTCACCGAAGCCGCATTGAGTCGCTTCGGGCCGATACTGGCCGACGTTCCTGTCCACGTCGTCACCGATCGCGCTGCAAAAGCACTGTCGGACACCGTGACGCCGGTCGGGCTTGTCGCGGTGTGCGAATTGCCGTCGACGAACCTGGCCGACGTGCTCGCCGATCAGCCACGGCTGGTCGCCGTCGCCGCCGAGATATCCGAGCCGGGTAATGCGGGCACGTTGATCCGGATCGCGGACGCGATGGGGGCGGACGCGGTCCTGTTGGCGGGCAATAGCGTCGATCCCTACAACGGGAAGTGTCTGCGCGCCTCTGCCGGAAGTATCTTCGCCGTGCCCGTGGTGGCCGAAGCCCATGCCGGGGAAGCGCTTTCGGCGCTCCGCAGTGCGGGTCTGCAGGTGCTGGCGACCACCGTCGACGGCGAGGTCAGCCTCGACGACGTCGATCTGTCCGGGCCGACCGCATGGCTGTTCGGACCCGAATCCCGTGGTCTGCCCGCAGAATTGGCGACATCGGCGGATCACCGCGTTCGAATCCCGATGTCGGGCGGAGCTGAAAGTCTCAACGTGGCGGCCGCCGCCGCGATCTGCCTCTACCAGAGCGCCAAAGCACACCGCGCCGATTAGCCGTCGAGTGTGCGGATTCGTTCGCGACATGCCGTGCGTGCGTATGTAACCGCACACCCGTCACCGCTCAGCGACAACAGAGCGACAATCCGCGCGGTGTCAGACCGCCATGCCATGGTCTGACGATGAGCCAATTGTTGACGGTGAGCGGGACCGATCTTCGCTACCTGCTCACCGCGTATCTGTTCGACCACGGGCCTGCGACGGTCGAGGAATTGGTCGACGCGCTCGCGTACCACGGCTTCGATCCCGCTGGACGGCACTCGAAGTCTGTTTCGGACGCTCTGCGCTGGGAGATGGCGCGCGGTCGGGCGATTCGACTCCGCCGCGGCCACTACCGTCCAGGTGCGATGTCGCGGGCGACCCAACACCGGATCCGTCGACGGGTAAGGGCGCTGCACGACGAAGTCGCGGCCCTCCCGGGCGGGGGAGATGCGAGCCTCACCGCCTAGGTGTACCGAGCCGGCTAGTTGGCCGACTTGAGCAGGCGTGACGCGGTAGCCGCTCGCCAGAAGTGAGTGTTTCCAACCGGATACGACGGTAGTGAGCTAGCTGACGTTCAGCGGGCTCATGGCAAGTTTGCTAAAACTCCTCCACGCTGCGCGTTCAGCGGATAGATTCAAAGGCAGCCGTCGTTCATCGGGAGACCCTAAGGGCGTCGACGCGAGGATGG
>NZ_JAVHWK010000062.1:0-22951 GCF_032159775.1 Mycobacterium sp.
TCGCCGAGCTCGAGGAGTTCGGCCGCTCCCACGGCGTCGACGCGGACTGGCCCGCCATGGCCGATGGCTGGCGCTCCGGTTACGCCCCCGCGATGGACCGGGTGCGTCGCGGGGAACTGCCGTGGACCCGCATCGACGACCTGCACAGGATGATCCTCGACGAGCTGCTCGCGGCGGCGGGCATCAGCTCGATCGCCGAGGCCGACATCGACCACCTCAACCGCGCCTGGCATCGGCTCGAGCCGTGGCCCGACAGCGTGGCCGGCCTGACACGGCTGCGGGAACGCTTCGTCATCAGCACGCTGTCGAACGGAAACGTCTCGCTGCTCACCAACATGGCCAAACACGCAGGGCTGCCGTGGGACTGCGTGATCTCCGCCGAGCTGTTCGGTCACTACAAGCCCGACCCGGAGGCGTACCTCGGCTGCGCCGACCTGCTCGGTGTGCGTCCCGAAGAGCTGATGCTGGTGGCCGCCCACCCCAGTGATCTGCGCGCCGCGCGCGAGGTCGGTCTGAAGACCGCGTACGTCGTGCGGCCGCTCGAGTACGGGCCTAATCAGCGCGCACACCGGTTCGACGACGGCGAATTCGAGTTCACGGCAACGGATTTTCGCGATCTCGCCGACCAATTGGGTGCCTGAGGAATCAGCGTAGCGTGGAGGAGTGACCGATCACGTGACCACCGGGCTGCCCACCGCACTGAGCAGGGCCATCGATCTACTCGTCGATCCGCCCGCCAACCCGGACGCCAGCAAGGGCTACCTCGACCTGCTCGTCGACGCTCCGGAACCTGAATCATTGGAGAGGAACACCGGCGCCATCCAGGCGGCGTGGGCCTCGCGGCTGGGGTCGATGCTGTACGACAACGCGCAGACCTTCGCGCGCAAGTACGTGGGCGCGTGGCAGCTTGACGTCAGTTGGCTGGACATCCCCAGCGGTGGGGCGGCGCTCGATATCGGCAGCGGCCCCGGCAACGTGACCGCCGCGCTGGCTCGTGCGGCAGGTCCTGACGGGCTGGCGCTCGGCGTCGACATCTCCGAGCCGATGCTGACCCGCGCAGTCGACGCCCAGGCCGGCCCCAACGTGGGCTTCCTGCGCGCCGATGCGCAGCGCCTGCCCTTCCGCGACGCCACGTTCGACGCGGTGACCTCCCTGGCCGTGCTGCAGCTGATCCCCGACCCGTCGACCACCCTGGGGGAGATCGCGCGGGTGCTCAAGCCCGGCGGCCGGGTCGCCATCATGGTGCCCACCGCGGGCCGCGGCGGTGAACTCCTGCGATGGCTGCCCAACGGCGGGGTGCACTTCTTCTCCGACGACGAGCTCGGCGACGCCTTCGAGGATCTCGGCTTGCTCGGCGTACGCACCAAGACGATCGGCAACATCCAATGGGTGCGCGGCAGGCGGCCGACCGATGGGTGATGATCCCGACCTCGCCCAGCTGTGGGATGCGCACTGCGGCTACGAGTTCGAGTCGCGCGACGTCGACGCCACCATGGCGACCATGGTGGCCGAGCCGTATGTGAACCACATTCCCACCATGACCGGCGGCGTCGGCTACGAGAATCTGCACTACTTCTACTCAAACCATTTCGTCGGGGTGAACCCGCCCGACCTGAAGCTTGCACCCGTCAGCCGCACGGTCGGCGACAGCTCCGTCGTCGATGAGTTCATCCTGAGGTTCACCCACACCACGGTGATGGACTGGATGCTGCCCGGCATCGAACCCACCGGACGCGCCGTCGAGGTCCCGATGGTTGCGATCGTCGCGTTCACGGGCGACAAGCTTTCCCATGAGCACATCTACTGGGATCAGGCCAGCGTGCTTGTGCAACTCGGTTTGCTCGAGGCCGATGGTCTTCCGATCGCGGGCGCTGCGACCGCACAGAAGGTGCTCGACGTGGGCCTGCCCAGCAATACCCTGATCCGGTGAGTACTGGCGGAATCGTCCTCGTCGCATTGGTGATCGCCGTCGGCATCGTCGGCATCATCGTGCCGCTGCTGCCCGGCATCCTGCTGGTATACGCGGCAATTGTGGTGTGGGCCGTCATCGAGCACAACGTCGCGGCATGGGTGACGCTCGGCGTCGTGACGGTGCTGATCGGCGCCACCACCCTGATCAAGTACATGTGGCCGATGAAGCGAATGCGCGCCGCCGATGTCGGCACGATGACGCTGCTCGCGGGTGCGGTGCTCGGCATCATCGGCTTCTTCGTGATCCCGATCGTCGGTCTGGTGATCGGATTCGTGCTCGGGGTGTACCTGGCCGAGCTGGCGAACCGCCATGACCAGCGGGTCGCGTGGACGTCGACCAAGCATGCGCTCAAAGGGGTGGCGCTTTCCGTCGGGGTCGAGTTGGCCGGTGCGCTGCTTGCCACTTCGGCGTGGGCGTTCGGGGTCTACGTAACTCAGTAAAAGACGCCGCGATCTGGCTAGGTTCTACCCATGGCCAAGCTCCGCTTCGGGTACTTCATCGCACCGTTTCACCGTGCAGGCACGAACCCCACCCTCGCGCTGCAGCGCGACCTCGAGTTCGTCGAGCATCTCGACCGGGTCGGCTTCGACGAGGTGTGGATCGGTGAGCACCACTCGGCGGGCAGCGAGATCATCAGCTCTCCGGAGGTGTTCATCGCCGCTGCGGCGCAACGGGCCAAGCGGATCCGGTTCGGCACCGGCGTCATCTCGCTGCCGTATCACAACCCACTGTGGGCGGCCGACCGGCTGATGCTGCTCGACCATCTCACCCACGGCCGGATCATCGGCGGCGTCGGACCGGGCTCGCTGCCCACCGACTCGTCGATGATCGGTTTGACCCCCACCGACACGCGAGAGCTGCTGGAAACCAACCTCGACATCCTGGTCCGGCTGCTGGCCGGCGAGACCGTCACCGCCAAGACCGCGACGCACGAACTGCACGACGCCCAGCTGCAGCTCGCACCGTACTCCGACGGCGGCATCCCGCTGTCGGTGGCGGCCGTGGCCTCGCCGACCGGCGCGCGACTGGCGGGCAAGCACGGCATCGGGCTGCTGTCGATCGGCGCGACGCTGATCGTCGAGGGTTTCGACGCGCTCGCCTTTCACTGGGGCATCGCCGAGGAACGCGCCGCCGCTTTCGGAACCACCGTGGACCGCGGTAACTGGTCGCTGGTGTGTCCCATGCACATCGCCGAAACCGAGGAGCAGGCGCGCGAGGAGGTCCGCTTCGGTATCGCGCCGTGGTTCCGGTACTTCCAGAAGGTCGCGGCCTTCCCGCAGATGACGATGCCCGGCGACGAGGTCGACGAGATGATCGGCATCATCAACGACGCGGGTGCGGGGGTCATCGGCACGCCTGAAACGGCCCGGGCTCAGGTGCAGCGGCTGTGGGACCAGTCGGGTGGGTTCGGCGCCATGCTGCAGATGGGTCATGAGTGGGCCAACCCCGCTGCCACCAAACGCTCGGCGGAACTCTTTGCCGCAGAGGTTATTCCGCATTTCCAGGGTCAGGCGCAACCGACGCTCGATGCGGCGCAGCGCGCCAGCGGTGCCCGGGAAGGCTTGGCGCAGAGCGCGATGGACGCGATCGAGCACATGACCAAGAAGTACGAGGCGGAAAAGGGCGGCTAGTCAGCCCGTCGCCGCTGCGGCAGCTGCGGGACGCCTGCCAGCAGTCCCCGCTGAGGCACTCCCATCACGGGTTCGGCGGCCGCGCCGAGCTCGCCGAGAATGTCGTTGGCGGCGAGCACTCCCGACATCGCCGACCGTTCCATCAGCCCGGCGAGATACGGCAGTTCGACGAAGTCCCCGGCGAGCCGCAGTCCCCGCGCGTCGGTGCGCACCCCGGGACGGGTGCCCGCTGAGCCGGGTGGGAAAGCGGGTGCGGTCGCCTCCAAGCGGTCGTGTCGGTGCACGACAACGGCATCGGCGGTCTCGGGCCACAGCGTCGCCAGTTCGTCGCGCATGGCGCGCGCCGCGGCGTCGGCGGTGTCGAGACCGCAGGAGTAGGAGTGCAATTCGACAACCGATCCGCCGGTCGAACCGGCCCACCGCGCGCTGGGCTCCTCGAGCCGTGAGTACACGGCGACCGAGTCGAGGTTGGGCTGGCCGGTAACCGCGCTGAAGGCAGCCCGCTCGGGTGCCACGTCGCGGTCGAGCCACAACCTGCTGACGGCGAACGGCGGTGCCACCGTGAGAGATTCGCAGTGACGCGCCAGCACTGGCGCGGTGGCTGCGGCCGCAGGCGAGTCCGCGAGCAGGGCGCGTAGGGCGCCGGGGTCCAAAGCCAGCACGACGTGCCTGGTGCTGATGTTCCCGGTGTCGGTGCTGATGCGCCAGCCTTGCCCGTCGGGCGAGACACCGGTGACCCGTGTCCCGGTCCGCACGACCGCTTTCTGCTGAATTAGATACTCACGCAAGGGGTTCCAGATGACTGTCGCGTAGTCGGTATCGGTGACATCGAAGCCGATGCCCTCGGGGTTGCCGAGGAAGTAGTAGTGGAACATCGCCACCAGCTCGGCGGCCGACAGCTCACCCTGGTTGCAGAAGAAGGACCGCGCGAAGGCCTCGAACAGCATGCTGCGGGTGCGCTCCGACATGCCGAGGCTGTCCAGAAACCCCGCGGCGTCGATGTCGTCGAATTGAGCGGTGGTGGTGGCGCGGTCATAGGCGAGCAGCGCACGCCCGGCGTCGGGATTGGCGCGGGTCAGTTCGCGGGCGGTCAGGCTCTTCGACCGCAGCGCAAGGGCCAGCAGGTTCAGCGGTGGGGCGGCGGGCAGACCCGAGAGGTCCTCGGCCGGATAGGTCGCCGAGATGACCGGATAGCCGGGCACGGGCGCGAGGAACGACAGTTGCGGGTCGACGCGTCGCAGGATCGACCGCCACGTGTAGTAATGCCGGAAGAACGCGTGAAAGCCGTGTTCGACGTACTGATCGCTGCCGTCGGGCAAGCGCTCCGGCCAAGCGCCCAACCGGCCGCCGAGATGCTCGGCCGCCTCCAAAACCGTTACCGTCACGCCTCTTTCGGCCAGCACAACCGCCGCGGACATTCCGGCGATACCCCCGCCGACGATCGTCGCCTCTGCCGCAACCGGTACGTCGCAGGGCAGCAACGGATCGGCGACGACCAGACGGCGGGGCCGCATCCGAAAGGGGGCGGCCCGGCTTGTCAGCTCACCGCTCATGCGGTCACCGTATGCCGGTCACGTCCGCGGCGACGCACGAGCGCGACGGCGAAGGGCACCGCAACCGCACCCATGATCACCGCGCCGGTGATCGCTGACCCGGGTAGATCGAAGAACACCGCGTGACCCATCACCGAAGAGAAGTACACCCACAGATACAGCGCCGCCGCAGGCGCCGACGGCACCCGCTCACGCGGTAGCGTCCGGTCGAGGATCGCCATGATGACCATCGACACCAGCAACCAGCCGATGTAGTTGGTCAGTGGGATGCCCGGTATCAGCGGCAGGCTCGGCGCGGTGTCGAACCAGGCCCAGTGCCCGGCGGCCACCATCTGCGGGTCGAGGAACACGTCCCACGCGGTGAGCGCCACCGCGCCCACGGCGGCAACGGCAGGACCGCGCGCCACCAGCGTCCGCGCCACCACCAGCGCGGGCCAGGCCATCATCACCCACGCCAGCGGCACCACGACCGGCACACCCAGCAGCTCGGGACCCAGTGTGCCGGTGTAGGCGTAATGCCCGAACGGTAATCCCGTGGCCACGCCGACCGCCTCGGCGACGAGGCCCCCGCCTCCTGCCACGCCGGTGAGCACGGCGGCACCGGCGAGACCGTGCACCCGCGCGGCGTCGGCCACCGCGGCGACGAAGAAGATCACCACGCTGGCCACCGTGACCTCGGTGCGCCACGCCTCCGGCATCAGGGGGTAGGCAATCTGGGCCAGGACGGCCGCCGCGACAAGCGTCCACACCACATAGGCGACGCGCACCCGCGCAACCGGCACGGCAATCGCCATGCGTGATACCTCCGGTGTCACAGAGACGGTGCCGACACCCGGTGGGCTTCGGCGCCCGGGTGCGACTTCGTAGAGTTTCCAAGATGCCCGATGAGCGCCTCACGGAAACGCTGCGCGCGCTCGTCGTCACAGGATCGTCATTGGCGTGCCTCGGCACGGCTCATCAACTGGTGAATCAACGCCTGCTGCGGACACCGCCCACCGACCCGCCCCAGGTCTCGATTGCGGTGTCGATCCTGGTGCCTGCCCGCGACGAAGCGCACCGCATCGCACCGACGATCCGCTCCCTGCTTGCCCAGCAGGGATTGCTCGACTCCGAGATTCTGGTGCTCGACGACGGCTCGAGCGACGGCACGGCCGATGTCGTTGCGGCGACGGCCGAATCCGATCCGCGCGTGAGGCTGCTGACCGGAACGCCACCGCCGCAGGGCTTCCTGGGCAAGCCGAACGCCTGCGCGCAGTTGACTGCCGCGGCGCGCGGTGAGGTGCTGGTCTTCGTCGACGCCGACGTGGTCCTCGAACCGAACGCCGTCGCGGCGGCGATCGCCGTGTTGCGCGGGCCGCGGCCGCTGGACCTGCTGTCACCGTGGCCGCGTCAGATCGTCGCGGGATGGTCCGGCCGTCTGATTCAGCCGCTGCTGGCCTGGTCCTGGTTGACCACGCTGCCGTTGCGGGTGGCCGAGCGCTCCCATCGGCCGTCCATGGCGGCGGCCAACGGGCAGTTCCTGGTCATCGAGGCCGACGCGCTGGCCCGCGCAGGCGGATGGCAGGCGGTGGCGGGCGCCGTCCTCGACGACATCGGCATGGCCCGCGTCATTCGGGCCGCAGGCGGCCGGACGGGCATTGCCGACGGATCCGCACTGGCGACATGCCGGATGTACGCCAGCGGGCCGGAACTACGGGAGGGATACCGCAAGTCGCTGTGGGCGGCCTTCGGGTCGCCGGCGGGCGCGCTTGCCGTAGCGGCGGCCCTCGCGGTGGTCTACGTCCTGCCTGCGGCCGCCGCGGTGACCGGCTCACGGATCGGCGCGCTCGGCTATCTGGCCGCCGTGATCGGCCGACTGTCGGCGACGCGGTGGGGCGGCAGGCGCGTCGACGCGCTCGCCCATCCGTTCTCGGTGCTCGCGCTGCTGACGCTGTTGGCGTCGTCGTGGGCGGGCCGGTTGCGGGGGTCGTTGCACTGGAAGGGCCGCCCGGTATGAGCCGGATCGTCGTGATCGGTGCCGGCCTCGGCGGACTCGCCGCGGCCGCTCGCCTTGCCGCCGCAGGCCATCAGGTCATCGTGTTCGACAGCGCACCCACCGTCGGCGGCAAGCTCGGCACCCTCGAACGCGACGGTTTCACCTTCGACACCGGTCCATCGCTGCTGACCCTCCCCGGCGAGCTGACCCGACTGTTCGACGACACCGGCGGGCCTGCCGACCTGCCGTTGACGGCGGTCGACCCGGCGTGCGCGTACGTCTTCGCCGACGGCACCGAGGTGCCGTTCCCGCATGACCCGGCGGCCGTCCCCGCCGCACTCGACGACGCGCTCGGGGTCGGCGCGGGCGAGTCCTGGCGCAGACTGCACGACCGATCGCGACGGCTGTGGACACTGGTCGGCGAGCCCGTGCTGCGGCGGCCCGTCACTCTGCCCGCGCTGGCCCGAATGAGCCTGCGGCCCAAAGACCTACGGGCGGTGGCCCCGTGGCGAACCCTCGACGGGCTTTCCGGGCAGATGTTTGCCGACCCGCGAATGCGCATGTGGCTCAACCGTTATGCCACGTATTCGGGGTCCGATCCGCGCCGCATCCCTGCCGTGCTGTCGGTGACGTCGTTCGTCGAGCAGGAGTTCGGCGCGTGGTATGTGCCCGGCGGATTGCGCCGCATCGTCGAAGCCGTCGCGGCCCGGTGCCGCAAACTCGGTGTCGAGATCCACACCGGCTCCGCCGTCGAGGCGGTTCTGGTGTCCGGCGGTCGGGCCTCGGGAGTTCGCGTCGGTGACCGGACCATTGCGGCCAACACCGTGGTCAGCAACGTCGATGCCGCCGTCCTCTATGACCGGCTTCTGCCCCCAGGCGCCGCGCGGACCGCCAGGCGCCGGGTACGCCGCAGCGCCCGCTCGATGGCCGGCTTCGTACTGCTGCTCGGGCTGTCGGGCCGGACGGCGGGTCCGGCCCACCGGGTGTACTTTCCGCGCGACTACGACGCCGAGTTCGACGCGATCTTCGGCCGTCGGCCGCAACCGGTCGCCGACCCGGCGGTCTACGTGCACGCCCCCGATGACCCGGCGTTGCGTCCCGGCGATGACGCCGAGGGCTGGTTCGTGATGGTCAACGCCGCGGCGCACGACCCGGCCCGCGGCGTCGACTGGGACGAACCCGGACTGCGCGAGCGCTATACCCGCCACATTCTCGACGTGCTGGCCGAGCGCGGCACCGATGTCCGCGACCGGATCCGCTTCGTCGAGACCATCACTCCGGCCGATCTCGAGCGCCGCACCGGCTCGCCGGGGGGCGCGATCTACGGCGCCGCCTCACACGGGGCGAGGGCCGCGCTGCGCAGACCGGCCAACCGCAGCCCGCTGCGCGGCCTCTACCTGGTCGGCGGTTCTGCGCATCCCGGTGGTGGCATCCCGCTGGTGCTGATGTCGGCCGACATCGTCGCCGGTCTCATCGGTCCGGCGGATAACTCGGGGGAGTCGAACGCCGCACGCCGCGGGCGAGCTGTCCCAGCCCGACCACCCCGACGACCGTCCAGATGATCGCCGTCACCGCGGCCCACCCCCAGCCGAGCATCGGCACGCCGGAGGGGAACACCGCCGAACCCGCCGCCGCCAAGCCGACCAGGATCAGCCGCGTCGGCCGCTCCGCGACGGTCACGGCGCCGACCCCCGGCATACCGACCGACTGCGCGCGGGCGCGCAGATACTCCAGCAGCATCAGCAGCGCCACCGCCGCGACCACCCACGGCACCGGCGCGCCGAGCGCCAGCAGACACCCCCCGAGCAGCAGGTCGCCGATACGGTCGGCGACCGAGTCGATCACGGCGCCCAACGGCCTGGCTCGTCCCGTCGTCAGCGCGACCACGCCGTCGAGCCCGTCGAGCACCCCGCCGAGGAGAATGAGCGGCACGCTGAGTGCCGGCCAACCCGGCCCGGCCACTGCGGCCCACGCCCCCGCCAGCGCGAGAACCCCGGCCGCGGACAGCACGTCGGGCGGGACGTGCGCCACCGGACCGGTGCCGAGGATCCGCATCAACCGCAGCCATCCACGCACCATGCGGGACGGCTGTATCCCGCTGTGCAGCGACGACCACCCCGCGTCGTCTGCGTCGTCGCCGGGGGATCCGTCCGACGTCATGCCGTCAGCCTGCCAGTGCAGTCACCCGCGTGAGCGGGTAGTGCGATGAGCATGCGTGAAAAGTTGGCGGCAGGGGTGCGCCGGACGTTCCCGGGCACGGATCTGGCGTTGTGGGCGGCCGGTGCGACGTACTTCGGGGTGATCGGGCTGGTTCCGCTGGCGTTAAGTTCGTTGTGGGCGGTCGGCGCTCTGGCTGGCCACGACGCCGTCACCAACGCGATGAACGCGGCGATCGACGGCCTGCCGAACGGGCACGGAACGCCGGACGCGCTGCGAACGCTCACCTCGGTCGCACTGTCGATGTCCTGGGTGCAGGCGCTCGTCGTGTTGATCCCCGCCAGCCTGTACGGCGAGGGCCTGCGTCGGGCCTTCGCCCAGATGTCGCCGGCTCGAGACACGTTGACCGGTTGGCGCGGCAGGGCAGGGCTCCTCGGCGTTGCGGCAGTCGCGCCGTTTCTGGTGCTTGCGGTTCTGGCGACGGCGCCCTACGTCGGACCGCTGTACGCAGGCGGCGGCTGGTCGCTCGCCTGGGGTGTGGTGGTCGCCTTCCATGTCGTGTGGCTGGCCGTCTCCACCGCCCTGCTCGGGGTGTTCGGGCTGATTGCGCCGGGGCGTATCGGTTGGAAAGCATTGTGCACCGGTGCCTTTGGAACGGGTGCGATCGTGGCCGGCTTCCTACAGGGGTTTGTGCTGTTCCTCGCCATCCCGATTTCGTGGTCGGCGCCGTTCGGGGGGCTGCCCGTCATCGGCGCGGTGTCGGCGCTGGCGCTGTGGCTCTACCTGATCCACATCCTGGTGCTGTGCGGTTTCCGTGTCACCGTTGTGCTCGACGAGGTGCGGCGCGCACGCTGACCGTCAACCGCGCAGCGCGACACGCAGTTTCGCGATGTCGTCGGTCGTGAGGCCGGACGCGTCGAGGTAGCCGTCGAACGAGCCGAAGTTCTCGACGATCGCGCTGTGCGCCGCGTCCAGGTAGGCCTCCTGCACACCGAGCACCGCGTCCGTCAGACGCGCCTCGGCCACCTCCGCGACGTCGGGGGTCGCAGACATCCTGGCCCGGATCGTCTCGACGATGTGGGCGCGCAGCTCCGGCACGGCCGCATTGCTGGCCAGGTAGTCGGCCATGATGGCGTCGCGGTCGACGCCCGCCGCCTCGAGCACCACCGCGATCGTGAAACCGGTCCTGTCCTTGCCTGCGAAGCAGTGCGCCAGCACCCGGTCGTCGTCGCCGAGCATGGTGATCACCTTGTGCACGGCACGCTGCGCCAGGGTCGAGCGGGCGATCCGGCCGTACTCCTCGGTCATGTAGCGGCTGGCGGCGTGGCTGACCGACTCGTCGTCCGGCTTCTCGGTCAGCATCTTCTGGAATGCGCTTTCATGCGGCGCATCTCCTTCGGACGCAAGGGTTTCCACGAACGGCAGATGGTGGATCACCACGCCGTCGGGCACCTGCCCCTTGCCGTGACGGTCGAGTTCTGGCGCCGACCGCAGATCGGCGACATCGGTGACGCCGAACCGGATCAGCGTTTCGCGGCCGTCATCGTCGAGGTTGCTCAGCTCGCCGGACCGGAAAAGCCTGCCCGGTTGGATCCCGGTGTTCTCGGCGACGTCGCGAAAGTTCCATGCCCCGGAAAGCGGCGGCACTAGCCCGTCACCGCCGCGGCGAAGGCCGAGGGCTCCTTGCCGAGTTCGCCGCGCGCAATGGTGCGCATGTGCACTTCGTCGGGGCCGTCGAACAGCCGCATGGCCCGATGCCAGCCGTAGAGCCTGGCCAGCACGGTGTCATCGCTGACTCCGGCCGCGCCGTGCACCTGGATGGCCCGGTCGATCACATTGCACGCCATCTGCGGCGCAACCGCCTTGATCATCGAAACCAGTTGGCGCGCTTCCCGGCTCTGATTGCCGTGCTGGTCGATGGTCCACGCCGCCTTGTGACACAACAACCGGGCCTGGTCGATCTCGTTGCGGGACAGGGCAACCTGCTGCTGCACCACACCCTGCTCGGCGAGCGGCTTGCCGAACGCGATGCGCTTGGTGACCCGGTCGACCATCAGCGCCATCGCCCGCTCGGCCACGCCGATCGCCCGCATGCAGTGGTGAATGCGGCCCGGGCCGAGTCGTGCCTGTGCGATCGCGAACCCGCTGCCCTCCTCGTCGAGCAGGTTGGTCACCGGCACCCGGACGTTGTCGAAGGAGATCTCGCAGTGCCCGTGCTGGTCCTGCCAGCCGAACACCGGCAGCGACCGCTCGACGGACACACCGGGCGTGTCGATGGGTACCAGGATCATCGACTGCTGCTGATGGCTCGCGGCTTCTGGGTTCGTCCGGCCCATCACGATGAGGATTTTGCAGCGCGGGTCGGCGGCGCCGGAGATCCACCACTTGCGACCGTTGATGACGTAGTCGTCCCCGTCGCGCAGCATGGTCGTCTCGATGTTGCGGGCGTCGCTCGATGCCACGGCCGGTTCGGTCATGGCGAACGCACTGCGGATCTGACCGTCGAGCAGCGGTTCGAGCCACTGCTTGCTCTGCTCCTCGGTGGCGAACAGGTGCAGGGTCTCCATGTTTCCGGTGTCCGGGGCGGCGCAGTTGGTCACCTCGGGGGCGATCTCCATGCTCCAGCCGGTCAGCTCGGCCAGCGGTGCGTAATCGAGGTTCGTCAGGCCCGAGACCGACGGCAGGAACAGGTTCCACAGCCCGTGCTCCTTGGCCAGCACCTTGAGTTCCTCGATGACCGGTGGGACGGTGTGGTCGTCAGGGCCCGCCGCACGTCGGTACTCCTCGTATGAAGACTCGGCGGGAAAGACGTATTCGGTCATGAAAGCCGAAAGACGCTTGTGGTGATCCTGCGCCTTGGCAGACATCGCGAAGTCCATGTAGCCACACTAAACGGTGCGCAAAATGAGCTGATGACCGAGAGCCGTCCCCCGTTTCCGCCGTTCACCCTCGAGACCGCGCAGCAGAAGGTGCAGGCCGCCGAGGACGCCTGGAACACCCGCGACCCCGAGCGCGTCAGCCTCGCCTACACCCCCGATTCGCAGTGGCGTAATCGCGATCAGCACGTCGTCGGCCGCGAGCAGATCGTCGCGTTCCTGACCCGTAAGTGGGAGCGGGAGCTGGACTACGTGTTACGCAAGGGGCTGTGGGGATTCCGGAACAACCGGATAGCGGTCCGCTTTCAGTACGAGTGTCATGACGCCGACGGACAGTGGTACCGCAGCTACGGCAACGAGCTGTGGGAGTTCAACGCCGAAGGGTTCATGGCTCGGCGGGAGGCCAGCATCAACGATGTTCGGATCGACGAGTCGGAGCGCCGCTATTTCGGTGTGCGACCCGAATCGGAGTACGGCAAGGACTTTCCGCTCTGGTGACCGCTCAGGACGCGCCGTCGGTGCTGTGCGGCGTCGGGCTCTCGCCCGATTCCCACTTCGATTCCATCGCGTGGGTGACGACGGTGCCTGCGGGAATCGTCTGCTGGAAGGTCTCGCCGTCGTCGTCTTCGAAGGTGATGATGTAAACGGCCGCGTCGTCGCCGCCCTTTTCCCAGTCCTTGAACACCACTTTGGACGGCTGGGACTCGCCGTTGCCACGGTCGACGGCGATGATGTCGCCGGGCGCCACGTCGTCGATACGGTCGCTCGAGATATTCGACATCCTGCCGACGGTAGTCGGTGCCGGACAACGAGTGAGGCCCTCCCCGGTACGCCGCCGGGGAGGGCCTCTGTGGAGGGAGATCTATTTTTGTTGTTATTCGTGTTGTTATTCAGTTGTGGGTCTACTGGCCCAGGTAGGCGTGGCCGTGGCCGTGGTGGAAACGCCAGCCGGACATCGCGCTGGGGGCAGGCTTCGCGTAGGTGTCCGGGGTGGCCACGATCGCGGTGTGCGAGCCAGTCTGGGTGGTGGTGACGGTGGCCCCGGCCATCCCTGCAAGGCCGAGGGCGGCTCCGGAGAGGACGCCGGCCGAGACGATCGGGAGGGCGATGCGGGCGACGATGCGATTCATTTCGGTTCCTTTGTCTGCGTTGGCTTTTCAGTTTCCCGCCGGTGTTCTCCGGCGATGACTTAAGACTGCCCGAGCCCAGCCGCCGGGTCTGTCCGCCGATCGGCCGGAGACACGGTGGAACTCGTTGTCCCCCAATCGGGGGAACCGGACAGGTTGCTGTGCCAAGCTGAAGTCGTGGCAGGCGAAAAGGTGCGGGTGGTGGTCGGCGATGACCATCCGATGTTTCGCGAGGGCGTGGTTCGGGCGCTGGTTTCCAGCGGCGAAATCGACGTGGTGGCTGAGGCCGAGGACGGCTCCCAAGCCCTCGAGCTGATCAGAACCCACCAGCCGCAGGTGGCGCTGCTCGACTACCGGATGCCCGGCATGGACGGCGCTGAGGTGGCCGCCGCGGTCAACCGCGACGAGCTGTCCACCCGGGTGCTACTGGTGTCGGCTCATGACGAGTCGGCCATCGTCTACAAGGCACTGCAGGAGGGTGCGGCGGGGTTCCTTCCCAAGGAGTCCACCCGAAGCGAACTGGTGGCGGCTGTGTTGAGATGCGCGAAGGGCAAGGACGTGCTGGCCCCCGAACTCGCGGCGGGCCTGGCGTCGGAGATCCGGCGGCGCAACGAGCCGGACGTGCCCGCGCTGAGCCCGCGTGAACGCGAGGTGCTCAAGATGATCGCTGGCGGCAGCAGCATTCCTGCCATGGCCAAGGAGTTGTTCCTGGCGCCGTCGACGGTCAAGACCCACGTGCAACGGCTCTACGAGAAGCTCGGCGTCAATGATCGCGGCGCCGCCGTGGCAGAGGCCATGCGCCGCAAACTACTGGACTAGCCGCGGACCCGAGGAGCATAACCGTGGCCAACCGGTCTCACCCGTTCATCGACCAGCTCGCGACGGAGCCCGTCCGCGTGTCGGCAGTGCTGAGGCTGCCGCTGATCGGCCTGATCGCCGTGCTGGTGTGGATCTGGGAGGTCGACCATTGGCTGCCCCAGCTGTACGCGGTGATCCTCGGCGTGTATGCGGTGGCTGCGGTGCTGTGGCTGATCGCCGTGTTCCGCGGACCCGTTCCGCGGTGGGCGGACTGGGCGTCGACGATCGTCGACCTGCTGGTGATCGTCGCGCTGTGCCTGGTGTCGGGAGGTGCGACGTCGGCGCTCCTTCCGGTGTTCTTCCTGCTGCCGATCTCGGTGGCGTTCGGCGACCGGCCTGCTCTGACAGCGATTTTCGGGATCGTCACCGCGGTCGGCTATCTCGCCGTATGGATCATCTATTCGAAGCGCGACGACAGAATCGGCTTGCCCAACATCGTGTACACACACTTCGGCTTCCTGCTGTGGCTGGCCGTCGCGACGACCGCGTTGTGCTTCGTGCTCGCCCGAAGATCGTTGCGTGTCAAGGCATTACAGGAAGTACGTCGGCAACTGGTGTCTGAGGCGATGCAGGCCGACGAGCGGCGCAACCGCGAAGTGGCCGAGCACCTGCACGACGGCCCGCTTCAGACGCTGCTCGCGGCCCGCCTGGAGCTCGATGAGGCCCGTGAGCGCAACCCCGATCCCGCACTGGACATGGTCTATGCGGCGCTGCAGGAAACCGCGACCGGCCTGCGTTCGACTGTCACGCAGTTGCACCCGCAGGTGCTTGCACAACTGGGCCTGACACCTGCGCTGCGAGAGCTGGTGAAGCAGTTCGAGGCTCGCACCGAGATCGCCGTCGATGCCGACCTGGAGGAAGTGGGTAAGCCGGAATCCCAGCAGCTGCTGCACCGGGCCGCTCGCGAGCTGCTCACCAACGTCGGCAAGCACGCGGGTGCGAAGACGGTGCGCGTCGGCCTGAGGCGGCACGGCGGCAGGATCACGCTAACGGTCTCCGACGACGGCCGTGGTTTCGACCCCGCGGTCGTCGGCCAGTCGGTCGCCGACGGGCACATCGGGCTCGGCTCGTTGCTGGCGAGGTTCGACGCGATGGGCGGCGCGATGGACATCGACTCTGCATCTGACTGCGGCACCACAGTGACGGTGACGTCGCCGCCCGAACCGGCTACGTCGCCGTCAGCCCTCGAGCGATGACGAGTCGCTGAATCTGGTTGGTGCCCTCGAAGATCTGGGTGATCTTCGCTTCGCGCATGTACCGCTCGACGCGGTAGTCGCGCGTGTATCCGACACCGCCGAGCACCTGGACCGCGTCGGTGCTGACCTTCATCGCGGCGTCCGTTGCGATCAGCTTTGCGACGCTCGCCTGCGCCGAATACGGCCTGCCGAGATCTCGCCGGCGCGCGGCGTCCAGATACGTTGCGCGTGCACTGGCCACCGCCGCGGCCATGTCGGCCAGCACGAACCCCAGCCCCTGATGATCGATGATCTTGCGCCCGAACGTGGTTCGCTCGTTGGCGTACCGGGTGGCCTCGTCCAGCGCGGCCTGCGCCAACCCGACCGCGACGGCGGCGATGCCGAGGCGACCGGAATCCAGTGCGCTGAAGGCGATCTGCAGGCCCTGCCCTTCATCGCCCACGAGGCGGTCGACGTCTACGTGGGCGTGGTCGTAGAACGCGGAGGTGGTCGGCACTGCGTGCAGGCCCATCTTTTCTTCGGGCTTCCCGAAGCTCAGTCCTGTGAGGTCGCCGGGGATGAGGAAGCAGGAGATCCCGCGGCTGCCTTCGCCTGTGCGGGCGAACAGCGTGTAGAAGTCCGCCCGCCCGCCGTGGGTGATCCACGACTTTGACCCGTTGATGAGGTAGCCGCCGTCGGTTCTGGTGGCGGCGCATCGCAGCGCCGCGGCGTCCGAACCGGCCTGCGGCTCGGACAGGCTGTAGGCGCCGATCTGCTCACCCGACAACATCCCGGGCAGCCAGCGTTGCTTCTGCTGCTCGGTGCCGAATGCGAGCAGTGGGTGCGAAGACAGGCTGTGCACGCTGACTGCGACGGCCACCGCCGCCCAGCGCGCCGCGATCTCCTCGAGCACCTGCAGGTACACCTCGTACGGCTGGCCGCCGCCGCCCCACTTCTCGGGTTGCGGCAGGCTGAGCAGCCCGGCGGCGCCCAACTGGGCGAACACCCCTTCGGGGTAGGTCTCCGACTTCTCGTGCGCGTCGACGATCGGGTCGAGCACCTTGTCGGCGATGTCGCGGGTCAGCGCGATCAGGTCTGCTGCGTCGTCGGAGGGTAGGAGACGGTCAACCGGCATGGGCGTGCTCAGACCTTCTCGGCGACAGCGAGCTCCGCGTTGATCGCGTCGACCCGGTCCTTGGCGTCACCGAACAGCATCTGGGTGTTCTCCCGGAAGAACAGCGGGTTCTGGACGCCTGCGTAGCCCGCCGCCATGGAGCGTTTGAACACGATCACGTTGGCGGCGTTCCAGACCGTGAGCACCGGCATGCCCGCGATCGGGCTGCTCGGATCCTCCGATGCCGCCGGGTTGACGGTGTCGTTGGCGCCGATGACAAGGACGACGTCGGTGCTGTCGAAGTCGTCGTTGATCTCGTCCATCTCCAGCACGATGTCGTAGGGCACCTTGGCCTCGGCGAGCAGCACGTTCATGTGGCCGGGCAGGCGTCCCGCGACGGGGTGGATGCCGAACCGGACGTCGACGCCGCGATCGCGCAGCTTACGGGTCAGGTCGGCGACGCCGTACTGGGCTTGGGCCACGGCCATGCCGTAGCCCGGCGTGATGATCACCGAGTGGGCTGAGGCCAGCAGGTCGGCGGCGCCGTCGGCGTTGATCTCGCGGTGCTCGCCGTAGTCCTTGTCGTCGGCCGGGCCGGCCTCGATGCCGAAGCCGCCTGCGATGACGGAGATGAACGACCGGTTCATCGCCTTGCACATGATGTAGGACAGGTAGGCACCCGAGGACCCGACCAGTGCGCCGGTGATGATCAGCAGGTCGTTGCCGAGCAGGAAGCCCGACGCGGCCGCGGCCCAGCCCGAGTAGCTGTTGAGCATCGACACCACCACAGGCATGTCGCCGCCGCCGATCGAGGCAACTAGGTGCCAGCCGAGTAGGAGTGCCAGAAGGGTGACCGCCACCAGCAGCCACAGCTGCGGGTCGATCACGAACCAGACGGTGAGGGCGGCGAAGGCAACGAGAGCGCCGACATTCAGGAAGTTCTTGCCGGGCAGCATCATCGGCGCGGACTTGATGCGGGCCGAGAGCTTGAGGTTGGCGACGATCGATCCGGTGAACGTCACGGCGCCGATGAAGACGCCGATGACGACCTCGGCGGAGTGGATCCCGAGCATGCCCTCCTGATGCAGCAGCGCGGCCTCGGAGCCGGCCAGATCGCGTTCGACGTGCAGGTAGCCGTTCCAGCCGACCAGCACGGCGGCCAGACCGACGAACGAGTGCAGCAGTGCGATCAGCTCGGGCATCCCGGTCATCTCGACGACCTTGGCGCGCCACAGGCCGATCGCGGCGCCGATGAGCATGGCACCGACCAGAAGAGCCAGACCAACGGGTTCGATGTGCCGGGCGAGCGCAAGCGCGATCGTCGCTATCAGGGCGACGGCCATTCCGGTGATGCCGAATGTGTTACCGGCCCTTGACGTTTCGTGCTTGGAGAGCCCGGCGAGCGCGAGGATGAACAGGATGGCCGCGACGACGTACGCCGCGGTTGCGGTGGTTTCCAGTGTGAACATCTCAGCTCCTCGAGAACATGGCCAGCATGCGGCGGGTCACGGCGAAGCCGCCGAAGACGTTGATGCTGGCGAGCAGGATCGCCAGGGTCGCCAGTGCGGTGACCACGACCGCGCCGGACTCCAGGCCGGGCCCGATCTGCAACAGCGCACCGACGACGATGATCCCGGAGATCGCGTTGGTGACCGACATCAGCGGGGTGTGCAGCGCGTGGTGCACGTTGCCGATCACGTAGTAGCCGATCACGATGGCAAGCGCGAACACCGTCAGGTGCACCTGCAGCGCGGACGGGGATAGCGCGATGAGCGCGAAGAGCACCGCCGCGGCCGCGAAGGTCAGCCCCAGCCTGCGCGCGGTGGTCAGGGGCTTTTTGGTCGTCGTGACCTCTGCAGGAGCGGCCGCCGCCACGGCAGGCGCCGCCGACACCTGCACTGGCGGCGGCGGCCAGGTGGTTTCGCCGTCGCGCACCACGGTCACAGAGCGTTGCACGACGTCGTCCCAGTCCAGCGTCAGCTGGCCGTCCTTCTCGGGGGTCAGCAGCTTGAGCAGGTTAACCAGGTTGGTGCCGTACAGCTGCGATGCGGTGGCGGGCAGTCGGCCGGCGAGGTCGGTGTAGCCGATGATGGTCACCCCGTTGTCGGTGACGACGGCCTTGTCCTTGACGGTGCCCTCGATGTTGCCGCCGTTGGCCGCGGCCATGTCGACGAGCACGCTGCCGGGCTTCATCGAGGCCACCATGTCGGCGGTGATGATGCGCGGCGCCGGCTTACCGGGGATCAGCGCGGTGGTGATGATGATGTCGACGTCTTTGGCCTGGTCGGCGTAAAGCTGGGCCTCGCGGGCCTTGTAGTCGGCGTCCATCTCCTTGGCGTAGCCGGTTGCCGACACCTCAGCCTCCGGCGACTCGATCGAAAGATATTCTCCACCAAGGGACTTGACCTGATCTGCCACCTCGGGTCGGGGGTCGGTGGCGCGCACGATGGCGCCGAGGCTGCCTGCCGCACCGATAGCCGCCAGGCCGGCGACGCCCGCGCCGACGACGAGCACCTTGGCAGGCGGCACCTTGCCCGCCGCGGTCACCTGCCCGGTGAAGAATCGGCCGAACTCATTGGCGGCTTCGATGACGGCGCGATAGCCCGCGATGTTCGCCATCGACGACAACACGTCCAGCGACTGGGCCCGGGAAATACGCGGAACGGCGTCCATGGCAAGCACGGTGATCGGACGGCTGGCCAGCCGCTCGACGAGTTCCGGCTTCAGCGCGGGGGAGATCAGGCTGATCAGGGTGGCTCCGTCGCGCAGGGCGGCAATCTCCTCGTCGTTCGGCGCGTTCACCTTCAGCAGCACGTCTGCCGCCCACACCTGCTCGGCGGACCCGACACCGGCACCGGCCTCGGTGTACGCCCCGTCGGCGAAGCTCGATGCGGCGCCCGCGCCGGTCTCGATCAGGACTTCATATCCCAGTTTGATGAGTTGACCGACGGTCTGCGGCGTCGCGGCGACGCGCGTTTCTCCAGGCAGCGACTCTCTCGGAATCCCGATGATCATCGATTTCGATCCGATCTAACGTGTTGTCACGGTCCGGTCAGAGCGCGAGAAGGCGCCCTGACACCGCTCGTGGTGGGACGAGTGGAATACGTCAGTGTAAGAGTCGGCCAAAATCGGCAGTGCGCCCGTGTACGCCGGGCAACGTTTCGGCATTCGCCGCAGAGGGAATCCGCAATTAGCGGGTGCGTCAACGACGTGGCCCGAGTGTTTCCCACCGAAAGGGCACAGCCATGAATAGCACCGCCGTATGGATCGTCGTCGCAGTCGTGGCGGTGATCGTGCTCGCCGGGCTCGTGTTCGCCGCGCGCAGCAGGCGTAACCAGCGCAGGCACGTCGAGGCCGAGCAGATGCGCGAGGAACTGACGACCCACGTCGACAAGGTCGACAAGCGCCAGGCGCTCGCCGACGAGACGGCAGCGAAGGCCCGCGCAGCGGAGGCCGAAGCCGAGGCGAAGGCCGCCGAAGCGGCTCGGCTCAAGCAACAGGCCGCAGGCCACCACGACGCCGTGACGGCCTCGCGCGAAGAAATCGAGGAGCGCCGCAGGCACGCCGACATGCTCGACCCGAAGACCCGCGTTGATGATGACGCCGATGACCACATGGCCGTCGAGCAGGACCGCCGCGTCGACCAGAACCGCGTCGACCAGACCGCCGCACAGCAAGACGCCGCGAGGCACGACTCCCGACGCGGGTAATCAAGCCCAGTGCCGCGCTCTGGGTAGGCGTATTCCTGGAGTGCGGTACTGCCACGCGCGCACGGGCTGAAAGTGCAGTAGTCGACTACTCGTGTCGTGGCCCCCGCGGGCGGAAATGATTGGTCGATGCAAACGACACCCAAAGAAGTGCTGGTGGGTCAGCCACCGAAACTGAAGGAGTCGACGGTCAGGGCGTTGCCGAAAGACGGCGTACTGGATGAACTACGCAAGCAGCGCATCCGGTTTGACGGATTCTTCGCAGGCCCGACGTGGTAGACCGGCCGGTCTAAAAGAACAGATCGTTACACCGGGGGATAGGCGGGCGGTGGGTACACGCCACGCAGGAGCCATGCGAACGCGCCGATCCCGTACTCGAGTTCGTCGCTGGCGTCATAATCCGGATTCGGATCCATGTGTCCACCCTTTCGCGTTGTGCAGTCCCTGCGCTGGAGTCTAGCCCCGCGGCGGCGGCCGCGACACCCCGTGGACTTACACTGGCGGCCAACCAGTTGATAGAGAGTCGTCATGTCCACCGATACGCCTAACGGGATGTCCCGCCGCGAGGAGCTGTTGGCCGTCGCCACCAAGCTGTTCGCCGCCCGCGGCTACCACGGCACCCGGATGGATGATGTCGCCGACGCCGTCGGACTGAACAAGGCGACGGTGTATCACTACTACGCCAGCAAGTCGCTGATCCTCTACGACATCTACAAGGGTGCCGCCGACTTCACCGTGGCCGCACTGCACGACGATCCGTCCGCATCGGCTCGCGAGACCATCTACCACTTCACCCGACGGCTCCTGGTAGGCATAGCGGGCGACCTCGAACGCGCGGCGGTTTACTTCCAAGAGGGGCCCTACATCACCGAGTGGTTCACCGACGATCAGGTGGCCTACATCCGGGAGAAGGAAACCCAGGTGTACGAGCACGTGCGTGATGTCATCGACCGCGGCATCGCCAGCGGCGAGTTCCACGACTGCGACTCCCACGTGCTGGCGCTCGGCTATATCGGCATGACGCTGGGCTCGTACCGCTGGCTGCGCCCGCAGGGCAGGCGCACCGCGCAGGAGATCGCCGCCGAGTTCAGCACCGCGTTGTTACGCGGGTTGATCCGCGACGAGGCCGTGCGGGTGGAATCGCCGTTGGGTATCGATGTCGAGAAGGCCGCACAGTAATGCCGTTGGTGAGCAAAACCGTGGAGGTCGACGCGTCCGCGGAGTCGATCATGTCGATCGTCGCCGACTTCGAGGCCTATCCCGAGTGGAACGAAGAGATCAAGGGCTGCTGGGTGCTCGCGCGTTATGACGACGGACGCCCCAGCCAGCTCCGGCTCGACGTGGTCGTCCAGGGGCAATCGGGCACCTTCATCACGGCGGTCTACTACCCGACTCCCCATGAGATCTACACGGTGTTGCAGCAGGGCGACCACTTCGAGAAGCAGGAGCAGAAGTTCTCCGTGGTGCCGATCGGGGCGACGTCGCTGCTCACCGTCGACCTCGACGTCGAGACGAAGCTGCCGTTCCCGAAGCCGATGGTGAAAAAGGCGATCGGGGACACCCTCGACTACCTCGCAGGCAACCTGAAGACGCGCGCGGAGCAACTCGCGGCCGGTTGAGGCTCAGGCGGGTCCGAACAACGCGTGCCAGAACGCCTCGTCGCCTTTGGGACATGCGCGCTGCAGCCACCTTGCGCAGTGCCATCACACGGGCGTCCATCCGGTGCTCGGTTCCACGCGGAATATCGAAACCATCGAAGTCGAGCGCGTTGACGAGGTCGGGCACCGCAGTGGCCCGTGCTTGAACAAGTGGACGGTGAGCGCGTAGCGCAGTCCGGTCCCGGGCAGCACGGCAGCCGGCCCGGCTGGGCGATGCGCCGCGCGCATCAGCTCCAGATACCGGTTTCCTGGAGCCGCTCGGTCAATCGCCTTGCGCCGTCATCGAATTGCCAGCCGGTCAGGCGCACCACCTCGGCGACATCACGACGTCGCAGCGCGGCGGTCAACAGCCGGTGATTCTGCACGGCTTCGGCGCCCCACTGCGGATCGGCCGCGTAGATCATCGGCGGCATGTAGCGGGCCACGTGCAGAAGAAACCACGCCAGCTTGATCCGGCCGGTCGTGTGGTTGAGCGAGCGGTGGAACCGGAACTCGGCGGCGGCGATCGCGTCGGCATCGCCGGTCTCGACGGTCGCGGCGAGTTCGTCGTTGAGCCGCTCCAGTTCGGCGATACCGTCGTCGGTGATCCGATCGGTGGCGGCGGCCGCGAGTTCCTTGGCGATCGCGGCCTGCAGCCAGAAGATGTCCTCGACGTCGCGTCGGCTCAGGGGGGCGACGACGTGCCCGCGGTGGGGCTCCAGCAGCACCATGCCCTCGCCTCGCAGTGTGCGAAGGGCCTCGCGCACTGGGGTGATGCTGACGCCGAGCGCGGCGGCGGTCTCGTCCAGCCGAATGAAGGTGCCCGGCAACAACGTCCCTGACATGATGGCGGCCCGCAGGTGACCGGCGACCTCATCGGACATCTGCTCGCGGCGAACGGCACGTCGACGCCGGTTAACGGGCCTCGCCGGTGCGTTCACGCGGCCCCCTCCCGGGGTTGTCCCATTCCCGCCGAAGCCATAGTGTGACCGCAGCTTGTCAATGTTTGATCAAATATCAACGTCGTGCAACCCGGGAGTTTCTGCCGTTGACCGCTCAGCCGACCGATCAGCCGTATCTCGCGAGAAGGCAGAACTGGACCAACCAGCTTGCCCGCCACGCGCTGATGCAGCCCGACGCGACGGCGCTCCGACACCTGGGCCGGACCA
>NZ_JAVHWK010000065.1:0-2722 GCF_032159775.1 Mycobacterium sp.
GGCGCGTGATCGACTGCACCTGGGCGATGCCGTCGGTGTGGAACACGGCCTTGGCGACCCGCTCGAGCAGGATCATGTCGGTGGGATTGCGAAGGTCGTGGTCGGCCTCGACCATCAGCAGTTCGGGATTGAGCCGCGCCTGCGAGAAGTGCCGCTCGGCAGCGGTGTAGCCGACGTTGGCGGGCGCGGTTGCCGGCATGTAGGGGCGGGCGTCGTAACTGGTCTTGTACCCCGGCAGTGCGAGCAGACCGATGAGCGCGATGCCGACCGTCACCACCAGGATGGGCCCGGGCCACCGGACGATCGCCGTCCCGATGCGCCGCCAGCCGCGGGTGCGCATCGGGCGGGCAGGCTCGAACAGACCGAAGTGGCGGCCGATGCTCAGCACTGCGGGCGCCAGGGTCAGTGCGGCGATCAGGGCGACGCAGACGCCGATCGCCGCGGGAATGCCGAGACTGTTGAAGTACGGCAGCCGGGTGAAGGTCAGACAGGCCACCGCGCCGGCAATGGTCAGGCCCGAGCCCAGGATGATGTGGGAGGTACCCCGGTACATCGTGGCGTAGGCCGTCACCCGGTCCTGCCCGATGTGGCGCGCTTCGTGGTAGCGGCCGAGAAGGAAGATCGCGTAGTCGGTTCCGGCCGCAATGACCAGCAACGTCAGCAGATTCGTCGAGTAGGTCGACAGCTCGATGACGTTCGCGTTCGCCAGCACGGCGACCACGCCGCGCGACGCGGTCAACTCGATCATCACCGTGAAGATCACCAGGATCACCGTGGTGAAACGGCGGTACAGGACGAACAGCATGACCATGATCACCCCGATGGTGATCAGGGTGGTCTTCAGGGTGCCGTGCCTGCCTACCTCGAACTGGTCGGTGACCAGCGGCGCGGCGCCGGTGACGTAGGCCCTCACCCCTGGCGGTGGTGGCGAATCGTCGACGATCTTGCGGATGGAGTCGACGGATTCGTTGGCCAGTGACGTGCCCTGGTTGCCGTCGAGGTAGACCTGAACCAGGGCGGCCTTGCCGTCGGGGCTCTGCGAGCCTGCCGCGGTGAGCGGGTCTCCCCAGAAATCCTGAATGTGCTCGACGTGTTTGGTGTCCTTGGCGAGCTTCTGGACCAAGCCGTCGTAGTAGTGGTGCGCGTCGGCACCGAGGGGCTGGTCGCCCTCCAGCACGACCATCGCCGCACTGTCGGAGTCGAACTCCTGGAACTTCCTGCCGATCTCCTTGCTGGCCTGAAGCGACGGCGCATCCGGGGAACTCAGCGAGACGTTGTGCCTTTCGGCGACGTTCTCCAGCTGTGGCACGAAGACGTTGGTGACCACTGCCAGAGCGAGCCAGAACAGCGCGATCAGCACCGAGAACCGCCGGATCACGACGGCGACCCGGTCAGTCCTCGTTGGGCGCTCGGCCTGGTGGTTGCTCATCGGTCAGAACAGCGCAAGCTGGTGCGGATCGTCGCGCTCGAACTTCTCGGGGAACGGGCGGTTGCGCACCCGCACCGGCCACCAGAACCAGCGCCCGAGCAGCGCGGCGATCGAGGGGGTCATGAAGGACCGCACGATCAGCGTGTCGAACAGGAGGCCGAGGGCGATCGTTGTGCCGATCTGGCCGAGCACCAGCAGGTCGCTGAAGATGAACGACGCCATGGTGAACGCGAACACCAGACCTGCCGCCGTCACGACCGAGCCGCTGCCCGCCATGGACCTGATGATGCCGGTGTTGATCCCCGCGTGGATCTCCTCCTTGAACCGGGAGACCAGCAGCAGGTTGTAGTCCGATCCCACGGCCAACAGCAGGATCACGGCCAGCGGCAGGATCACCCAGTACAGCGGAGTCCCGAACATGTACTGCCACACCAGAACCGACAGCCCGAACGACGCGCCCAGCGACAGCGCGACCGTGCCCACGATGACCAACGCCGCCACCAGGCTTCGGGTGATGAACATCATGATGAGCAGGATCAGGCTGAGCGAGGCGATGGCGGCGATGATCAGGTCGTAGTGCGCCATGTTCCCGATGTCCTCATAGGTGGATGCCGTCCCGCCGATGTAGATCTTGGAGCCCGCCAGAGGGGTGCCCTTGACGGCTTCCTGGGCCGCGTGCCGGATCGCCTCGATGTGCGAAATGCCTTGGGGGCTCGCGGGATCGACGTCGTGGGTGATGATCATGCGGGCCGCCTTGCCGTCCGGGGAGAGGAACAGCTTGAGCCCGCGGATGAATTCGGGGTTGGTGAAGGCCTCCGGCGGTAGGTAGAAGGAGTCGTCGGTCTTCGATGCGTCATAGGCCTGGCCCAGCGCGGTGGAGTTTTCCAGGGCCGCCTGGGTCTGGTCGTAGATCCCCGCCGTGGTGGCGTAGTTCGTCATCGTCAGATCACGGTTGGTCTGCTGGTTCGCGATCTGCGGAGGGATCAGTGCCGTCAGCTTGGGCTGGAGCTCGTCAAGCTTGGAGATGCTGCCCGAGACGTTGGCCAGCTGGTCGGTCAGCGCATCGATGCCGTCGAGCGCGTCGAAGATCGACCGCAGCGCCGCGCACAGCGGGATGTCGAAACAGTGTGGCTCCCAATAGAAATAGCTGCGCAGCGGCCGGAAGAAGTCGTCGAAGTCGGCGATCTTGTTGCGGAGGTCCTGGGCCGTGGCGACCGTCTGCTTGAACGCCTCGCTCTGCTCGTGGGTGACGGCGCTGGACTGTTGCTGCAGCGAATACTGCTGCCGCAGCAC
>NZ_JAVHWK010000077.1:0-8490 GCF_032159775.1 Mycobacterium sp.
AGAAGAGAAGGAAAGATCGAAAGATGCCACAGGGAACTGTGAAGTGGTTCAACGCGGAGAAGGGCTTCGGCTTTATCGCTCCCGAGGACGGCTCCGCCGATGTGTTTGTCCACTACACGGAAATTCAGGGATCCGGCTTCCGGACTCTAGAGGAAAATCAGAAGGTTGAGTTCGAGGTCGGTCAGAGCCCCAAGGGCCCGCAGGCAACCGGCGTTCGTTCCGTCTGAGCAATCGAACCTGAACGAGTCCCCCCGCACAGTCCCGTAGGACGGCGGGGGGTTTTCGTTTTTGTGCGGCCCGGCCGACGCCGCACCGGCGCGGTACTGGCCTACTGTCGTCTCCGTGAGTCAGCTGTCGTTCTTCTCGGCAGAGTCGGTGCCGCCCGCGGTTGCCGACCTGACGGGGCTGCTCGCCGCGCCCGGCCAGGTGGTCGTGGTCGGGGAAGGCGCTCGGCTGTCGGTGGTGGTGGATCGCCCGTGGCGGGCCGTGGCCCTGGCCGAGATGATCGTGGAAGCGGGTCTGGAGCCGCAGATCGCCCGAACGGATGAGAACACTCCGCTGGTTCGCACCGCGGTAGACCCTCAATTGCTCGAGATCGCCGCCGAGTGGACCCGCGGAGCGGTCAAGACAGTGCCACCCCAGTGGCTGCCGGGACCGCGGGAGCTGCGGGCCTGGACGCTGGCGGCGGGCACCCCCGAATCGGACCGGTATCTGTTGGGACTGGACCCACACGCACCCGATACCCATTCGCCGCTTGCCTCGGCCTTGATGCGGGTCGGGATAGCACCGACTCTCATCGGAACCAGAGGCGCTCATCCGGCGCTGCGAATCAGCGGTCGCCGCCGGCTATCGCGCCTGGTAGAGAACGTCGGGGAACCTCCGGGAGACGTCGAGGCGTTCTCGCTCTGGCCTCGTATTTAAGGCCCTCGGCGCGGGTAGTCAGTTTGCGTCGGCTCGCCCGGGGTGCGAAATTGTCAGTTGCCAACGGCGACGGATAGCGAAGAACGCATGAATCCGGCGTCGGACGGCAATATATGGAGTGGAGCGAGAACACAGTTGGCTGACGGGGACCGCGGCAGCGGACGCAACGGTGGGGTGCGGCGACTCGTCATTGTCGAGTCGCCCACTAAGGCACGCAAAATCGCAGGTTACCTGGGCTCCAACTACATCGTCGAGTCCTCCCGTGGTCACATCCGGGATCTGCCGAGGGCGGCCGCCGACGTGCCCGCCAAGTACAAGTCCGAGCCGTGGGCCCGGCTCGGGGTGAATGTGGACGCGGATTTCGAACCGCTCTACATCATCAGCCCCGATAAGAAGAGCACCGTCACCGAGCTCAAGGGCCTGCTCAAGGACGTCGACGAGCTCTATCTGGCCACAGACGGCGACCGGGAGGGCGAGGCGATCGCCTGGCATCTTCTGGAGACGCTGAAGCCGAGCATTCCGGTCAAGCGGATGGTGTTCCACGAGATCACCGAGTCGGCGATTCGGGCGGCCGCCGACGACCCCCGCGACCTGGACAACGACCTGGTCGACGCGCAGGAGACCCGCCGCATCCTCGACCGGCTGTACGGCTACGAGGTCAGCCCCGTGCTGTGGAAGAAGGTCGCGCCGAAGCTGTCGGCGGGCCGGGTCCAGTCGGTGGCGACCCGCATCATCGTGCAGCGCGAGCGCGAGCGGATGGCGTTCCGCACCGCCGGCTATTGGGATGTCACCGCTGAACTGGACGCCAGCGTGTCCGACGCACAGGCGTCCCCACCCACCTTCAGTGCCAAGCTGAACAACGTCGACGGCAAGAGGGTGGCCTCAGGCCGCGACTTCGATTCGCTGGGTCAGCTGAAGAAGCCCGATGAGGTGCTGGTTCTCGACGAAGCCAGTGCGGGAGCGTTGGCAACGGGGTTGCGCGGTGTGCAGCTCGAGGTGAGCTCCGTTGAGCAGAAGCCCTACACCCGTCGGCCGTACGCGCCGTTCATGACGTCGACGCTGCAGCAGGAGGCCGGCCGCAAGCTGCGGTTCTCGTCGGAGCGCACGATGAGCATCGCGCAGCGGCTCTACGAGAACGGCTACATCACTTATATGCGTACCGACTCCACGACGCTGTCGGAGTCGGCCATCAATGCCGCGCGCAACCAGGCTCGCCAGCTCTACGGCGAGGAGTACGTGCACCCGACGCCGCGCCAGTACACCCGCAAGGTGAAGAACGCGCAGGAGGCGCACGAGGCGATCAGGCCCGCTGGTGATGTGTTCCAGACACCGGGCCAGCTGCACAGTCAGCTCGACACCGACGAGTTCCGCCTCTACGAGCTGATCTGGCAGCGGACGGTGGCCTCGCAGATGGCCGATGCGCGCGGCACGACGCTGTCGCTGCGCATCTCGGGCACCGCGCGTTCGGGCGAGCGGGTGGTGTTCAGCGCCAGTGGCCGCACCATCACCTTCGCCGGTTTCCTCAAGGCCTACGTCGAGAGCCTCGACGAGCAGGCCGGCGGTGAAGCCGACGACGCCGAGAGCAGGTTGCCCAACCTGACCGAGGGCCAGCGGGTCGACGCGAAGGACCTGACCGCCGACGGCCACAACACGAGCCCGCCGGCTCGCTACACCGAGGCCTCGCTGATCAAGGCGCTCGAAGAGTTGGGCATCGGTCGCCCGTCGACGTACTCGTCGATCATCAAGACCATTCAGGACCGCGGCTACGTGCACAAGAAGGGCAGCGCGCTGGTGCCGTCGTGGGTGGCCTTCGCCGTCACCGGGTTGCTGGAACAGCACTTCGGGCGTCTGGTCGACTACGGGTTCACCGCAGCGATGGAGGACGAGCTCGACGAGATCGCGTCCGGCCTCCAGCAGCGCACCACATGGTTGTCGAACTTCTACTTCGGCGGCGACCACGGCGTGCCCGAGTCGATAGCCCGCTCCGGCGGGCTCAAAAGGCTCGTCGGTGTCAACCTCGAAGGCATCGATGCCCGAGAGGTCAACTCCATCAAGCTGTTTGACGACGAGGAAGGCCGTCCGGTCTACGTCCGGGTCGGCAAGAACGGGCCGTATCTGGAGCGCACTGTCACCGGTGACGACGGCGAGCCCACACCGCAGCGCGCGAACCTGAAGGACGAGCTGACGCCGGACGAGCTGACCCTCGACCTGGCCGAGAAAGCGTTCGCCACACCGCAAGAGGGCCGCACGCTCGGCGTCGATCCCGAGACGGGTCGCCCGGTCGTCGCCAAGGACGGCCGTTACGGGCCGTACGTGACCGAGGTGCTGCCCGAGCCCGACGAGCCCGAGGACGGCGCCCCAGCGAAGAAGGGCAAGAAGCCGACCGGCCCCAAACCACGCACCGGTTCGCTGCTGCGCTCAATGGACCTGGAGACGGTGACGCTCGAGGATGCGCTGCGGCTGCTGTCGCTGCCCCGCGTTGTCGGCACCGACCCGAACACCGGCGAGGAGATCACCGCCCAGAACGGACGGTACGGGCCATATCTCAAGCGCGGCACCGACTCTCGTTCACTGGCGAACGAAGAGCAGATGTTCGACATCACACTCGATGAGGCGCTGAAGATCTACTCCGAACCGAAACGGCGTGCGGGACAGGGGGCTTCGGCGCCGCCGCTGCGGGAGTTGGGTGCGGACCCGGCGACTGAGAAGCCGATGGTCATCAAGGACGGCCGATTCGGGCCGTACGTGACCGACGGCGAGACCAATGCCAGCCTGCGCAAGGGCGACGACGTGCTGTCGATCACCGACGAGCGGGCCGCCGAACTGCTGGCCGACCGGCGGGCACGTGGACCGGCGAAGCGTCCGGCCAAGAAGGCCGCGAAGAAGGCCGCGAAGAAGGCGCCCGCCAAGAAAGCCGTGAAGCGCAGCTAACGTCGGCTGTCCTCCGGCGTCCTCGTCGCATCGTTGGCCGAATCCTGGCTGGAATCGACAAGGTTGAGCGGGCGTGCGAGCTGAGTCGGGGCCGACCGCCCGCGCAGTTCGACGATCTCGCCGACATCCCAGCACAGTGCCTCGGCATCGAGCGCCCCGCTGACCGAGATCGCCGACGCCAGCACGTGACCTTCCTCCAACTTGGCCAGCTCGGTCAACCGGGCGGCCTCGTTGACCGGGTCGCCGATGACGGTGTACTCGAAGCGGGCCTGGGCCCCGATGTGGCCCGCGATGGCGCGTCCGGCCGATACCCCGATGCCGAACTCCATTTCCGAGCCCAACACGGCGAGGAGCTCGTCGTGAAGCTCGCGCGAGGCCGCCAACGCGGCGCCCGAGGCGTCAGGATGCTCGATCGGCGCGCCGAAGATGGCCAGCGCGGCGTCGCCCTGGAACTTGTTGACGAAGCCGCCGTGGCGGGCGACGGTGTCAACGACGACGCGGAAGAACTCGTTGAGCAGGCTGACGACCTCGGAGGCGGGCCGATTGGAGGCCAGCTGGGTCGAGCCGACCAGGTCGACGAACAGCACAGCGACGTCGCGTTCCTGACCGCCGAGTTCGGTGCCGCGTTCGAGTGCGCGACGGGCGACGTCCTCGCCGACATAGCGACCGAAAAGGTCCCGCAGCCTTTGTCGTTCGGCGAGGTCGCGAACCATGTCGTTGAATCCGGCTTGCAGCAGGCCCAATTCGCTGGCGTCGTAGATCTGCATGTGCGCGTTGTAGTTGCCGCGCTGAACTTCACCCAGCGCCCAGCGCAGTTGGCGCAGCGGGTCGGCGATGGCCATCGCCACCAGCACGGTGCCGGCCAATCCGACCAGCAGTGCGGCGATGGCCATGATCAGGATCGGCGTGGTCAGCCGTTCGGCGGACGCGGTGAGGATCTGGAACTTGCTGGCCACCAGCGCCAGCACGATCGCCAGTACCGGGACTCCGGTGGAGAGCACCCACGTCAGCACCTGTCGCAGGATGACGCCGGCGGCGCGGTAGTTCTCCGGCACACCGCCACGGAGTGCCGCAACGGCGACGGGGCGGAGCACGCGTTCGGATTGCAGGTAGCCGATGATCGCTGTCGCGGTCGCGCCGAGCGCGGTGGCGACCGCGACAACGGGTGCTGCGTGGCTGGCGACGGGCCAACTGGCGACGATGAACACGATCGAGCCAAGGCACCAGTTGACGACGCTGATCAGCGAGCGATAGAACGGCATTTTCAGCGCGCGGGTGCGGGCGAGCTCGGTTGCGGCGGGCTCGCTGTCGACCATGAGGCTGTCGCGGCGCTGCCAGCGCATGACTGGGATCAGCAGTCGCAGGCTGAGGTAAGCGCCGATGATGAAGGTGAGGAACAGGAAGCCCAGGAAGACCGCCAGGTTGACGGGCGGCAGGTCCTGCAGCTGAATACGGTCCTCGGGGGGCAGCCCGAAACGGAGGAAGCCCAGCACGAACAGCGCGCCGATGATGTCGGACTGCAGCATGCCGAGGGTGAACACCGGCCACGGCGTGCGCGCGACCCAGCGGACGAATGCGCTGATTCGCCCCATCGGCTCGGCCTGTGTGGTCACCCGTTAACCGTATCGGTCCCGGCACACAGGAAAGGGCTGTCTGGTACGGCTGTGTCGGTTCGCAGCACTACTGTTATGTGCGATGGCCGGGGTTTTTTCGCGTCTTGTGGGCCAAGGCGCCGTTGAGGCGGATTTGGTAGCTGCAGCACAGGCTGCACGCCGTGGTCCAGCTCACAGTGCCAATGCCACCGGGACCATGACACACGCGTGGCTTATCACTGGGCCGCCGGGGTCGGGGCGGTCGGTGGCCGCGCTGTGTTTCGCGGCGGCGCTGCAGTGCGAATCCGACGGTGTGCCCGGCTGCGGCGAGTGCCGCGCATGCACCACCACAATGGCCGGCACCCACGCTGACGTGCGCAGAATCATTCCCGAGGGGCTGTCGATCGGGGTGGACGAGATGCGCAACATCGTGCAGATCGCGTCGCGGCGCCCGAGTACGGGCCGCTGGCAGATCGTGTTGATCGAGGATGCTGACCGGCTGACCGAGGGGGCGGCGAACGCGCTGCTCAAGGTCGTCGAGGAGCCGCCGCCGTCCACCGTGTTCCTGCTGTGCGCGCCGTCGGTGGACCCGGAGGACATCGCGATCACCCTGCGGTCTCGTTGCCGACACGTCGCCCTGGTGACGCCGCAGGTTGAGGCGATCGCCCAGGTGCTGATCGACTCGGACGGCCTGCCCGCTGAGGCCGCCAACTGGGCGGCGTCGGTGAGTGGCGGGCATGTCGGGCGGGCGCGCCGGCTGGCCACCGACGAGGAGGCGCGGCGGCGACGTGAGCGCGCGCTTGCGCTGGCGCGCGACGCGGCGACGCCCTCGCGGGCCTATGGCGCCGCCGAGGATCTGGTGGCCGCCGCGGAGGTGGAGGCGCTGGCGTTGACGGTTGACCGTAACGAGACTGAGTCGGAGGAGTTGCGGACCGCGCTGGGTGCAGGCGGCACAGGGAAGGGCACCGCCGGGACGATGCGCGGTGCGACGGGCGCCATCAAAGACCTTGAGCGCAGGCAGAAGTCGCGTCACACCCGCGCGTCGCGCGACGCACTGGATCGGGCGCTGATCGATCTGGCGACGTACTTCCGCGATGCCCTTCTGGTGTCGGCGCAAGCAGGTGAGATTCGGCCGAACCATCCGGATATGTCCGACAAGGTGCAGGCGATGGCGGCTGTGGTGCCGCCGGATCGGCTCTTGCGGTGTATCGAGGCGGTGCTGGGGTGCCGGGAGGCGCTCGCGGTCAATGTGAAGCCGAAATTCGCGGTTGGCGCGATGGTCGCCACCGTGGGTAAGGAGCTGCGCAACTGACTTGGGTGGTCGCCTGGGCCTGTCGTAGACTCGTCCCGCCCGGCTAGCGCCGGGCGCGCCACCTTAGCTCAGTCGGTAGAGCGATTCACTCGTAATGAATAGGTCGGGGGTTCGATTCCCCCAGGTGGCTCCCCTTTCCCGCGAGCGCCCGTGTTTGCACACCGACACGCCGCATTCAGCGGCAGTTTGCGCGCCCTCGTCGGTCGCGAGCGACCGTTGCGTGCTTTAGCCGAGCGCTTCGCCCGCGATCCTGCTAGCAGTCGCCGCGGCTGGGAATCCGGCGTAGCCGCTGGCGTGGTAGATGACTTCCGCGATCTCTTCGTCGGTCAGGCCGTTGGTGCGTGCGATCTTGAAGTGGATGGCCAGCTCGTCGCTGGCCCGCAGCGCGATGAGCATGCCAAGCGTCAGGAGACTGCGGTCGCGACGGCTGAGGCCCTCTCGTCCCCACAGCCGACCGAAGACATTGTCAAGGGAGATCTCGAACAACTCGTCGGCGAACCCGCTACGTGGCAGATCGGTCTCGCCCTCGGGGATGATGCCCGGCAGCAGCTCGCGGAAGACGTTCAATCCTGTTTCGCGCACATCAGTCATGCGCACACCATGGCATCACAGCGGCGCCAGGTAACCCACTGGGCCGGATGCCAGACAGACGGAAAGAGCTGCGGTGTTCGCGCGGACGTTGATGGCCTCGCCCGCGCCGGGCAGTCGTACGAAGACGCGATTGAGCCCGGGATGAACGGGCACCTTGACGTCTGGCCCCTCGGTCAGCGACATCGTCAGCGAGCCCTCACTGTTGGCCAGGTAGTTGATTTCAGCGGTCCAGTCCGACGGCAGCAGCGGTCCGTCCAGCGGCATGCGCACGGGGAAGTCGGTCTGCACAAGGTAGCCGCACTGGGGGTCGGGCCCTCTGACGATGGTGCGCACCCAGGTGACCTTGGCGCCGACCAGATGGCCCCGGTTGTCGAGCATCCGGAGTTGGCTTGTTGTGCTTTCGAATTCGGGGCGATCGTGCAGCAGAGCGAACATGTGGCTGGCCAGATTCTCGGGTGCGGCAACGCGTTGTAGGACGAACGGGTCGACTTCCTGGTCGAGCATCGGAGCGCTGGACGTTTGGTGCGCGTAGGCAAGGCCGATTACCGCGTTCTGCAAATAGGGCTGAGCCGGGTTGTCCTGCCATATCGTCGTGAACGTTGCAGTGGAGTAGAGGCTGCTGCCGACGAACGCGCCTGCGGCGGTGACGATTACGGCGGTGCGCGCGAGCGAGGCGTCGAGCCATCGGGATCGTTCGCGATTGGGTGCGCAGAAACCGACGGCGGTGAGAAGGGCGAGTACGACGACGAGGTCGGGAAAATAGCGCAGGGTCTGCGCGAGTTCCAGTGCGGTGAACTTCGACGAGCGCATCAGATAGATCGGGATCTGACACGCGATCGCGTAGCCGACGGCGACGACCCATAGCAGGCTGATGCGCTCCTTGCGGATGAAGGAGATGGTGATTATCGCGGCGAGCACGAGCCAGCCGAGAACCATGACCGTCACGGGAGGTGTCGCCCACGGCGATGCGGGCGCCCATCGCTGCCAGTCCCACGGGCCGCCAGCGAGGCCCGGCACGATGCCGTGAGTAATGGAGCGGCTCAACAGGTCTCGCGTCATGGGCAGGTCGCGACTCCAGCGCTCCTGGTCGACGACGACGAGGTAGAGCGCGATCCAGGCGGCGGTCAGCGCAAGCGATCCGAC
>NZ_JAVHWK010000085.1:0-29460 GCF_032159775.1 Mycobacterium sp.
AGCCCGAGCCCAGTCCCGCCCCGGTGGCGGCGACCAATGGATCGGCCAGGGTCACCAGCGGAGCGGAGACCACGAACACCCAGGTTCCGTCGGCCACCAAGCCGCGTCCGCTGCAGGTGCTACGCGACTCGCTCAAATTCGATCCGCCGAAGCCACCGTCGGGAACCCGCCCCAGTGGCGACGGTCCGTTGAAGAAGATCGTCGGTGCCCTAACCGGGCAGCCGCAGAAGTCGACGACCGCCGCGGCGGCCGGGACCAACGAGTCGTCCGGCGCTGCCGCCTAGGTTCGACTGTCGCAGTTGAGCGAGACGGTGATCGTCCGGCGCACCACGATTTCGACGTAGTCGAAGTCCCTCTTGTCGCCCTTGCGGCCGTTGTCCACTCGGACTGTGCGGGTGATGTCCTGCGGATTCCGCACGCTCGTCACGACGCACTGATCGAGCGGGGCGCTGCCCACACGATCGATGTTCACGTCGTAACCGGAAGCCTCCAGCTGCCCGATGGTCGCGTAAGCGCCGCCAGGGGCGATGGGTTCGGCTGTCGCGATAGTTGCCGGCGCGAGCATCAACCCCGCCGCCACGATCCCCCCTGTCATAGCAGATGCTGCTCGCATGACAGTTTTCTCCATACTTCTCATAGGCCCGACCCATTAGTTGATCGCTCTAGACACGCAAAACGTTGCCAACCGGTTCATTGAGCTCTCTGTGGTATCAACGGGCGTGCGCCGGTTCGGGCTCGGGATAGCGCTGGCGGTGACATCCGTCGTCGCAGGCTGCGGCCATGCCGGCGTGCCTTCCACTCCGTCGGCTAACGCACCGTTGGCGGCGGAATCCCAGGTCAACCCTGCGAATATCAGCCGGGTGCGCGGCGACCTGCCCGCCGGATACGAGGTGGCAGACCTCAGCGGCACCGCGTCTCCCGCAGCCTTCTGGGGCTTCGGGCCCGGCTGGGTCACCGAACCGCCGCAGTGCGGACTGCTGGCAGGTCCCCCCACCGACGACGCGACGAGCAAAGGCTGGTCGGGATCGGGCCCTGGCGGCATCGTGCACGCCGTCGTCACCGGATCACCGGCGTCGCCGATAACTTTCGACCCAGCTGTGCTCGCCGATTGCGGGCAATGGACGGTGGCATCGGGGAACACCACCGGCACCGTCAACCTCATCGATGCGCCGACCATCGAAGGCGCGACCACCGTCGGCATGGACACCACGGCCAAGACGGTCGTCGAAGGTGGCATGGAGACGACGTCGGCGGTGTACACGTTCAGCGCCTATCTCGGCGACTATCTGGCATTCGTCACCGTGGTGGCCGATCCAGGTTCGCCGAATCCTCCACTCGGCCAGGAATTCGCCGCCGATCTCTTGGTCAAAACGGTGTCGGCGTTACGCGGTTGACGCGCTGTCGACGGGTACATTGGCGGCGATGTCGAACCTGAGGCCCCTGCTCGTCGTCGCCTGCGTCGGTACGCTCGCCGCGTGCGGATCTGCCGAATCGGCGCAGCCGGACACGTCGCACGCCGACATCGCCAATATCAAGAACCTCCGGTTGGACTTCCCCGCGCCGTTCAAGGTCACCGAGATCACGCCGACGGCGATCGACCCACGCGTGCTCGAACCCCAAAAGCTGCCTGCACAAATAAAATTCGAGCCGGCCGATTGCGGACAGTTCGCGAATCAGCAGGTTCTGCCCGCCGGGGTGAAGGGCAACATGGCGGCACTGACCGCCGAGGGCGAGGGCAACAGGTTCATCGTGATCGCCGTGGAGACATCGGAAACCGTGCCGGTGCATGGGCCTCCGGAGAACTGCCAGAAAGTCGGATTCGCCGGTCCCGGCGTGCGCGGTCTCATCGAGGTGGTGGATGCGCCGAAGATCGACGGTGTTGTGACCCAAGGTGCGCATCGAATCGTCCAGACCACCGTGGGCGGAAAAGCCCGTACCGGTGAGCTTTACAACTATGTCGCCAGACTCGGCTCGCTGATGGTGATCGTCACCGCGAATCCGCTCGTCATACCCGACAAGCCCGTCGCTCCCGTCGACACCAAGCGCGCGGGCGAGCTGCTCGGCGCGGGCGTCTCCGCGGTGAAGGCCTGAGGCTCAACGCACGTCGTACGGACGGAACTGGATGCTGATCCGCTGACCAACCGGCTTCAGCGTCTTCGGGATGGAGTGCTCCCACGTGCGCTGGCACGACCCACCCATCACCAGCAGGTCGCCGTGATGGTGTTGCAGCCGCAGCGATTTGCCGCCTCCGCGCGGGCGCAGCGCGAAAACTCTTGTGGCGCCAAGGCATACGATTGCCACCATGGTGTCCTCGTTGCTGCTTCGGCCGATGTTGTCGCCGTGCCAGGCCACGCTGTCATCACCGTTGCGATACAGGCACAGGCCCGCGGTGGTGAAGGGTTCGCCGAGCTCGCCGCCGTACGTGTCGTTGAGCCGCCTGCGCATCTGTTTGAGCATCGGGTGGGGCACCGGTTCGTCGGCCAGGTTGTGGAAGCTGACAAGGCGCGGCACATCGAGAACGCGGTCATACATCTGCCTGCGCTCGGCCCGCCACGGGATGACCTCCATGAGTTCGCCGAACAGCGAGTCCGCGTCGGACAGCCAGCCCGAGCGCACCTCGACCCACGCGCCTGCGCCCAGGTGCTGCCGCTCGGCGGGGTCGAACAGAGAGTTTTGAAGTGCCAGCTCCATGGCCAGAGTTTATCGCACAGGCGTTCGAGTGATCTAGAGCCGCACCGCACCGGGTCCGCGGTCGGCCAGCACGTCGCCGGGGTTGGACAGCGCGCACGTCTTCAGGCTCAGGCAGCCACAGCCGATGCAGCCGGCCAGGTTGTCGCGCAGCCGCTGCAGATGGAGGATGCGGTCGTCGATGTCCTGGCGCCAGCCGGCCGACAGTCGCGCCCAGTCCTTGCTGGTCGGGACGCGGTCGGTGGGCAGGGTCGCGAGCGCCTGGCGGATCCGGGCAAGCGGAATGCCGAGGCGCTGCGACATCCGGATGAACGCGACGCGCCGCAACGACTCGCGCGGGTATCGGCGCTGATTGCCGGTGGTGCGACGGCTGGCGATCAGGCCCTGGCGTTCGTAGAAGTGCAGCGCCGAGACGGCCACACCACTGCGGTCGGCCATCTCGCCGGGCGTCAGCTCGTGGATCTCCATACCTAAACCATAGTTGAGGTGCCGCGCACGCGAGGAGCAAATGTGTCTGCCGCGATACGGTGCTTACTGTGTCCGATATTGCGCTGGGGGTGAACTCCGAGGTCGGGGCTCTGCGGGTGGTCGTCCTGCACCGCCCCGGCGCCGAACTGCAGCGCCTGACACCTAGAAACAACGACGCGCTGTTGTTCGACGGCCTGCCCTGGGTGGCGAGGGCGCAGGCGGAACACGATGCGTTCGCCGACCTGCTGCGCTCGCGCGGTGTCGAGGTTCTGCTGCTGTCGGATCTGCTGACCGAGGCGCTGTCCAGTGGCGCGGCCCGCATGCACGGCATCTCGGCGGCGGTGGACGCGCGTCGGCTCGGATTGCCTTTGGCGCAGCAGCTTTCGGCATATCTGCGAACGCTGGAGCCCCCAGCGCTGGCGCATATCCTGATGGCGGGCATGACGTTCACCGAGCTGCCACTGGCCGGCGGTGAGGTTTCCCTGGTTCGTCGCATGCACCACGGCGGCGACTTCGTCATCGAACCGCTGCCGAACCTGTTGTTCACCCGCGACTCGTCGTTCTGGATCGGGCCACGGGTAGCGATCACGTCGCTGGCGCTACCCGCGCGGATCCGCGAGACATCGCTGACTGACCTGGTCTATGCGCACCATCCACGGTTCCTCGGCGTCCGGCGGGCCTACGAGTCGCGGTCCGCGCCGGTCGAAGGCGGCGACGTGCTGTTGCTGGCGCCGGGAGTGGTTGCTGTCGGTGTCGGAGAGCGCACCACGCCGGCGGGTGCAGAGGCCTTGGCGCGCAGCCTGTTCGACGACGATCTGGCCCACACGGTGCTGGCGGTGCCCATCGCCCAGGAGCGTGCCCAGATGCATCTCGACACGGTGTGCACGATGGTCGACACTGACGCGGTCGTCATGTACCCCAACATCGTCGACTCGTTGTCGGCGTTCACGATGCACCGCACGGGAGACGGCGGGGTCAAGATCGACGAGGTCGCGCCGTTCGTCGAGGCGGCCGCGAACGCGATGGGTATCGAGAAACTGCGCGTGATCGCGACGGGCCTTGATCCCGTCACCGCCGAGCGTGAGCAGTGGGACGACGGCAACAACACGCTTGCGGTTGCGCCTGGCGTCGTCGCCGCCTACGAGCGGAACATCGAAACCAACGCCCGCCTGCGGGATTCGGGCATCGAAGTGCTGCCCATCGAAGCCAGCGAGCTCGGTACCGGTCGCGGCGGCCCACGCTGTATGTCCTGCCCCGTCGCCCGCGACCCCATCTAGCGCGGTCCGCGAAATTTGCGCTGAAGGCTGTGATTCGACCGGATTCACAGCCCTCAGTGCAATTTCGGTGGCGTCCACGCGCGCTGGGCGAATGCTGAGTAGGCGCGGTGGAGGATGAAACGTCGGCTGTGTTCGGCGACCACGCGGATGTCGATCCACCCCTCACTGGCTATCAATTCTGCTCGTCCGATGTCGTGAACGTATTGATTACGTACGGCGCTGTGATGTGCGCCCTCATAGTCGAAGCCGACCCGCGGGTCGTCGTAGCCCATATCGATGAATGCTCGGTTCTTCCCGTCGGCCACCATGATCTGAGTTCGCGGCGGCGGCAGCCCATCGTCGATGAGGACCAGCCTCAGTCGCGTTTCTTGGGGCGACTGCGCTCCGCCGTCCATCAGCGGCAACGCGATTCGGGCACGGGGAAGACCACGTGCCCTCGGGTATCGATCGGCGAGCAGAATCACGCCTGAGGCTTCGATACCCGTCGCCCTCGCGAGCGCATCGAGATGAGCCACCGCCGAGTTCCGTGGCTGATGGCGGGCGATGTCGAATGCCGTGCGCTCGGGAGTCGTGACGGGCATGCCGTCGATCTCAATGATGTCCAGAGCGTCGATTCGCTCGTTGCGCACCTCGATGCCCCGTGGTGGTCGGCCACAATGCCAGATCATTTCGACGGGTGTGTCCGCGTCCACCCACTGAGCGCCATGCAGCGCTGCCGCCGCACGACCCGCGATTACCCCGTTGCGCCCGGACCATAGCCAGGCGGCAAGAGTCCGCTGTCTGAGCGACGGCACGGTCTGCTTTTGCAGGTACACGCCCGGGAAGATCGCTTGATAGTTCCATCGCAGGCGTGCGCGAGTGATGCCGCCGCGCGCTAACGCGTCGCTACCGACAAAAACCTCGCGCATGCCGCGATGGTGTCCAACCGAGCCGACAATTTTGTCTGTGCTCGTCAAGATTGCACAGGGGGCTGTGGATAGCCGGACACAGCAGCCCTATGCGCAATCTTCGGGTTCGCGGGAAGGCGGGCTATCGCCAGCTGGGCAGCCAGATCTCGAGGTTCCACGTCGTCTGCGAGATCGGAATGCCCGTGAGGATCGGATACAACCAGGCGAAGTTCGTGATCACAAGGGCCACATAGCAACTGACGGCTACCAGCCCGAGCGTTCTTCGCTCGGCGTTCTGGTTGGGTTGATGCAATATGTCGCCGCAGATCATCGCGATCGCCATGACAAGGAACGGTGACATGGTGGCCGCGTAGAAGAAGTACATCTGCCGGTCGATGTCGGCGAACCACGGCAGGAAGCCCGCGCCGTACCCCACCAGCACGGCGCCGTATCGCCAGTCCCGCTTGACGAACGCGCGCCACAATGCCCAGCCGAGCACGGGCACGGCGATGAACCACATGGTCGGCGTGCCCACCAGCATCACGGCCTTCACGCATGACTGCGCGCCGCAGCCCGACACGTTCTCCTGATCGATCGCATAGAGCACGGGCCGAAGCGACATCGGCCACGTCCACGGTTTGGACTCCCACGGGTGGTGGTTGCCGTCGGCGTTGGTCAGTCCGGAGTGAAACCGGTAGGCGCCGTAGGTGTAGTGCCACAGCGACCGGATCGCCCCGGGCAGAACGCCCCCAGGACCGATCGACTGGCCCACCTCGTAGCGGTTCACCGCCGTCTCCGACGCGAACCACGGTGCATACGACGCCAGGTAGACACCGAACGGGATCAGCGCCATCGCGTACGCGGTCGGGCCCACGTCGCGACGCAGCGTCCCCAGCCACGGCCGCGGCACCCGGTACTGCCTGCGGGCTGCGATGTCGAACGCCAACGTCATCAACCCGAAGAAGACGATGAAGTACAGACCCGACCATTTGGTGGCGCAGGCCAGCCCGAGCAATACACCGGCACCGAAGCGCCACCACCGCACGCCAAGGCGCGGCCCCCACGGGGTTTCGGCGATACGGCCCTCGAGCAGCGCGACGTGCATGCGTTCGCGCACCTGGTCACGGTCGACCATCAACGCGCCGAACGCCGCCACCACAAAGAATGCCAGGAAGCCGTCGAGCAGGGCCGTGCGCGACGCGACGAAGTTGACCCCGTCGGCGACGAGCAGCAGGCCCGCGATCGCGCCGACCATCGTCGAGCGAGTCATCCGCCGGACGATGCGGGCCACCAGGGCGATTCCGATGACGCCGAGCACCGCGCCGGTGAACCGCCAGCCCAGCCCGTTGTAGCCGAAGATCGCCTCGCCGATCGCAATCAACTGCTTGCCGACCGGCGGGTGCACCACCAGCCCGTAGCCGGGGTTGTCCTCGACGCCGTGGTTGAACAGCATCTGCCAGGCCTGTGGCGCGTAGTGCTTCTCGTCGAAGATCGGGGTGCCCGCGTCGGTCGGCGAGTTGAGGTTGAGGAACCTGGTCAGCGCCGCCAGCGCCGCGATGACCGCGGTCATCGTCCAGCCGTTCAGCCGGTCGACGGGCCCGAAGTCGGCGGCGGGCATCAGCGGCCCCGGGCTGATCACCGGGACCGAGCGCGCGGCCGTCGGCTCTTCGGTGGCGGTGGCGGTCACGGATGCGATCGTAGGCTGTGCGGGATGAGCCCCGGACGATTGCTGCTGGCCGCCACCCCGCTCGGGTTGCCCGCCGACGCCTCCGCTCGGCTGGTCAGCGCCCTGGGCAGCGCCGATGTGGTCGCCGCGGAGGACACGCGGCGGGTCCGGACGCTTGCGCAGGCACTGGAGGTCCGGATTGCGGGCAAGGTGGTCAGCCTGTTCGACCAGAACGAGGCGACGCGGGTGCCTGCCCTTGTCGACGAGGTGAAAAGCGGCGCGACGGTGTTGGTGGTCAGCGACGCGGGCATGCCCGTGATCAACGACCCGGGCTATCGACTGGTGTCGGCCTGCGTGGCGGCCGGGTTGAGGGTGAGCTGCCTGCCCGGTCCGTCGGCGGTGACGACGGCGCTGGCGGTCTCCGGGCTGCCCGCCGACCGGTTCTGCTTCGAGGGCTTTCCTCCGCGCAAGCATTCGGCCCGCAGGACATGGCTGACCGTGCTGGCGGCCGAGGCGCGGACGGCGGTCTTCTTCGAATCTCCTCGGCGGCTGGCGGCCTGCCTGCAGGACGCCGTCGAGGTGCTCGGTGCGGAGCGCCGCGCCGTGGTGTGCCGGGAGTTGACCAAGACCCACGAGGAGATCAAGCGCGGATCGCTTGCAGAACTCGCCGACTGGGCGGCCGACGGTGTTCTCGGCGAGATCACAGTCGTGCTGGCAGGCGCGGAGCCTCGGGCCGATCTGGAGACGCTGATCGCCGAGGTGAACGAGCTTGTCGACGACGGCGCCCGCGTCAAGGATGCGTGCGCGCAGGTCGTCGCCGCGAATCCGGGGGCGCCGTCGCGGCGCGAGCTTTACGATGCGGTTCTGCGCTCGCGCGACTGACGGAGGCACCATGGCACTGCCCGCGCTGGTGCTGGTGCACGGCGGACAGCACGCCGCGGACTGCTGGGATCCGATGATCGCCGAGATACACTGCGGGGCACCGGATCTTGCCGTCCTCGCGCTTGATCTGCCCGGGCGGCGCGACAAGCCCGGCGATCTGCTCACGGCATGCATCGACGAATGGGTCGACTCGCTGCTCGCCGACATCGAGGATGCGGGTATCGAAGACTTGGTCATTGTCGGCCACTCACTGGCGGGGCTGACCGTTCCGGGCGTCGTGACGAAGCTCGGGTCCTCACGCGTTCGCGAGATGGTGCTGGCCGCCGCGTTCGTGCCGCCGCAGGGCACCTCGGTCGTCGACACATTGCCCGGGCTGGTGGGTCGGTACACCCGCCGCAAAGCAGACACCGGAATGTCGGGCACGTTGCCGAACTCGTTGGCGGAGTTCGTGTTCTGTAACGGAATGACGCGCCCGCAGCGCCGGTTCAGCCGCGACCGGTTCTACGCCGAGTCGCCGTCGATCATCTTCGACAACGTCGACCGCTCCCAACTGCCCGACGACGTGCCTCGCACCTGGATCCTCACGCTGCGCGACCGCGCCCTTTCGGTGGCGTCGCAGCGCAGATCCATCGCCGCACTGGGCGGCGTGCAGACCGTGCTACCGGTGGACACCTGCCACAGCCTGATGGTCAGCCAGCCGGCACTGCTGGCGACGATCCTCGTCGAGCGCTGCCGACGGTACGCGTAGCGCCGACGATCGGGGCCGCCTTGTGCAGGCACTCGTCCCATTCCAGGTCGGGGTCCGAGTCCGCGGTGATACCGCCGCCGACGCCGAGAATCGCCGAGCCGTCCGCGTCGAACTCCACGGTTCGGATCGCGACGTTCAGCTCGAACCCGGCGACGGGCGAAGCGAAACCGACTGTGCCGCAATATACTCCGCGTCGATGCTGCTCCCAGCCGGTCAGCAGTTCGCGGGCGCGGGCCTTGGGCGTGCCGGTGACGGACGCGGGTGGGAACGCCGCGTACAGCAGCGCGGCCATGGGCATCTCGGCGGGCACCTGCGCCGACACCGTCGACACCAGATGCCACACACCGGGAGCCGGTCGCACCGCGAGAAGTTCGGCCACGGTGACCGAGCCCGTCACCGCCACGCGGCCCAGGTCGTTGCGGACCAGGTCGACGATCATGATGTTCTCCGCGACATCCTTCACCGACGCCCGCAGCGCCGCGGGATCCGCAGTCCGCGGCAGGGTGCCCTTGATGGGGCTCGACGTCACCTGATCGCCTGCGCGTCGCAGAAACAACTCCGGCGACAGTGACGCCACGCTGCCCCAGCCGCCTGCCAGATATGCCGCACGCGCAGGCGACGTGCGTTCCACCGCGTCGACGAAGAAGTCGATCGCGGCGCCGTCGAGCCTGCCTGCGAACTGCGTGCACACGCATGCCTGGTAGATCTCACCCGCGGCGATAGCCTCCAGGCAGTTGAGCACTCCTGCGCGGTGGGCGTCGCGATCCGCTTCTCCCCAGCTGATGTCGAAGGCCCTGGGCGGCAACGGGTTCCGTAAGGCGCCGGCAATCCATTCGGGAAGCGCTGCGCCGGAAAGGTTTTCGTACCACCAGTGCCCGTCGCGGTCCTGGCGCAGCACGCAGTCGGTCCAGCCGCCCGCCGCCTCCGGAATGCGGAAAGGCCGTCCGTCAGAGCTTGCGTCGGGGTACGACAGGTACCCGAACCAGCCACCGCCAACCGCACCGTCAGAGTGATTTCGGCGCGCCGACGTGCGCTGAGCGTCGGTGAGCGCGCCGAAATCGCCGCAGGTGACCGGTGCCACCGTCAACGACGGCGCGATGACGGCCCCCGAGCCGAACCATTCGCCGATCAGCGCCGCGGGCGGCGGCAGCCCACGCCGGTCTGCGGCCGCCGCGACCGCCCGCAACACCCGTGGGGCACTGCCGAGGTCGCCGAGTCGGTCGATCCGCACCGACTCAGCTTGTCAGACGCGGCGGGTGATCTCCCTACGCACGTCGACGCCGGTCAGCTTGTCCGGGTTGCGCATCGCATAGAAGTGGGTGATCTGCCCGTCGGTGATCTCGATCAGGAACACGCCCTCCAGCCGATCCCCGTTGTAGATCACGATCGCGGGCGAACTGTTGTAGACCGCCGACTGAAACCGGATATCCGGCATCCGTTCGGCCGCGACGCGGAAGAGTGCGGAGATCACGCTCGCCACCTTCCGTGCGCCGACGATGGGCCTGCGCGCGGCGGACGCCTTGCCATCGCTGTCGGCTGTCCAAGTCGCATCCGGTGCGAGCATCGCCATCAGCCCGTCCAGGTCACCCGTCGTCGCCGCGGTCATGAACCGGTCGGTCAGCTCCGCCGTCCTCGCGGAGTCGGCGGGCTCGAACCGCTTGCGCCGCGCCTGCACATGCTCGCGGGCCCGGTGCGCCACCTGACGCACCGAACCCACGGACTTACCCACCGCGCCCGCTATTTCGTCGTAGTCGAAGCCGAACACCTCGCGCAGCACGAACACCGCCCGCTCGTCGGGAGTCAGTGTCTCGAGCAGCACCAACATGGCCATCGAGACCGACTCGGCGAGAACAACATCAGCCGAGGCATCGCCTTCGTCGAGCAGCAGCGGCTCCGGCAGCCACGGCCCGATGTACTCCTCGCGACGGCGGGCGCCCGCCCGTAACGCGTTGAGTGCCTGCCGGGTCACCAGTTGCGCCAGATACGACTTGGTGTCCCGTACCGTCGCGAGGTCGACCTCGGCCCACCTGAGATAGCTGTCCTGCAGCACATCGTCGGATTCGGTTGCCGAACCGAGGATCTCGTAAACGATGGTGAACAGCAGCGGCCTCAGGTGGGTGAACCGCTCGGCGTGTTCGCCGCCCGCCGAGCCTGCAGTCTGGCCGTGGCCCGAAGTGGTCACGGGTTCGTGACCACCTGGGGCGCAGCAGTGGCTTGCACGGAGCGTTTGTCGCCCTTGAAGACAAGCCCCGAACCGGGCTTGCGCGCCTCCTGTCGCAGGCCCCACAGCGTGCCCTTGCAGATGGCTTCCTTCACCGACGCGGCCAGCCGACCGCGCACGTGCACCCTCGTCGGCGAGTCGTCCTTGTGCGAGAACTGCACTACCGCGCCCTTGCGGCCGAGGCTGGTGCATGTGCCGACGAACCTCGGCTCGATCACACCGGGCGTCTCGCCTGCGATGCGGCTCAGCACGGTGTCCGCCGCCTGCGTACCCAGCGGACCCGCGGCCTGGCAGCTCATGCGCAGCGGCTGATCGGACGGTGCGGCGCAGTCACCGGCAGCCACGATGCGGCCGTCGTCGACGCTGGTCAGCGTCTCGTCGGTGAGCAGGCGGCCCAACGCATCGGTGCGCAGTCCGCTGGCTGCGGCCAACTCGGGCACGCCGAACCCCGCGGTCCAGATGGTCACCGCGCTCGGGCGCACGGCGCCGTCGGCGAACACCACCGCATCCGCGCGCACCTCCGCCACCACATCGGACTCGAGCACGGTGACCCCGTGCTTGCGCATCCACGTGGCGACCGACCGTCGGGCCGCCTCGGACAGCGACGGGGCCAGCAGCCCTCCGCATACCAACGTGACCTTGCGACCCTGCTGGGCCAGCTCGGAAGCCGTCTCCACGCCGGTCAGCCCGGCGCCGACCACGGTGACGGGCGCATCGGGGTGCAGCTCGTCGATGGCCGCGCGCAGTCGCTGCGCCAACTCCAATTCCGCTATCGGGTAAGCAAATTCGGCAGCGCCGGGAACGGACGCCGGGACGGCTCCAGTGCTGCCGACCGCGTAGATGAGATAGTCGTAGCGCAGCGGCCTGCGGCCGGAGGCGAACTCGACCGTCTGCGCGCCGGTATTGATTCTGCTTGCGCTGTCGACGACCAATTGGATGCCTTCGCCCAGCAGTGTGCCGTAGTCGGCGGTCGGCTCACCGGTTCCGGCGACGAGTTGGTGCAGACGGATCCGCTCGACGAATTTTGGCCGCGGGTTCACCAACGTGATGTCGATGTCGCCACGCAACCGCAGATGGTTGGCCGCCAGCGTGCCTGCGTAACCGCCGCCGATGACCACGACGTGTGTGCGCTTGCCGGTCATGATGTCTCCTGTTCTCTCGATGATGCCCTCAAGACACCGCCGAGTCGCGAGACGTGACAAGACGTGACGCGTGTCACTCCACCTGGTAGCGCGGGAAGACGCCGACCGGGGCGGGCAGCGCGGTCCCCGGCGCCAACGGGCTGCCGATCGCGGCAAAGGTGCGCTGGTCGGTGGGCTGGCCGAGCAGGTCGAGCAGCTTGGCGGCCGAATCGGGCATCACCGGCTGCACCAGGAGCGCGGCGACGCGAACGACCTCCATCGTCGTGTACAGCACTGTGCGGAACCGCTGCTGGTCCGCCTCGGACTCCGACTTGCGCAGCACCCACGGCTCCTGCGCCGAGAAGTAGCGGTTGGCCTCGCCGAGCATCAGCCAGATGGCCTCCAGCGCGAGGTGCATGGCAGGCACGTCGAAATGCGCCCGCACCGTCGACAACAACTCCTCGCCCGCGCGCGCCAGCAGTGCGCGATCGTCGTCGGTGAACTCGGCCGGCTCGGGGACGATCCCGTCGAGGTTCTTGGCCACCATCGACAGCGACCGCTGCGCCAGGTTGCCCAACTCGTTGGCGAGGTCGGCGTTGATCCGGGTGATGATCGCGTCCTCCCCGTAACTGCCGTCCTGGCCGAACGGCACCTCGCGCAGGAAGAAGTAGCGCACCGGGTCGACGCCGAACGTATCGACGAGGTTCGCCGGGTCGACGACGTTGCCCACCGACTTGCTCATCTTCTCGCCTCGGTTGAGCACGAACCCGTGCGCGAAGACCCTGCGCGGCAACTCGATTCCCGCTGACATCAAAAACGCGGGCCAGTACACGGTGTGGAACCGGATGATGTCCTTGCCGATCATGTGCAGATCGGCAGGCCAGAACCGGGCGAACAGCTCTGAGGACGTATCGGGAAATCCGACACCGGTCAGGTAGTTGGTCAGCGCGTCGACCCACACGTACATCACGTGATCGGGATGGTCGGGAACCGGCACACCCCAGTCGAATGTCGTGCGAGAAATCGACAGGTCGCGCAGACCGCCGGAGACGAAGCTGACCACCTCGTTGCGCCGGACATCCGGCCCGATGAACTCGGGGTGAGCGGCGTAGTGGGCGAGCAGCCTGTCGGCGTAGGCGGACAGCTTGAAGAAGTAGGTCTGTTCCTCGGTCCACGTGACCGGCGCACCGGTCTCGGTCGCGATGCGCACACCGTCGGCGCCGACGGTGGTTTCGGCTTCGGTGAAGAAGCGTTCGTCGCGGATCGAGTACCAGCCCTTGTAGGAGTCCAGATAGATGTCGCCGGACTCGTTCATCCGCTTCCAGATGTCGATGGACGCCTCGATGTGGTCGGCGTCGGTGGTGCGGATGAATCGGTCATAGGAGATGTTCAGCTTGTCCTGCAGCCGCTGGAACACATCGGAGTTGCGTCGAGCCAACTCGGCGGTCGGAATGCCCTCGGCCGCGGCCGTCTCTGCCATCTTCAGCCCGTGCTCGTCGGTGCCGGTCAGATAACGCACGTCGAACCCGTCCAGCCGCTTGAATCGGGCGACTGCGTCGGTCGCGATGTATTCGTACGCGTGCCCGATGTGCGGAGCACCGTTCGGGTACGTGATCGCTGTCGTTATGTAGTACGGCTCGCTCATTTCCCATCACCTTATGGTGTTGCGGTGAGCAGTTCCCGTCCGGCGCCGCCGCCTCCCGAGCCGCTGGTTCCCTTGGTCGACGCGCACACCCACCTGGACGCGTGCGGCGCGAAGGACGGCGACGACGTGCGCGCGATCGCGGACCGCGCCGCGGCCGTCGGAGTGCAGGCCGTCGTCACCATCGCCGACGACCTCGACTCGGCACGCTGGGTCACCGAGGCTGCCGACTGGGACCCGCGGGTCTATGCGGCCGTGGCGCTGCACCCGACGCGGGCCAACGCGCTCACTGACGAGGCGAAGACGGTGATCGAGCGGCTGGCATGCCATCCCCGCGTGGTCGCGGTCGGCGAAACCGGGCTGGACAACTACTGGCCAGGCCGGCTGGACGGCTGCGCGACCCCCGGCGAGCAGCGCGACGCCTTCGCCTGGCACATCGACCTGGCCAAGCGGATCGGCAAGCCGCTGATGATCCACAACCGCGACGCCGATGCCGACGTACTCGACGTTCTGCGGGCCGAAGGCGCCCCGCCGACGGTCATCTTCCACTGCTTCTCGTCGGACGCTGAGATGGCGCGCACGTGCGTCGACGCGGGCTGGGTGCTGAGCCTCTCAGGCACCGTCAGCTTCCGCAACGCCCGCGCGCTGCACGAGGCGGCCGCGCTGATCCCGGCCGAGCAGCTGTTGGTCGAGACCGACGCACCGTTTCTCACCCCGCATCCCTACCGGGGCGCGCCGAACGAGCCGTACTGCCTGCCCTACACCGTGCGCGCCCTGGCCGATATCGTTGACCAGCCCGCCAGCGACGTGGCCCGAGAGACCACGAAAACCGCGAGCAGGGTGTACGGCTTCGAGGTGAACTCGTCGTGAACGGAGCCGGAGTTGCTGTTGCTGGGACGGTTCGTTACCGTCTTGTGATCTATGTCGGGGGCACAGAACCAGTCCGGGGCCCGAGTCGGGGAATAGCACTGATTTGAATGCATTAGACAGACTTCATGAGTCGCGCTCGCCACATCTGCGGGCGCTCGTTTTCATCACGTTGCTGGCGCTCACGTTCGCCGGCGGATTCGCCGTGGCGGCCCACAAGACCGTGACGCTGACTGTCGACGGCACCGAGATGACCGTGGCGACGATGAAAACGCGCGTCATCGACGTCGTCAAGGAGAACGGATACGACGTCGGCGACCGCGACGACCTCTATCCCACGGGCGATCAGGCCGTGCACCAGTCGGACGCGATCGTCCTGCGGCGCAGCCGTCCGCTGCAGATCTCGACCGACGGCGAGAACAGCCGCGAGGTGTGGACCACGGCCTCCACGGTCGACGAGGCTCTTGCCCAGCTGTCGATGGACGACAAGGCTCCCGCCGCGGCCTCTCGGGGCAGCCGGGTACCACTGGGCGGCATGTCGCTGCCCGTCGTGAGCGCCAAGAACGTGCAGATCAACGATGGTGGCGTGGTGAGAACGGTGCATCTGGCCGCTCCGAACGTCGGCGATCTACTTGCCGCCGCGGGCGCACCGCTGGCCCAGAGCGACTCGGTGGTGCCGGGCCCCTCCTCTCCCGTCGTGGAAGGAATGCAGGTCCAGGTCACGCGTGTCCGAATCGAAAAGGTCACCCAACGCGTACCGTTACCGCCGAACAGCACACGGATCGAAGACCCCACGATGAACATGAGTCGCCAGATCGTGGAGAACCCCGGAATGCCGGGAGTTCAGGACGTAACGTTTGCCATCGCTAAGGTCAACGGGGCAGAGACCGGCAGACTGCCAGTAGCCAATGTCATCGTCACGCCGGCAACTGACGGTGTGCTCCGGGTGGGCACCAAACCAGGCACCGAAGTGCCCCCCGTGAGCAGTGGCGGCACGTGGGATGCGCTGTCTCAATGTGAGGCGGGCGGCAACTGGGCGATCAACACCGGCAACGGTTTTTTTGGTGGTGTGCAGTTTGATCAAAATACCTGGGAGCGAAACGGTGGTCTGAGGTATGCTGCGAGGGCCGATTTGGCAACACGTGAAGAACAGATCGCGATTGCTGAGGTCACTCGAGCCCGTCAAGGTTGGGGCGCGTGGCCCGTATGTAGCGGGAGATTGGGGACGTCCTGACCATCAGATTGCTGGGCCGTACCGAAATTCGGCACCTCGCCAAAGAGTTGGATTTCAGGCCGCGTAAGTCCTACGGCCAGAATTTCGTACACGACGCAAACACCGTGCGTCGTGTGGTGTCGGCATCGGGAATCAACCGCCAGGACCACGTCTTGGAGGTCGGACCCGGACTCGGGTCGCTGACACTCGCGCTGCTCGACCGCGGCGCCAAGGTCACCGCCGTGGAGATCGACCCGGTGCTGGCCGGCCAACTGCCGCAGACCGTCGCCGAACACTCGCACAGCGAGATCAACCGGCTGAGCGTGCTGCATCAAGACGTGCTGGAACTGCAACCGGGCGATCTGCCCGAGGAGCCGACGGCGCTCGTTGCGAACCTGCCCTACAACGTGGCCGTTCCCGCGCTGCTCCACCTGCTCGCCGACTTCCCGTCGATCCGCACCGTGATGGTGATGGTCCAGGCCGAGGTGGCCGAGCGGCTCGCCGCAGAGCCCGGCGGCAAGGACTACGGCGTGCCCAGTGCCAAGGTCAGGTTCTACGGCAAGGTGCGCAGGCACGGCATGGTGTCGCCGACGGTGTTCTGGCCCATCCCGCGGGTGTACTCGGGGCTGGTTCGCATCGACCGGTACGAGACCACGCCGTGGCCGACCGACGACGGCTTCCGTCAGCAGGTCTTCAAGCTGATAGACATCGCTTTCGCTCAGCGCCGCAAGACTTCTCGCAACGCGTTCGCCGAATGGGCGGGCGGCGGAAACGAGTCCGCACGACGTCTGCTTGCCGCCAGCATCGATCCGTCGCGACGCGGCGAGACGCTGTCCATCGCCGACTTCGTCAGGCTTTTGGAGCGCTCGGGGGTTTGGGATCCCCAGACGAAAAGAGTGATCCAACCGAGCGAATCGCCCTAGTCGCGAGTTAGCGCCTCGCAGAGGCTCTCGATCATCTCTGTGCACGAGTCGTACCGGCTGTCCGGCATCTTCGCCAACGCTCTGTGCATTACCGAGTCGAAAGTTCTTGGCACCCAAGCAATCCTGTTTGAATAGCTTGGTGCCGGCTGGGTGAGATGAGCGTCGACCAGTTCCATCCATGTCTCTCCGGAGAACGGTGGGCTGCCCAGCAGTAGTTCAACGGCGGTGCACGCCAACGCATACTGGTCGGTGAGCGCTGACGGCGGCCTGCCGCGCAGCAACTCCGGCGCCGCGTACGGCAGTGAGGCCTCGACGCGCGTGGCGTGCCAATTCACCGTCTCCGAGACCGCGTACGCCACGCCGAAGTCGATGAGTACAGCACGGGAAAAGTCCCGCGAAACGAGAATGTTGGTCGGCTTGACGTCGCAGTGCACGATTCCGCAGCGATGTGTGTAGTCCAGCGCGTCGGCAATCTGGCCCAGCGCTGTCAGTCGAGTCTCCTTGTCGGGCAGCGCAGTTGAAGCGCCCCCGCCGATTACCTCCATGGTGAGCCAGCCGACGCCGTTGTCGTACACGGTGACGATGTGTGGGTGGTCGAGTTGATGAGCGAACTCGAATTCCCTTTGCAGTCGCGCAGTGTGATTGCTTCCACGAGGCTGGTCGTCGAGAACCTTCAGCGCCACTACACGATTCGGGTCGGCAGGCCGGTGCGCCCGGTACACGGCGGCATGACCGCCGCGTCCGAGTATCGCGTCGGTGACATAGCCCGCGAAGTCGTCGCCGACCTGAAGCACATTTCCCAGCCTAGGCCGGGTCGCTGGTCTGCCAATCCTGCGGCATCACTACGTGTCCGCGTGGTGTCGGCGATAGTGTCGTGCGGTGTCCAACGGCAGCCCCGCCTCGGAGTGGGTTCCCACCGGATCGGCCACCGTGCGGGTGCCGGGCAAAGTCAACCTGTATTTGGCCGTCGGCGATCGCCGCGACGACGGCTACCACGAGCTGACGACCGTCTTCCACGCTGTTTCACTCCTCGACGAGGTCACCGTCCGCAACGCCGACGTGCTGTCGCTCGAGTTGGCAGGGGAGGGCGCGCAGTCGCTGCCCACCGATGAGCGCAACCTCGCGTGGCAGGCGGCCGAGCTGATGGCCGAGCACGTCGGCCGGGCCCCCGACGTCGCGATCACCATCGAGAAGACGATTCCGGTCGCAGGCGGTATGGCGGGCGGCAGCGCCGATGCGGCGGCGGTACTGGTCGCGATCAACTCGCTGTGGGAGCTCGGCGTGCCACGCCGCGATCTGCACACACTGGCCGCCCGGCTGGGTAGTGACGTGCCGTTCGCCCTGCACGGCGGCACGGCGCTCGGCACCGGCCGCGGCGAGGAGCTGGCCACCGTGCTGGCCAGAAGCACGTTCCACTGGGTGCTCGCTTTCGCCGACGGCGGTCTGTCCACCCCGGCGGTGTTCGCCGAGGTCGATCGGCTTCGCGAGGCCGACGACCGCGCCGCGCCGAAGCCACAGGAGGATCCAGAACCGCTGCTGGCCGCCCTGGCCTCCGGCGATCCGGTCGCCCTTGCGCCGTTGTTGGGAAACGACCTGCAGCCCGCCGCGTTGAGCCTGCAGCCGAATCTGCGCCGGACGCTGCGCGCCGGTGTCGAGGCGGGCGCCCTGGCCGGGATCGTGTCCGGCTCCGGGCCGACGTGCGCGTTCCTGTGCACTTCGTCCTCGTCGGCCGTCGACATCGGAGCCGAGCTGGCCGGAGCAGGGGTATGTCGCACGGTCCGGGTGGCCAGCGGTCCGGTACAGGGCGCACGGGTCGTTCCGGCGCCAGCCACGTCGTAGATGTGAATCAGGCTTCCGCCGCAGGTGTGACACGAACCTCATTTACTGCATTAGTTTGGCAGTTACTTAAGAGTTGCCTAAGATGAGCGACGGTGAAAACTAGCGGTCAAGAACTGGGCGCGAATACTGCCGCCGCCGGAACATCCGGCGGGCGGGCGCCCCTTCCTAGCCCATCACCGAATCGAGACACAACCGCGCTCCAAATGTGTGCGCGCCTACGTGAAAGCGCCTGTTACCAGGCGGAGCATTACACACTGGCATTTGCGGTGGACCCAAGGAGGCTGTCGTCGTGAGCAGATTCACCGAGAAGATGTACCGCAGTGCTCGCAACGCGAGTACGGGCATGGTCACCGGTGAACCGCACGAGCCCCTTCGGCACACCTGGGGTGAGGTGCACGAGAGGGCCCGCCAGATCGCCGGTGGCCTGGCCGCCGCGGGCATCGGCCACGGCGACGCCGTCGGCGTGCTGGCCGGCTTCCCTGTCGAGATCGCGCCGACCGCTCAGGGTCTGTGGATGCGCGGCGCCAGCCTGACCATGCTTCACCAGCCCACTCCGCGCACCGACCTGGTGGTCTGGGCGGAAGACACGATGAACGTGGTGGCGATGATCGAGGCCAAGGCCGTCATCGTGTCCGAGCCGTTCATGGTCGCCGTGCCCGTGCTGGAGGAGCAGGGCATCAAGGTGCTGACGGTGCCCGACCTTCTCTCCGCAGACCCGATCGACCCGGTCGAGGTTGGCGAGGACGACCTGGCCCTCATGCAGCTGACGTCGGGCTCCACCGGCTCACCCAAGGCCGTGCAGATCACGCACAGCAACATCTACTCCAATGCCGAGGCGATGTTCATCGGCGCCCAGTACGACGTCGAAAAGGACGTCATGGTCAGCTGGCTGCCCTGCTTCCACGACATGGGCATGGTCGGCTTCCTGACCATCCCGATGTACTTCGGCGCCGAACTGGTCAAGGTCACGCCGATGGACTTCCTGCGCGACACCCTGCTGTGGGCGCGGCTCATCGACAAGTACAAGGGCACGATGACCGCGGCGCCGAACTTCGCGTACGCGCTGCTCGCCAAGCGGCTGCGGCGCCAGGCCCAGCCCGGCGACTTCGACCTGTCCACGCTGCGCTTCGCGCTCTCAGGCGCGGAGCCCGTCGAGCCCGCCGACGTCGAGGACCTGCTCGACGCGGGCAAGCCGTTCGGCCTGCAGCCGTCGGCGATTCTGCCTGCCTACGGCATGGCCGAGACCACCTTGGCGGTGTCCTTCTCCGAGTGCAATGCGGGACTGGTTGTCGACGAGGTCGACGCCGACCTGATGGCAGCGCTGCGCCGGGCGGTACCCGCGACGAAGGGCAACACCCGCAGGCTGGCGACGCTTGGCCCACTGCTCGAGGGGCTCGAGGCCCGGATCATCGACGAGCAGGGCAACGTGATGCCCACCCGCGGCGTCGGCATCATCGAGCTGCGCGGCGAGCCCGTCACGCCCGGCTACATCACCATGGGTGGTTTCATCCCGGCGCAGGACGAACACGGCTGGTATGACACCGGCGACCTCGGATACCTCACCGACAACGGCCACGTCGTGGTCTGCGGCCGCGTGAAGGACGTCATCATCATGGCGGGCCGCAACATCTATCCGACCGACATCGAGCGCGCCGCGGGCCGCGTCGAGGGCGTTCGGCCCGGCTGTGCGGTAGCGGTGCGTCTGGATGCCGGGCACTCCCGCGAGACGTTCGCGGTTGCCGTGGAGTCGAACGCCTACCAGGATCCCGACGAGGTGCACCGCATCGAGCGTCAGGTCGCCCACGAGGTCGTCGCCGAAGTCGATGTCCGCCCACGCAATGTCGTGGTGCTCGGCCCCGGCACCATTCCCAAGACCCCATCGGGCAAGCTGCGCCGCGCGAACTCCGTCTCGCTGGTCACCTAGTCCCGGGTCCCTCGCCCGCGAGGTAACACGGTGTCGGTCGCGGCCGATACCGTCAGTGCCATGCCATCACCTCCCGCCATCGAAGCTGTCGACCTGGTGAAGAGGTTCGGGGACAACACCGCAGTCGACGGTGTCAGCTTCACCGTCGCTCCCGGAACGGTGCTCGGACTGCTGGGTCCCAACGGGGCAGGCAAGACAACCACCGTCCGAATGATGACCACGCTTGCGTTACCGACCAGTGGCACCGCGCGGGTTGCCGGATACGACGTCCGTGACCAGCCCGACATGGTCCGCCGCCACATGGGCCTCACCGGCCAGGTCGCCACGGTTGACGAGTTGCTGACCGGGCGCGAGAACATCCGAATGATCGGCGGCCTCTACGGAATCGCGCGCCGCGACCTCGACCGGCTGGGAAACGAACTGCTGCAACAGTTCTCGATAGCCGATGCCGCCGACCGGCCGGTACGTTCGTACTCGGGCGGGATGCGCAGAAGGCTGGACCTGGCGGTCAGTCTCATCGCTTCGCCGCCGGTGCTTTTTCTCGACGAGCCGACGACGGGCCTCGATCCACTCAGTCGCAGTGAGCTGTGGGACATGTTGCGTGGGCTCGTCGCCCGCGGCACCACGCTCCTGTTGACCACCCAGTACCTCGAAGAGGCCGACCAGTTGGCCGATGACATCGTGGTCATCGACCACGGCCGGGTCATTGCGCACGGCACGCCACTGCAACTCAAGCGGCAGGCAGGCAACGCCAGCCTGCTCGTCACCGTCTCAGACGCTGCGGACTTGCCCGCGGCTCGTGAGCTGCTCGGCCGTAGCGGTGCCGAAGTGCGCGTCGACGTCGGTGCCCGGCAGCTCACGGCCTCGGCCACCGGCATTGCCGAGCTTGCCCGGGTAGCAGGCGCGTTGCAGGACAGCTCGATCGAGGTCGACGACATCGGCCTGTCCCGTCCCAGCCTGGACGATGTCTTCTTGTCGCTCACCGGCAGGCGCGCCGAAGTCGATCAGACAGTGGAGGTGGGCGCATGACCGTCGCCGCGCAGCAGCTCAACGCTTCGGCTAACAGGCCGCAGATCCGGCCGACTAACATCCTGCAGCAGTCCTGGATCATGGTGAAGCGAAACATGATTCACACCAAGCGGATGCCCGAGATGCTGAGCGATGTCACGGTACAGCCGATCATGTTCGTCTTGCTGTTCGCATTCGTGTTCGGTGCGTCGATCGCCACCAGCGGAAGCGCGTCCTACCGCGAGTTCCTGCTGCCGGGAATCCAGGCGCAGACAATCGTTTTCACCGCATTTGTGGTATCCACGGGGATCACTGCCGACATCGAGAAGGGAATCATCGATCGGTTTCGGTCACTGCCGATCCGGCGGTCCGCGGTGCTCATCGGTCGTAGCGTCGCCAGCCTGCTGCACTCGTCGATCGGCGTCGTGGTGATGGCCGTGACGGGCCTGTGCATCGGATGGCGTATCCGCGGAAGCGTCGCCGAGGCGGTGCTGGCGTTCGCCCTCATCTTGGTGTTCGGGTTCGGAATGATCTGGTTTGGCATCCTGATCGGCTCGCTGATGCGCTCGGTCGAAGCCGTCAACGGTGTGATGTTCACCGTGCTGTTTCCGATCACGTTCCTGGCCAACACCTTTGCGCCGACGGAGCCGATGCAGCACTGGCTGCGCGTGATCGCCGAATGGAACCCGGTGTCGTCGCTGGCGCAGGCAATGCGCGAGCTGTGGGGCAACGGCCCACCTGCGCCACCGGACGCGCAGCTGCCGCTGCACCATCCCATTGCGGCGACGATCCTGTATTCGCTCGCACTGACGGCGATCTTCGCGCCGTTCGCGCTACGCGCCTACGCGCGACGCACTGCGGACTAGGCGTCGACGGCGGAAATCGTCCATGCCGGCAGAATCGGCGCCCGCGTGAGGAAGTGGTCGCCTTGGCCGATGCTGCGCAGGAGCTCCTGCGTACGCAGGATGCAGCAGCCCATCCGGACCATCGCGAACACCTCGTACCAGGGCAGGTCGACGAGCGGTCGACCGATCATCTCCTCGAAGCGGCGGATCACCTGCTCGCGGCTGTCGAACCCCGGAAGTTCCGGGTCGAGGTCGATGCCGCTGACCTCCAGCGTCTGCCTGCGGGTCGCCAGCCACCAGGCGAAGTCGGTCTCCGCCGGGCACAGGCATGCCTGCTCCCAGTCCAGTGCGCCGACGATCTGTCCGGTGTCGTCGAAGATCGCGTTGGACAGCCGGGCGTCGTTCCAGCAGACGCTCAACTCGCCCATTTCGTCGGGCATCCGGCGGGTCAGCCAGTCGAACGCCCCTCTCATGACGTCGGGAACCTTGTTGTCGGTGGCCCATTTCGCGTACTCGCGCCACCACTTCAGCTCGGCGACGACACCGACGCCAGCGGGCCGCTCGAGCCAAGACGCCTCGCTGACGGGAACCCGCTGCAAGGACGCCAGCGTCTCGAGAAACGAGTCGTGAACGCGCCGCTGTATATCCGGGCCAGAGTCGTGCAGCCAACCACGCGTGGCGTACATGGTGTCCGACGGTGTGTGCCCGACGATGCGTGGCATCACCAGGAACTTCGAGCCGATCCAGTCGCGGTCGGGCTCGTAGAGGATGGGCGACGGCGTCGGAACTCCGTACTCGTGCAGCAGTTCCTGCGTCAGCGTCTGGATGCCGAGGTCGTAGTGCGGAAAGATGCCGCCGCCTGCGGGCGCAATACGGATGACGTACTCGTCGGTCTTCTCGCCGATGGTGGCGGAGAAGACCAGGCTTTCGCTCGACCAACCCGCCGCCTTGTTGGCCGCGCGCAGTTCCGACACCTCCGCTCGGCCGGCGAACCTGTGCCCAAACCACGCCTGGAGTTGAGTGCGGGTGGTGGCCAGATCGCGTTGCGTCAGCGCGATGCCTGCCATGCCGATCACATTTACACATAGCGCACTAAATGTAAAGCTAAGTAGGTTTACGTGCTGCTCGCCAGATGTAATACCCTTCCGAGGTGACCAAACCCGGTCCGCGCACCTTCGGCGATGTCGAGGACACGTCGCTGCCTCTAGCCGTTCTCGTGCACGGCTTTCCCGACACACCGCACACGTGGCGGCACCTCGGCCCGGAACTCGCGACCAACGGATACCGGGCAGTGGCTCCTTGGCTACCGGGCTACGACGCGCCTGTCGGCACGCCGATCAGCGTGGGCACCTACGTACGCTCCCTGCTCGACGTTCGCGGGGCGTATGACGCCGACGACCGCGCGGTCCTGATCGGCCACGACTGGGGTGCGGTCGCCGCGTACGGGGTGGTCAACGCGGACCCGGCGGCATTCGGCCGCCTCGTCACACTGGCCGCTCCGCCTGCCGGTGTTCTGGAGGGGATGTTCAGCTACCGCCAACTGAAGAGGTCGTTCTACATCTGGGTCATCCAGCAGGCCGGTCTTGCCGAGAAGGTGCTTCTGGAGCCCGGCTTCTGGGAGTCGCTGTGGGGGGACTGGTCGCCTGGATACGACCCTCACGATGACGTAGATGAGCTGCGTCGATACGTCACGGCTGACAACATCGCCGACGTCATCGCGCCGTACCGGGCATCCTTCAACCCGGCCTTCGCCGACCGGGAGACCACGGCCGAAGCGTTGACGACCTTGCAGGATCCGTCCGTGCCCACGCTCTATCTTCACGGCGCCGACGATGGCGCCCTCGGCATCGACATCTTCGGTGATCCGGCCGGGCACCTACCGGCGCCGGGTTCTGAATGCGAAATCATCGACGGCACAGGGCATTTCCTGCACCTGGAACAACCGGAACGGATCGCCGCCACGATCCTCGGCTGGCTGGCCGGTTAGCCGGCAGCGCGGCGGTGCAGTCGCCGTCGTGTCGCGTCGAGGCCCGCGGCGTGGCGCAGTTCAGCGAGGAACCGGTCGGGACTGCCCCCCGCGATCATGTAGTGGCACACCGCGATACGAACCACGGCCGCAGCCGCGACATCGCTGTCTTCGCCGGGAATGATTCGGGCGACCCGTTCGTGCATGATCGGAAGCACCCGCTTCATCTGGTGCAGCACATGCTCGGGCTCGATATCGGCCAATGACCCCAGCGAGTACGTGCTTTGGAACTCGACGATGAACCGCATCGCAGCGTCCAGGCGATCAGGTCCGCTCAGCCCGGCCATTGCCGCGGCGATACCCGAGTCGAAGTTGTCCTGCTCGTAGAGGCCGAACGCCTGGAGCAGGCCCTCCTTGGAGCCGAAGTACCGGTACAGCGTCGGGCGCGAGACACCGGCCTCCGTGGCGACATCGGACAGCTGCAACTTGCGTCGCCCATCCCGGGAGAGCACGACGAACGTAGCCGCCAGAATCCGGCGGCGCGTCGACTGCTCGCCGTCGACCGACCGGGGAGACGTCACGAACGCCACTTTACATATAAGGGCCGAAATGTCACACTGGCGACGGGCCGGTGGCTGGGTGTCCGCAATATCGCTACCTGCAGAAAGCGATCGACTTGCTGTCAACGAACTACGGCGGGCTGGTGCCCGAGGACGAACTGCTCACCCATCAGATTGTCGACACGTTCGCCACGGTCAGCCAGTCGGATCCGTCGTGGACGGAGAAGATCTGGACGATCGCACATGCCCGCGACAACTCGCTGCAGGTCGTTCTCGGCATCGGCAAGTACACCAACCGCGGCGTCTTCGACGGGGCGGCCGGCGTGTGCCGAGGCACCGAGCAGTGGACTGTGCGCGCAGGCAGAAGGCTGTCGTCGAACCCCGCGGGCACCGACGTCGGACCCGTGCACTACCGGGTCGTCGAACCGCTGCGCGCGATCCAGGTGGGCCTCGATGCGACCGAGCACGCGCCGATCGCATTCGACGTCGAACTGCGCGGGAGCTTCGCCGCGGCGCTCGAAGATCCCTGGCCCGACCGCAGCCCCGACGGCTACCGCGTCACCCATAACGTGTTGCGCTATCACCAGATCGGTGTGGCGACGGGATGGGTGGAGGTCGAGGGCACGCGCACCCAGATCGACGCCGACAACTGGATTTCGATCCGAGACCACTCGTGGGGCCTACGGCCTGGAGTCGGCAAGCCGATCCCAGGACTACCGCGGGGCGGACGCAAGATCAAGCAGATGTTCATGACGTGGCTGCCGATGACGATGACGCGCCCGGACGGATCGAGCTACTCGCTGTTCGTGATGTATCAGGAGGAGCGTGGCGACGGCTTCCTCGAGATCCGTTGTCAGGCAGAGCAGCAGAACGATGACGGCACCGCCCACCGGTTCGTCTCGGTCGAGCAGGACATGCACTTCCAGGACGACAATCGCCGGTTCACCCACGGAACCGTCACGCTGATCGACACCGATGGGAGCAAGCGCCCGTTGACGATCACAGCAGCGGGCGCGACGGGGTTCCACCTGGGCACGGCGGGCTACTACGGCTGGAACGACTGGGTGTACGGCCAGTGGGTCGGCGATGAACGGGTGGAGGGCAACCACATCGCCGACGCCGACAGACCCGAAAACGCCCGCCGGCTGCATCAGCTCCGCGATCTGCTTGTGCGAGTGGATGATCCGATCGGTGGTGGGTCCGGGTTGGGTAATGCCGAGACCTTCGCGCTCGGCGCGTTTCCCGAGCGCGGGCTGACCGCGGAGAACTCGTTTCTGTGAGCGTCGCGGTCATCGGAGCCGGGCCCGGCGGGATCGCGATGGGCATCCAGCTCGCGGCCGCCGGATACGACTTCACCATCTTCGACCGGGCCGACGGCTTCGGCGGTACCTGGCGCAACAACACCTACCCCGGCGCCGCCTGCGACGTGCCGTCGCACTTCTACTCGTACTCTTTTGCGCTCAACCCGCGGTGGAGCAAGACGTTCGCCCAGCAGCCGGAGATCTTGGCCTATCTCGAGCGGGTGGCGGCCGACCACGGCTTGGCGAACCATCTACTCGGCAACACCCGCATCACCGAGATGCGCTGGGCCGACGACGCGCGGTGCTGGTCGCTGCTGACCGATTGCGGCGCGACGTATGAGTTCGACGCCGTCGTCAGCGCCGTCGGGATGCTCGACGTGCCCAACATCCCCGAGATCCCCGGAGCGGACCGGTTTCGGGGTCGCACGTTTCACTCGTCGACATGGGACCACTCGAAATCGACTGCAGGCGAACGTGTCGCTTCGATCGGCACCGGTGCCAGCGCCGTCCAGTACGTACCCGAGATCGCGGCGGTGGCCGCGCACCTGACGGTGTTCCAGCGCACGCCGATCTGGGTCAACCCTCGCTACGACGAGCCGTTCACGGCCGAGCAGCAGGAGCTCTTCGAACGCGATCCCGGCGAAGCCCTCAAGGTCCGCGATGCGGCGTTTCAGGCCTACGAAGCCGCCAACTTCGGCGCCGACTCCGAGATGACGAAGGGCCTGACGGAGATGGCCCGCGAATACCTGACCCGCAAGGTGGCCGATCCCGCACTGCGGGCCAAGCTCACCCCGTCGTATCCGGTCGGCTGCAAGCGGCCCCTGCAGTCGCGTGCCTGGTTCCCGACATTCGCACGGCCGAACGTGACGCTGGAAACCGCTCCGATCGCCGAGTTCACCGAGCACGGGCTGCGCACCGCCGACGGCGTCGACCACGAATTCGACACCGTCATCTACGGAACCGGCTTTCACGCCGCGGACTACCTGGGCAGCCTCGACGTGTACGGAACGGGCGGCCGACGACTGCGTGACGACTGGGGTGACGGCGCCGAGGCGTACCTGGGCACCGTGGTACCCGGCTACCCGAACCTGTTCACGCTGTACGGACCCAACACCAACGGCGTCACCTCGATCATCTACATCCTCGAAGCGCAGGCCGAGTTCGTCCGTCGCATCCTCGACGACATGGCCGTGGCCGGGGTGCGCGCCGTCGACGTCAAGCGCGAGGTGCACGACACCTACAACGTCGAGATCCAGCGGGCGATGGAGGGCACCGTGTGGCTCGCCAACTGCAACAACTACTACCGCCACCCCAATGGCAAGGTGGTCACCCAATTCCCCTACAGCGGAACCGCATTCGTGGAAATGCTGTCGCGGGTAAAGCTCAATCACTTCAACAGGCAGGAGGCGGTCGCTTGTCCGGAATCCACCACGCTGCGATAGTGACCTCCGATGTCGACGCCTCGATGCGGTTCTGGCGCGACGGCCTCGGCTTCACCGAGTTGTTCGACTACACCTTCACCGGCGACTGGCGAACCCTGTTCGGGGCGGCGACCGATCGGTTGCGGTCGATCTTCCTCGGCGACCCCGCGACGCCGGAGACGGGCATTGTCGAATTGGTTTTGTTCGACGATGTCGAGGCGCTGCCTCCGCCGACCGACGTTCCGGCGTTCGGGTTCTTCCTGCTGTCGTTGCAGCGCGACGTCGAAGACACGCTGACGACGCTGGCGGCCCTCGGCTTCGGCGACGGGCTGCGCAGGATCGAGATGCCCGCGCCCGGCGGGAAGAAGGTGGCGATGGCCGTGCTCAACGCGCCGGACGGTGTGCGTGTCGAACTGATCGGTCCGCCGCAGTGACCGCCACCGCGGTGGTCACAGGGGGAGGCTCCGGCATCGGCCGCGCGGTGGTCGACCGACTGCGGGCGGCGGGAAGCGATGTCGTGGTGTGGGACGTCAACGGCGGCGACATCGACTGCGACATCGGCGATTCCGAGTCGGTATCGGCCGCGATTGATCAGACCATCGCGGGGCACGGCGTGCCGAGCCGACTCGTGGCCTGTGCGGGGGTCGGGGCATCAGGTCTACTGCTCGAGCAGACGCCCGAGGACTGGCAGCGGGTCATCGACACCAACCTGACGGGCACCTGGCTGACCATGCGTGCCGTCGCGCGGGCGATGGTCGATCAGGGCGAAGGCGGGTCGATCGTCGCGGTCTCCAGCATCAGTGGAACGCTCGCCGACCGCGATATGGGCGCTTACTGCGTGTCCAAGGCGGGCATCGACATGCTCGTGCGGGTCGCGGCGACGGAATGGGGCGTGCACGGCATCCGGGTCAACGCCGTCGGCCCCGGGGTTACCCGCACGCCGATGCTCGCCAACCCCGAGCAGCTGCCGGGCTGGGTCGAAGGACTCACCGAGCGCACCGCGCTCGGCCGTCTCGGCGAGGCCGACGACATCGCCGAGGCGATCGTCGCCGTCCTCGAAATGTCCTGGGTCACCGGGCAGACCGTGTTCGCCGACGGCGGGTTGGCCCTGCACAGCCCGATCGACTCCTACGGCCAGGTGCAACGCCTGACGGCCCGCCGCAAGCGGCGCGAGCAAGACTAGCCCCAGGCGTGGACGGTGTTCTGGGCCGGTTCGAGGCCCTGAGCGATCAGCAACTCGACTGCGTCGGCGGCCTGTTCGCAGATCACCGGAACCTCGGGCCGTTCGGCCTTGCTGAAGTTCTCCAGCACGTACGAGGCCCCCGACTTCTGGCCCGGCGGGCGGCCGATGCCGATGCGGACCCGCTGAAAGTCGCTCGTACTCAACGCCGATGCCACCGATCGCAGACCGTTGTGGCCCGCGACGCCGCCGCCGAACTTCAGCCGGATCTTGCCGAAGTCGATGTCGAGCTCGTCGTGCACGATCACCACATCGGCGGGCGGCACCGAGTAGAACTTCGACAGCGGCCCGACCTGGCGGCCCGACTCGTTCATGTAGACACGCGGTTTGGCCAGCACCACCGACCGACCTGCGAGTCTGCCGGTGACGACCTCGGCGCCGGATTTCTTGTGCACTTTGAACTTCTCGCCCATCCGATCGGCGAGTAGGTCGACAACCATGAAGCCGAGGTTGTGCCGCGTCGAGGCGTAGTTGGGCCCGGGATTCCCCAGGCCCACCACCAGATGTGGCTCGGCCATGTCGGGTGAAGGCCCGTCGGTTACTCGGAGGAGTCGTCGGAGCCGGATGATTCCTCGCCACCGCCCTCGCCGTCGGCGGCCTCGGCACCCTCTTCGCCCTCCTCGGCGCCTTCGCCTGCGCCCTCGACTGCCTCGCCTGCACCCTCGGACTCGAGGTCCTCGGCGGTCGGGGCGGCCACAACGTTGACGACAAGCATCTCGGGATCCGAGATCAGCGACACACCGTCGGGAAGCG
>NZ_JAVHWK010000107.1:0-4000 GCF_032159775.1 Mycobacterium sp.
AGGATGCGATCAACGGCGGACCGACGGTCACCCCGGTGGCGCCTGCCCCGGTCGTCAATCAGACGCTGGTCTCGCGCAACGCCCTTGTTCAGAACGTCGACGCGACGGCGGACAAGACGGCGGACAAGAAGCAGACCCTGGATGCCGTCAGCGCCGACACCGTCGGATCCGGGGACGTCCAGCAGACCGCAGCCGATCAGAGCGGAAACGACCAAACGGCCGCTGATGCCAAGGCAGCTGCGGACGCCAAGGCAGCTGCTGACGCCAAGGCCGCCGCTGACGCCAAGACTGCCGCAGATGCCAAGGCCGCCGCTGACGCCCAAGCCGCCGCGGATGCGAAGGCTGCCGCGGACACCCAAGCAGCCGCTGACGCGAAGGCCGCGGCCGATGCCCAAGCCGCCGCGGATGCGAAGGCCGCTGCCGACAAGGCCGCCGCAGCCGAGGAAGCCAAGAAGGCCAAGGAGGCCAAGGAGGCAGCCGACAAGGCGAAGGAAGCGGCCGACAACGAAGCTGCCGCGCAAGCGGCCGCGGACAAGGCCAAGGAAGCCGCCGCCAACGCCAAGGCCGCCGGTGCGGCCGGCGACGGCGGCGCGACCACGACGACGGGCGCGACGGAGGCCGGTACCGGCACCACCGCCCCCGCCGCCGGCGACTCCGGTTCCACCGCGGGCTCTGAGAAGGCAGCAGCCTGACACAGCAGAACGCCCCCGCGCTCGAGGAGTGCGGGGGCGTTCTCTTGTCTCGGGGGCGTCAGGCCACGGCACCCGGCTTCAGGTAGGTGACCAAACTGACGTCGATGCTCTCGTCGACGAAGTAATACTGGCAACCGGTCAGGTACTTCATGTACCGGTTGTAGTTTTCCTCGTCGGTGGCGGCGATGGCCTCGGTCTTGTGGTTCTCCAGGGCGGCGGCCCAGATCCCCAACGTCTTGATGTAGTGATTGCGCAGCGACAGCGCCTCGGGGACCGTGAAGCCCGCCTTCTCGCCATGCTCGATCATCATCTCGGTGGACGGGATGCGGCCACCCGGGAAGATCTCGGTGATCATGAACTTGATGAAGCGCGCCATTTCGAAGGTCAGCTTCTTGCCCCGGGCCAGCAGATTATCGGGGTGGTACGCAACGCTGCTCTGGATCGTCATCCGGCCGTCATCGGGCATGATGTCGAAGCAGGTCTTGAAGAAGTCGTCGTAGCGCTCGAACCCGAAGTGCTCGAACGCCTCGATCGAGACGATCCGGTCGACCGGGCTGTGGAACTGCTCCCACCCCTCGAGCCGGACGTCGAAGGTGCGCTCGCTCTTCAGGTCACCCAGCAGCTGGTTGCAGTAGGCCTGCTGGTTCTTGCTCAGCGTCAGGCCGATGACGTTGACGTCGTACTTCTCCATGGCGCGCAGCAGCGTGAGGCCCCAGCCGCAGCCGACCTCGAGCAGCGTCATACCCGGCTTGAGATCCAGACGGTCGAGGTGCTGATCGACGTTTGCGATCTGCGCGTCGGACAACGTGACGTTCGGCCCGGTGAAGTAGGCGCAGCTGTACTTGCGCGTCGGGTCCTGGAAGACGCCGAAGAAGTCGTCAGACAGGTCGTAGTGCGCCTGGATGTCCTCGAAGTGAGGAGTCAAGTCCTTCGTGCCAGTGGAGTTGTCAGACATGTGTTACCTGCTAGGCCTTTCTTGCGACTGTATCGGCACGTTTGCTTGATCGTCGGAGGTCGCGATGTGACGGACCCTACCCGGGGACCGGGGTATCGAGGCTCGAACCACCGCCTCAGGCGCTACAGACTACTTGTTACCCGCTTGTCGACTCCAATTTGCCCTCGACTTCGTCAGGGCGAAGAGTCGCGCGACCGGAAGTGCTACTTCTCCAGCGTGAACTGGCAGACGTCGATGTAGCCCTCGTGGAAGCCCTTGGCGCAGCCGGTGAGGTAGTGCATGTAGCGGTCGTACACCTCTTGCGACTGGATCGCGATGGCCTCGTCCTTGTGCGCCTCGAGCGCCGCCGACCAGGTGTCCAACGTCCTGGCGTAGTGCTTCTGCAGCGACTGCGTCCTGGTCAGCTCGAAGCCGGCCTTGGTCGCGTACTCGCCTGCCATCTCAGTGGTCGGCAGGTATCCGCCAGGGAAGATCTCGGTGAGGATGAACTTCACGAAGCGGGCGATCGAGAACGTCAGCGGCAGCCCTGCCGCGGTCATCTGCGGGAGGGTGAGCGCGGTGATGGTGTGGAGCAGCATCACGCCGTCGTCGGGCAGCGCCTTGTAGGCCATCGCGAAGAAGTCGTCCCAGCGATCCTTGCCGAAGTGTTCGAAGGCGCCGATCGAGACGATCCGGTCGACGGGCTCGTCGAACTGCTCCCAGCCGTTGAGCAGCACGCGCTTGGTGCGGGGGCTGTCGGAGGCGGCGAAGACGGTCTCGACGTGTGCCTTCTGGTTCTCGCTGAGGGTGAGACCGATGACGTTGACGTCGTACTTCTCGATGGCCCGCATCATCGTCGCGCCCCAGCCGCAGCCCACGTCGAGCAGCGTCATGCCGGGTTCGAGGCCGAGCTTGCCGAGCGCCAGGTCGACCTTGGCGAGCTGAGCTTCCTCGAGCGTCATGTCGTCGCGCTCGAAGTAGGCGCAACTGTAGGTCTGGCTCGGATCGAGGAAGAGCCGGAAGAAATCGTCGGACAGGTCGTAGTGAGCCTGGACGTCCTCGAAGTGCGGCTTGAGGCCACCCTTCTTGCGGGTAGTCGACATAGCGGAGAATGCCTTTCTGGCTGTTCAGTGGCTCGGCGGCGTCGCCGGTGACCCGCCAAGCCCCCTGATGCACTCAAAGGCGCACTCTACGCTGATCACCACCTGCAGCCGAATCGGCCGGCCGCCAAGCGCGTCACCCAAGGCGGCGGGTCAGGGAACTTCAGCAAACGTGGTCTTGAGCTCGCCGACGATGTCGTCCCACAGAGGTTCCGGCAGGTCATGGGCCATTCCGTCGAACATCACCAACCGCGATCTGCGAATCGCCTTGGCGATGGCGCGACCGCCCGCGGGGCGCATCAACTTGTCGGCGCGCCCGTGGATCACCAACGTGGGTGCGGTGATCTGCTTGTCGTAGGCGAGCAGACTGCCGCTGCCGAGGATCGCGCTGAACTGCCGTGCCACCCCGGCTGGGTAGTAGGAGCGTTCGTACGCCTCGACGGCGTCGGCCTCCAGCTCCTCGTCGGGCACCCGGTAGCCCGGGCTGCCGATGATCTTGCCGACGCGCACGGAGTTCGCGATGACGCCCTCGCGGGACGTGTCCTTGGGCCGCGTCGTCACTGCGCGTAGTTGCTTGGGACCCGGCGGCGGGAGTAGCGGCTGGTTGTTGCTCGAGAAGAAGACGACCAACGTCTTGGTGCGCTGCTGATACCGCGCGGCAAAGATCTGCGCGATCATCCCGCCCATCGAGCCGCCGACGATGTGCGCCTTGTCGATCTGCAGATGATCGAGCAGGGCCGCAGCGTCGTCGGCCATGTGTTCCAGCGTGTACACCGCGCCGTTCTTCAGCCCGAGTTGCGAGCGGACCATCCTGGGCAGCAGGGGCGCACCGGTATGACGGCCATCGACCTTGCTCGACAGCCCGACGTCACGGTTGTCGTACCGGATCACGCGCAGCCCCTGGTCGACGAGCTTCTCGCAGAAACCCTTGCGCCAGAACAACAATTGCGCGCCCAGGCCCATGATCAGCAGGACGGCGGGATCGTTCTCGTCACCCATGTCCTCGTAGGCGATGTCCAGCTCACCGGACTTGGCGACGCCAGTGCGAATGTCCATCAAATGCTCCTCGCGCAAGCGCTCGTCGGTCAAATGTCCAGCTCGTCCGAATGTTCACGGCTGACCTCGACCATGAAGTTGGCGAAGTACCCCGTCAGTTGCGGGTCGCTCATCATCTGCCACTTGGGCGCCAGCAGCTTCATGTAGCGCTCGACGTAGAGGAACTGCTTGCCGATCAGTACGAGCTCGCGCGGCAGCTTGACGTCGTAGGCCTCGGC
>NZ_JAVHWK010000132.1:0-23445 GCF_032159775.1 Mycobacterium sp.
CCACTGAGGCGCTGCTGCAAGAAATGCTCGATGAGTTTGCGCTGCGGAAGCTGGTGCACGCCTACTGTCGCGCCGTCGATCGCAGCGACTTCACGACGTTGCGGGATCTCTACCACGAGGACGCCATCGACGCCCACGGAGAGTTCTCGACGGGAAGTGTCGACGAGTTCCTCGGCACGCTGGCCGCGTCCCGTCCACACATCCGGTCGATGCAGCACAACATCACCACCGTGAACTTCGCAATAGACGGTGACAGGGCCGAGGGCGAGATCTACACGATCGCGGTACACACATTCGGAGCGGGCGATCATGATGTCGATGTCATCGTCGGCGGACGCTATCTCGACAAGTACGAGAAGCGGCGAGACATTTGGAAGATCGTCGAGCGGACGATCGTGACCGACTGGGCACGGGTGACCGATCCGTCGACAAACGACCTCAGCCACCCGATATCGCGGGGCACCAGAAAGGGCAGCCTCGACGCCGAAGATCCGTCGCGACAGTTCTTTTCGCTGCTTACAGCCGACCGTTCAAGATGAGCTTCCAGTAGATCAGAGGAAGCGCGTAACGGTCGAACGCCCACGCCGTGCGTCGCGGCTTGAGTGGGTCGACGAACGAGGGCAGCGACGATGTCACCGTGCCCGAGCGATCGAACTCGCCCGCAATCAGATGGTGGGCGTCCGTCGCGATCGGCGCGACTGTGTATCCGTCGTATTTGGAGAATGAACCGTTGCTGCGGGCAGCGAGCAGGTTGTCGACAAGAATTGAGACCTGCCGCCGCAGTGCACCTCCCGAGGGATCGGTGTCGACGGTCGCACCGTCGCCGACCGCCCACACCTGTGGGTGTGAGCGGTGTTGGAAGGTCCGCGGATCGACGTCGGCAAGCCCATGGCTGCCTTCGGCGGCGAGCCCGGACGACGTAAGCCAATCCGGCCCGCGGAATGGCGGAACCAGATGCAACATGTCGTAGGACACCGTCTCCGTGGCTTCGCCAGAGCGGCTCACCGTCAACCGGCGCTGCTCGGGCATGAGCGACGTGACCGTCGCGTCGTACAGCACCCGCACCCCCAGTTTCTCGAGATGACGGTTCAGCCGCTCGTCAAGTGCCCGCACTCCCAGCAGAGCAGGCCGGTCGATCGCGAGCGAAATGTCAACGCCCGGTAGATATCCCGCCCGCTTCCAATGTGCAGCCGCCAAGAACAACGGCTTGATGGTGGTCCCGGTGCAACTGACCGGTGGCCGGGGCACCGTGAACACCGCGTGGCTCCCCGGTGTCATCGATCGAACCAATTCCCAGGTTTTGTCCGCGCTGTTCAGGTAGTTGCTGGCCACCGCCGGCGTGGCCACAGCTGTCTCGATACCCGGAAGGGCTTGATCGTCGGGGACCAGGCCGCAGGCGATGATGAGGTCGCGATAGTGATATGTCCTTCCGCTCTCGCACCGCACGGCCTTCTCGTCGGGGTCGACGACGACCGCGGAATCACGGATCCAAGTGCAGCCGCGCGGCGTCACCGACCGCTGTGTGCGTTCGGCACTGCGCATGGACGCCTGGCCGCCACCGACATAGGACAGCAGCGGTCGGTAGGTGTGAACGTCCTGCGGTTCGACGACGGCGACGGTGGTGATGCCGTGCCGGATGAGTCGTGCCGCCGCGCTGATTCCGGCGTTACCGCCACCGACAATGAGCACATCGATCAAACCGTCGTGGGGAGCAAATGACATCTGTCGGCGATACCCCGTAGTCACACCGATAACCCGATCCGCCGCGCTGGTCATTTTGCGGCGCTGAGCATCTCCTCGAAAGAGCTCTGCATGCAGTCGGCGTAGTGACCCGGATCCGGTAGTGCGCTGCGATCCGCCGTCACCCCGATAGAAACGGTGCCGTTGTAGCTCGCCACGATGTGGAAGAGGTTCATCCCGCCGATCAACGGACCCAGCCCGGTGACTTTCACCAGGCGAGCGCCCACGAAGAAGATCGGATCCGTCGGACCCGGCACGTTGCTCACCGTTGTGTTGGCGACCGCAGGGCCGGAAAAGGGCACTGCATTAGCGGCTTTGACCGTCAGCCCCAGCAACGTCGTTGGCACGGTGCCCACCAGCTCCATCAGCCGGGAGCTGCTGGCGGTATCGGAAGACTCGCGGAACGCAGAGGCGTCGTCGACGATCGCCGCCAACCGTTCCATCGGGTCAGCGAAGGTGGTCCCCAACGCCTGCAACCGGCCGAACAGTCGGTTGCCGCCGCTGCCGCTTTCGCCGCTCGACCGGATCGACATCGGGCACGCGGCAACGAGAGTCTCCTCTGGCAGCTCGCCGCGGCCATCCAGATATCGGCGAAGCGCACCCCCGACATAGGCGAGTGCCACGTCGTTGATGGTCGCGCCAGGCACGCAGGCCTTGATCCGCTGGAAATCGCTGAGGTCGTGAAAACGTGCTTCGAACGCCCTTTGCGGTGTGGGCGTGCCGTTGAATCGTGTGCTCGGCGCAAACAGCGAGCCCGACTCGGGGCCTAGTGCCGCCGCCAGCCCGCCGACGACCTTGGCCGGCAACTCCCCGATGTGGCGCAACGCGCCGAGTGCGCCGGGAATCAAGACCTTGCCCGCCCGCAGCGGGTGCAGGACACCGTTGATTGCCGTCCGCGAGACGAGGTCTGCTGTCGACGGCAGCGCGGGTGGATTCCACGGCTTGTCCGGCGGGGCGGGGCGCGCGCTGTCGTGTGCGAGGTCGTGCATGGCCGCCATCAACTCGACGCTTTCCATTCCGTCGACGACACAGTGGTGCAGCTTGATGGAGATCGCGAACGATCCCGGTGGCACGCCGGGCACGGAGTTCAGACCCTCGATCACCGTCATCTCCCACGGTGGCCTTCGAAGATCGAGCTGGCGTCCGTGGATGCGCGCGATCTGTATGCACAGCTGGCGCCAGTCCCCCGGCTGAGGCAACGCGATATGACGCACGTGGTACTCGAGATCGAAGTTCGGATCATCGACCCAGTACGGCATGTGCAGGCTGCCGGGTAGGTCGGTCAGCCGCCGACGGAACGTGGGCGCCAGATGCAGTCGGGCATCGATCTCTTCGAGAATGCGCTTGAAGGTGACCTTGCCGCCGGGCGCCGTCGACTGGTCATAGACCAGCAACATCTGGATCTGCATCGGAGTCTCCGGCCTCTCGGCGCGAAGCATCATGTCGTCGGTCCAGCTCAATTGCTCCATTTGATCGTTGGTTCCCTTCGGTTCCCCACGCCACACGCACGGCGCCATCGACGCCTGATCAATGTCTTACGGCAAGACCATTACCGTAGTTAAAGATGGCTGCCGGGCCTACGCTGCAGCAATGTCGGGAGTAGACGCTGGGCAGGCAGTTCGCACCGTCCGGTCCTACCTCCGATGGATGACGCGGGCAAAACCGGGCGACTACTTGATCGCGCTCAGTGCAGTATCCGCGTCGACCCCGCTGATCGGACGGCATATCCAGCCGATCAGCGGCATGGCCGCCCTCGGCGTCTGCGGCAGGACGTATCTGCCCGGCATCGTCTCGTCGATGGCCAGAGCGCGGTTCGACCCCGGCGGCCACCAACTCCTTCGCGAGCAACTCGCGCTGACACCTTCGGTGCTGACGGAGGCGTTGCAGGGCATCGTCAGCGCCGACGACCTCGCACATCCGTGGCCGTCACATCCGCAGCGGGCGCCCCTCTGGAAGGCGGCGGGCCAGCGCCGCTATGTGCACCGGTCGTCGGTGCACTACGGCGATCACCCCAGCCAAGTACTCGACGTGTGGCGGAGCCAGGAACAGCCCGGCGCCCCCGCTCCGGTACTCGTCTACATTCCGGGCGGAGCATGGGTGTTCGGGAGCCGGACACTGCAGGGACACGCGCTGATGGCCCACCTCGTCAGACGGGGCTGGGTCTGCCTCTCCCTCGAATACCGGACCAGCCCGCAACATCGTTGGCCGCGCCAGATGACCGATGTCAAGGCGGCGATCGCGTGGGCGCGCGCCCACGTCGGCGAATTCGGCGGCGACCCCGAATTCATTGTCGCCGCGGGATGTTCCGCAGGCGGCCACTTGGCAACGCTGGCCGGTCTGACGGCCAACGACCCTCAGTGGCAAACCGAACTACCCGCTGACGCCGACACATCTGTCGATGCCGTCGTCAGCCTGTACGGCCTCTACGACTGGCAGGACCGCTCCACGGTGCAGCGCGCACGATTCATGGAATTCCTCGAGCGCGTGGTCGTCAAGCGCTCGCAGGTTCGCCACCCGGAAATGTTCGACGCGGCCTCACCGGTGGATCGGATCCACGATGATGCGCCACCGTTTCTCGTTGTGCACGGCAGCCGCGACAGCCTCATCCCTGTCGGCGAAGCGCGCGCGTTCGTCGGCAAGCTGCGGTCCGTGTCGGCCGCGACCGTCGGTTATGTGGAGTTGCCCGGCGTCGGTCACGGTTTCGACCTGGTCGACGGTGCACGAACCGGAGCAGTTGTCGCCGCCATAGGCCGATTCCTCCGTCAGATCCACCACAATCGACCGGTGGCCAATGCAGGCGCGGCGATCTGACACCGCTTTCCCTGGTTCTCCTTAACGCGGTACCAGCTGGTACCGTAACTTGTTGGTCAACAAGTTAGTAAGGTGAGAGCCATGTCCGCAGCGCCACCCGGAAGCGCCGCACCGACGCGCACGCAGGAGATCCGCCGAACCGAAGCTGAACGGCGCCTGGTCGCCGCCGCAGCCGAAATGGTGGGTGAGGTCGGGCCGTCCCGCGTCACGCTGGCCAACGTCGGAGAACGCGCCGGCTACAGCCGCGGCCTGGCCACCCATCACTTCGGCTCCAAGGGTGCCCTGATGCAGCGGGTCGTTGAAGCCGTCACCCACCAGTTTCGCGAGGCGGTGTTCGACCGTGGCCGACCCGAGGACGCGGTGACGGAACTGCGGACGCTCGTCGGCATCTACTTCGATGTCGTCACCGATCTGCAATCGGTCAACCGGGCACGGTTGGCGCTGTGGGCAGACGCCGTTGCCAATCCCGACGAGGAAACCAGAAGCCGGATGGTCGCCGCTGACCGCGAATTCCGCGAAGAGATCGAAAAACGTATCGAGCAGGCGGCGGCAGCGGGCGAAATTCCGCGCACCGTCCACCCGCACGGGCTCGCCACGGTGATCATCGCGATGCTCCGCGGCGTGGCACTGCAATCACTGATCGACGACCACGTCGACCTCGACGCCGCCCGAGGCGAAGTCGGAGCCCTCCTCATTCACCGCCTCCAATCGGAGCAGAAGGAAAGGCGGCCAACATGAGCATCCGGTTCGGAAAGATCGCCCAGATCGGCTACGTTGTGCGCGACATCGACGCCGCAATGGACAACTGGGTGCGCCACGGTGTCGGCCCCTGGTTCTATGTTGACCGCGTCAAGACCGACTTCTTCCGATACCGCGGCGCGGACTCCGACATGCAGATGAGCGTGGCCCTGGCCAACTCCGGGGACGTACAGCTCGAACTGATCCAGCCGCGCAACGACGCCCCGTCGATGTACAAGGACTTCCTCGATGCTGGACGCGAAGGGATGCAACACATCGCGTACTGGTCCGACGACTACCAGAATCTTCTGGACAGTGCGCTCGCCGCCGGTTACAAGATCGGGCAGGAGGGCTGCATCGGCGGTGAACAAGGCCGGTTCGCCTATCTCGACACCGAAGCAGAACAGGGCACCGTCATCGAGCTATCAGACATCAGCGGGTTCAAAGGCCAGTTCTTCCAATACATCCGCGATGTCGCCACCGGCTGGGACGGCAGCGACCCGATCCGCGGCCGGGAGTGATCACCATGGACTATCCCGACTTCGACGCCTTGCCGCAGCACCTCAAGGACACCCTCAGCCAGCACGCTCCGGTCAACATCTATCGGATGGTCATGCACTCCCCCGGCCTCGCGCCCGGCTTCTTCGTCATGGCCGACGCCATGTTTCAAGCGAATTCGCTTCCGCCGCACCTTCGCGAACTGGCGATCCTGCGGGTCGGATACCGCTGTGACGCGCCGTACGAAACTCATCAACACACCATGATCGCCGGATACGCCGGGCTGTCGGCAGAGGCCATCGCCGCAGCCGCGACCGGTTCCACCGAGGGCCTGGCCGACGACGAGATCGGCATCCTCGCCTGGACCGACAAACTGATCGACGACCACACCCTGATCGGCAGCGACCGCGCCGACGCCCTGGAAGTTCTCACAGTGACGCAACTCGCCGACCTCGTGGTCACGGTCGGCTTCTACCAACTCGTATGCAATTTCCTCAACACCTTCGAGGTGACCACCGAAGGCGAACCCACCCACAAGTGACATATCCGTTATGGGGCCGCACGTAATAAAACTCCCCGTCTGCGGTACCGTTTTTCGGTGACCACGGCACCTCAACCCCTACCGGGGCGGCCGCGAGATCCGCAGAAGGATATCGACGTGCTTGCCGCAACCAGGGAACTACTGGTCGAGGAGGGCTATCAGGCGACGACGATCGTTGCCATCGCACGCCGTGCCGGCGTTGGCGCACCGACGATCTACCGCCGCTGGCCCCGCCGCGAGGCGATCATCGAGGATGCGGTGTTCGGCGAGATCGGGCCGACGGCCATTCCCACCTCGACGGGTGAGCTTCGCAAGGACTTGCACGCCTGGACGTGGGCGTTCACCCGGCAGTTCGCGGACCCCGTGACCCGGGCGGCGATACCGGGACTGCTGATGGCCTACGAGCACGACGTCGATCTGTACGAACGACTGGTCAATCGCACGGAACACGATGTCCGCGAACAGTTCACCGACTTGATACGCGGCTACCTGACCGACCTGCCGCCGACGGAACTGCGGCTCCGAACAGACGCGATATTCGATTTCCTCGTCGCGACCACCGTCATTCGTGCGCTGACCTTCGGCCTCGTCGACTACGAGAACTTCTGCATGCGAACCGCCGACGCCCTCACCGCATTGGCCAACTCGACGTGGAAGACGCCGCGGCGTCGCCGTTCGGTCAACTCGCCGCGGTCGGCGCGTCGGTGATCTTGACGAACTGAACCTCGGGGCGCGCGGGAACCTCGTCGGCCAGGAACCAGCGGAACGCCAAGTTGCCGCGCGGATAGTCCAGTGTGGTCAGCGAATTGGGATGGCTCGTCATACCGCGGGACACCACGACCGTCACCGAGCCGTCGGCATTCGGTACCGCCGTGAAGCCGTTGACCGAACTTCGCGCATCGCGCACACCGGGCACGGCCATGAACTGGTTCCACACCACCAGATTCCAGAACCGGCAGTTGGGCGGCCGATGCGTGATCACCAACGCCTCATCATCGGCAAGGTCGAAGCTGCCGTAGGCGTAGCAGGCGTCACGGGCAGACCAACCGAAGTTCGCGTCTGGCACCTGATAGGGCTCGGCGAACTCGTTCGCCGACATCGCCGTCTTGTGGCCGAGCTCGTGTTCTCCTGCGTTCTTCACGCCCACCGCGAGCGGCAGAATGGCGAACATGGTGCGCAGCCATGCGGCGCTGGCCCGCAGTGCGGCCGCGGTTTCCGCCTCCCCGTGGCGTAAGGGTTCGGGCGCGTCGAGCGCCTCGATCTTCCACCTCACTGGCGTGCCGACGTGGGGGTCGGCCTGATAGTCGCGAGTCATCAGAACTGCGGCGTCGGCCGCCGGACCGAAGTCGAAGCTGAAGTTTCCGTCGTCGTCGATGTCGAGATCGTCGTCGCGAACGATCTTCACGATCTTGTCCGACCACGCCCCCGGTGACGGCTCGTTGTAGGCGGTAACCGAGAAGTACACGCTGTCACCGCGATTGCCACTGATTCGGTAGCGCCGCTGCGGATCGACGGGACACATGAAGTAGATGGCGTCGGTGTTGTCGCCACCCCATCGCCGATCCGGGCGCCACGGCGAGTTCACCTCGACCCACAACGGCCGGCTGGGGTCGGCGAACAGGTAGGTATCCAGCGCGACACCAAGCGTCGTGGCCAGCATGCGGTACCCGTCGGCGATGTGACGGTCGTCGGTGACGGCCTTGTCACCCTCCATGAAGGAGCGATCCAACTGGCGAAGGGTGTCGAGCAGTTCGCGCCAGGCATCGGTGGCCTCATGGGCGGTGGTCATGCGCCGTTCCTCGCCTCCGGGACGATTCACCGCCCCTTCCGTCATTACGTAACGGACTGTAACATAATTGATCGTGACCGATGCCACAACGAAGGTCGTCCATCTCGACGATCTCGCCAAGCCGCGCTATAGCGTTGAGGCACAACAGATCCGGGATATGATGTCGGCTGTCGCGCCGCAGTGCCCGCTCGACGCCGCCGTGATGCACGACCGCGCGCGGACCGAAACCGGCCTCGCCGACTTCGGACCTGATGACTACCGCGAGCGGCTGGAGCTCTATCTGTCCGATCTTCGCCACATCGACATGCACGGCCCAGGCATCGTGAACTTCCACTCGCAGCTCGTGCAGTGGCTCAAGAATCGGCTGCTGCTGACCGCGCTATTGAAGCGGCACCCCGAAATACCCGACATTGAACTGCTTCCCCCGGTAGTGATCGCCGGGCTACCCAGGACGGGCACCACCCACCTGCACAACATGCTGTCGGCGGCTCCGACCTTCCGCAGCCTGCCGTACTGGGAGAGCGTCGAGCCGTTTCCCCTGGCCTCCGAGGCGGGGCTACGTCCCGATCCCCGCATCGCTCGGATGGACACGGCCGTCGCGATGATGGACATCCTGATGCCCCATTTCGCTCTGATGCACGAGATGACCACCGACCACGCGCACGAAGAGATTCAATTGCTGGCCAACGACTTTTCGACGATGTTGATGGACACCCTCGCCCATGTTCCCCGCTGGACCGAGTACTACTGGTCCACCGACCAGACCTCCTCGTATGAATATCTGGCCACTGAACTGAAAGCCCTGCAGTTCTTGCGGGGGGGCCGGCGGTGGGTGCTCAAGTCACCGCAACACCTCGGTCAACTGCCGGTGCTCGAGCGCGTGTTCCCGGGTGTGATCGTCGCGTTCACCCATCGCAACCCGATTCCGGTGGCGCTGTCGATGATCACGATGATCACGTACTCGGAGCGGATGCACCGCGCCGACGTCGACGTCGGTCTGATCGCTGAGGCTTGGGTGGACAACCTGGACCGGTTGCTCGAATCGTGTGTACGCGATCGCGATGTGATACCGGCTGATCGCTCGGTAGACATCCGCTTCGACGACTTCATGACTGACGAACTGGGCACCGCCGAACGGTTGTACGCACTTGCCGGCGAACCCTTCGACGCCGCGGTGCGCACCGCAATCACCGACTACCTGAGCGCTCACCCACGAGGCAGGCTCGGCCGGGTCGCGACGTCATGGCACGTGTTCGGAATCGACGAATCGGATCTGCGCTCGCGGTTCGCTTCGTACGTCGACCGATTCCTGAATTGATCGGCGGCTCAACAGAATAGCCGAAACCGCCCGGACCGTTGGGAGGTAACGGTCCGGGCGGATCGGGTTAGGGCGAAGCCGCGGCTCAGAAGTAGGTCGTCGCCGTCGTGCTGGTGCCGTTGTCACACGTGATCGTCACGGTCCAGTTCTTGAACTTCGGGATGGCCGGGACGATCCTCAGGTCGTACGTTGAGTTGGCCGTTAAGGCGAAGCCGCGGCTGTAGTCGTCCGTCGCATAGGTGCACTGCGACGTCACACCGCTGCGGTCGGTGATGTGAGACTCGAGACCGCCGAGGACCTTGTTGAACGACACCGTCGGCCCCTGCTTGGGCGCAGGCGGGGGCGGCGGGTCGTTCGGCGGCGGCGGGGTGGTGTTCCCGTTCGAGCAGCCCGACACGATGACCTTGGCGCCCGTCTGGTTCTGCAGTTGGCCTAGCGCGGCGCTCGAGGCGGCGGCAACCGACGAGCCTTTCGCCCCGACCTCTTCGCCGTAGTTGTTCGAGGCGGCCGCTGCGCACTCGTTCGTGCCGATGACCACGGTCACGCAGTGATCGCCGCCATTGTTCACACAGTTCGTCAGCGCGCCCTGTGCGGCTGCGTCCTGGGTGCCGGCGATCGACGAGCCGCCGGCCATCGTGACGGGCGGATTCTCGCTGACGAAGCCGAGAGCCAGCGCGATGTACTGGTCGGCTGCCTGCGCCGGGGCGGCGCTCATCATGCCGACGACGGACGCCGCCGAGGCGAGCAGGGTCGCGGCGATGGCCCGGCCCCGGTGGCTGGTAAGGCTCTGGAAGGTGGTGGTCATGATCTCTCCTGTGGGTTGTCGCGGCTCCGGGGTGGAGCACGGTTTGGTTCTCTGGCCCTGCGTCACGGGGATGTATGTGTGTTGGCCGACTGATCGGCCTTGGCTTGCTTTTCCCGCTGCACCAATAGTCGTTCGCGCAAACCTGCTGGGTAATCGCCGCAAAGCCAGAATCAGGAAGGTACGAGGGGAGGATTTCCTATCCCTCAGGCAAGGCCGCAATCCGCTTAAGCGGACAAAGCGGTGCGCCTCACGACGCAGTCGGCGAATCGGTCGTGGCTGGGATCGACAGTGCGACGACGAGTTCGAGGACCGCCCGGGGATCGTTGAGGCGTTCGCCGAACAGTTCACGAAGTTGGGTCATGCGGTACCGCACCGTTTGCGCGTGCACGAACAAGTCGGCTGCGACTGCGTCGCGTTGGCCTTGGTGTAGCAGCCACGATCGCAATGTTTCGGCAAGCCGTTCGGCGGTGTTGGGACGCAACTGATCCAGCGGTGCGAGCGCCAGTCGGCGGAGATCGTCAGCGGCTTCGCGGTCCGCGCCGAGGACGAGTTCGACGAGATGGGTGTCGGTATCGATCGTTTCGGTATCGCCGACAAGGCCGAGTTCGCGGGCCTGCAGGACGCGATGATAGGACGAGTGCGCCTGTGTCCAGTTGCGCGACGGGCCGACGATTGCCCTGCGATCTCGGATTTCTCGCAACAATCGGGACCGGTTCAGACCGTGCGCATCCGGGATGAGAAGCACGACGACCGATTCGGACGCGTCGATGCCGGGCAGGTCATCGCCGAGTTGCAGAGTTGATTGTCCGAATCGGGAAACGAGTCCGCGGGTTTGCGCCGATGGAAGCAGGACCGCGGTGAGGGTATCCGGTGGATGCCAGTCGGCGCGTTCGGCACTTGCCTGCAGCGTCTCGATGGGCGCCCCTGCGAGGAGGTGCTGTGCGAGTCGGTCGAGTTGACGGCGCCTTGCCCGATCGGTGGAAGCCAGTTCCTCGGCATGCCCGGAAACGCTCGCCGCGGACAGCTCGTCGATGAACGCGAAAACCAATTCGGCGAACCGCGCGATCATCAAGGGTGGCAAGCCGCCGTCGACGGCGGATTCGGAAAGCTCGCGCCACGCCACGCGGGCCCCGACGCGATAGGCGGACAACAGCGCGTCCACCGATCGACCTGAGCGCGCCTCGCCGCGACCGAGCTCATAGGCGCCGTCAAGCGCAGGCGATAACGTCGGGCCGGGATCGGACCCTTCTGACCGGGCAGCCAGACGAAGAAATGCGCCGAGCGCCATCTGCACCGCGCCCTCGATGCGTTCACCCATGGGCCCGCTGAATGCGTCGGCATAGCTAGGCACTTCGACGGTGACGGCCGCCACAGTGTGTTCGGCTACCGCGGGTAGCACGCCGTGTAGAGCGGTCACTACCTGGTCGTTCAGTACCAGGTCGGCAAATCCTCGATCCGACGATCTCATCGTCTCGTCCGCCAAGATTGTTCACTCCGAACAACTTCGTAGCAGTAATTCACACCGGCTGGTCAAGAGTTTATACCCCAGATGATGGAGTGTGGTGCTATGACGACAACAGCACCCAGGACCAACCCGATGGGCACGCTGCGCGGCCGGTTCCTTCAACTCGCCGAGCGGATAACCACCCCGCTTCTCCCTGCCGACTACCTCGACATCATCGACCCGCTGCACTCGGGCACCGAGCTGCGCGGCCGGATCGTCGCCATACACCCCGAAACACGCGACGCCGTCAGCCTGATCATCAAGCCTGGCCGCGGCTGGCGGCCGTACAAACCGGGGCAGTACGTCCGCATCGGTGTCGACGTCGAAGGCGTACGACAGTGGCGGGCGTACTCCCTGACCTCCGACACCGATCGGTCCGACGGTTGCATCGCAATCACGGTCAAGGCGATCCCCGGTGGCAAGGTGTCCAACCATCTCGTGCGACGGGCGACGGTCGGTACGGTCATCCAACTCGACCAGGCCGCAGGCGAATTCACGATCCCTGCTGTGGTGCCGACCAAGATCTTGTTCGTCACGGCGGGAAGCGGTATCACCCCGGTGATGGGCATGCTTCGCAACATGGCCGAGCGCACCGACGTCGTGGTTGTGCACAGCGCCCCCACCCCCGAAGATGTGATCTTCGCCGGCGAACTGCGCATGCTGGCCAGCCAAGGGCGAATCCGCTTGATCGAGAAGCACACCGACACCGACGGCATGCTCAGCTCCGCCGAACTCAGCGATCTGGTGAGTGACCTGTCCGAGCGCGAGACCTGGGCATGCGGACCGACAGCCATGCTCGACGCCCTCGAACGGCACTGGGCCGACGCCGGCATGCCCAGGTGCCTGCACACCGAACGCTTCAGGCCCACCGTGGTCACCGCCGGTGAAGGCGGGACCGTCACCTTCAGCAAGTCTGCGACGGCCGTCGACACGCCGGGCGACCAGACGCTGCTCGACGCAGGCGAAGCGGCCGGCGTACTGATGCCGTCCGGTTGCCGGATGGGCATCTGCTTCGGATGCGTGGCACCGCTGCGCCAGGGAGCCGTACGCGACCTTCGCAACGGTGACATCACCACAGCGGCGCCCGGTGACGGCGTCTTGATCCAGACCTGTGTTTCCGCAGCAGCGGGCACCTGCGACATCGACCTCTGAAAAGGAAACTCCAATGACAACTCTGCAACGCCAAGAACAGAATCCGATCGCCCACCTCACTTCCCAGGACATCGAGAATCTCGGCCACGAACTCGACGCCATTCGCCAGCAGGTGCTTGACAGCCGAGGCGAACGGGACGCTCACTACATCCGCAGCGTCATCGACTTTCAGCGCAAACTCGAACTAGGCAGCCGCGCCGTGCTGTTGTTCTCGCTCTTTCCGCCTGCATGGCTGGCAGGAACGGCCGGACTCTCAGTCGCAAAGATCGTCGAGAACATGGAAATCGGCCACAACGTCATGCACGGTCAGTGGGACTGGATGCGCGACAACAAGATCCACTCGACGACATGGGAGTGGGACAACGCATCCCCCTCCGATATGTGGAAGCATTCGCACAACGAGATCCACCACACCTACACCAACGTTGTCGGCAAGGACGAGGACCTCGGGTACGGCATCATGCGGGTCGATGAGGATCAGCGCTGGATGCCGTTCTATCTCGCGCAGCCGCTGTGGAACTTCATCAACGCCTGCTTCTTTCAGTACGGAATCGCGGCCTACGACCTCAAGATCGGCAAGTACCTTAAGGGCAAGACGGACAAAGAAGAATTCCGTCGCCAAAGCAAGGATGTGGTCGCCAAGATCCGCAGGCAGATGACGAAGGACTACGTGCTGCACCCGCTGCTGTCCGGGCCGTCTGCAGTCACCACGCTGACTGCGAACCTGACCGCGAACCTGGTCCGCAATCTGTGGACACACTCGGTCATCATGTGCGGACACTTTCCCGAAGGCGTGCAGACCTACGAGAAGAAGTCGATCGACGGCGAAACCCGTGGCGAGTGGTACCTCCGGCAGATGCTCGGGTCGGCCAACATCAGCGGAAATAAACTGTTGCACTTCATGACCGGCAATCTGTCCTTCCAGATCGAACACCATCTGTTCCCGGATCTGCCGAGCAATCGCTACCAGGAGATCGCGCCGAAGGTTCAAGAGCTCTTCGAGCGCTACGGCCTGACCTACGTCAGCGGTCCGATGGTCAAGCAGGTTGGCTCGGCATGGAAGAAGGTGTTCCGGCTGTCGCTGCCAAACGATGCGCTGCGCAAAACCACGGCGGCGGTCAACCCGATGAACATCGTGGCGATCGTGTTCCCGTCGGAGTCGACAGTGGTCGACGTCGAAGCGGCCTAGGCCCGCCGCTACCAGTTGCTGGGCGAGTAGTCCTTCAGGAAGCAGCCGTGCAGATCTTCGCCCGACTCCCCGCGGACGATCGGGTCGTATACGCGGGCGGCGCCGTCGACAAGGTCGAGCGGGGCATGGAAACCCTCGTCGGCGAGCCGCAGCTTGGTCGGGTGTGGCCGCTCGTCGGTGATCCAGCCCGTGTCGACGGCGGTCATCAGGATGCCGTCCCGCTCGAGCATCTCGGCTGCGCTGGTGCGGGTGAGCATGTTCAGCGCAGCCTTCGCCATATTGGTGTGCGGATGTCCCGGGCCCTTGTACGCCCTTGAGAACTGTCCTTCCATGGCCGACACGTTCACGACATATTTGCGGCGCGACGATGAAGCCGCCATCGCCGGGCGCAATCGGCTCACCAGGATGAACGGGGCGGTCTGGTTACAGAGCTGGACCTCGAGCAGTTCCATCGCGTCGACCTCGTGCACGCGTTGGGTCCAGCTGTTGACCGACGCCGTGTCGGGCAGCAGGCCACCGGCGTCGATGGCGGTTCCCGCGGCAATCCGGTCCGGAGACGCGCTGCGGGCGGCGAGAGCCAGTGATGTCACCGCGTGCGGAGCTTGGTGCTCGGCGAGGCTGCCGGCGAGTGCCGCGGGATGGGCGTCGCTGACGCGGTCGAAGGTGACCACGTCGACCAGTTCCGTTGGCGGGGTCCGCTCGGCCTCTACCAGCGCCGCGTAGGAGTTGGGAGCTCGACGCACCGTCTGGGCGGCGTTGTTGATGAGGATGTCCAGCGGGCCCCGCCCGGCGACCGTATCCGCGAGCGCGACGACCTGCGCGGGGTCGCGCAGATCGATCCCGACGACACGTAGCCGGTGCAGCCAGTCGGCACTGTCGGGCATCGCGGCGAAGCGCCGCACGGCGTCGTTCGGAAAGCGGGTGGTGATCGTCGTGTGCGCGCCGTCGCGAAGCAGTCGCAGCGCGATGTACATGCCAATCTTGGCGCGGCCACCGGTGAGCAGGGCGTTTCTGCCGCGCAGGTCGGTGCGGGCGTCGCGCTTGGCGCGGTTGACCCCGGCGCACTCGGGACAGAGTTGGTGGTAGAACGCGTCGACCACCGTGTAGCGCTCCTTGCACATGTAGCAGGCGCGCGACCGAAGCAACGTACCTGCCGACGCCCCGGCGGCATTCGACACCAGCGGCAGGCCCGCGGTTTCATCGTCGATGCGGCCGGGCGCACCGGTGGCGGTGGCCGCGGTGACGGCGTGATCTGCTGCGGCTACCGCGTCGCGCTTGGCGTGCCTGCGGGCCTTCTTCACCGACTTGAATATGCCCGCGGTGGCCCGGCGAATTGCCACCGCATCGGGATGTTCGGGCGGCAAAGACTCGATGTCGGCAAGCACCATCAGACAGATGTCGAGCTTGTCGGGGTCAATCGCGTTCACCGTGGAAGAGTACGGGGCCTCACAGCAAAAGACACAGACGAGGAGTTCTGAGTGTCCAACGCGCTAGCCGTAGGCTTTCCGACATGCCGTTGAACAGCGGTGAGGTTTTCGCCGGCTATGTGATCCAGAGATTGCTCGGCACCGGCGGAATGGGCGAGGTCTACCTCGCCCAGCATCCTCGTCTGCCCCGACAGGACGCCCTCAAGATCTTGTCCATCGACTCATCAGCCGACCGCGAATTCCGAGCGAGGTTCACCCGCGAGGCCGAGTTGGCCGCCACCCTCCGGCACCCGCATATCGTCGGCGTTCTCGATCGTGGCGAGTTCGACGGCCGACTCTGGATCTCGATGGACTACGTGGACGGCACCGACGCGGGCCGTTTGGTTCGAGAGCGATACCAAGGCGGTATGCCGGAACGGGACGTCACGGAAATCGTGACGGCGGTGGCCGACGCACTCGACTTCGGTCATGACCGCCGCCTGCTGCACCGTGACGTCAAGCCCGAGAACATCCTGGTGACCGCATCCGATGGCCGTCGGCGAAGAGTGCTGCTCACCGACTTCGGCATCGCTCGCCACATCGACGACGTCAGCAACCTGACCGACGACAACGTCGCGTTGGGAACCATCAGCTACATCGCGCCCGAGCAACTCATGGGCAGGCCACTCGATGGCAGGGCGGACCAATACGCGTTGGCTGCCACAGCTTTTCATCTCTTGACCGGAGCGCCACCCTTCCAGGATTCGAATCGTGCTGTGGTGATCAGCCACCACCTGGGTACGCCACCACCGCGCATATCCGACCGTCGACCCGACCTCGCGCACATGGACACGGTTCTCGCCAGCGCGCTGGCCAAGGACGCCAACCAGCGGTACCCGAGTTGCCTGGCGTTCGCCGAAGCCCTCGTGCAGCCGCGGTCGTCTCCTGGTGCCGCGTCACCGCATCCGTCCACGCAGCGTCTCGAGCGTCTGGTCGTGCACGGAACCGCGCGCAGCGTTCACAGTGATCTGGGGAGCTTGACCTTCCACTTGCTGCCGTCTGACCCGATCGACAATCTGCCTGCGTCCGTTCCGGTCTCGATACAAACTCAACCCGGAGCGGGCCAGCCCGCAGACGGCGACGAAGTTGAGGTCAGCGGTGTCTGGGACGGCAACACCCTGGACGCCGACGAGATCCTCACCTACGCGAACGACGCTTCTCCGAATCGGAAAACGTCGCCACCGCCGGAGAAAACGCCGGGGCAGAAGGCGCCGAATCGCAGACGTGGCCGGATGGCGCTACTTCTCGCTCTCGTCGGCGTTGTCGTGGTGACGGCCGCTGCCATCGCGTGGTTCACCGACGGATTCGGGTCCCGCGATCGTAGCGGGCCGATCGTCAAACCAGTGAGCGCGACCGTCTTTTCGCCCGGGGGCGCCCCGGACAACCCGCAGAAAGCCGGCCTGGCGATCGACGGCAACCCGGACACATCGTGGACGACCGTCACCTACAAGGATGCGACCCCGTTCCCGAACTTCATCGAGGGAGAGGGACTGTTGCTCCATCTGTCCGATGCGACCGCGCTGAGCGCCGTCACCATCGACTTGTCGAGCACCGGAACCGAAGTGCAGATCCGGTCCTCACCGACGGAATCCCCGACCACGTTGGCCGATACCACCGAGCTGACCCCGACCACGCCACTGCAACCGGGACACAACCGCATCGAGGTCCGCGATTCGACCAAGACGTCGAATGTGTTGGTGTGGATCTCCAAGTTGGGCACAACCGATGGCCGGAGTCGCACTGAGATCTCCGAGATCACGCTGCAGGCGACCGGGTAGGACGGGGCATCAACACGAGTCGGCGCGCGAGGGGGCTGATTCGGGCGGGAGCCCCTGCGATAGATCGCCCGAACCCGATCTGATTCGCGCTAATCGGGTAACCCGCATGAATCCCGTCACTGAAAGCCAAGCGGGCCGCGTCCACGCTAGTCTGCACGGTCGCAACCAGAGAGCCTGAGAAAGGACAGCGATGTCAGAGAAATGGACAATAGCCAGAGTCGGCAAGCCCGAGATCGTCGTAGGCGAAACACTGCAGCAAGCCATCATTCGGATTCAAATACTGCCGCTACCTCCCGTCGCCTGGACGGACTGCTTCCTGCAGACGGTTAAGGGGCACGGAATCACCATTACCGGAACAGAAACCCATCCCGACAAGATTGAAGCCGTCGCACATCCTGCGGAGATCGAAGAGGTGCTCGGAAAATTTGATTCGGCGATTGAGAGCGCCAACAAGTACGTCGAAAAGGTGGTGCACTCCCGACGACAAGCGGACCACGACACGAAGGACAACGATGTTGAACAGCGCCAGAAAATACAGGCCGAACTCAACCAACTCGCGGAGAAGTTGTCAAAACCCGAATACGACCCCCGAGGTGCGGGTGCCAGTTAGGCCCTGACCTGGATAACCTCAGCGCCGTCCGACGTCACGGACGACCAGACGCGGTATCAGGCGTTCCTGCGTGATCGCGACGTTCGCAGCGAGGTCCTCAACCAGATCGTCGGCGTAGTCGGCCAGGCCAGCGATGTCGATGTCGTACGGCGCCGTCTCACCGACGGCAAAGCCGCCCGACGCCCGCCGAAGTACGGTGATCGCCCCCTTGACGTTATTGCGCTGCACGTGGGTGATGCCCACCGCAAGCTGGGCAAGTGATTGCCACAGTGTCTTTTCGTCCTCCGGGCCGTTCTTCCATGCCGCCTCGAGCACTTCGTGCGCGTTGAACGCCAGGCCCCGGTCCAGCAGATCCTGGGCAACGGCAAGTGTTTCGGCCGGCGACAACTCGAGGTCGTCCGGAATGCGCGGAATGCCTTCGCTGCCGGGCGGAAGTGGCCGGCCGAGGGCATCGCGGGGACGGCTACTTCTGGGCCGGCCGAATTCGTCTCGATCACGCTCAGACCGACTCACAATGGCCCACCACCGAGTAGATAGATGCGTGCATCCCAGCCGGCAAGCGCAACGGACGACGACAACGACATGGTCGGGGTTCCGGGCAGGTTGCCGAGCAACAGCTCGGCCGCGATCCACTCTCGGCCTATTTCGACGCTGCGGGGATCACGCCCGCAGTTGGCGATGACGAGGAGCCGCGCGTTCGGGGTAATTCTGGTGTACGCCCAAATCTGCGGGTCGTCCACCATCAGCGGCGTCACGTCGCCGTCCACCAGGATGGGCAATTCGTGGCGGAGGCGAATGAGAGCTCGGTAATGCTCAAACACCGAATCACTCACGTCGAGTTGAGCTGCGGCGTTCAGCCAGGCGTGGTTGGGGTTGACTGGTAGCCATGGATCACCGGAGGTGAAGCCGGCATTCGGTCCCGCGTCCCATTGCATCGGTGTCCGGGCGTTGTCGCGGCTGATCTTGGCCAGACCGGCCAGCGCCGCACTCTCGTCTCCCCCGGCTTCGACCACACTCCGGTAGTAACTCAGCGCCTCGAGGTCCTTGTGATCCGCGGGAACTCGGAACGGATAGTTCGTCATTCCGAGTTCTTCGCCTTGATAGACGAACGGGGTGCCGCGCATGCCGTGCAGAACGGTCGCGAGCGCCTTGGCCGACGCCGCCCAGTAGTCCAGGTGGTCGTCACCGAACCGGGACACGACGCGGGGCTGGTCGTGGTTGTTCCAGTACAGACTGTTCCAGCCGGTCTCGGACAACGCGGCTTGCCATCGATGCAGTGATCTCTTCAGGTCGACCAGATCGAAACCGACATAGTCGAATTTGCCCGCAGGGCCTTGGTCGAGGGACACATGTTCGAACTGAAAGACCATGTTCAGTTCGCCGCGCTCCGGATCGGTGTAGAGGCGCGCCTGTTCGGTTGTGACGCCCGGCATTTCGCCGATCGTGATGAACTCGCCATCACGTCCGGCAAAGACTTCGCGTGTCATCTCGGCGAGGTATTCGTGAACGTGCGGTCCGTCGACGAACATGTCCATGGCACCGACATATCGTCGGCCCGGGATCGCCGGTGCGTCGGGGAGTCCCTGAGCCTTGGAGATGAAATTGATGACATCCATGCGGAAGCCGTCGACACCGCGATCGAGCCACCAGCGCATGACGTCATAGGCTGCCCCTCGAACATGTGGGTTGTCCCAATTCAGGTCGGGTTGCCTACGGTCGAACAGGTGCAGGTAGTACTGGTCAGTGCGCTGATCCCACTCCCACGCCGATCCGCCGAAAAGAGACCCCCAGTTGTTCGGCTCGGAACCGTCACGAGCGTCGCGCCAGATGTACCAATCCCGCTTCGGGCCGCCACGAGCGGAACGCGACTCGACGAACCACGAGTGCTCATCCGAAGTGTGGTTGACAACAAGGTCCATCACCAACTTCATGCCGATGTCGTGCACCTTGGCGAGCATGCTGTCGAATTCGGCCAACGTTCCGAACAGCGGATCGATGTCGCAGTAGTCACTGATGTCGTATCCGTTGTCGGCCTGCGGCGAGCAGTAGATCGGTGACAGCCAGATCACGTCGACCCCGAGCGCCCGAAGATAGTCCAGCCGGCCGATGATGCCGCCTAGATCACCGACGCCGTCGCCGTTCGAGTCGGCGAAGCTCCGCGGATAAATCTGGTAGACCACGGCAGACTTCCACCACACCTCTTGGGGCAGTGTCATTCCCGACGACCGATCACGTCGCGGTATACCTGGACATACTTGTCGATCATGGCCGAAACGGTGAAGCGCTCGGCGGTGAGTTCGGCGATCGCCAGGCGGTCGAGCCGGTCCGCGGCGGCGACCGCGGCCACCGCAGAGTCGATGTCGTCGACGAGAAAGCCGGTGACGCCGTGCGAAATCAACTCGCCCATAGAACCTCTCGAGTTGGCGATGACCGGCGTGCCGCAGGCCATCGCCTCGACCACGCTGTAGCCGAACGGTTCGTCGAAGTCGATGAGGTGGAGTAACGCGTGCGCGGCTCCCAGTACCTCGGCGCGTGCAGAGGCGTTGACGGGTCCGATGTATCGCACCCGGTCCCCGTCAACGTGCGGTGCGACCTCGTCGTCGAAGTACTTCTGATCCTGGATGATCCCGGCGATGTCGAGCCGACGCCCACACCGGCGGGCAACTTCGATCGCGTGGGCGGTGCCCTTGTCTGGGTGGATTCGTCCGAAGAACAGCAGATGCTCACCGGGACTCGAATGGATTGCGAATCGGTCGATTTCGATGCCGTGGTGAATGGTCGCGGCGTAGTGCAGGTCCGGGTGTCGGTCGGCGTCACTTATCGACACGTACGCGCCTGCGCTGTCGTAGCGCTTGTAGACGGGAATGATCCGATCGGACGAGAACCCGTGGATCGTGGTGACTACCGGTGTGGACACGAGATCGCTGTAGGTGAGCGGCAGGAAGTCGAACCCGTTGTGGATGATGTCGAACTCGCCCGCCCTCTCGAACACGGAGGCGATGTGCAGGCACTCTGCGACCTTGGCGTCGATCGTGGCATCCTCCGACCATCCGCACGGCGCGGTCGCGTGCAGGCGGGCCGCGGTGATCGAGTCCGCCGTGGCGAACAGCGTGACCTCATGGCCGGCGGCCACCAGGCCCTCGGTGAGCAACGAAGCGAACTGCTCCCACGGTCCGTAATGCCGGGGTGGTGTCCTCCACGCGATCGGCGAGAGCACAGCTACTCGGATCGGACCGCCAGTCTTGCCTTCGATGGGGATACGCTCAGGTTACCCGGTACTACGATTCTGGCGTGAGGGCAGAGTTGGTGGGCGCGGCAAGTGTGGGTCGCGGGCCGGAATGACTAATTCGCGATTCAGCGGCTGACCGAGGTTATCGCCAGCGCCGCGACGCACCCCACCACCACGGCGGTCGTGGTCCAGTAGGCGATCGTTGCGCCAAGGCCGATGGTGAAGCGCCCCATCAAATCACGGTCTCGTGCGATATTGACCATCACAATCAGCAGTGGCACCAACAGCACCGCGTTGAGCACCTGAGTCGCCACGAGGATCGTCACCAGCGGCGCATTCGGTATGAGCACGGCGATTGCGCCGCCGAGCGTGACGAGCCCGAACGTCAGGTAGAAGAGCCGCGCTTCGCTGAAGGGGTCATCAACCGCTGCTTCGACGCCGGCATATTCGCAGACCGAGTATGCGGTCGAAAGGGGTAACACAGACGCCGCCAAGAATGCCGCGCCAATGAGGCCGATTGCGAACAGTGTCGACGCTGCGCCCCCTGCTAGGGGTTCAAGGGCGACCGCGGCGTCGGCGGCATCGCGAATGGAGCGTCCGTCGCGGTGCAGCGTTGCTGCACAAGCCACGACCACAAAGAACCCGATGACGCCTGTCAACACGGCGCCGGTGATCACGTCGACCCGCTCGAGGGAGAGATCTTCGGTTCGAAGCTTCTTATCGACCGCATAGGACTGAATGAAGGAGAGCCCCCACGGCGCTAGCGTCGTACCGACGGTGGCAGTGACGATCGCAATGGCAGCGCCGTCGGTGGGCATGGTCGGCACCAGCATGCCGTGAAGCGCGGCTCCCCAGTCCGGACGGGCCATCACGCCGGAAGCGATGTAGGCGAGGAACACCGTCGACAGGATCAACAGAAAGTGTTCGACGCGGTGGAAGCTGCCGCGCAGAACCAACGCAGACACGATCACCGCGGCCGCGGGCACGCTGACGTAGCGACTGATTCCGAATAGTTCGAAGCCGGCGGCGATTCCGGCGAACTCCGCGCAGGTTGTGCCGATGTTGGCCACTACGAGCGCGGTCAGCACAGCACCGCCCAGGCGCACGCCGTAGCGCTGCCGCACCAGCCCGATGAGACCTTGCCCGGTGACCACACCCATGCGTGCCGCCAAGCCGTGGAAAAGCACCAACGCCACCGTGGAAAGCACGAGAACCCACAACAGCTGGTAGCCGTGGTCGGCGCCAAGCACAGAATACGTCGTGATGCCCGCCGGGTCGTCGTCGGACAGGCCGGCAAGCAATCCAGGACCGGCTACCGCCAGCAGAGCGCCCAGAGTAAACCCCTTGCGCCCTGGGCGATTCACGGCTTCCCTCCCCCTCCGGCACGCCTGCCGCTGGCCGGGGCGTGCCGTCGGCGGGGCCATACTCGGGACCGAATGAACCGCCGACCCCGCAGCGCTGGCATGTGCGCCAGCCGGGCGCGCCAACGACGTGCATGCTCGACGGGCATGGCGGCCACGATCTGTTCGGTCGCTTCGCCGGGCATCGCCCGGAGAACGCGCTCACCGACGGTGGGATGTGCGGCACGGACTGCGTCTGCGGCAATGTGCCGTTCGCGAATGGCAAGGACGTCCGTCGCCGACTCGATGTCGAGCCTGCTGATCAGCGCGGCGAGTTCCGCAGCGTCGAGGTGGTGGACAGCGGATCTGGGGGTAGCCAACTGCACAGCATGCCCCCGCTCGGAAGTCAGGTGCAGATCGGTCCATGCGACGACGTCCTCGCCGGCGTGGGAGGCCAATTGCCGCAACCGAAGTCGCCGCAATACCGCACCGAAGCCGACCTCAACACCAACCAGTTCGAGGCGGCTGTCCGCGCACCGATTAAGGACCACATCGGCAACCCGTGCCAGCCGTTGGCCAACTATGTCCACGATCTGGGTATCGAGGACGTCGCGAACGAGCATAATCTCGTCTTCTGCAAGAGCGTCAACGGTCGACGTGATCGCGAATGTCGTCGGGTCCGCCCTGCCTCGGATGATTACCCCGGTGTGCTCGAAGCACTCTACAGCCGCCCAGGGCACCAGCAGGACTTGCCCGCGACGGCATGACACGAGGACCCGCTCGACCAGGTGCGGGCCTGCTCCGCCGTCCAGACCAGTTGTGAGGTCGGCGACCCGGCCGAGCATCTGGTCCTTGGGTCCCCAAACTTCCTGGCCAGTCACTTGACTAAGGGAGAGCACGCCTACCTCCGAGGCCCTTGGCGCTTCTCAAACGCCTC
>NZ_JAVHWK010000187.1:0-25712 GCF_032159775.1 Mycobacterium sp.
TGTCAGCCGACGCGTTCGACGCCGACGTAGGACGAACTCAGCGCCGAGGTCTGCGACAGCGGGTCGACTGGCCCGCCGTCGACGAGCAGGTTGCGGTTCGCGCCGAACGACTGCGGCGCCGCTCCGCCGCGTGGGTCGAAAACCTTCGAGCCCCAGCCGTGGTCGACGATGACGACGCCGCGGCGCGGCTGCTTGCTGACTGTCGCGGGTAGTTCGATTTCGCCGACAGGAGAGAAGACCCGCACCTGGTCGCCGTCCCCGACACCCAGCGCTGCTGCGTCCTCCGGGTTGATCACGACCTCGTTCTTCTTGCCTGACGGGTGCAGGCCGGGCAACTCGTTGAGCCACGAGTTCATCGAGTGGCGGCTGCGCCGGTTCGCCAATTGGAACGGGTAGCGCTCTGGCGCGACCGGATGCGGTTCGTCAAGCAGCTCACGCGCACGTGCGACGAACTCGGGCGGTGCGGCGTGCACCTTCTTGTCGTCGGTCCGCAGCGCCGCTTTGAAGTGTCCGAATTCGCGCGGTCCCAGCACCCACCCGTGCGGGTGGGCCAACACATCGCGCCATTTGATCCTGCGGCCGTTGAACTTTCGTCCGGTGGCCACCACCAGTCGGTCGATCCAGTGCGGACCGAACTCCAGTTGCGGCTTGCGCGTCGTTCGGGCGATTCGTCGGGTGGCGCCGATGAAGGTGTTGACGCCTTTCGCCTTGAACAGCGGTTTGCGCATGGCGATGGCGAGGTCGGTGAAGATCCGCCACTCCTGACGCGCCCCCGGCGGGGGTTCGACGGCCTTCGACCCGAAGTGCAGGTACGGCTCGTCATGCATATTGCTGGTGAAGGCAAGCAGGTCATCGCGTTCCAGCCAGTGCACGGCAGGCAACAGCCAGTGCGCGTGCCGGTGGCTTTCGCGCTGCACGAAGTCGATCGCCACCAACAGGTCCAGCTGCCCGAAGGCCTCGTCCAGCTTTCGTCCGTCGGGCCCGGAGATCACCGGGTTGCCACAGTTGATCACCATCGCGCGGATCTGACCCGGCCCGGGAGTGGTGATCTCGTCGGGCAATTCGCTGAGTGCGTGGGCCCCCGCAACCATCTGGCGGTTGCGCAGCCGGCTGTAGTGCGGCGTGGTCTTCATCCGTCCGGCCAGCCCGACGGCGTCGACGTAGCCAGGCTCGAAGCGTCGACCGCCCGGCCGGTCCATCCGGCCGGTGATGACGTTGAGCACATGCCCCAGCCACTCGGCGACGGTGCCCGCCAGATGCATCGACACACCGGTCCGGGTGACGACCATCGCCCGCGACGCGACGGCGAAATCCCTTGCCACTTGTTCGATGTCGGCCCGCGGGACGTCGCAGCGCGATGCCAGGTCGTCGAGGTCGGCATCGGCGACGAGCGCTCGCAGTTCCGCGATCCCGGTGGCGAGTTCGCTGCAGTCCTCTTTGTGTTGCAAGCCCTCCTCGAGCACGACCTTGACCATCGCCAACAGCAGCGCCCAGTCCTGTCCCGGCCGTACGGCCAGGTGCACATCGGCCTTGTCGACGGTTTGGGTGTGGAGCGGGTCGACGACGACGATCCTCGCGCCCTGACGTTTGCGCTCCAGCGCCCGCTTCCATCCGCCGGGAACGGTTTCCAGCCAATTCCAAGCGCTGACAGCCGGATTCGTGCCGATGAGCAGGAAGTAATCGCAGTTGTCGATGTCGGATACCGGCGCCATCAGCATCGAGCCGTACATCGCCGAAGCCACCACGTGCATGGCGTTCTGGTCAACGGAGCCGACGGAGTAGCGGCTGTGTGTGCCGATCGCGTCCAGCCAGCCGTTGTAGAAGATGACGTTGGACGACGAGAAGCCAGCGGGATTGCCGTAATAGGCACCGACGGCGTCGGGTCCGCCCGCGTCGATCGTCGCGTTCATTCGAGCGGCGATGTCGGCGATCGCCTCGTCCCAGGTGGCTTCGACATAGGTGTCGCCCACCCGGCGCATCGGGTTGAGAATGCGGCGGGGGTGCTCGACGAGTTGATTGGCGGTGCGGCCCTTGGCGCAGAAGTCCTGCCAGGTGTGCGGGTTCTGCTTGTCGGGCGAGATCTTCGTGACCCGGTTGTCCTCGACCGTGACCTCGATGCCGCAGCAGGCCAGGCAGTACCGGCAGAACGTGTGAACGGTGCCGGTACCCATAGGAGGACATAGTGCCCGACCGGCCGCGACATGGTCGCCGTTAAGCGGATCGCTTCTTCTGCCGAGCAGACGCAAAAGTGCCCTTTTCGACGGCGAATTGGGCACTTTTGCGTCTGCTCGCGCTTCTCAGACCTGCGCCATCGCCCAGTATTCGCCCCTGCGCGCCAGCAGCTCGGCGTGGCTGCCGCGTTCGACGATCCTCCCTTCCTCCATCACCAGGATCTGGTCGGCGTCCCGGATCGTCGACAGCCGGTGGGCGATGATGAAACTGGTCCGGTCGCGGCGAAGTTCCACCATCGCGTGCTGGATCAGCAGTTCGGTCCTGGTGTCGACCGAACTGGTCGCTTCGTCGAGGATGAGCAGCTGCGGGCGGGCCAGAAACGCGCGCGCGATGGTGATCAGCTGCTTCTCGCCTGCGCTGATGTTGCCGCCGTCGTCGCTCACCCTGGTGTCGTAGCCGTCGGGCAGCGTGTGCACGAAGCGGTCGACGTAGGCGGCGGTTGCGGCCTCGATGACTTCGTCCTCGTGGGCATCCGGCCTGCCGTAGGCGATGTTCTCGAAGATCGTGCCGCCGAACAGCCAGGTGTCCTGCAGCACCATCCCGATCCGCGACCGCAGCGACTCCCGGCTGACCGCCGAGATGTCGACGCCGTCGACGAGGATCCGCCCCGAGTCCACGTCGTAGAAGCGCATCAGCAGGTTCACCAACGTGGTCTTGCCCGCCCCGGTCGGGCCGACGATCGCGACTGTGCTGCCGGGCTCGGCCACCAGGGACAGGTCCTCGATGACGGGCGTGCCCGGCCGGTAAGCGAAGTTGACGTGCTCGAACTCGACGCGGCCGCGAGATGACGGCAGCGGTTCCGACTTCTCCGGCGGCTCCTCCTCCGAGTCGAGCAGGTCGAAGACGCGCTCCGCGCTGGCGATGCCGGACTGAAGCGTGTTGTACATGCCCGCGACCTGGGTCAGCGGCTGATTGAACTGCCGGACGTACTGGATGAACGCCTGGATGCTGCCCAGGGTGATCTGACCGGTAGCCACTTGAATGCCGCCAACAACCGCCACGGCGACATAGCTCAGGTTGCCGACGAAGGTGGTGGCGGGCCCGACCAGTCCGGAGAAGAACTGCGCCCCGCGGCTGGAGTGGTAGACATCCGCGTTGCGCTCGCGGAACTGTTCCTCGGCCAGTGCCCGGTGGCCGAATGTCTTGACCAGGTTGAAGCCGCTGTAGGTCTCTTCGATGTGGGCGTTGAGCCGTCCGGTGTTGGCCCACTGCGCGACGAACAACTGCTGCGACCGGCGCGCGATCTCGCGGGTGACGAACAGCGACAACGGCACGGTCACGACGGTCAGCAGCGTCAGCAGCGGCGAAATCGTCAACATCATCACCAGCACAGCGACGACGGTGAGCAGCGAGGTGAGCAGTTGGCTGATCGTCATCGACAACGACGTCGAAATGTTGTCCACGTCGTTGGTGACCCGGCTCAACACCTCCCCGCGCTGCCGGGTGTCGAAATACTTCAGCGGGAGCCGATGCAGTTTGTCCTCGACATCGGACCGCAGCGCGACCATGGTCTTTTGCACCACCACGTTGAGCAGTCGCGCCTGGATCCAAAGAAGCAGCGCAGCAACCAAATACAACGCGAGGGCCAGCATAAGCGTCCGCCCGATGGCGGCGAAGTCGACCCCGTGGCCCGGCACCACGTTCATGCCGGACAACAAGTCGGCGAACGTGTTGTCGCCACGAGCCCTGGCGGCCGCGACGGCCTCTTCCTTGGTGATGCCCGCGGGCAGTTCGCGGCCGATCACACCGTTGAACAACAGGTCGGTGGCATGCCCGAGGATGCGCGGACCGATGACACCGATCGCGATGCCGCCGACACCCAGCAGGAGCACCGCCGCGGTCGGGCCGCGTTGCGGGGTGAGCCGCTTCACCAGCCTGATCGCTGAGCCCTTGAAGTCGCGGGAGCGTTCCGTCGGCGCCTGCACCATGCCGCGGATCGGGCGTCCGAGGGGCTGGGTCACGGACTGCCTCCGATGCCTGCTCCGACCGCCTGCGAATCCGCGAACTCCGCGTACGTGGCACAGTCGGCGAGCAGCGACTCGTGTGTTCCGGTGCCCACCACCTTGCCGTCGTCGATGACGACGATCTGGTCGGCCGTCGCGACAGTCGAGATCCGTTGCGCCACAATGACAACCGTTGCGTCCGCGGACACGTCCCCCAGCGCTGACCGGACCCGGGCATCGGTGTGCACGTCGAGCGCGGAGAACGCGTCGTCGAACAGGTAGATGGCAGGCCTGCGGATGACGGCGCGTGCGATGGCCAGCCGCTGCCGCTGGCCGCCGGAGAAGTTGATGCCGCCTTGGGCTACGGGCATGTCGAGGCCGTCGACGTGAGCGCGGACGAACCCGTCCGCCGACGCCACCTGCAACGCTTCCCACATCTCGTCGTCGGTCGCGTCGGATTTCCCGTAGCGCAGGTTCTCGGCCACCGTTCCGGAAAACAGGTAACCCCGTTGCGGCACCAGGCCGATCGACGACCACAGCTGCTCGGTGTCGTAGTCCCGCACATCGATGTCGTCGACGCGAACGACCCCGGACGTCACGTCGTACATCCGGCAGATCAGGGACACCAACGTCGACTTCCCCGATCCCGTGGACCCGACGATCGCGGTCGTGGTACCGGGTCGGGCGGTCAGCGAAACAGACTGCAGCACAGGTTTATCGGCGCCCGGGTAACAGAATGTGGCGTCGCTCAGGTTGATCGCACCATCGACGGAAGCCGGTCGGACGGGTTCGGCGGGGCTGGTGATCACCGGCTCGGTCGAGAGCACCTCGGTGATCCGTTCGGCACACGCCGCCGCCCGTGGCACCAGGACCAGGATGAACGTCGCGAGCAGCACCGCCATCAGGATCTGCATGAAGTAGGACAAGAACGCGATCAGCGAGCCCACCTGCATGTGACCGGAGTCGATCCGCTTGCCGCCGAACCAGATGAGCGCGACGCTGGAAATGTTGATCACCAGCGTGGTGATGGGCAACATCAACGCCTGCCAACGACCCGCCGTCAGCGCCGTCTCCGACAACGCATGGTTCGCCTCGGCGAATCGGCTGCGCTCGAAGGGCTCTCGCGCGAAGGCGCGGATCACCCGAATTCCCGACAGCTGCTCGCGCATGACCCGGTTGATCCCGTCGATGAGTCGCTGCATGCCCCGGAAGATGGGCAGTAGGTGCAACACCACCCAGTAGTTGGCCAGCGCCAGCACCGGAACGCTGACCAGCAACAGCCATGACAGCCCGGCGTCCTGATGCACCGCCATGAAGATGCCGCCGATCGACATGATCGGCGCGGTGATCAGCATCGTGCAGGTCAACTGGACCAACAGCTGGACCTGCTGGACGTCGTTGGTGGTGCGCGTCAGCAGCGACGGCGCTCCGAACCGGGCCGTCTCGGCCGCCGAGAACCCCGTCACATGGTGAAACATGGCCGATCGCAGATCGCGGCCGAAGCCCATGGCGGCGCGCGACCCGAAGTACACCGCCCCGACGGCGCACACCACCTGCAGTCCGGTGACGGCGAGCATCACGCCGCCGAGTTCGACAATGGTGCCGGTGTCGCCTTTGGCCACGCCGTCATCGATGATCGCCGCGTTGACCGTCGGCAGGTACAGCGAAGCCAGCGTGCTGATCATCTGGAGCAGTGCCACGGCAGCGAGCGGCCAGCGGTACGGCCACACATACCGCCGCAGCAGTGCCAGGAGCATCTGGTTACTTTCGCACACCGACCTGTCCGTCTTCGCGCGGCCCGACGCGCGTTTTCGGGGTCGAAACGGCTGGTCAGCGTGTCTCTCAGGTTCACCTTGGGTGGCGGCCGCTACAGTGTGCGCTGTGATCCCCAGCAACCTGAAGCGGGTGGTCGCTGCGGCGGCCGTCATGATTCCGGTGTTGGCTGCATGCTCCTCCGGCTCCGATTCGGCCTCACCCGACGGCTCGTCGGGCCCGTCGCAGGCCCAGGGCATCAAGCACGGACCTTTCTTTCCACAGTGCGGCGGCATCACCGACCAGACGATGGCCGAGCAGACGAGAGTGTCGGGACTGGTCAACACCGCCAAGAACTCGGTCGGCTGCCAGTGGCTGGCCGGCGGAGGCATCCTCGGCCCGCATTTCTCGTTCACTTGGTACCGCGGCAGCCCGATCGGGCGCGAGCGCAAGACCGAGGAGCTGTCGCGCAGCAGCGTCGAGGACATCAACATCGAAGGACACGACGGCTTCATCGCGCTCGGCGAGGACCCGACGCTGGGGGCCAACCTGTGTGAAATCGGAATCCAGTACAACGACGACTTCATCGAGTGGTCGATCAGCTTCTCCGAGAAGCCCTTCCCGGATTCCTGCGAGGTGGCCAAAGAGTTGACCCGCCAGACGATTGTGAACGCGAAATGACCGGCCGAACTCGCCGCGTCGCCGCGGCTTTGATCGCGGTGCTCGCCGTGCTGACGATGACCCTCGGCTGCTCGCGGACGGTCGAGGGCACGGCCGCCAAGGCCGGCGCAGGCGACGTGCCCCGCAACGACGACTCGGTGAAGGAATATCCGAACCTGCTCAAAGAGTGCGAGGTCCTCACCGAGGATATCCTGGCCAAGACGGTCGGCGCCGATCCGCTGGACATCCAGAGCACATTCGTCGGCGCGGTGTGCCGCTGGCAGGCGGCCAATCCGGCCGGCCTCATCGACATCACCCGCTTCTGGTTCGAGCAGGGCAGCCTCGACAACGAGCGCAAGACCGCCGATCAGCTCGAGTACAAGGTCGAGAGCCGCGCGATCGCGGGCGTTCCGTCGATCGTCATGCATCCCAACGATCCGAACGGCGCGTGTGGTGTCGCCAGCGACGCCGGCGGCGTGGTGGGCTGGTGGGTGAACCCGCAGCAGCCCGGCATCGACGCGTGCGGGATGGCGCTCAAGTTGATGGAGCTGACGCTCGCCACCAGCTCCTAGCGCCGACGCGCGCTAGCGCGGAACGTGGAAAGTGACCAGCGCGGCGCTGCTCAGCGTCAGTTGGTCCCAGGGCTCCGCGCTGCGCAGCACGGCAATCGCCGAGGTCGGAAACTTCGTCGAGATGTGTTCGGCCGCAGTGGTGTTGCTGCCGTCGGGAGTCGCCAGGCCGAGCGCAACCGATGACATCGCCGGTTCGTGGCCGATCACCAGCAGGGTTTCCACGTCGGGGTCGACGCCGTTGATTTCCTGGATCACCGCGCCCGGCGTGGCGTCGTACAGCCGGTCGACATAACTCACCGGCGCCTCGATTCGCGTCCGCGCCAGTGTCTGGCGGGTCCGGGCCGCGGTCGAGCACAGCACCGCGTCGACGGCGGGGCAGTGTGCGCGCAACCAATCTCCCGCGAGCGCGGCCTCGCGTTCTCCGCGCGGGGCCAGCGGCCGCTCGTGGTCGGCCACTGCCGCCGGATAGTCCGACTTCGCGTGCCGAAGCAACATCAGCGTGCGGTAGCGGTCGGTCACGAGTTCACCGTAGGCCATGCCGACGCAGGTCCCGGGAGTTGTCGGCGAGGCGACCTACACTCGCCACACCTAGCAAAGACGCGGCAGGGAAGGAGGGTTGAGATGCGATTCGTGCACACCGCCGACTGGCAACTCGGGATGACCCGCTACTTCCTCAACGGTGAGGCGCAGCCTCGGTATTCGGCCGCTCGCCGCGAAGTTGTCACGGGCCTGCGCGCACTGGCCGACGAGTCCGCCGCCGAGTTCGTCGTGGTGGCCGGCGACGTGTTCGAGCACAACCAGCTTGCGCCTCGGGTCGTCAGCCAGTCACTCGAGGCGATGCGGGGCATCGGCGTCCCGGTCTACCTGCTGCCTGGCAACCACGATCCGCTCGACGCGTCATCGGTGTACACCAGCGCACTGTTCACCGCCGAATGCCCGGACAACGTCACGGTTCTGGACCGGCCGGGAGTGCACAGGGTGCGCCCCGGTCTAGAGATCGTTGCCGCACCGTGGACGTCGAAGGCGCCCACAACCGACCTCGTCGCCGACGTGATCGACGGCTTACCGGCCGACGGAACCACCCGCGTCGTCGTCGGGCACGGAGCCGTGGACATCTTCGTGCCGGACAAGGACAGGCCGTCCCTGATCCAGCTTGCTGCCGTGGAAGCGGCGATCTCTCGGGGTGCGGTGCACTATGTCGCCTTGGGCGACAAGCACTCTCGCATGCAGGTCGGGACGACGGGCCGAATCTGGTACTCCGGCTCGCCCGAGGTCACCAACTACGACGACATCGAGCCCGACCCCGGACATGTGTTGGTGGTCGACATCGACGAGGCCGACGAGGACCGGCCCGCGACTGTCGAGCCGCGCCGCGTCGGCCGGTGGAGGTTCGTGACCCTGCACCATGCGGTGGACAGCAGCCGCGACATCGCCGACCTCGACATCAATCTCGACCTGATGTCCGACAAGGAGCGCACCGTCGTTCGGCTGGCACTCACCGGATCGCTGACGGTGACAGACAAGGCCGCCCTTGATGCCTGCCTGGACAAGTCCGCCCGGTTGTTCGCGGCACTCGGGCTGTGGGAGCGTCAGTCTGACATTGCGGTGCTCCCCGCCGACGGCGAGTTCGACGATCTCGGAATCGGCGGTTTCGCAGCGGCCGCCGTCGACGAACTGGTGGCCGTCGCGCGCTCCGACGGCGAGGACGCCGACGACGCAAGGGCGGCGCTGTCGCTGCTGTTGAGGCTCGTGGACAGGGGCATCGCATGAAATTGCATCGGCTGGTCCTGACCAACTACCGCGGCATCACCCACCGCGAGCTCGAGTTCCCCGACCACGGAGTGGTGGTGGTCTGCGGCGCCAACGAGATCGGCAAGTCGTCGATGATCGAGGCCCTGGACCTGTTGCTCGAGGCCAAGGACCGGTCGACGAAAAAGGAAGTCAAACAGGTCAAGCCGACCCACGCGGACGTGGGCGCAGAAATCGTTGCCGAGATCAGCACGGGCCCTTACCGATTCGTCTATCGCAAGCGGTTTCACAAGCGCGCAGAGACGGCGCTCACCGTGCTCGCTCCCCGTCGCGAACAGCTGACCGGAGACGAGGCCCACGACCGGGTGCGGGCGATCCTCGACGAAACCGTCGACGTGGCGCTGTGGCAGGCGCAGCGCGTGCTTCAGTCGACGTCGACGTCGCCGGTGGACCTGTCGGGATGCGATGCGCTGTCCCGGGCACTCGATGTGGCCGCCGGCGAAGCGGTGCAGATGTCCGGCGCTGAGCCGCTGTTGATCGACCGGATCGACGCCGAATACCTTCGCTACTTCACCCCCACCGGACGCGCGACCGGTGAGTGGGCCACCGCGACCAAACGCATGCGAGACGCCGACGATGAGGTGGCACGGTGCGCGGCCGCGGTCGCCGAGGTCGATGACGCCGTCCGGTCGCACGCCACCCTCACCACCGAAAGCCAACGGCTCGCGGGGGAGCGGGCGGAGGCGATCAAGCGACTGGCCGCCGCCCGAACCGCGGCCCACGAGGTCGCCACGCTGTCCCAGCAGCTCAAGCAGGCCGAGGTGGTCGCCGCCGCCGCCGATGCCACGCTCGGAGCGTCCGTCGCGGCGCTCACCGAGCGGCGGCGGTTGCAGGCCGATGTCACCGAGCGCACCGCTGCGGTCGCCGAGCTGGAAAAGGCCGCCGCGCAGGCGCATGAAGACGAACTCACCGCACACGAGGTTCAAGAAGCCGCCGAGACCGCCGCCCAAGACGCGCGGGCCGCACTGCAGGCGAGTCAGGCACGCCTCCAGGCCGCCCGTCGCGATGCCGAGCAGCTGTCCGATCGCGGAGAAGCCCAACGGCTCTCGAGCCGACTAACGAAGATCGACGCGGTACTGCGCGAAGTTGAGGACGCCGAGCGTGACCTCGCTTCGATCGCGCTCACCGACGATCTGATGCGGGATATCGAGACCGCCGCCGCGGCCGCGGAACGTGCAGCCGCGCAGGCCGAGTTGGCGTCGGCGCACATCGAGGTCCTCGCGGTCGCGAACATCGAGCTGCGGGTGGACGGCCAAGCCGTCACGCTGGGCGCCGGCGGCAGGTGGTCGGCGAACGCGACGACGACCACGGATATCGACGTGCCCGGCGTGCTGACCGCACGGGTGGTGCCCGGTGCGCCCGCTGCCGACACCCAAGCCACACTCGATGCCGCTCGACAGGTGCTGGCCGACGTGCTGGCGGTCGCCGAGGTGAACGACGTCGCAGGGGCTCGCGCCGCCGATGAGCGGCGACGAGAGCTTGCCGGTGCCCGGGACAGGGGCCTCGCGACAGCGCACGGCCTCGTCGGCGACGACGACGTCGACGCGCTTCGCGCGCGGCTGTCCGAGCTGCGCGGCGTCGCAACCTCAGCGACGGGCGAAACGAGCGCCCAAGGCGATACTGCGAGCGCCCGTGCGGAACTCGACGAAGCCAACGCCGCTGCGCAGAAGGCCATCGCTGATTGCGAGACGCACCGCAAGGTCGCCGAGGCGGCGGCAAAGCGGTTGGGGGAGAGAGCCACTCAGGCAAGTGTCGCCCGCGAGAAGTGGACGGCGTGCTACGCCGAGCTGACCGTCGGACGGGACCGCCTCGCGCAGCAGCGGGCCGCCGCGTCCGACGACGAACTTCTGGTCAGAGCCGAATCCGATATGGAGAAGGCGCGTCGCGCCACGGGGCTCGTCGCAGACCTCGGAGGCGAGCTCGCCCGCTGCGCACCCGATACCGTCGCCGCCGCCCTCGACGAGGCGCTGCGCCGCGTCGACGCACTGAGTGACCGCCACGACGAGATCGCTGACGCCCTGCGCTTGGTCGCCGCGCAGCTGAAGGTTTATGGGACCGAGGGCCGCAAGTGCCAGCTCGACGCCGCCGAGACCGAACGGGAGCACGCAGAAGCCGAGTACCTGCGGGTACACCGACGGGCGCGTGCTGCGCAGTTGCTGCGCTCGGTGATGGCCCGCCACCGTGACGCGACCCGGCTGCGGTACGTCGACCCGTTCCGCAATCAGGTGGAGCGGTTGGGGCGGATCGTCTTCGGGGCCACGTTCGAGGTGGAGATCGACAGCCAACTGCGCATCTGCAGCCGCACGCTGTCCGGTCGCACCGTGCCATACGAGTCGTTGTCGGGCGGCGCGAAGGAGCAGCTGGGCATCGTCGCCAGGCTGGCCGGGGCTGCGCTTGTCGCCAAGGAGGACAGCGTGCCGGTCGTCATCGACGATGCGTTGGGTTTCACCGACCCGGAGCGGCTGATCAGAATGGGTGCGGTGTTCGATGCGGTGGGCGGCGACGGTCAGGTCATCGTTTTGACCTGCAGCCCGCAGCGGTATCAGAGCGTCGGCGCCGCCCACCACATCGAACTGTCCGCCTAGGAACGCGGCACCTCCTAGACTCCGGCGGGTGGAAGCCGACTACATCGTCGTGGGAACAGGCTCAGCCGGGTCCGTGCTGGCCAATCGGCTCAGCGCCGATTCGGCCGCATCGGTCGTGGTGCTCGAGGCCGGCCCCAGGGACAAGGACAAGTTCGTCCGCATTCCTGCCGCGTTCGCAAAGCTTTTTCGCAGCGAGCTCGACTGGGATTACCGAACCGAGCCGCAGAAGCAGCTCGACGGGCGGGAGATTTATTGGCCCCGAGGGAAAATGCTCGGCGGCTCGTCGTCGATGAACGCGATGATGTGGGTCCGCGGATTCGCCGCCGACTACGACGAATGGGGTGCCCTTGCCGGTGCGGACTGGGACTTCGCCCATGTGTCGAAGTATTTCGCGAAGATCGAAGCCGGCCCGCTTGTCATCTCGCCGCAGCGCAGCCCGCGCAGCTCCACGGCAGCGTGGCTGAACGCCGTGCGGGAATGCGGGTATGGCGTCGAAAGCCCCAATGGTGATGCGCCAGAGGGCTTCTGCGAGACCGTCGTCACCCAGCGCAGGGGCGCGCGGTGGAGCGCGGCCGACGCATACCTCAGACCGGCGCTGCGCAGGCCGAACCTGACGCTGCACACCGAGGCCACCGCGACGCGCGTGCTGTTCGACGGACGGCGTGCGGTGGGTGTCGAATTCAGCCAGCTCGGCGCACGCCGCGTCGTGCGGGCCCGTCGCGAAGTGGTGCTGGCGGGCGGCGCCGTGAACAGCCCGCAGCTGCTGATGCTGTCGGGCATCGGTGACCGCGAGCAGCTCGGCAAGCATGGCATCGACGTGGTGGCCGACGTGCCCGAGGTGGGCCAGAACCTGATGGATCACCTCGCGGTGCCGATCGGCTTCGACGTTTCCAACGACACGTTGATGGCCGCGGAAAAGCCCGCGGAACTGCTGAATTACCTGGTCCGTCGGCGCGGGATGCTGACTTCGAATGTCGGGGAAGCCTACGGTTTCGTGCGCAGCCGACCGGACCTCGACGTGCCGGACCTGGAGCTCATCTTCGCGCCCGCGCCGTTCTTCGACGAGGGCATCGGAGAACCGTACGACCGGCACGCGGTTGTGATGGGCCCGATCCTGGTGAAACCGCGCAGCCGCGGCAGCATCGAACTGCGATCGGCTGACCCGTTGGACAAGGCGGTCATTGATCCGCAGTACCTCAGCGACGACGCCGGCGCGGATCGGGCCGCGTTGATATCGGGACTGCGAATCAGCGCAACAATCGCCCGTTCACCCGCCATGAGCGGCGTGCTCGGCAAGATCGCCCGCCCGGTCGGCGCGACGACGTTGGACGACGAAACCTTCGAAACGGCGATCAACGCGTGTTCGCAGACGCTCTATCATCCCGTCGGCACCTGTCGGATGGGCAGCGACGACGCAAGTGTGGTGGACCCGCAGCTACGGGTGCGCGGCGTCGACGGTCTGCGGGTGGCCGACGCATCGGTGATGCCCGCGATCGTCCGCGGGCATACTCACGCCCCGAGCGTGCTGATCGGTGAGAAAGCGTCCGACCTCATTCGCGGGCGTCAGGTAGGGGTGTCGGGCTGAGATCGCGCGTCGCGAGTGGTCCGCGCCAGCACCTCGGGACCCGTCTTCAGTGCCTTTCGCCACGGCGCGACACCGTCGATCTCCACCTCGATCGTGAAGCTGAGCACCGTACGGATGAGGACGATCACGCCGAGGATGGCGGCGTCGGTCAGCGATGGTTTCGACGTGACGGTCTTGACGATGTCGGCGGCGACGAGCAGTTCTAGTCCCAGCAGGATCGCGCCGCCGATCGCATTGCGCAGCGTCTTGAAAGCCCGCTCCCCGCCGACTCGTTTCCACGTGACGAGGGCCAGGCCGATGGCATAACCGGTGCCCAACACCATCGACGAAACGCCAAGCACCTCGAACGCCTGCGTCGCCCGTTCGAAGAACTGCTCCAAGTTCACTGCGTCCCCGTCGTCGACCTGTGCCGCGACTCTATTACCGCCGGGAGCAGAATGGTTGGCGATGACCATGAACGCCAAGCGTCGCCGTGCGCACGACAAGCTGGCGGCGATGCCGGGCGTGCGTTCGGTGCGGCGACCGGTCACGCCGGACGGTCGCGACCAGTTCGACCTGTTCTACGCCCGGACCGGTAGGAAATCGCCGAATCCGCTGGTCATCATTCCGGGTGGACCCGGCGCCGCGTCGGTGGCCTTGTATCGCGGGCTACGCAGGCACGCGGCAGCCAGGGGCTTCGACGTGATCATGATCGACCACCGAGGCGTCGGAATGTCGCGGCACGACGACTGCGGTGCCGATCTTCCGCCCGCCGCCCTCACCATTGACCAGGCCGTGAACGACATCGCGGCGGTCCTCGACGACGCGCAGGTCGACAGGGCGGTGATCTACGGAACCTCCTACGGCACGTACCTTGCGGCGGGAACCGGTGTGCGGCATCCGGATCGGGTCCATGCGATGGTTCTGGACTCGCCGCTGTTGTCGGCCGACGACATCGACGCTGTGCGCGTCGAAACGCGCCGCGTCTTGTGGGACGGAGACGCCCCCGAGGCGGCGGAGCTGGCGCCCAAGGTGCGAAAACTCGTCGGTGACGGGCTCTTGACACCCGCTGCAGGACAGCTCACCGCAGCGGTTTACGGTCTGGCAGGACCTGGGGTTCTGACGCGCCAACTCGATCTTCTCTTGCAGGGTCGGCGCGGACTGTGGACGGTGCTGGATCAGGCGTCGAAATTCCTGCTCCAGCGCAAAGCGCCGTATCGCCACGAGCCCGACCTTGTGGGCCGGATCGGCTTTCTGGAATTGAACTACGGCGCGGTGCCCGACGGTAAACCGCTGGACCCGGCGGCCGCGTTCCGTGAAATGGCAGCTCATCCTTTGGAATTCGACGCCGAGCCCTACGATCTGACCGCCGAGATGCCGAAATTCACCTGGCCGACGGTCGTCATCTCCGGTGGCCGTGATCTGATCACTCCAAGAGCGGTCGCCCAGGAGATCGTGTCGCTGATTCCCGAATCGGTTCTCGTCGAGCTGGCGACGGCGGGTCACAGCGCGATCGATGTGCGCGAGCACGCCGCACTCGACATCGTCGAAGCGCTGTACGACGGCAACATCGGCGGTCTGCCCGGCCGCGCGAAGCGGCTGGACGCTGTGCCTGCCAACCTGGGAATCCGGCTCTTGGTCGGGGCGCTCGGCGCCGCCGCGATCATCGAATCGGCGCTGCCGGCCGCGATTCCGCGTGTCGTGCAGCGGGTTACTTCGTGACGCTCATCGGCAGGCCAGCTGGATTGGAACTTCGGCTACGGGGAGAATGATTCGGATGACCAACATTCCGCAGGCCATGGAGTCTCCTGTGCCGCTGCGCGAGTTCGTCGTTTCGCCAGGTTTCGCGGGTGCGGCAGCAGTGATCGCAGCGCTTATCGTTCTGTGCGCCGTGCTCTATGCGGTCCGACGGGCGGGCAAAAGACTCAACGATGAGCTCGAGCAGCGTGAGCGCCACCACCAAGAAATTCGCGACGCCGAGCAGCATGCCACGGCGTCTCAGCAGTGCTGGGACACGCTCAAGTGGCTGGTGAAAACCGCGGGCGTGGAACCGGCGGCCAGCGAGGGTGCCACGCTCGGTCTCGGCCCGGAACTCGCGATGACCACCTTGCGCGGATTGCTTCGCGACGCCGAGCGCCTCGGAGACGAAACCCTCGCCGACGCTGTGACGGTTCATCTGAATCAATTCGCTCTGGTGATGGCCCAGCAGGGTGGTCCACTATCCGAACTCGCCGGGGGCGCGCGCCCTTCCGCGGGCGGGAAGGCCTCTGGGCCTGCGTCGCAGCCGGCGTCGACGGAGGAGCCGGTTACCACGCCGGACGACAAGGCTGCCGAGCAACAGGCAACCGACGAAAGCCCGAAGCCGACGGCCGAACTGACAGCTGATGGACGGCGCCACCAACGATGACGACGACGTTGCAGCACATCGAGGATCTCAACGGTGACCAATGGGCGGCGCTGACCCGTCGCGCTGCGGTCGAGGCCGTTGCGGCCGCGAAGAAGCGTGGCAAGACCCCGCCGCCTGAGCTGGTCGCGGTCGCGGCGATGACAGAGCGCCAACTCCTCGACCGTCGGGCGCGAAACGGTCAAGCCAGACAACGGCTCTCGCCGGTCATGCAGCTCGTTGAGGCCGATCACCGGCGGCGGATGGCAGAAGGCAGTGCGCGCGAGGCGCACCAGGCGAAACTCGATGCCGAGGCGTTGGCTGCGGCGGCCCGGGTCGAGGCCGATGAGTCATTGCGCATCGCCGATGAGGCGCGCGCTGCCGCCCGCAAAGCACATCAGCAGGTCACCGAACGCGACCTTGAACGAACGGCCGAGCGTGCGGCCGCAAACCAGGCGCACGAACAGACCGTGCAACGCTTGCGCGCCGAGCTTGACCAGGTGCGTGCCGATGCCGAAGCAGAGATCGCGGCCGCGCGCGAGCGGGCAGCCGGAGCGGAGGCACGCGCCCAACAGCGGGCTACCGAGCGCACGGCCGCGAGCGAGGCCTCCGAGCAGGGGGTGCAGCAGTTGCGCGCGGAGTTCGAGCAGGTCCGCGCGGATGCCGAAGCTGTGGTCGCGGCGGCGCGCGAACGGGCGGCCGCAGCAGACAAGAGAGCTCAACAACGCACTGCAGAGCGGGTTGCCGCGAGCGAGGCCGCGGAGCAGGCGGCACAGCAGCTCCGCGGTGAGATGGCCAAGGTGCGCGCAGACGCGGAAGCGGAGATCGCCGCGTCGCGAGGTTGGGCTGCCGGGGAGGCGGCGGCGGTGCGCGAGGCCGCGGACGCCGAGGTGGCGCGAGCGTATGCAGCTGCGGGCGACGCCATTCAGGACGCGCAGACTCAATTCGCGCGCAACATGGCCTTGCAGCCGTTGTCGATTCCGGTGCCTCCGGTCGAGTTGCGCTCGGAGACAGGCCATATCGAGAACGCGCTCAACGCGCTGCACCAGATCGACTATGTCCTTGAAGTCGAGATGGTCAGTGGCCGCGGCCCCGAGATGCCGATCGACATCGCTCTGATTCAGACCCTGGTCTCGGCGGTACGAGACCATGCGATGTACCTGTCCAACCAATCGCGAAGCGCCACAAGCGGTATCAATTCGCCGCCCCGCGGCGCGGCCGCAGTTTACGCGGAAGCGGCCGAAGATGCGTTCCGCGGCTTGTTGCAGCGGATCGAGAAGGTCATTCGGCAGCTGGCGGGCCGCAACCTCGGTCCAGACGCCGAAGTAGTGGACGTTGTCACGGCGATGCTCGCCGACCCGTGGGTGCAACGAGTCCGCAATGAGGACTCATAGGTGTCCGAGGTCGGCGCAGCCGTCTACTTCATGAAGCCGATCTTGGTGTAGTCAAGGTCGCCGATGCCTGCCGGACCGAAATTCGCCAGGGTGTCGCGCACAGCGACGTTGCCCGCCGACTGGAACAGCGGCAGGCTGAATCCGATGTCGAAGATCATTTTGTCGAGTTCGTTGGCCAGCTTGCGCGCCTTGGCGGGATCGAGTTCGTCAAACGTCTGCTCCGCCTTGGCGTCCATCTCCGGGCTGCTGATCTTGCCGAAGTTGCTGTCCGCGTTGGTGGTGTAGATCTGGTTGAGGCAGCACAGTGAGAACGCGTCGCCGACCCAGCTGAACTGAGCGATGTCGAAGTCGCCGGGGATGATGTAGTTGCTGAAGAAGCCCGTGCCGCCCTTCGTGTCGAGTTCGAGCTTCACGCCGATCTGGGCGAGGCTGTTCTGCGCGATCTGCGCGACCTGTTTTGTCGTGTCCGCATCGAAGAGCACATCGCGAATCACCAACTGGCGGCCGTCTTTTTCGCGGAACTGCCCGTTGAGACGCCATCCCAGCGCATCGAGTTCCTGCTTGGCCTTCTCCGGGTCGTATGCCACGGCGCCGCTGTTGTTCTGGTAGCCGTCCTGGCCCGCGACGAAGATGTGGTTGTTCAGCGGCACCGGCGTGTCAACCAGCCCGCGCTGGCTGACGTTGGCGATCGCCTGCCTGTCGATACCCCTGGCGACCGCCAACCGCAGCGCCTTGTCTGCCAGTAGCGACCCCGGCGCACCGTTGAACGTGAAGTGATACCAGCTCGCGCCGGGCGCTCGCCGAATGGAAATGCCTGCGGTGTTGCGCGCAGTGGTCAGCTCGGGAAGCGACACGACACCGGTAGCGTCGATGGTGTTGTTCTGCAGGGCGGGGATGCGCGCCTTGTCGTCGAGCACCAGGTAGGTGATGCTGTCCAGCAGTGGTGGGGTGCCCCACCATTTAGGGTTGCGTTTCAACGTGATTCGCTGTGCTGTGCGGTCCAGGTCGGTGACGGCGAACGGACCGGCGGACGGCCCGGGACGGTCGAGTTGCCCCTTGTTGAACACCTCGGGGTCTGACGTCATGCTCTTGGGCAGCAGCATCGTGTTACCCGCGAACATGCCGCGCCATTCCGAGAACGGCGCGGCGAAGGTGACGACGGCCTGACGGTCGTCGACGCCACGCGTCACCTTTTCGACGCGGTCGGCGCCGTTGGGGCTGGCGATGCGGAAGTCCTTGTTCTTACCGCTGGTCGCATTGATTTGAGATGCGATGTCTTCCCACGTGATCGGGCTGCCGTCGCTCCAGACCGCCTTGGGATTGATGGTGTAGGAGACGACCTGAGGGTTTTCGCCGGTCAACTCGACATTGGTGAAGTAGTCGGTGTTGACCGTTGTCGATCCATCCGAGCCGACGCGGAACGCACGGGGCATCGTCGCCCGCAGCATCGCCCCGGTGTCGGCTTCGTTGCCGTCGATGTGCAACGAATTGAAGTTCGATGGATATCCGCCCATCGCCAACCGCAGGTTGCCGCCCTGGCGTAGCGTCGCGGGATCCTGCGGGTTGATGTCGTTGGTCTTGCCGACCTCGGCGTTACCACCCGCGGGCGGTGCCTCCTTGTCCCCGCTCGAGCAACCGGCGATGGTGAGACCGGCGACCATCAGGGCCGCAGCTAAGCGTCGGAGCATCATCGCACCGACTCTAGCCGCGGTTCGGCTCCGGTCGAGGCACTGCGGCCAGCAACTTGCGGGTGTATTCATCGCGCGGGTCGGTGAACACCTGGTCGCCGTCGCCCTGCTCGACGATCTTGCCCTTGAACATCACCGCTACCCGGTGGGCTAGGTGCTTGACGACGGACAGGTCGTGGGAGACGAACAGGTAGGCAAGCCCGAACCGGTCCTGCAGGTCCAGAAGCAGGTTAATGATGCCCGCCTGGATCGACACGTCCAGCGCTGACACCGGTTCGTCGAGTGCGAGGATCTTGGGTTGCAATGCCAATGCGCGGGCGATACCGATGCGCTGCTTCTGGCCGCCGGAGAACTCCGCCGGATACCGATTGGCATCAGCCCTTCGCATCCCGACGATCTGCAGCAACTCTGAGACCCGGTCGTCGACGCGTCTCTTGTCGAAGCCATTGGCCGACAGTGGTTCTGCGAGCACTTCGGATACCGGGAGCCGCGGGTCCAACGATGCGACCGGGTCCTGGAACACGACCTGCATATCGCCGCGTAGGGCACGGCGGGCACGGTTGCTGAGTGTCGCCACGTCAGCCCCGAGCACTTCGATGGAACCCGACTGCGGGGCGGTCAGGTCCAAGATCTGGTGCAGCGTTGTCGACTTGCCCGATCCCGACTCGCCGACGATGGCCAGCGTGCGTCCCTGCGCAAGCTCGAAGCTCACCCCGTCGACCGCACGCACCTCGCCGACGGTTCGGCGCAGCACCACGCCCTTAGTGAGTTTGAATGTCTTGGTGAGGTTTTCGACGCGCAGCACCACCGGCGGGTCAGTCTTCTGCCGATCGCCGTCGTTCGGCGTGGTGGAGACGCCGTAGATCTCGGCCGCGCTACGACCGGTCACCTGCTTAGTCCGGATACAGGCTGCGGTGTGGTTGGTGCCGACCGTGATCAATTCGGGTTCGGCAATGCGGCAGTCGTCGATCGCCAACGGGCAGCGCGGTGCGAATGTGCATCCGGGCGGCAACGCCGCAAGCGACGGGGGAGCGCCGGCAATGGGTACCAGCCGAGCGCCCTGCGGGGCGTCGAGTCGGGGCACCGATCCGAGAAGCCCGACGGTATAGGGCATCCGGCGGTCGCGATACAGCTGTTCGACCGAGGCGACCTCCACCGCGCGACCGGCATACATCACGATGGCGCGGTCGGCGAACTCGGCGACCACGCCGAGGTCGTGGGTGATGATCAGCACGCCGGCACCGGTGACGTCCCGTGCGGTCTTCAGCACGTCGAGGATCTGCGCCTGCACGGTGACATCTAGTGCGGTGGTGGGCTCGTCGCAGATCAGCAGGTCGGGATCGTTGGCGATGGCGATGGCGATGACGACACGCTGGCGCTCGCCGCCGGACAGTTCGTGCGGGAATGCGCGCGCCCGCTGTTCGGGCTGGCCGATGCCGACGAGGTCCAGCAATTCGATCGCCCGACTGCGCGCGGCCCTGCGTGTCGTGCCGCCGTTGTGCACCTCGATGGCCTCGGCAATCTGGTCGCCGACGGTGTAGACGGGTGTCAGTGCCGACATCGGATCCTGAAACACCGTGCCGATGGTTTTGCCCCGAACCCGGGACATCTTCTGGTCGGAAAGGCCGAGCAACTCGTCGCCGTGCAGCCGAACCGAACCGGTAACCTCGGCGTACTCCGGCAGCAGGCCGACGACGGCCATCGCGCCCGCAGACTTGCCCGCGCCGGATTCGCCGACCAGAGCGACGACTTCGCCCGCGTCGACGTGGTAGTCCAGCCCGCGAACGGCCGCGACCCGCTCCGTTTCGGTGGGGAAGGTGACCGAGAGAGCGGCCACTTCCAGGAGACTCACTGACGTTTCCTTCGCAACGGCCGTGCGCTCGGATCCAGCGCATCGCGAATCCCGTCACCAATGAGGTTCGTACACAGCACGATCAGCACCAGAACTCCCGCCGGAAAGAGAAAGACCCAGGGAAACGTCGTGGCCGAGTTCGTGCCGTCGGCGATCAGCGTGCCCAGTGAAACGTCGGGGGGCTGGATACCGAAACCCAGGAAGCTCAAACCGGTCTCACCGATGATTGCGGTGCCGACATTCAGGGTGGTGTCGATGATGAGCAGCGATGCGACATTCGGCAGAATGTGCCGAACGATTATTCGCCAATTCGGCACGCCCATATAGCGGGCAGCCACCACGAACTCGCGTTCCCGAAGGCTCATCGTCATACCCCGGACGATGCGCGAGCTGATCATCCAGCCGAACACCGAGAACAATAGGATCAGCCAGAAGACACGATCCGACGATCCCAGTCGCGGCGTGACGATCGCGATCACGATGAAGCTCGGCACCACCAGCAACAGGTCCACCAACCACATCAGCCGGCGGTCCCGCCAGCCACCGAAATAACCGGCGATCGCACCGACCGTCGCAGCGAGCACCGTTGCGATGAGGGCGACACACACACCGATCAGCATCGACTTCTGCATCCCTCGAAGCGTCAACGCCAACAGATCCTGGCCCAGTGCATTGGTGCCGAACCAGTGGTCGACGCTGGGCGGCTGCTGCAGGGCGTAATAGTCCAGATCCGTGTAGCTGTAGGGCAGAAGAGGCGGCAGCGCGTAACACCCGACGAAGAACAACACAAGCAAGACCAGGGACACGACGGCCGGTTTGTTCCGCAAGAACCTGCGCCACACCAGGGTCCGGCGCGAGGCGAACCCGTGGGTGTCCAGACCCGACCTCGCCGTCGTCGCGGTCTCAGTGGTGACCGGTTCCGTCATGACACCCGTACCCTCGGGTCGAGCGCCGCGTAGATCACGTCAGACAGCAGCCCGGCGAAAAGGACGGCGGCGCCGGTGAAGACCGTCACGGCGGCGATGATGTTGGTGTCCTGGGTGGCGATGCCCTGCACCACCCACTCACCCATACCGTGCCAGCCGAAGATCTTTTCGGTGAACACCGCTCCGGTCACCAATCCGCTTATGCCGTAGGCGAAGAGCGTCGCCATCGGGATCAACGCGGTGCGCAACCCGTGCTTCAGCAGTGCCTGCCGCCGCGTCAGGCCTTTGGCGCGCGCGGTACGGATGAAATCCTGACCGAGCACATCCAGCATCGCATTGCGCTGATAACGGCTGTAGCCGGCGATGCCCATCAGCGCGAGAGTGAACGTCGGCAACACCAGATGCTGTATCCGGTCGACGAACTGGTTCCATCCGCCGCCCACCGCATCCGGGGATGTCTCCCCGATGTATTCGAAGACCTGCACGCCCAGAACCGAGTTGACCCCGTTCGCGCCGAGGGTCAACAAGCTCGCAATGACGAAAACCGGTGTGCTTAACAACAACAGCGACGCGATCGTGATGACCCGGTCGCTGAGGTGATATTGCCGAATCGCTCCCCAAGCGCCGACGACCACACCAATCACGGTCCCGAGCACCGCGCCCACGACGAGGAGCCTCAGGCTGACCCCGACTCGGCGGCCGAGCTCCGCCGAGATGGGTTGGCCCGTGATGGTCGTGCCGAAGTCCCCGCGCACTGCGCCGGATGCCCACTGCGCGTAACGCATCGGAACCGGCTTGTCGAGGTTCAGTTCGGCCTTCTTCGCCTCGATCACCTCCTGGGGCGGGCGTGGATTGCGCGATTCGAGGCTGTCGAGCGGTTTGAACGAAAACGATGTGAGAGCAAACGTCAAAAACGACGCCAAGATCAGCAGCAGCACGTAGTTGAGCAGGCGTCGCGCCAGGAACCGCGTCATCGGCGAGGTTCCCCGGCTGTCATGCGCACAGAGTATGAGATGCCAGCCTGTGAAGCGGCGAACGCGACGCGTCACGTGGCTAGCCAATTCCTACCCGGTCGTAAGCCTAGCTACAGAAACCGCGAGTTAACTGGGTTTTACCTGCACTTTCACGGTTCGCCGCACCGCAGGGGCGAAACGGCAACGGCCATGAAATGGAGTGTGACAATGGATTCAAACAACTGGAACACGGCGAAACTGTTGGCCGCGATTGTCGGCGGTAGCGCGATGGTGACGATGGGAGCGCTCGCGGTAAGCATCCATCAGCAACCGTCTGACACCCAAAGCGTCGCAGCGGGCAAGATGACCATGGCCGCGACGACGACCGCAGCCGGCAAGGACGACACTGTCGAGGCGACATCCATGGCGGTACCCGTCATCAAGGGCCCGGCGCCGCTGCCCGCCGAGGAGAAGGCCGCCGAGTAGCCCCAGACTGACTTACCGACCCAGGTTTCACCTTTGACCCTTCCGGTTATGCAGTACGCAGGAGAGGTCCGAAGCTGCCTCTCCGGCACTGTTCGACCGGCCGTCCCAGCTGGAAGGGACGGCTGACCAGACCGAAATGGAGTGGTCAGAGATGATTTCCAGGAAGATGAAACTGGCGTCGGCAACCATCGGTGCGAGCGCGGTGGTCGCGATGGGAACTTTGACAGCGGCGCTGAGCGACGACAGCAGCTCGGCGACCTTCGTCTCCGGCCCGGGGACCGAGATGACGCTGGGGGAGACGAGCACGCTCGAGAAGGCGGCCACCGAAATCCCGACCTCAGTGGCGGTTCCCGAGGTGACCGCCGAGGTGCCTGACGGCTTCGGGCCGTAAACGCAACGGGCGCCGGTCAACTCCCGTGCGGTGAACCCTCCCCGATGCTGTTGAGGGTTACCGTCGGACCCGTCCTGGTGGCCTGCACTGTCACCGTGTCGTTGGCCGCCAGCGACGGCTTGGGCACGGTTGCCGACGACGGAAACGCATAGATCTGCGTGTACCCGTCGTCGCTGCGTACCACGAGCGACGACAGCGTTATCTCGTCGACGGTGCCTGTCTGCGTCATCTTGGTGCTGAACCCGCCCTGCCCGTCCGAGACGACATACTCGCTGTGCAGCACTCCCGCCGGTTGGGCCGGTACGGGCGCCGCAAGGGCTCCCGGCGGCGGGCCGTGCATCGGTCCGTGCATTGCGCCTGCCATGGTGTGCGATGAGCCCGCTGTCGCTGCGTACACGGCGGCGCCGCCGAGACCGCCGATCACCACCGCCACGGCCACGGCACTCAGGGTCTGACGCTTGCCCCAGCGCCGTGCCCCCTGCTCTTCTTCAGTCTGAGACATCACCTGACCACTGTGCAGCGACCACTTGTGTGCCGGCTGTGAACTGCGTCGGCATCCCATGGGTAGGTTGCTTTCACAGTGCGCGCACAGAAACGGCACAGCGTGTGCTCACGGCCTCGGCGAATAATGGGCGGCGTGGGTGAATGGATCGGATCTCTGTGACCGCGAACGCCAATGATCCCGAGCGCATCGTGATGCGCCGTGCCGACGGCAAGCCGATCAACGTGCTGGTCGTCGACGACGAGCCCGTGCTCGCCGAGTTGGTATCGATGGCGCTGCGGTATGAGGGCTGGGAGATCCAGACCGCGGGCGACGGTGAGACCGCGATCGCACTGGCCAAGGACAGTCCGCCCGACGTCGTCGTGCTCGACGTGATGCTGCCGGATATGAGCGGCCTGGATGTGTTGCGCAGGCTGCGTGAGCGGACGCCGCATCTGCCGCTGCTGCTGCTGACGGCGAAGGATTCGGTCGAGGACAGGATCGCGGGACTGACCGCGGGCGGCGACGACTACGTCACCAAGCCGTTCAGCCTCGAAGAGGTCGTCCTTCGGCTGCGGGCGCTGCTGCGACGTACCGGTGTCACCAGCGAGACGGGCGGCGCCACAATCGTCGTCGGCGACCTGGCCCTCGATGAGGACAGCCACGAAGTCACGCGCGGTGGTGAGTCGATCCTCTTGACGGCCACGGAATTCGAGCTGCTGCGGTTCATGATGCGCAACTCGAAGCGAGTGCTGTCGAAGGCGCAGATTCTGGACCGGGTGTGGAGTTATGACTTCGGCGGCCGATCCAACATCGTCGAGCTGTACGTCTCCTACCTCCGCAAGAAGATCGACAGCGGCCGGGAACCGATGATTCATACGCTGCGTGGGGCGGGGTATGTCCTCAAGCCCGCAGGCTGACCGTCCGGGCCTGCGCAGGCGCATCCGTTCACCCCGGTCGTGGTCCCTGCGCGCCCGGCTTCTGGTCACCCAGGTGGCGTTGCTCGCCGTGGTGTGTGCACTCATCGGCGTCGCCACCGAGTTCGCGCTGCAACGCTTCCTCATGCATCAACTCGATCAGCAGGTGATCGAGGCCGGTCGCCGCTCGGCGGTGATCTTCGAGCTCGGCCCGCCGCCGCCGCCCGGTTTCGGGCCTCCGCGAGGGATGCCGGGGCCGCCGTTCGGGCCGCCACGGCCTGACCATCCGCGGCGGATCATCATCCGCGAGGACGACGGTCCCGGCCCCTCGTTCCTCAACGCGCCCGGCCAGGCCGCCCGGACGGTCGGCGCGGTCATCGCACAGGGTGTCCCCGTCGACGCGGGCGTGATCACCGCGGACGGCGCCCGAGCCGGGCTCAGTGCCGCTGCAACCACCCAACTGGCGCAGATCGCCCCGAATCGCTATCCGACGACGATCGACCTCGACGGTCTCGGCAGCTATCGGGTGGTGGGCAACCATTCCCGCGGCCCGGAGGAGACGATCGTGGTCGGTTTGCCGACCTCCGATGTCGACGACACGTTGCTGTGGGTGTTGGCGATGTTCTGCATCGTCGGCGTCATCGCACTGGTCGCCGCGGCGACGGCGGGCATTCTGGTGATCCGGCGCCAATTCAGGCCGTTGGCAACGGTTTCCGCTGCCGCGCGCCAGGTGGCCGATCTGGAGCTCGACCGCGGTGAGGTTCGTCTTCCCAGTCCCATCGTCAAGGTCGATCCGGCGGGTGCACATACCGAGATCGGTCAGCTCGGCTCGGCGCTGAACCGCATGGTCGACCGCATCGCGGGCGCGCTGTCGGCGCGACACGCAAGCGAGATGCGGGTGCGCCAGTTCGTCGCCGACGCCAGCCACGAACTGCGCACACCGCTGGCCGCGATTCGAGGCTATACCGAACTGGCGCAACGCAAACGAGAGGATCTTCCCGAGGACGTCGCCCACGCGATGAGCCGCGTCGAATCCGAAACCGAACGGATGACGCAGCTCGTCGGGGACATGTTGCTGTTGGCGCGGCTGGACACCGGCCGGCCGCTGGAACGGGAGGAGGTCG
>NZ_JAVHWK010000192.1:0-3410 GCF_032159775.1 Mycobacterium sp.
TAGCCGAATTCGTGGCCGTACCGCTGCGCGATCTGCGCGTACGGTCCGTTCTGCCCGACGTTGCCGTACGGAATCTCGAACTCGGCCTGCGGGGAGCCGTAGTTGTTGCTCGACGCCCCGAACCAGCTCGGCGTCCGTGCTGGCTTCGCCTCCGACCGCGGAACCTCCATGGAGCCCGGCATGACGACGAGGACCGCATCGACTTGTCCCAGCTCGACGGCTGCGGCGGCGCGCCACACCATGCCCGCCGCGGTCGCACCGCCCAGGTCGACGCGGTCACCGAAGTCGAGCGGCAATCCCAGGTACTCCGACAGCGTGGCCGGTGCGAACATGGTCGACTCGGCGATGCCGTGCGTCGAAAGCCCGTTCACCACAGCGGGATCCACACCGGCGTCCTCGATCACCATCTTCGCCAGCCGCGCGTACTGGTCCAGCGTGAACGACGGCGGGGCGCTCTGCTTCTTTTCGGCGGGCAGCTCCGCGATGCCGACGATGGCCGCCTCACCACGCAGACCGGTCACGACTCACCCCGCTGCGGCAGTGCGACGGTCGCGGTGCCCGGCATCAGCACATCGTCGTCGCGCTTGCAGAAGATGTCGAGGTCGACCAGACCATGCTCGCGCTTCGCGGTGACGATCCCGCCGAAGGTCAGCGCCTGGCCCGGCAAGGCGATCGCGCGGTTCTGCACCGAGAACGCCACCAGCCGCCCGTCGCCGCCGATCCAGTCCGTCAGCGCCCGTGACAACAGCGCCGCCTGCAGCGGGCCCTGGACGAGCACGTTGTCGTAGCCTTCGCGGTCGCGCGCCCACTCCTTGTCGTAGTGGATGCGGTGGCCGTTGTAGGTAGCTGCGCTGAAGAAGAACATCTGCGTCTCGTCGACAGTGACGGTCAGCGCAGGGATCGCGTCGCCCGTGTCGACGTCCTCGAAGTACACGCTCATGCGGGCCGCGCGATCATCGACGTGGTGGCTTCGGCGAGCAGGTCACGGTGCTGGTTGCGGTATTCGGCGCGCCAGGTCACCAGCACGAACCTGCCTGATCGGCCCTCCTTTTCGACGACGGAGTCGACGGTGCGCGTCATCTCGACCTCGTCGCCGTGATAGGCGGGAAGGTGAAACGTCGTGCTCTCGCCGCCCGCCATCCGCCGCGGTGCCCGGGGGAACGCCATGCTGCCCGTCACCGCACCCGACGAGCCGTCCGGCCGCAGGTCGCCGAGCGCCGCGACGCCGAGGATCGCGTACTGCAGGTAGAGCGGTGGGCAGACGATGTCGCGGTATCCGTGTCGGCGCGCGTAGTCGGGGTCGAACCACAGCGGGTTGTGGTCGCCGACGGCGGCGGCCCAGCGTTGCCAGTCCCGCCGGTACACCTCACCCGTCGCCACCGCGACCACGGCGCCGATCTTCTCCGCCGATTCGGGATCGATGAGGCTGTCGGTCATCGCGCAGGCTCCCAGTTCATCTCGCTCTCAAGCCAATTCGCGGCGATGTCGGCTCCCCCGCCGATTGTCGACAAGATGCGGGCGCGCTCGGAGAACTTGTACAGACCGGTGTCGACGACGTATCCCATGCCGCCATGCAGTTGATGGGCGTCAAGTGTGATCCTCTTGACCTCGGCCGCGCGTATCCGTGCGACGGCAGTCTCCCGCGTCGCAGTCCTGCCCTTGCCTATCCAGAACACCGCCGACTGCGCGGCGAGCCGGGCGGCCGCCAGTGCGATGTGCATGTCGGCGACCAGGTGTTGCGCTGCCTGGAACGACGCGATCGGCCTGCCGAACTGCTCGCGCATCTTCGTATACTCGACGGTGCGCTGGACCACCGCCTCACCGACCCCGACCAGATCCAGACAGTCAAGCGCGACAACGGCATTGGCCAGTCGCCGTAGTCGGGCCGGGTCGACGTCGGCCCCAGCAGCGGCGTCATCGAAGCGCACGCTGAACGCCGGATACCCGCCCATCATGGGGACGGGCTCGACGCTGACGCCGGTGGACGTATCGACGGTCACCACACCTGATTCCGTCGAGGCGATGATCACGTCGGCGACATCGGCATCCGGAACGAAGTCAGCGGCTCCGCTCACCGTCAAGCCGACGGATGCGTCTCGCGGGTCGAAGAGCGCGTAGGTTCCGCGCGCGTCGCCGGAGGTCAGCCGAGGCAGCCAGTCCGACCCCACGCCGAGCCAGTCGATAGCCAACGCCGCATACATCGTGCTCTGAACGACTCTGGGGCACAATGCCCTTCCCGCTTCGACGCAGAAGATGCCTACATCCGTAAGGCCACCGTCGACAGGCAGCCCCAGCACACCCGCGTCGGCTAGCGCCTTCCACTGCGCGTCCGGCTCCAAGTCGGCGGCCAGCACGCTGCGGCACATCGCGGCCAGATCGCGCTCGTCCTGTGAGGGAATCACCCGCATGGCGTCACCGACCGTACGACTGCATCGTGTGGCCACGCTGGGCGATGACGTCGCGCAGCACTTCGTTGGTGCCGCCGCCGAACCGCATCAGCGGCGAAACCCGGTACAGCCGCTCGAAGAAGTTGCCGACGCGCAGACCGTCCGGCCCGAGGACGTCGATGGCGAGGTCGGCGATCCGCTGCCGCAGCTCGCTGGTGAAGATCTTCTCGACGCTGACCTCGATGCTGGGGATGCGACCGCTGTCGAGCAGAGACGCCGCCTCGTAGCCCATCAGCTTGGCGACCTCGACGTCGGCCTCGGCCTGCGCGAGGCGGCGGCGGAACGCCGGTTCCGGTGAACCCGCCATCGCGATCAGGTCGTCAAGCGCGCGCCGCAGGTCACCGGCATTGGTCAATGCACCGCGCTCGAGGTCCAGAGCGCCGGTGATGTAGGTCCAGCCGGCGTTGACCTCGCCGATCAGGTTCGTCACCGGCACCCGCACATCGTTGAAGAAGGTCTCGTTGGTGCGGTATCCCGACCAGGCGATCAGCGGGTGGATCTCGATGCCGGGGCTGTCCACCGGCACCGCGATCACCGATATTCCGCGGTGCCGCGGGGCATCGGGATCGGTTCGCACACAGAGCCATTCGTGTGTCGACCGCTGGGCCCCGCTGTTCCAGATCTTCGACCCGTTGATCACCCACTCGCCGCCGTCGCGGACCGCGCGGGTGCGCAGCGCGGCCAGGTCGGTGCCGGCGTTGGGCTCGGAGTAGCCGAGCGCGAAGACGATCTCACCCCTGGCGATTCCGGGCAGGAAGTCTTTCTTGTTCTGCTCGGTGCCGTGCCGCATGATCATCGGCGCGATCGAGGTCACCGTGAGGTCGGGTCCGGGCACACCGGCGTACTCGAACTCGCTCATCAGCAGGTGCTGATGCGTCGGGGTGAGGCCGAGGCCGCCGTACTGGGTCGGCCAGTTCAGCCCGAACCAGCCCTTCTCGCCGATCTTGCGGCGGAACGCGGTCA
>NZ_JAVHWK010000198.1:0-29601 GCF_032159775.1 Mycobacterium sp.
GGGATCTCCGCCGAGTTGATCGCGCAGAAGTGGGGGTTCTCCCGCACCAGGCTCGACGAGTACTCGGCGCAGTCGCATGAACGCGCCGCCGCCGCGCAGGACAGCGGGGCTTTTGAAAGCCAGATGATCTCCGTCTTCACCGGCGGCGAACCCGTCGTCGCCGACGAGGGTGTCCGGCGCGGAACCACCGTCGAGAAGCTCGCCGGGCTCAACCCGGCGTTCACCGACGACGGCGTCATCCACGCGGGCAACTCCTCACAGATCTCCGACGGCGCCGCGGCATTACTGGTGATGGCCGAAGACAATGCGCTCGCGTTGGGGCTCACCCCGATCGCCCGGTACTGCGCCGGCGCCGTCACCGGAGCGGACCCGGTGTTGATGTTGACCGGCCCGATTCCGGCCACCCAGAAGCTGCTCCACAAGGCGGGCGTCGGCATCCACGAGATCGGTGTGTTCGAGGTCAACGAGGCGTTCGCCCCCGTACCGCTGGCGTGGCTGGCGGAAACCGGCGCCGACGAGAAGTGCCTCAACCCGCTCGGCGGTGCGATCGCGCTGGGCCATCCGCTCGGCGCTTCGGGTGCGGTGCTGATGACGCGGATGCTCAACCACATGCGCGACCACGGGATTCGTTACGGACTGCAGACGATGTGCGAGGGCGGCGGTACGGCTAACGCGACGTTGGTAGAGCTCATCGCCTGACGCCCCGTTGGTGCTATTGACCTGACAAACGACCTCACCTGGGACTCGATCGCAACCAAAACATTTTTGCGCTGAGACCCTTGTCACGGGGGGCGAACCTACCTACTGTGTGTTCACTAGGTTGGTTGACCGAAGGAGTTCAGTGGCAGCCCCGCGCCCCTACGAAACGCTTCTCGCCAAAGGCGAGGACCGTCGGCAGCGCATTCTCGGCGTGGCCGAGCGACTGCTGGCGCGCAACGGCTGGCGCAACACCTCGCTCGCCCAGATCGCCAAGGAAGTTGGGGTGACGCCAGCCGGGCTGTTGCACCACTTCGAGTCCAAGGAGCAGCTGCTGAACGCGGTGCTCGACGCCCGCGACGAAGACGACGCGATCCACGCGGACTACGAGTCGGGCGACCTCATCACCGAACTTAGTCGGGTGCCCGCGAGATTCGACCGGGCACCCGAACTCGTCGGAACGTTCACCGTGCTCCTGGTCGAGAACATCGCCCCCGACGCGCCGCTGCACGACCGCCTGCACAAGCGATATCGCGCCGCCATCGACATCCTCACCGAGATCATCGAACGCGGTCAGCGGGTCGGAAAGTACCGCCCGGATTGTGACGCGGCCACCAAGGCCGTCGAGATTCTCGCCTTCATCAACGGAATGGAGACCTTATGGCTGCTCGACCCGTCAATACCGCTCACCGAGGCGTTCAAGGGGTACGCGGAATCGCTGGCCGTCGACTTGGCGTCACGGAGCTCGACATGAGGTACCGGCTCGATGTGGTGGCGGCCAATGCGGCCGATGCCGTCAAGTTCGCGGGCGGCTGGATGTATGACCGCGTGATGGCCGGCTGGGACGTCACGGTGCTGCTGGTCGATCGCACGGACGAGCGGCCGCTGCACATCCTGGGCGTCTCGACGTCGGATCTGGAATCGGCACTGGCGCTTTGGGAAGACCGTCCATACCCGCAGACGGTGGCAGTCGCCGCCGACCTGTTCGCGAGCGACGAACGGGTGCGCCGCGGCGTGCTCGGCGCACTCGAGCAGGGCCTCACCGAGGTCACCCTGTGGGGCGAGCACCTGCCCGCAGAACTCGACGACAGTGTCGGACCTGTTGCGCATCGGCTGAGCGCGGCGGCGCGCGCGTTCAAGAGCCAAGCGCTGACCGCCGCCGCTGACGCCGGACCTGTCAGCGCGACTGAGACGTTCCGCTGCGGTGTGATGGCAACGCCGTCGGTGGCCGCGGATCTCATTCCGGCGAGCTGAACTCGATCAGCACCTTGCCGACGGCGTTTCCGTCGGCCACCTGCCGTAGCGCGCGTGCAGTTTCGGCAAGCGGGTAAACCGCGCCGATGTGCGGTGCCACCCTGCCGGTGGCCAACATCTCGCCGAGTTCCGCTTCGTTACGGGCGAATTCGCCGGGAGCGACGTCCCGAAACTGGAAGCCCAGCACACGCACACCCTTGACCAGAACGAGGTTGAGGGGAATGGCCGGGATGACGCCCGATGCATAGCCGACGGTGACGAAGCGGCCGCCGCGCCTCAACGATCGAAGCGCGGGCTCGGACAGGCCGCCGCCGACGGGGTCGATGACGGCGTCCGCGCCGCCGGGCAGGAATTCCCGCAATGCAGCCCGCAGATCGCCCATGCGGTGATTGATCACATGTTGGGCACCGTATGACGTTGCTGTGTCGAGCTTTTCGGCCGACGACGCGACGGCGGTGACGTGGGCGCCCAGCGCAGTTGCCAGTTGCACTGCAGCCAGGCCGACGCCGCCACCCGCCCCGAGCACCACCACGGCGTCGCCGGAATCTATTCGCGCGACCGACCGTAGCGCGTGGTACGCCGTCCGATATGCCACCCCGAACGCCGCAGCCGTCCGGTCCTCGACACCGAGCGGGATGCGATTCAATGCAGTGGCCGCCACGACGACCTCCTCGGCGAATGCGCCGAACATCTGAGTTCCGGTCACCCGGTCCCCGACGACAAGATCGCCCGCTTCGCCTGCGACTTCGGCGATGACGCCTGCGAACTCGCTACCCACCACGAACGGCGGCGGCACGCTGATCTGGTACTGGTTGGCGACGAGTAGGACGTCGGGATAGTTGACCGCCGCGGCGCTGACGCGCACCTTCGCCTGACCGTTCTGGAGGGGTTGCGACGGCCGCTCCTCGATTCGGACGACCTCGGGCGGCCCGTACTCCGGGCACACGGCCGCAAGGATCACGCGTAATCGCTGGATTCGGCGAGGTCGGCGGCCGACCGCATCAGGTCGACGATGACGGGTCCGTAGGCCAGCAGCTTCTCGTTGTCACCTGCGCGTTGGAAACCCTGCTCGAGCACAATTGCGAGCTTCCACTTCGCCAGCACCAGGTAGTAGTCGAGGTCGTCGACTTGACGGCCCGAGACCTTGGCATAGTGGTCGATCACCTGTGTGCGAGAAGGCATTCCGCGCATGTCGACATAGCTCATTCCGGACGAGTCAGCGGCTCCTTCCCCTTCTGCTCCTCGCGTGCGCGCTGGCCAGCTCTGCACCATCCATCCGAGGTCGAGTTTCGGGTCGCCGACGGTGCCCATCTCCCAGTCGACGATCGCGGCCAACTGCGCAGGGGCTCCGTGCCGGTACATCACGTTCGCGAACTGGTAGTCCCCGTGCATCAGCCCGGGGACGAAGTCGAGCGGCTTATGCGCGCGCAACCAATCGGTCGCTTCGGTGAGGCCGTGGATCTCGCGGCCCTTGATCCGCTCGAAGAAGCCGGTCCATCTGTCCACCTGGCGCTCGTGGAAGCCGTCCGGCCTGCCGAGATCATGCAGACCTCTGGCCTTCCAGTCCACCTTCGACAGCAGCGCGATGCCCTCGGCGAGTTGGTACGCCAAGTCACCGCGTGCGGCCAGGTCGGTGTCGAACGGTGCCGGCCACTTCCGGTCGTCGAGTTCCATCGGCGACCAGCCGTCGACGAACCCCATCAGGTAGAACGGTCTGCCGAGGACAGAAGGATCGGGACAGACCCCCACCGCGGCGGTGTGCGGCACGTCGGTGCCGTCGAGCGCCTCGATGATCCGCCACTCGCGCAGGATGCCCTTGTCGCGGTCGGGAGGGGCGTCGGGCGGCGGCATCCGCAGCACGCAGTCGTTGTCGCCGCGACGGATGCGGTAGATGACGTTCTGCGTTCCGCCCGACAGAAAGTCCGCCTTGAGCGGCTCACCCTTGCCGGGCAGGCTCGCGGCGTCCATCCAGTCGGCGAGACGCGCGGTGTCGATGACGTCACTCACAAGTTGCCCACTTCGTGCTCGAGGTACTCGGCGTACTTCTCCTGCGCCGCTTCACGTTTGCGCGGTATCCACTCTGTCGGCCAGATGTCGTTGCTTGGCCGGTAGTCGCGCAGCACCTGCTTGGCCACCGTGGCCTTGTGCACCTCTGTCGGGCCGTCGGCCAGTCCCATCACCGCGGCACCCGTCACCATTCCCATGAACGGCACATCGTCGGTGACACCGAGCGCGCCGTGGATCTGCATCGCCCGCCATGCGATGTCGTGCAGCACCGTCGGCATCACCACCTTCACCGCGGCGATGTCCTTGCGCACCTTCTTGTAGTCGTTGTACTTGTCGATCTCCCAGGCGGTGTAAAGCACCATCAACCGGAACTGCAGTAGCTGGGCGTACGAGTCGGCGATGTAGCCCTGGACGAACTGCTTGTCGGACAGCCTGCTGCCCTGCGTCTCTCGGCTCAGCGCGCGCTCGCACATCATGTCGAGCGCACTGCGCGATAGCCCGATGGTGCGCATGGCGTGGTGGATGCGCCCGCCGCCGAGCCGGGTCTGGGCGATGACGAACGCCTGACCTTCTCCGCCGAGCAGAGCCTCGGCAGGCACTCGCACGTTGTCGTAGTGGATCAGCGCGTGCGAGCCTTCGCCCTCGCGCTCGCCGTGCAGGCCGAAATTGCGGACGATCTTCACGCCCGGCGTGTCGGTCGGCACCAGGAACATCGACATGCCCTGGTAGGCGCTGACTTCAGGATTCGTCACCACCATCACGATCAGGAACGAGGCGGTCCTGGCATTGGAGGAGAAGAACTTCCAGCCGTTAATCACCCAGTCGTCACCGTCGCGGACTGCCTGCGTGGTGAACAGGGTCGGGTCGGCACCTGCGTGCGGCTCGGTCATCGAATAGCAGGAGAACAGCTCGCCGTCGAGCAGGGGCCGCAGGTACTTCTTCTTCTGGTCGTCCGTTCCGTAGTGCGCGAGGATCTCGGCGTTGCCGGTGTCGGGCGCCTGGCAGCCGAATATAATTGGCGCCCACTGTGATCGGCCGAGTACCTCGTTCAACAGGGCCAGTTTCAGCTGTCCGTGGCCTTGGCCGCCCAGTTCGGGTCCCAAATGGGTCGCCCACAACCCGCGACGGCGGACCTCGTCCTTGAGCGGATCGATGACCTTGCGGCGGTTGTCGTCGAGCGGCGTGAACTGTTGGTGAGGGAAGGCGAGGTCGAGCGGTTCGATCTCGTTGCGGACGAATTGATCTGCCCAGTCCAGATTCTTCTGGTACTCAGGGTCGGTTTCGAAATCCCACGCCATCGTGTATCTCCTTCACTCAGGGCTTTTGATTGAATCCGGCGACCAGTGCGGCGATGTCGCAGGCCACCACCTCGGCGAAGGATCGCTCGCCGAACGTGCCGAGCGCCCAGTGCCGTACGCCCTCGCTGACATGCATCTGGGCCAGCCGAGACAGGTGGGGCACGTCGATGTGGTCCGCGAGCTTGCCGTCGGCCTGAGCCTTGGCGAACAACTCGCCGAACATGTCGGCGTCGACATCGTCGGGACGGTCACCGGTCAGGATGCGAGTCTCCTGGCGGTAGCCCTCCAGGATCGTCTCGACGATCAGGTCGCGAGGGTTGCGCGCCATCGAGCGCTCGAAGCTACGCAGCGCCCCTGCGACGACGGTGTGCACGTCGTAGTCACCCGTCAGGCTCTGGTGCACCGTTTTCTGCGCGGCGCGGGTGGAGAGCAGACCGACCTCGAAGATCACGTCTTCCTTGGCGGGGAAGTAGAAGTAGAACAGTGCCCGCGAGACGCCTGCGGCCCGGCAGATGTCGGCGACCGTCGTTTTGGCGTAACCGTTCGTCCGCCACAGCGCCATCGCGGCCTGCACCAGCGACCGTTTGGTCTCCGTGGAGCGGGCTCGCTGAAATGAAGCGCGACGCTGACCACCGTCAGCGACAGCTGCCGCATTGCTTTTTGCCACAGCCGCACCCTAGCAGTCATATTGGCCGAGGGAAATAGTTAACGCATGTCTAACTATCTACGCAAGCGACGCGAATTCCGAAACCAGCGATGCAACGAAGGATTGTGTGCGCCGACGCGATGTGCTTCGCCGCTCCGCATCGTCGCCGAGTGGGACCACCCGGACCGCTAGATCTGTGACGCCGGCATCGCGGTAGCGGCGCAGACGCGCGAGCACGGCCGCCTCGTCTCCCGCGGCCATCGTGTCTCCGACGTCTTCGGCATCGCCGTGTTCGAGCAACCGCACGTAGTTCGGGGAGAAGTCGGCGTGCCCGAGCACTTCGCTGGCGTAGGCGCGGGCGGCGTCCACCTCGCTCGCGGAGCAGAGAGCGACGGGAACGCCTGCCACGACGCGAGTTCCGGACCTTCCCGCGGATTCGGCCGCCTCGGTGATGCGAGGCACCACATAGTCGCCGATCGCCCGCTCGTCGGCCATCCACAGGACGGTTCCCGCGGTGCGGGCGCCTGCGATTCGCAGCATCGCCGGCCCAAGAGCCGCGACGAGCACCGGCACCCCGAACGCCTCGGTGATGTCGACCGGGCTGTGCACGGAAAAGCTGTCGTTGCTGACGGCCACGGCGCCAGGACCGGCGAACGCTGCGTCCAGCACATCGAGGTAGTCGCGTACCAGCCGTGCCGGTTTGTCATACGGCAGACCGAGTTGGTCAGAGATGATCCAGTGATGTGACGGGCCGATGCCGAGGGCGAACCGGCCCGCACAAGCAACCTGGGTGGTCAATGCCTGCTGCGCGAGGATCAGCGGGTGGCGGGTCTGCATGGGCACCACAGCCGTGCCGATCTCGATGCGGTCGGTGGCGTGACCGAGCAGCGCGACGGCAGTCATCGCGTCGAGATATCCGGGCACCTGCGGAATCCAGAAGGACGCGAAACCGTCGTCCTCGGCGGCCTTTCCGTCGGCCAGCAGACCGCTGAGGCGGTCTGCTCGTGAGCGCTCCTTGTCGGAGCCCACCATCAGGCCGATGCGCATTCAAACCACCTACGGCACATAGCGATCCCACTGATAGGGCACCACAGGATAGAAGGGTGCCGCGAGCAGTGGTTCGACCCCGTCTTGCTGCCACCGCGCGGCGAGCACCGGTCGCAACCTGTCGGCGGTCGCAACCGGGTCGTCGTCGAGGAAGCAGTATGTGAGCATCTGACCGGCGCGCGCACTCGCAAGGCGCCCGTCGACGTCCTGGCTGGCCACCGACCACGCGCCACCGACACCGTCGACGTCGACGAGGTCTGCGGGCGGGTTCATGGCCTTCTCCAACAGTAGGTAGACCCCCTTGGTCGGCCACCACGGCAGCACGTCGGCGCCGATCTTGACCCGCGGTGCGGCCACCTTCTGCGCCACTGCGTAGACGCCGCGCTGCACCGGCGGCAGCAGCGGCAGCTTTCGGTCGGCGCCGCCCAGCGCCGTTGACAGTTCGAGGAAGGGCGTCAGCCCGCTCTGATCGGTGAAGAAGTAGGACATGACATGGTCGATCGCGTCGAAATGTTCGTCGCTGTGCGCCCGTGCGGACCGGCAGTCGGGCGTCGACACGAGCCTCAGGGAGGCGCGCACGCCTGCCAGTCGGTGCTGCTCGGGACGGTGGTCGAGGGTGTGCCAGCGCAGGTACTCGGCGTCGTGCCCGTCGGGGTGGCGGCGGGCCATCGAGACGAACACGGTGCCGATCTCGCCCCGTCCCGCGGCGAGCACTCCGTCGACGTCGTCTGATGGGATTCCTGGAAGAGTCAATTCGGTCCTTCAGCCAGATCGATTTCGGGGTGTCGGGCGGCGATCATGCGTCGAAAGCCCTCGCGCCAAGGCACTTTCGTTCGGCCCAGCACCTCATGCATGTGAGTGACATCGGGCCACAGCGGCGTGTGAGCATCGGGCGTGTATTCGAAGACGGGCTCGACGCCCACCAGCTCGGCCATGTACGTGCAGTAGTCCTCGGCGCTGACGGTCTCGCTGCCCGCCCAGTTCACGACGATCGCGGGAGTGGCTGCGACCTCCATGGCGCGGATGCCTAGTTCGACGTAGTCGTCTTCGTAGATCGGGTTGTAGTTGTTGGGCTTGTCGGGATGAAGACGAACAAGCTTGCCCGCCAACATCATTCCCAGGCGGTCGGCGGGCGCGCCGCCCTCGGGCCCGTACGTCGAGCAGATGCGGATGATGGTCAACGGGATGTCGTAGTGGTCGGCGACCCACGTGCACACCGACTCGGCCGCGATCTTGCTGAAGCTGTAGTTGGGTCGAAGTGGTACCCCCGGCGGATCGGATTCGCGCAGCGGCCGGTGGCCTTGATAGCCGTAGACCGAACCCGTGGAGCAGAAAACGAACCCTTTTGCCGAACGGCAATGGGCAAGCAGCGCACCGGAATTGTGCGCGTTGGTCTGAACGCATTTGGTCCAGTCATCGGTGCCGGTGTCGACCGCCGCATGGAACACGTAATCGAAGTCGTCGGGCAGCGTCGAGAAGTCTGGATCGGCCATGTCGAGGGCGAACGGAGTGACGCCCGCTGCGACGAGTCTGTCCCGGTCGGCCCGGCGCTTCAGGCGCGCAGCGCCCCAGACATCGTTGCGTTCGGCGAGCGCACGGGCGATCGGAAAGGCGATCTTCCCGGTAGCACCGGTGATCAAGACCTTCTCGCCGTCGAGCACTCACTAGTCATAGCGCATCGCCACCCAAATGTTAAGTACTTGATATGTTGGGTCGGTGCAGTTGCGGTTCGGTGACGACGTCGAGGCCTTCCGCGCCGAGTTCATCGGCTTCCTCGACGAACACCTGCCTGCCGAGGCAGAGGCGGCCGGAGAGAGTTCACGCTCGACGTCGCACGTGCCGGAATGGTCGCGGCGCTGGCAGCGGACGCAGTTCGAGCACGGCTGGCTGCTGCCGGGTAATCCGCCGGAATTCGGCGGTCGCAACGCGAACATCTTGGAGCAGTTCGTGCACCGCGAGGAGCTGTCCCGGCGGCGCATCTATCACGCGTTCAATCCACAGGGCGTCGGCATCATCGCGGCCTCGCTGCTGTCGTTCGGCACCGACGAACAGAAGCAGCGGTGGGCGGTTCCCATTCTGCGTGCCGAGATGACCGCATCGCTTGGCATGAGCGAACCCGGCGCCGGTTCGGACCTCGCAGGCCTGTCGACACGTGCGGTGATGGAGGGGGACCACTTCGTCGTCAACGGTCAGAAGGTCTGGACGTCGGGTGCGCACGACGCCGATGTGCTGCTCGCCTTCGTCCGCACCGATCCCGACGCGCCGAGGCACAAGGGGATCAGCGCACTGCTGATTCCCACCGACAGCCCCGGAGTGACGTGCAGGCCGTTCGCGTGCGTGTACGGCCGTGACGACCTCGACTTCAACGAGGTCTTCCTGACCGATGTGGTGGTGCCCGCCGAGAATCTCGTCGGTCCACTTGGCGGTGGCTGGAAGGTGGCCAACGGCTCGCTCGGCCACGAACGCACGATGATGTGGCTGCAGTTCGCGAACCGGTTGGGCCAGACGCTGCAAAGCCATCGTCCCGTCGGCGCCTTGCAGCGCGATCAGTACGCGAGCATGGCTATGGACTATCAGGCGCTGCGGTTGATGGGATCTGCGGCGTTGGCGAAAGCCGCGCGCGGGGAGGGCGACACCGCCGGGCTGTCGGTGCTCAAGGTGTTCGGGTCGGAAGCCGAACAGAACGCCTACCGGCATGTGTTGGAGGCGACGGGCGCCGACGGTCTGGCCGACCCCGCAATGACCGCCCCGTACAACCCTTACAGCCCAGGTCAATTCACTGCGGGCTGGTTCACGCGCTACATCGGCAGCTTCGCAGGCACCATTGCCGGTGGCACCTCAGAGATCCAGCGCAACATCATCGCTCAGCATGTCCTCAAGCTGCCCGCGCGCTGAGACGGCTCTCCCGGGGCGGCACGACTCCCAACTGTCGGCTTCGCCGCTCACGCTTTGTCAGTGCACCGAAATAATATCGAAAGTATGTTCGATTTGGTTGGCGGCGAGGCGGAGCTGATCGACGAGATCGCCCGCCTGGAGCGGGTGAAGTCCGCGGCTGCCGCTGGTCAGGCGCGGCTGACGGCGGTATTGGCAGATAAGCGGCGCGTCACCGACGCCGCCGCCGGTGTGCCCCGCGCCAAGCAGTGCCGCGGACTTGCCAGCGAGATCGCGTTGGCGCGGCGCGACTCTCCGGCGCGCGGCGGTCGTCATCTAGGGTTCGCCACGGCGCTGGTGTTCGAGATGCCGCATACCTTGGCGGCCTTGGAATGCGGGGTGCTGTCGGAATGGCGGGCGACGCTGATCGTGAAGGAGTCGGCGTGCCTGACGGTCGAGGACCGGCGAGCGCTGGACGCCGAGATGTGTGCAGATGTCAGCAAGCTCGACGGCCTTGGCGATGCGCGGATCACCGCCAACGCCAAGGCGATCGCCTACCGGCTCGATCCGCAGTCGGTGGTCGATCGAGCGGCCAAAGCCGAATCCGAGCGCACGGTGACGATTCGTCCAGCACCCGATTCAATGGCTTATGTGACCGTCCTGCTGCCGGTCGCCAAAGGTGTGGGGGTGTATGCGGCACTGAAGCGCGCCGCCGACACCACCTTCGATGACCGATCACGAGGCCAGGTCATGGCCGACACCGTCTTCGAGCGGGTCACGGGGCAACCGGCCGATGTGGCCGATCCGGTTGCTGTCGCCCTGGTGATCACCGATGAGACTCTGCTGGGCGGCGACGATGTCCCGGCAACCGTCAGCGGATACGGTCCGATCCCCGCTTCGGTGGCGCGCGGGCTGGTCAGCAAGGCCGTCAGCGACAAGCGGTCGCGATGCACGCTGCGGCGGCTCTACCGCCACCCGAGGTCGAGCCAACTGGTCGCGATGGAGTCGCGGTCGCGGTTCTTCCCGAAAGGTTTGGCGAGGTTCATCGATCTGCGTGACCAGACGTGTCGCACGCCGTACTGCGATGCGCCGATACGACAACGCGACCACGCCCAACCCCGCCATTGCGACGGACCCACCAGTGCCGAGAACGGGCTGGGCGAATGCGAACACTGCAACTACGTCAAGGAGTCGCCGGGCTGGTCGGTGACCGCAGGAACCGAAAACGGCGTACACACCGCAGAATTCGTCACCCCGACAGATCATCGCTATTGGTCGACGGCACCGCCGGCGCCAGGGCGGATTCGGGTACACCTCAGCGAAGTCGAGGTCAACGTCGGCATTGCGCTGGTCGACCGCGACGCCGCATAAGCGCGATCTGCGCAGCCACGTTTTGGCCTGCCCAATCAGCCCACACGCGAACGGCGGTTCTCCTTGAGATGTGCGGAGCTGCGGGTCACGAACCAGGTCGCGATCGGGCGAACGAGGCGAATGACCGGCACCAGCTTGCCGAAGTCCTTCTTCATGTCTTCGAGTTGCTCGTCGAGTCCCCGTTTCTGGTACTGAAGGAGGCGCTGGCTCTCCTCGGTGTCCACCCAGTCGCCGAAGAAGCGAGCAGGCTTCGTTCGCGCAAAGGCGTCAACTGGGATGGGGCCGATTCCGATTGCCCCCATGAGTGCGTTGGTGAAGGCGTAATAGGTCATGCGGCAGCTCGCGCCACCCGCGATGAACAACGTTTTTTCGATCGCCTCCTCACAGGCGACGGCCCTGGCGAAGGCAACTCCTGCATCCGCGGGATGGAGAAACTCGAATCGGGCGTCGGGGCTGAACTCGAACATGATGCTGGGGTCTTGTGCCTGCAAGTGGATCGGCGTCACAGCGGCGAGCCGCAGGATGCTCCAGCGCAGCCGCGACTGCCGGATGGCTTGCTCACACGCCGCCTTATGGCGCCCGTATTCGTCAGTCGGACGCACGGGTGTGTCGACACGCAGCGGCGGCTCGCGGTCTTGGACATCTCCGAAAATGCCCACCGACGACGCGAAGACGAGCCTGCTGGCCGTGGGCGAGGCCTCCATCGCCGCGATGAGGGTACGCGTGGCGTCGACGTTCACCTTCCTAGCGAGTTCGGGCACTCGTTCTGTCGAGGGAGGAATGATGGCGGCCAGGTGGATCACCGCGTCCACGCCCTCGAGTGCGGGTTGGAGCGACTTCGGATTTGTGATATCGCCCCAGACGAATTGCACCCGATCGCCGAACCCGGATGCGAGCTGGCGCGCCCGGCGAGATTCGAGGTCGAAAGCGACGACGTCATGGCCTTCGACGAGCAACGCCTCCAATGTGGAGAAGCCGATGTTGCCCAACGCTCCTGTCAGCAAGACCTTCATCCTTCAGCCTCGTGACGGTGTCGGTGCGGCGAGTTCGCGCAGAGCGGACATGAACAGCTCGTCCATCTGTGGGCTCAAGTCGGCCAGGGTCGGGGCGCTGGCGAAGCTGGCGGAGCCGAAGACGCGTACGAGCACATCGGTTCCCGTGGAGGCGCCGATGGACAGACAAAGGCAGGCGACGCCGTCGGCGCGAAGCTCTTCGAGGGCCTTGCTTGCGTCGGATTCCGCGTAACGACCTTCGTAGCCGACGTCGTACGGAAAGCCGTCCGAAAGGACCAGCAGCAGGCGATTCGGGGTGCCGGCTTCGGTCTTGAGAACCTCGCCAGCGCCACGGATTCCAGCGCCGAGGCGGGTATAACTCGCCGGCTCGAGCTGGTTGAGGCGGGCCCGCCCGACGGCCCCGAAACTTTGGTCGAACGTCTTGACGGCAGGCAGATGCACGGCGTGGCGGCCCTGCGATCGAAATGCATAGACGGCGACGCGGTCACCAAGCTGTTCCAGTGTGACGGCCAGGGTGGCGGCCGCCCGCCGCTGGTGGTCGTGCACCGCGAGACCGTCGGAATCGGCATCGACGGCGGACCCGGAGGCGTCGATGAGAATGAGCACGCCGAGATTGCGCGCAAGTTTGCGGCGCTCCAGGTAGACATGCTCGGGTGGCGAGAAGCCGGATTGCAGATCGACGAAAAGGTCGATGAGCGCCTCGATATCGAGGTCGTCCCCGTCGGCACGGCCACGCAGGACCTTCGGGCCCAGTCCGACGCGGGCCAGCCGGCGGCGCAGCACGTCGTCGTGCGCGACACCGGCATCGGTGACTTCGGCGGCGACGGTCAGCGGAAAGTCGATGACCCGGCACCAGTCGGGCTTGTACCGGTCATTGAAGACATCCCACTCCGGATACAGTGCGCCGCCGACGCCTACGGCCGCACCGGGTTTGCCGTCATCTGTGAATTGGATTCGGGTGGGCAGCGGACGGGCATTCGGTCCGATCTCGTGCACCCGCCGGGTGGAGCGAACTGTCATCTCGGCGCCCGCGGCGCCTTCTCCAGGCGTGCGTGAACCGCCGAACATCTTGCGCAGGTAGTCCGACATCGACTGGTTGTTGAAGATCGGGCTCTCGAACAGCTTGAGAATCTTGCTCTCGCCGGACTTTCCGCCGTCCTCGTCTTCGTCCTCGTCGTCGGCCTCAGACTCCGGGAGGCCGATGGGGTCGAACTGCAATTTGAGGTCTTTATTGGTTGGCTGCCCGCCCGGGCCGGCAGACGCCGTAAGCAACCGGGAGGGTTTGATCACACCGAACCACTCCGGGGGATCGGCAACGTTGGCTCGAGTCTTCGCCACGTCCAGCGACTCATCGGGGGTCGTGGTGCTCGGCTGTCCGTCGGGAAGGAGCGTGGCATCGAGTGGAATCTGTCGACCGAGTTCGGCGAGCACCCGGTGACCTTCCAGTGCCAGATAGCGGCGGGCCGTCGTGGCTCGCGCCCGCAGTCCCTTCACCAATCGCGGATCAAGGCTGCCGGCGCCGAGAAGTGCCGCCTGGACCAGCATCTCGCGACGCTGCCCCTCGACGGAACGACCTGCCGAGACGAAGATGACTCGGCCGTCCGTGTGCGCGGACTGGCCGGCAGGCGCTTCGGCGACATCGACGGACCTGCCTGCGACGTAGGTGGCGAGGAACCGGAACCGGTCAGGGCTTCCCGGGGCAGCGTCGGTCACGTCTGAGGCAGGACCGTATTGACGAGTTCATCGAGGGCGCGAATGACATCGGCATCGTCGGAGAGCACTTGAACGACGGCGGCGTGGACGGCACTGCGCAGGTTCAGCCCTTCGGCCACGAGACCGCCGGCGAGGATCAACATGCGGGTGGAGGACACTTCGCGCAACGGTGAGCCGTCCAGGTTCCGGATGGCGTACGCGAGCTTGACCAGAGAACGCGCAGTTTCGACATCGATCCCGGATTCGTAGGCAACCACCTCGGTCTCGACGTCGGGTGACGGATAGCCCAGTTCGATGGCGATGAAGCGCTGACGCGTCGACTCTTTGAGGTTCTTCAGGACGCTCTGGTATCCGGGGTTGTAGGAGATCACCAACTGGAATCCGGGGGCCGCATGCAATGTCGTGCCGAGCCGGTCGACGGGCAGCTCACGGCGGTGATCGGCGAGCGGATGGATGACAACGGTGGTGTCCTGACGGGCCTCCACCACCTCGTCCAGATAGAAGATGGCGCCCTCGCGCACCGCGCGGGTCAGCGGCCCGTCCACCCAGACAGTCTCACCGCCCTTCAGCAGGAATCGGCCGACGAGATCCGCCGACGTCATGTCCTCGTGGCCCGCAACGGTTATCAGCTCCCGACCCAGCTGGTGGGCCATCGCCTCAACGAATCTTGTTTTCCCGCAACCAGTTGGCCCCTTCAAAAGAACCGGCAGCCCCCGGCGGGCCGCCGCGCGGAAGACCTCCACCTCGTCGCCGACCGCACGGTAGAACGGCGCGTCCGAAACAGGTGTGACGACCGCAGAAGTACTGTTCAGCATCTACTTTCCTCGCTCCAGTGGAACGTTCTCGGGAAGCTTCACGCCCTCCGGGAGGACGAGCTCACCGTCGTGGTTGATGTAGCCGGAATTGGTCAGGGGCATCGGTAGCGCAGGGTCGGGACACGGCCGATCCGTGTCCTCACCGCAGATGCCCATCAGGAAGTACGAGCGCTTCAGGATGTCGTCCGGCCACGGATCCTGGTGCATGGCAAAGAACTGTGCCGGAATGTTGTAGAAGATGAAGAAGAATGCGCTGCACGCGGCGAAGATCGCCAGGAAGCGGGTCAGCTGCTGCGTGACTAATCCGCCTCGGACCTGGTCGAGGCCGCGCTCGACGAAGGTGCGGCCACGGTCGTCGGTGAAGTAGCGCATGCAGCACAGGCCGGCCTGGACTCCGCCCCACATCAGCCCTTCATAGAGCGGCCACTGGTAATAGGTGCCCGCGTTGACCGACAGCGCCTGGATGGCGCCCGGATAGGTGAACAGCCCCATCGGCATGAGGAACATGCCCTCGATGACGAAATCGAATAAGAAGGTCCATGCGATCACGACCCCGATCAATCCGAGGGTGTTGATGTTGGGGAACCGTTTCTTGGCCAGGCGCATAACCCAGCAGCCGAGCATTGTGCACAGCAGGACGAAGAAGTAGCCGGGAGCGTTCATCAGAATGGGCTCGGCCATCATGGCGCCCGGTTCCCCGAACGACACCCAACCCGGAATGTCCTGGACCCACGAGCCCATATTCCACATCCAGGTGTTGTATGTGCTCCACGTGTTGAAGTAGTTCAGCAGTGGATCCTGAAACCACAGCAGTCCGCAGGACACGAAGAGCATGCCGTCGAGGGTGATCCGCCGTTCCCGGCGCCACGGCCGAATGAGGAACCACCAGATGGCAATTGGCAGGCCGACCACGATTACGGCTGTCCACGTGAAGAGGATCGCCTTCATGAACGTCGGCGGGTCGGTCGGGCCTGCGGGGACCCGCTCAAAGTTGGGCCCGCTGATCCAGCGGATCCACACATACAGCTGGAACGCCAGGATCACGCCGCCGACTGCCGCCCACACTCGCACCGGCGTGATCTTCTTCTGAGGCTGCGCACCGAGTGCCGCGTCGCTGAGTGACTCGGTGAGAACGGGCCTCTTCCTGCTGGACAAATCGCTCACGACACCGTCTCCTCCGCACTTGTCGATCCCATGGACCTCAGAGCTCCCCTCGAAGTGGCCGATGCGCCGAAAATATACCAGCCGGTATCTCAATGACCAAGAGGTCAAAATATGTGGCAAGATGGTGGCGTGGTCGAGCCCTGGACGCGCGAGCGACGCCTCGAACGCACGCGCTCACTGCTGCTGGATGCCGCAGAGCAGGTGTTCGCCGAAAGGGGTTTCATCTCAGCGACTCTCGACGACATCGCCAAGGCAGCCGGCTACTCAAAGGGTGCGATCTACAAATACTTCGCGACCAAGGAGGAACTCTTCTTGGCCGCGAGCGACCGGTACTGGCGTCGGTACTTCGACAATTTCGCCGAGGTGATGTCGTCGTCCGACCACATCGGGGCACGCGAGCTCGAAGACATCGCTGAGCGGTGGCGCCAGCTGAGCCGTGACCGCGGCGCCGAGCACGCGGCACTGGGTATCGAGTTCAACCTCTACCTCTTGCGCAACCCGGAGGCGCGGGATCGCGTGGCCGCCAAGCGATCCGAGGTCGTCGACCAGCTCGCCCGCTACATCGTCGCGGGTATCGAGAATCTCGGCGCGACCCTGTTGATCCCTGCGGCGACGTTCGCCCACATCATCATCGCCACCACCGACGCTGTCGAACTGGGCAGTCACCTCGACGATGTCGATATGTACCAGGCGATGCTCGAGATGTACGTGTCGGCCGTGAAGATGCCTTGACCTTCAGCTGCTCGCCGGCAGCGCGCGGACCGCCTGCGCTCCTGCGCGCCGCGTCAGGTAATCGATCTGCAGGTGGATCGCGCACAGCACCAGCGGGGGCAGCACCATGAACGGGATGTTCTCGGCGATGAACTTGAAACCAAGGCCGTATGCGCCTTGGCCGATGTTGTCGAAGCCGGCGGCCACCTCGGCCAGGAAGTACACCGCGGTGCCGCTCATCAACACCGCGCACCCGGCAAAGGCGACCCAGAGGCAACGGATCCGCGATTCGGTGGGCAGGTCGACCTTGACCAGCCTGGTCCAGGCGAGGAAAACGACGACTCCGGTGATCACTCCGACCACTTCCAGCGCGAAGATCCACGGGTTGCCGCTGACGTAGCGGGTGTCGGCCAGTGCGTACTGCCACCACAGCCATTTCCAGCCGGGATCGGTCGTCGGGGTCCACCAGCCGAGCGGGTGGCCGATGAGAAACATCAACTCGTAGCCGATTTGACTGCACGCCGTGTACGGCAGGTAGAACAGCGTCAGCTCCGCCGCCTTGTCAAGCCGGGTTCGATTTCCGCCTGGCGGCGCGTCCCACAGGATGACGAGTGGCACCAGGATCACCGGTACGCCGAAGAGCAGGTTGGCGATCACGTCGGAGGTGAGGTTCGGTGCGATCAGACCGAATTGGACGCCGATCGTCATTCCGAGGAACACGACTCCGGTCAGCAGTCCGACACCGAGGTAGATGCGGCCCCGATGCGGTGCGACCGGGCGCGCGAAGTTCGGTTCGCGGGTTCCAGTGTGGCCACGACTTCGACTCCCTCTGCACGCGTCACGGGTCAATATCAACTACTTGCGATTGTCGCGTGAAGCATATACCGTCGGGCTGGTCGTCTCCGTGAAATGTCGAAAGGTAGCTGGGCCTGGGCCTGAGCCTTTGCCTGAGACACTGGCCTGGCGCTTTCGCGGGTCGGCGGCGCGGCAGCGATGACAGTCGACAGGAGACGACGATGCCTCGATTCCCCAAGCCGCCGGAAGGCAGCTGGACTGAGCATTACCCGCAGCTGGGAACCGGTCCGGTGTCCTACGAGGACTCCGTGGACCCGGAGTTCTACGAAGTCGAACGCAAGGCCGTGTTCCGTCGTGCGTGGCTGAACGTCGGTCGCGTCGAACGGATTCCCCGCAAGGGCAGTTACTTCACCAAGGAACTCAAGGTCGTCAACACCTCCATCATCGTGGTGCGCACCACCAACGGTGAAGTCAAGGCGTTCCACAACATCTGCAGGCACCGGGGCAACAAGTTGGTGTGGAACGACATGCCGCTGGAGGAAACAAGCGGTGTGTGTCGCCAGTTCACGTGCAAGTACCACGCCTGGCGCTACGACCTCGACGGCAACCTCGCCTTCGTCCAGCAGGAGGGGGAGTTCTTCGACCTCGACAAGAGCCGCTATGGCCTGGTGCCCGTGCACTGCGAGGTGTGGGAAGGTTTCATCTTCGTCAACTTCGCTGATGAGCCCGAGCAGAGCCTGCGCGACTTCTTGGGGCCGATGATCACCGGTCTCGAGGGCTATCCGTTCGACAAGATGACCTCGGCGTTCCATTACCGGTCGGAAGTGAAGGCCAACTGGAAGCTCTACATGGACGCGTTCCAGGAGTTCTACCACGCACCTGTGTTGCACGCGAACCAGTCCCCGACGGCATATTCGAAGGCTGCTGCCGAAGCGGGCTTCGAGGCTCCGCACTATCGCATCGAAGGACCGCACCGGTTGGTGAGCACATCGGGTATCCGGGCCTGGGAGATGGCCGACGAGATGCGCAAGCCGATCGAGGACATCTGCCAGAGCGGGTTGTTCGGGCCATGGGACAAACCGGATCTCGGCGAGATGCCGTCGGGGCTCAACCCGGCGAAATGCGATCCGTGGGGGCTCGACTCGTTTCAGCTGTTCCCGAACTTCGTCATCCTGTTCTGGGGACAGGGCTGGTATCTGACCTATCACTATTGGCCCACGTCGTTCAATACCCACATCTTCGAAGGCACGGTGTATTTCCCGCAGCCGAGAACACCTCGGGAGCGCATTGCGCAGGAACTCGCCGCGGTGTCCTTCAAAGAGTACGGGCTGCAGGACGCCAACACGCTGGAGGCGACGCAGACGATGGTCGAGTCGCGGGTGCTGGACAACTTCCTGCTCTGCGACCAGGAGGTGCTCATCCGGCATCTTCACACCGAGACCGCGGCTTGGGTGGCGGACTACCGACGCAAGACCGCGGGGGTGTGAGATGACGACCGCCGAGTCGACGGCGAAACTGCCGCCCGAGTTCGCCGACCTCGAGTTGTTCTCGGACTGGTGTCTGGCCTCCGAGGCCGAACGGTACGCCAAGAGGCTGGCCAGTTCGATGCAAGAGATCCAGGCCTTCTACGACGCGATCACCGCGCGTGCCGAGGAGGCAATCTCCTACTGCGACAAGTTCACACTGGACGACATGCCCGAGGATGTGCTCAATCTGATGCGCCTTCTCTATTCGATGATTCAGGCATCCTTTCCGGTTGAGTGCTGGAAGCAACCCAAGGTGCCCGACACGGGCGCCACCACGCTGGACTGCGTGTCAGAACCGGTGCCGTGACCGGTCCGGTAACCCTCCTTCGCGCCGCCCGGTGGGCCGACATGGAGGCCGGCGAGGTGCGCTCACCGGCCGTGGTGGTGATCGACGGCAACCGGATCTCCGCGGTCAATCCCGTTGAGGTCCCGCAGAATCCGGATCACGACATCGATCTGGGCGACGTAACGCTGCTGCCCGGTTTGATGGACATGGAACTCAACCTGCTGATCGGCGGACCCGGCGGTCCTGAAGGACTGCCGAGTCCGATGCACGGTGTACAGGACGATCCCGCGTACCGCACATTGCGCGGCGCGGTCAATGCCCGCACCACGCTGGAGGCCGGCTTCACCACGGTGCGCAATCTCGGGTTGATGGTCAAAACGGGTGGCTACCTCCTCGATGTCGCGTTGCAGCGTGCGATCGAGGCGGGCTGGCACATCGGGCCACGGATCTACCCGGCGGGGCACGCGGTGACGCCCTACGGCGGACACCTCGATCCGACTGTGTTTCAGCGCCTCGCTCCTGGCATCATGCCGCTGTCGGTCGCCGAAGGCATCGCCAACGGCGTCGACGAGGTCCGGGCGTGCGTGCGCTATCAGGTCCGGCATGGCGCCAAGTTGATCAAGGTGTCCGCTTCGGGCGGTGTGATGTCGCACAGCACTGCGCCTGGCGCGCAGCAGTACTCCGATGACGAGTTCGCCGCGATCGCTGACGAGGCGCACCGCGCGGGAGTGCGGGTGGCCGCGCATGCTGTGGGGGACAGCGCTATTCGCGCGTGTATCCGGGCCGGGATCGACTGCATCGAACACGGATTCCTTGCCACCGACGACACCATCAAGATGATGGCCGACACCGGCACGTTCCTGGTATCGACCACTTACTTGACTGAGGCGATGGCGATCGACCGCATTGCTCCGGAGTTGCGCAAGAAGGCCGAAGTGGTGTTTCCACAGGCTCAGGCCATGCTTCCGAAGGCCATCGATGCCGGGGTCCGAATCGCCTGCGGCACGGACGCGCCCGCGATCCCGCACGGACAGAACGCAAAAGAGCTGTGCGCTCTGGTGTCGCGTGGCATGACGCCCATGCAGGCGCTGCGGGCGGCGACCATCACCAGTGCCGAGCTCATCGAGGCCGACGACGAACTCGGGCGCATCGCGCCGGGGTACCTCGCCGACATCGTCGCGGTGCCAGACGACCCTTCGCGCGACATCGCCGTCACACTGGACGTGCGGTTCGTGATGAAAGACGGCGTCGTCTACAAGCGCTAGCGCCAAGACCGAGAGGAGCGAGCGTGGAACAAACCGACAACATCCTGTGGCTGCTCAAGCAGGCGTGGTACTTCTCCTTGACGACGGTCAACGACGCGGTGAGCGAGCACGGGGTGAGCACCGCGCAGATCGGTGTGCTGCGCCAGTTGTCGGCCGAACCCGGGCTGTCCGGGGCGGCCCTGGCGAGGCGGATGCTGATCACACCGCAAGGAGTGCAACTCGCGCTGACCGCTCTGGAACGACGCGGGCTCGTGGAGCGCAAGCAGGATCCCCAACACGGCCGGATTCTGCAGGCGTTCCTCACCGACCAGGGCCGCAAGGTGGCTGAAGCCGTCGTCAGCGACGCGATCGCCGCGCATGACAAGGTGTTCGGCGTGTTGACCAAGGCCGAGCAGAAAACCCTGCGTGAGCTGTTGGCGCGCGTTGTCGAGCAGGGCACCGGTCATGAGCTGTTCGAAGACCACATCGACTCGTAGGGGGTATTAAGTACTTGAGATTAATGACAAGTACTTGATATATTGAAGTCGATGGCTGACAACAGTGGAGCCGCCGGCTTCGCGCCGCTGCGCGTCAAGCGAGTCGTACGCGAGACGTCGGACGCCGTTTCTCTAGTGCTGGACGTGCCGGAGCGCTGCTCGGCTCGGTATCGCTATCAGGCCGGTCAATTTCTGACACTGCGCGTGAACGTGGACGGTCAGGACATCTGCCGCTGCTATTCGATGTCGTCGGCACCGCTCGAAGACGACCTGCAGATCACCGTCAAGCGTGACCCGGGCGGTCTGGTGTCGAACTGGCTCAACGACACGGTCTCCGAGGGCATCGAGATTCACGCCGCACCGCCGGAGGGACGGTTCTGTCTGCGCGACACCACCGACGAGATAGTGGCGTTCGCGGGCGGCAGCGGTATCACGCCGATCATGTCGCTCATACGTATGGCATTGGCCAGTTCGTCGCGGCGAATTCGGTTGCTCTACGCCAACCGCAGTCGCGATTCGGTGATCTTCGCCGAAGCGCTGACCCGGTTGGCCGACGAGCACGCCGACCGTCTGGTGGTCGTGCACCACATCGACGATGACAGTGGCGTGGTGACGCCCCCGGTGGTCGAGTCCTTCGTCGCCGGCACCGGCGCGGCGGACTTCTACATCTGTGGACCCGGCCCGTTCATGGACACAGTCGAGGCCACAGTTCTCGAGTCCGGCATCCCGCGGGAACGCGTTCACCTCGAACGCTTCTCGGTCGAGCCGGCTCCTGCCGATGTCGCCGACATTTCCGGGCAGACCGAAGAAGTCGTGATCGAACTCGATCACACGACCACCACCGCCGGCTATCGGGCGGGCAACACGTTGCTACAGACGGCGCGCATCGCAGGCCTGCGGGCACCGTCGTCATGCGAGACCGGTTCGTGCGGGACGTGTATGGCGCGCGTTGTGTCCGGTAGCGCCAGAATGCTCAACAACGACGCACTCGATGACGACGAAGTGGCCGACGGATGGGTGCTGACGTGCCAGTCCCTGCCTACCAGCCGATCAGTCCACGTGATCTACGAATAGAGACGAGAGAGAATGGGACGGTCTAGCGTGAGCCGCGTCGCGGTGGTGACCGGAGGCGCATCCGGGATGGGCGAAGCGACCTGCCGCGAGCTCGGCAGGCGCGGGCACAAGGTGGCCGTGCTCGACCTCAATGGCGAGGCGGCCCAACGGGTCGCCGAAGACCTGCGCGCCGAGGGAGTAACTGCTTTGGGGGTAGCGGCCGACGTCAGCGACCGCCCCGCCGTGGAGGAAGCGTTCGCAAAGGTGCGCACTGAACTCGGACCGGTGCACATCCTGGTCACCAGCGCGGGTGCGGTGGACTGGTCGCCGTTTAAAGACATCAGCGTGCAAGCCTGGCAGCGTCTGATCGACGTGAACCTCACGGGGACCTTCCACTCCTGTCAGGTCGCGGTGCCCGACATGCTGGAGGCCGGGTGGGGGCGCATCGTGATGATCTCCTCGTCCAGCGCCCAGCGTGGTTCACCGGGCATGGCGCACTACGCCGCCTCGAAGGGCGCACTGCTTTCGCTGACTAGATCGCTTGCCCGCGAATACGGTCCGGCGGGCATCACCGTGAACAACATTCCGCCGTCGGCCATCGAGACGCCGATGCAGCACGCGGGACAGGCGTCCGGCCATCTGCCCTCCAATGAGCAGATGGCGGCCAGTGTTCCGCTCGGACATCTCGGTACGGGCGACGACATCGCCGCCGCGGTCGGCTTCCTGTGTTCCGAGGAGGCCGGCTTCATCACCGGGCAGACACTCGGCGTCAACGGCGGGTCGGTGATGTGATGACGACGTGTCGCACGAGTTCGCGCACAGCACAGGGAGGTTCGCATGCAGAAATGGCCTAAACCGGCGGAGGGCAGCTGGACGCAACACTATCCGGAACTCGGGACCGGACCGGTTTCCTTCCGCGACTCGACCTCGCCCGAGTTCTATGAGCTCGAACGTGAGGCCGTCTTCAAACGCGCCTGGCTCAACGTCGCCCGCGTCGAGGAATTGCCGCGCGTCGGTAGCTACCTCACCAAGGAGATCGATGCCGCCAGAACATCTGTGATCGTCGTCAAGGGCAAGGATCAGCATATCCGCGCGTTCTACAACATCTGCCGCCACCGCGGAAACAAGTTGGTCTGGAACGACTTTCCGAACGAAGAGGTCAAAGGCGCCTGCCGTCAGTTCACCTGCAAGTACCACGGGTGGCGATACGACCTCAAGGGCGATCTGTCGTACGTACAGCAGGAGGGGGAGTTCTTCGGCCTGGACACTGCGCAGTACGGGTTGAAGCCGGTGCAGTGCGATATCTGGAACGGGTTCATCTTCATCAACTTCGATCCTGAACCGAGGTGGACGCTGCGCGAATTCCTCGGACCGATGATCACCGCGCTCGACGACTATCCGTTCGAGATGATGACGGAGCGTTACGAGTTCGCCGCGCAGAACAACAGCAACTGGAAGATCTTCGCCGATGCGTTCCAGGAGTACTACCACGTGCCGTCGCTGCATTCGCAGCAGGTGCCCACCGAGGTGCGCCAGCCCAACGCAACCTTCGAATGCGGGCACTTCCAGATCGATGGGCCGCACCGCCTGGTCTCGACCGCGGGTACCAGACGCTGGTTGCTCGCGCCCGAATACATGTATCCGGTCGAAAGGGTCACGCGCAGCGGACTCGTCGGGCCGTGGCGTACGCCGGAGACGCACCAGTCGGCCGGCTTGAATCCGGGCGGGATCGAACCGTGGGGCATCACCAATTTCCAGATATTCCCCAACCTGGAGATCCTGATCTATCACGGCTGGTATCTGCTGTACCGGTACTGGCCGACGTCGCACAACACCCACAAGTTCGAGGCCTACAACGCCTTTTACCCTGCACGCACCGTGCGTGGACGCATTGAACACGAGGTCGCCTCGGTGGTCCTCAAGGAGTTCGCGCTGCAGGATGCAGGCATGCTCGGCGGCACGCAGGCGGCGTTGGAGTACGGCGTCGTCGACGATTTCCCGCTGAGCGATCAGGAGATCCTGGTGCGCCATCTGCACAAGGTTGCCGTGGACTGGGTCGACGAGTACAAGGCCGAGCGTAGCCCGGTGGGGGTGTGACGATGGCCGAGTCCCGTCTGCCAAGTGCTTTCGCCGAGTATGAGAAATTCGCCGAGAAATGGTGTCTGGCAACCGAACCCGAGCGGTGGGCGACCCGGTTGGCCACTTCCATGCCGGAGATCCGCGAGTTCTACGACGCGTTCACGCCTCGCTTCGAAGAGGCGATCGACTACTGCGACAAGTTTCCGCTCGACGATGTGCCGGACGATGCGCTGAATCTTCTTCACCTCGTCTATTCGATGATCATGGTGTCGATGGCCGTCGAGGTCTTCGGAACCCAGAAGCCCGCTGATTCCGCCGACGCGGTCATGCATCGCGTCAGCGCGCCGGTGCCGTGAGGACGGCGATGAGCCTCGCGGGCAAAGAGCGGAAAGGGCGACCATGAGTCTGCTCACGATCAACAAGCTCACCGACTCGGTCGGTGCGGAGGTGCTCGGCGTGGACTCGGGTCGGCTCGCAACCGACGAGTCGCTCGGCGCCGCAGTGCTCGATGCGCTGGAAGACAATGGCGTGCTGGTGTTCCCGGGATTGAGCCTGCAGCCCGAGGCGCAGGTAGCGTTCTGTCGCAGGCTCGGCGAGATCGACCATTCCTCCGATGGCCATCATCTCGTCGCCGGGATTTATCCGATCACGCTGGACAAGTCGAAGAATGCGTCGGCGGACTATCTGCGTGCCACCTTCGACTGGCACATCGACGGCTGCACACCGACCAACGGCGAATGCCCGCAGAAGGCGACCGTGCTGTCGGCCAAGCAGGTGGCCGACCGCGGCGGCGAGACGGAGTTCGCGAACTCTTATGCCGCCTACGAGGCGTTCAGCGAGGACGAGAAGGACCGGTTCGGTGCACTGCGGGTGATGCACTCGCTGGAGGCGTCGCAGCGTCGGGTTCATCCTGATCCGTCGCCGGAGCTGGTGGCGAAATGGCGGTCCCGCCCCACCCACCAACATCCCCTGGTGTGGACGCACCGCAGCGGCCGCAAGTCGCTGGTGCTCGGCGCATCGGCGGACTACGTCATCGGGATGGACCTCGACGAGGGCAGGGCGCTGCTTGCAGATCTGCTCGACCGCGCCACCCGGCGGGACCTGGTCTACAGCCACCGCTGGTCCGTCGGTGACACGGTGATCTGGGACAACAACGGTGTCCTGCACCGGGCGGCACCGTATGACCGCGAATCGCCGCGGGAGATGCTGCGCACCACGGTCCTGGGCGACGAGCCGATTCAATAAAGGCCCTCGTTGACGGCGGCGAGGCACTGTGGAAATCTAATGCCCATAGATGAGAATCAGGTTCTCTTCATCAGAGATCATGGAGTAGCAATGGCGGAGGACCTCACTTCGGTCGATTTCTTTCGAGACAAGCGACTGACGGACGATCCGTACCCGTTCTACGAGGCACTTCGCAACAAGTGCCCGGTCAGCCGTGAGGAGCACTACGGCGTCACGATGGTGACCGGCTGGCAGGAGGCCGTCGACGTCTACAACGACGCGGAGACTTTCTCGTCGTGCGTCTCGGTGACCGGGCCTTTCCCGGGCTTCCCGGTACCGCTGGAAGGGGACGACGTCACCGACTTGATCGTCAAGCACCGCGATGAGATCCCGTTCAGCGATCAGCTACCGACGCTCGACCCGCCGACGCACACGAACCATCGCGCGCTGTTGATGCGGCTGATCACACCCAAGCGCCTCAAGGAGAACGAGGACGCGATGTGGCAGCTCGCCGACGACATCCTCGACGACTTCCTTGCGCCCGGCGAGGGCGAGTTCATCAGCGACTTCGCCGGTCCCTTCACGTTGCGCATCATCGCCGATCTGCTCGGTGTGCCCGAAGAGGACCGCCCCGAACTGCTCGAACGCCTCGCCCGAGGGACCCACGGCAGCGGCCTCGGCAATGCCGACAAGACGCTGGCCAAGACCCCGCTCGAGTATCTGTACGAGGTCTTCGCGACCTACGTCGAGGATCGTCGTCGCGAACCACGTGACGATGTGCTGACGGGTCTGGCGACCGCCACGTTCCCCGACGGCACGATGCCGGAGGTCGGGGATGTCGTCCGCGTGGCTACCAACGTGTTCTCGGCCGGGCAGGAGACCACGGTCCGCCTGCTGAGCACCGCGCTGAAGGTGATGGGCGACCAGCCCGACATCCAGCGCAGGCTGCGCGATGATCGCAGCCTGCTGCCGAACTTCATCGAGGAGTGTCTTCGCATCGAGAGCCCGGTCAAGGGTGACTTCCGACTGTCGCGGACACCGACCACTGTCGGAGAGGAAGCCTTGGCCGCCGGCTGCACTGTGATGGTGGTCAACGGCGCCGCCAATCGCGATCCGCGCCGGTTCGGAGACCCCGATACGTTTGACCCGGAGCGCAAGAACGCGCGCCAGCACCTCGCATTCGGGCGCGGGATTCACAGCTGCCCCGGCGCACCACTGGCCCGTGCCGAGACTCGCGTCGGCCTCGAGCGGCTACTGGACAGGACCACCGATATCCGCATCAGCGAGGCGCATCACGGCCCGCCGGGACAGCGTCGCTACCAATACATTCCGACGTACATCCTGCGGGGGTTAACGACTCTGCACCTGGAATTCGATGTGGTGGACGGTGACCGGCGATGAAGGTGACCGTCGACGAAGATCGGTGCGCGGGCCACGGTATGTGCCTGACGATGTGCCCGGAAGTGTTCGACCTGAACGAGGACGGATGGGCGGTGGCCGATCCCGAAGAGGTGCCACCCGACCTCGAATCCTCAGCCCGCGACGCGATCGCGAACTGTCCCGAACGAGCCATCCGCGAAATCGACTAGAGCACCTCGGCGGTGCCGACAACTACATGAGGAGTTTTCAGTGTCAAAGGGCTACATAGTCATCACCGAGGACGTCAAGGATCCCGAAGGAATGACCGAATACGCCAAGCTGGCCGGCAAGGCGATGGCGGGTGCGACGATCCTGGCGTTCGACCAGAACGCCGAAGTGCTCGAAGGTGAGTGGCACGGCACCCAGACCGTTCTGCTCGAGTTCGAATCGCCCGAAGCCGCCCATGAGTGGTACCACTCCGACGCCTACCAGGAAGCGGTGAAGCTCCGGCAAGCGGCCGCCGACTGCCACGGAGCCATCCTGCACGGCCTGGGTTGACCGCACGCTAGGGGCATACGGCTCAGCTGAGCACGCGCACCGGAACGCTTGACCAGCCCGCGACGTTCTGCGCCGCGACTCGCTTGCACTCGTCCCACAGCACCTCGTAGCGCGGCATGAAGTCGAGCAGGCGCTCGAGCGCGACCGCACTTTCCATACGGGCCAGCGCGGCGCCCAGACAGCTGTGCACGCCGTAGCCGAAGCCGAGGTTCTGCGCCTCTGAGCGGTCGCGGTCGATATCGAAGGTGTCGGCATCGGTGAACGCCCTGGGATCGCGGTTCGCCGAACCGCCCAGCAGGAAAACGGGTTTGCCCGCCGGGATCGTGACACCGTGCAGCGTCACCTCTTTCATGGATCGACGCACGTTGTACTGATTCGGCGCCTCGTAACGCAGCAGCTCCTCGACTGCTGCCGGAATCTTGCTGCGGTCACCGAGCAGTTTCTGCCACTGGTTTGGGAACCGCGCGAACGACGCCGCCGCGTTGCCGACCAGCTTGGTGACGGTCTCTGCACCTGCCCCGCCCAACAGGGTTGCAAACCCGGCGATCTCGAAGTCGTCGAGCGTCTCCTTCTCACCGTCCTCCCGCGCCACCTCGGCAGCGATCAACCGACTGAACATATCGTCGCGGGGTTCGGCGCGTCGCTCCTGGATCAGCTGGTAATACAGTCCGATCGATTCTCCAACGGCCTGCAAGCCCTCCTCGGACATCTCGATCTGGCCGGGCTCCCGGCGCAGCGACGTGTCCACCCATTGGCCGACCTGCTGCCGGTATTCCTCAGGCACACCGAGCATCTGGGTGATCACTTCGACGGGGAAGAGGGCGGAGAAGTCCTGCACGACGTCGAAGCGCGTCCGGTCGACCTTGGCGAGGTACCGGTCGATGGTCTCGGTCACCATCGGCCGCAACGCCTCGATCGCCCGTGGCGTGAAGACCTTGTTCACCAGGCTGCGCATCTGTCGGTGCTCAGGTGGGTCCATGACGATTATCATCTTGACCGGCATCGGTTCGTCCGACTTCACTGTCGCGAGGTCGAGCCCGTACGCCGACGAATACGTTTGGTAATCCTTGAAAGCCGCCGCGACGTCCTCATGCCGCGACAGCGCGTAGAAGTCATGTTCCTTGTTGTAGTACACCGGCGCTTCCTCGCGCATACGCCGGTAGATCTCCCAGGGTCCGTTGAAGAATTCCTCGGAAAAAGGGTCGAAGACGAGTTCGGATGTCGTCACGCGTCTTCAATCGAAATCGCCTGGCGTGGGCACTGGCGCACGGCTTCCCTGACCTGCTGCTCGTTCTCGGGCGTCACATCTTCCTGGAGCACATGCAGATAGTCCTGATCGTCGAGGTCGAAAACCTCGGGGATGATGCCCATGCATACCCCGTTGCTTTCACACAAGCCGAAGTCGACTTCGATTTTCCGGGTCATGTGAGAACCTTTACGGGGACGTGCTTCCACCCGACCACATTCTGCATCTGGACGCGTTTGCACTTGTCGAAGTCGACCTCGTAGCGCGGCATGAAGTCGAGAAGTTTCTCCAACGCGATAGCGCTTTCCAGGCGCGCCAGTGCCGCGCCGAGGCAGCTGTGGATGCCGTAACCCAGACCAAGGTTCGTCGCCTCGGTGCGGTCACGGTCGATGTCGAACTTGTCCGGGTTTGTCCAGGCGCGTTCGTCGCGGTTGGCCGCACCGCCGATCAGAAAGACCGGGCTGCCCTCGGGAATCGTGGTGCCGTGCAGGTGAACGTCTTTCATGTTTCGGCGCACGTTGTACTGCGACGGCGCCTCGTAACGGAGTAACTCCTCGACTGCGGCGGGGATCCTACTGCGGTCCTCCTGCAACTTGCGCCACTGGTCAGGGTTCTGTGCGAACACGTACACCGCATTGCCGACGAGTTTGGTGACCGTTTCGGCACCCGCGCCGCCGAGAAGCGATGCGAACGCGGCGATGTCGAGGTCCTCGAGCTTCTCGAGTCCGCCGTCCTCCCGCTCGAGGTCGGCTTCTATCAGCTTGGTGAAGAGGTCGTCTTGGGGCTGTGCTCGCCGCTTCTGCACCAGTTCGAGGTAGAACATCGCGTTGTCGATGTTCGCCTGCATTCCCTTCTCGCCGACCTCGACCTGGCCGACCTCGCGATGCAACCCGTCATCGATCCAGTGTCGGACCTGCTGGGCCTGGTCGTCGGGAACACCCAGCATCGTCGTGATGACCTCGACGGGAAACGGCGCCGTGAACTCCTGAACGGCATCGAACCCGTCCGGATCGAGGCGGCTGATGTACTTCTCGACCTTGGCGGTCACCATCTGCTTCTGCGCCTGGATGGCGCGGGGAGTGAACACCTTGTTCATCAGGCTGCGCATGTTGCGGTGCTCGGGCGGGT
>NZ_JAVHWK010000022.1:0-54275 GCF_032159775.1 Mycobacterium sp.
GCGGTCGCGGTTCGAGTTTGATGGCGGTGCGCAGTTGGCTGACGGTGGCGACCTCGGCGAGCGCCGCATAATGCTCATCGGACCCCTCTGCTGCCCGCTCGGCGATCACGCCGACCTGATCGAGGGAGAGGCGGCCTTCCCGCAAGCCCTGAACGCAGCGGGGAAACTCCGCCGACCGGTTCGCGACAGCAGTGATGGTGTGCGCGTTTGACGATGACGAGCCCAGCTTCCAGGCGATCAACGCCGCCACCGACCGCGCACCTGTCGAGCCGCACAACTCGTCGCGCTCCATCTCCGCGGCGATCTCCACGATGCGCCCGTCGATCGCGTTGCGCTGACCGGCCAACTCCGACAACTCCTCGAACAACGCCGCGAGGCGTTGCCCGGCAACGTTTCTCGTGCCGGGCAGCGATGCCGTCGAGGACATGAACCCATCATGACAGGAGGGTCCGACAAAACCGGACCGCTCAAGCCGGCGCTAGAAGTTCAGGCCGGGAACTCACCCGGTCCCTTGAAGATTGCGGCTTTCGTGGTTCTCCTCCGAAACTGGTTCGTGGACTGAGTCAGCGATCGATCATCGCCATCTGCGCTTCGTTGTGGTGATCGCCTGCGGGCGGGGTGAGGTTGTTCAGCTTTTCGAGCTGCTCGGCGCTGAGTTCGACGCCGTCGGCCGCGACGTTCTCCTCAAGTCGGCTCACACGCTTGGTGCCCGGGATCGGTGCGATGTCGTCGCCCTTGGTGAGCAGCCACGCGATCGCCACCTGAGCCGGTGTAGCGCCGGCTTCCGCGGCGATTGCCTGCACCTCATCGGCGATCTGCAGGTTGCGGTCGAAGTTCTCTCCCATGAACCGGGGGCTGGTCTTGCGCCAGTCGTGGTCGTCGAGATCGTCCATCGATCTGATGGCACCGGTGAGGAAGCCATGTCCGAGAGGCGAATACGGCACGAAGCCGATGCCGAGTTCGCGGAGCAACGGGAGCACCTCAGGTTCGGGGTCACGCGTCCACAGCGAGTACTCCGATTGCAGAGCGGTGATCGGATGTACGGCGTGGGCGCGGCGGATCGTGTTCACCCCGGCTTCAGACAGGCCGAGGTGTCGCACTTTTCCTTCGGCGACCAATTCGGCCATCGTGGCGACGGTGTCCTCGATCGGCGCGTTGGGATCGACGCGGTGCTGGTAGTAGAGATCGATGTAGTCGGTACCCAGGCGGCGCAGCGAACCCTCCACGGCGGTCCGGATGTTGGCCGGGCTGCTGTCGAGGTTGCCTGGGGCGCCACCGGTGTGCGACACCATGCCGAACTTCGTGGCCACCACCACCTGGTCGCGCTGGCCCTTGATTGCCTGGCCGACCAGTTCTTCGTTGGTGTACGGGCCGTAGATCTCGGCCGTGTCGATGAGCGTGACTCCGAGGTCCAGGGCGCGCTGGATTGTGCGGATTGATTCGGCGTCGTCGGTTCCCGCTCCTGTGTAACCGAAGGACATCCCCATGGCGCCCAGACCGATTCGTGAGACGTCGAGGTCTCGCAGCTTTGCGTGTTTCACGTTTTCGTTCTCCTTTGTCTATTTCGCCGCGGTGAGTTCGTTGAGCGCGGCGAGTCCGTTGAGGGTCCGCGGGTAGCCGATGAACGGCAGCAACGCTGTCAGTACTCCGAGCAGCGTGCCGCGGTCATTGCCGATGTTCAGGTTCGCCGCGACGTGTCCCTTCACCTGTGGGTCGGCGCCTCCGAGTGCGACGAGCATCGAGAAGGTCAGCAGTTCCCGGGTTTTGATTTCGAGGCCCGTGCGGGTGAGATAGTCACCGAAGCAGTTCGCCGAGAGATACCGCTGAAAGTGCTTCTCGTCCTCGGCGGCCGCCGCGTACATCGCGTCGACCTGGTCGTCGCCGACGATGCGCTTCTGTACCGCCATTCCCTTGTCGCGTCGTGTGTCCGGTGTTGTGGTGGATTGATCGGGCAGCGGCAGTTCGACGCCGCGCTCAATGAGAATGTCGTTGGTGGCGTGCAGGAAATCGAACACCTTCGCCAAACCGACGTACGGCACAGCTTGATAGATGATCTCCTTGGTCTCGATCGGTGTCACGCCGGCTGTCAGTGCAGCGCCGAGCATGGCACGGTACTCGCCGACGGCCTGGCTGGCGATGATCGATGCGAGCTGCACCATCAGCCGGGTACGGACGTCGAGGTCGGTGTCGAGCAACACCTCATCGAACGCGAAGTTGTCGAACACGTCGATCAGTTCGGGATCGGTGGCCGCCAGCGTCGAGACGTGACCCGGAAACAGTTCGTCGTGATTGCGCTTTGCCGTGTTGCTGATCGCCACGCTCACTCCTTCGTCCGGGTGTGATACTCGTCGTCGGTCACGTGCTCACCCCAATCGGTTTCGGGCTGGCCGGAGTCCGGGTCCGGGCCCTCCCACATGGCGAGGTGTGTCATGAAGTGTTCGGGTGCCGCTCCGTGCCAGTGCCATTCGCCGGGCGGTGTGTACACGGTGTCGCCGGGCCGCATCACCACCACGTCACCCCCGCGCGATTGCACGAGCCCGACGCCGTCGGTGACGTGCAGAGTTTGGCCCATCGCGTGGGTGTGCCATGCGGTGCGTGCGCACGGTGCAAACCGCACCACGTTGGCCCGCATGCGCGACGGTTCGTCACCCTTGTAGATAACGTCGAAGTAGACGTCACCGGTAAACATCTCGGCGGGTCCCTTGGTGTCTGGCTGCCGTTGCAGTTTCTGCATCCTCACTCCTGCGGGTCGGGTGTGCCGGCGTGCGGCACGAACTTGAGCGTGGTCGCGCGCGCCGGAGGGCTGGTGATGGCCGCCACCGGGCTGGGATATTGCTCGTACTTCGAGCGGTATGCGGCGTCAACGGCGTCATCGATGGCGTCCTCATCGACGTCGAGGAAGTCGACATCGACATCCACACCACCAGCGCTGATGTGTCCTTGATGGCGTACCCGTGTTCCGCGAAACCATGCGGCGCCGGCGCCATTGACCGAGCGGGTGTAAAGGTCGTCGCCGATCAGCACCATCCACACGATCACCGGCTTGCGTAGTGAGCCGTCGCGGCGGCGCCCGGCGATCCGCATCTCCTGCGCCCCGCTGATGCGCTCGAGTTGGTTAGTGGTCCAGCCGCTCATCATCACAGGCCGACCATCGCCATTCCGGCGGGGTTGTACCGGTCGCCCTGCACGCCGACACGTGCGGCCAGCACGTTGAGGTCTGCTACCTCGTCGGCCGAGAGCGCGACCTGGGTGGCGCCGGCGTTCTCTTCGACGCGCTCGCGGCGGCGGGTGCCGGGGATGGGCACGATCCACGGCTGCTGGGCCAAAATCCATGCGAGCGCAACCTGTCCCGGCGCGCAGCTCTTCGCCTCAGCGAGGCCGCGGACCTGGCTCACCAGCGCCTCGTTGGCGCCGATATTGTCGGCGGCGAACCGCGGGATGGTGGTCCGGACGTCACCGGCAGCGAATTGCGTCGTTCCCGTGACCGTTCCTGTCAGGAAGCCCTTACCGAGTGGGCTGAAAGGCACGAAACCGATGCCGAGCTCGCCACAGGTGGGCAGCACCTCAGGTTCAGGGTCGCGGGTCCACAGCGAGTACTCGCTCTGCACCGCGGTGACGGGATGGACTGCATGAGCGCGCCGGATGGTCGCAGCGCCAGCTTCCGAGAGCCCGAAGTGCCGCACCTTTCCGGCTTGCACGAGTTCGGCGACCGTCCCGGCGACGTCCTCGATCGGCACATTCGGGTCGACCCGATGCTGGTAGAAGAGATCGATCACGTCGGTCCGCAGCCGCTGCAGCGACGCGTCGGCGACTCGCTTGATCTGGTCGGGACGCGAATCGGTGCCCACCATCTTGCCGTCGACGATGTTCCATCCGAACTTGGTAGCGATCACGACGTGGTCGCGCAGCGGCGCCAACGCCTCACCGACGAGTTCTTCGTTGACATACGGTCCGTACACCTCGGCGGTGTCGAAGAACGTGACCCCGGCTTCTTCCACCGCGTAACGCAGAACGCCGATCATGTCGTCGCGATCTCCGGGATTGGGGCCGTAGCTCTGCGACATCCCCATAGCGCCGAGACCGACTGCCGAAACGCGCAGTCCTTGGCCGAGCGTGCGTGTGTGCATGAATCCTCCTCAGGCTTCCGGGATATCGATCCCGTAGTTCTCGCGAGTGATGGCTTCGGGCTCTGGACCCCCACGGATGCCGGTGTCCAGCGCATCGATGGCAGCCAGTTGCTCGGCGCTCAGGTCGAAGTCGAAGACGTCGAAGTTCTCGGCGATCCGTGACGGCGTCACCGACTTCGGGATCACCTGGCGGCCCTGTTGTAGGTGCCAGCGCAACATCACCTGAGCCGGCGTCTTGGCATGCGCGTCGGCGATCTCGCCGATGACCGGGTTCTCGAGCGTCGAGGTATGCGGTCCCTCGCGGTAGAACGTGATGCCACCGATCGGCGCCCACGCCTGGTTGAGGATGCCGTGTTCGTCGTCGAACGCGAGCAGCTCCGACTGCCGGAAGTAGGGGTGCACCTCGATCTGGTTGACAGCAGGAACCACCTCGGTCTCCGCCAGCAGCTTCTCGAGATGGCGCGGCATGAAGTTGGAGACGCCGATCGCGCGGACCCTGCCGTCGGCGTACAGCTTCTCCAGCGCCGTGTACGCGCCGACGGTCAACTCGAACTCACCTGGAAGTGCCTGGTGCAGGATCAGCAGGTCGAGCTGCTCGACGGCCAGCTTGCCGATGGCCTTGTCGAAAGCGTGCAGCGTGGCCTCGTAACCGAAGTCGGTGATCCACACCTTGGTCTCGATGAAGACCTCGTCGCGGCTCAGCCCGGACCCGCGGATCGCTTCGCCGACCTCCCGCTCGTTGCCGTACGCCGCCGCGGTGTCGATGTGCCGGTAACCCGTCTCCAGCGCCGCCTCGACGGCGGCGATGGTCTCCGCCGGTGCGGTCTGGAAGACGCCGAAGCCCAGCACGGGTATCTCGACGCCGTTGTTGAGTGTGAAGGTGGGGACGCTCATGTCATCGACGCTAGGCTCCGCCGAGCGCACCTGGGAGTGCCTGATCAGCGGGGTACCGGCAGTACCTCCCAACCGTCTTCAGGCGTGCCTACGGTGTAGGCATGACTTCGATCGATGTGCGCAGCGAGGTCCGCGAGTTCTTGAGCTCGCGGCGAGCGCGCATCACTCCTGAGCAGGCGGGTCTCCCGGCGTACGGCGGTAACCGTCGAGTCAAGGGTCTGCGGCGCGAAGAGGTCGCGATGCTCGCCGGGGTGTCGGTCGACTACTACGTACGCATGGAGCGCGGCAACCTCGCGGGGGCGTCGGAGAGCGTGCTGGACGCTCTGGCGTCAGCGCTGCAACTCGACGAGGCAGAGCGCGAGCACCTCTATGCGCTCGCCAGGGAGTCGGCTGCAGGGGGCAGCCGTCATCAGCGCAGAACGCCGCGGACTGTTCGGCCGGCGCTACACCAGGTACTCGATGCCATCACCGACGCGCCCGCCTGGATCCGCAATGGGCGCCACGACGTGCTCGCGATGAACCAGATGGCCCGCGCGCTCTACGCGCCGGTGCTTGCCGACCCGCGCCGGCCCGCGAACACCGCGCGGTTCGTGTACCTGAATCGCGAGGACGCGGAGCAGTTCTTCGTCGACTACGACAAGATCGCCCGCGATGCGGCCGCGATGCTTCGCCTCGAGGCCGGTCAGAACCCACACGACGAGGACTTGATCGCCTTGGTCGGTGAGTTGTCAACGCGCAGTGAGCTTTTCCGGAAGCAGTGGGCATCCCAGGATGTCCGCTTCCACCGCTCCGGCCAAAAGCGGCTGCGGCACCCCGCAGTGGGTCAGCTCGACCTGAACTTCGAGGCGATGCAGCTGCCTTCCGACCCCGGCCTTCAGCTCAACATCTACACCGCGCCCGCGAACACGCCGACCGCCGATGGTCTCAAGCTGCTGGCTTCGTGGGCGGCCAGCCAAGACAACCTCGCCACCGAACGGGCCGCGGCCAGGGGCTAAGCCGCTCCCGCAAACGCTAGAAATCAGTATTCAGGAGCCTGGTGCCTCACCGCGCGACGTGAGGCGGCGCCCCAAAACATCGAAGCCCCAACAGATCAGGCAGCCGACGACGAACGTACCGACGAAAGCCGTCAACGGTTCCCACCAGTAGTTCCTGCCGGGGTGCTGATACAGGCCGAATTGGGCTGCCCAGGAAACGGCCGCCGCGAACGGCAGTCCGAACATCCAGCTTCTGCTTTGTCGGCGAGCGACTCCCCACACCGCGACATAGGCAACGGTGACGGCGACGTACGCAATGTTCACCGCAGTCGCGGCAATGTTGTAAAACATGGGAAGCTCCGGAGCGCATGACACCGCTGTGTCGACGAGGACGGTCACGATCGCGGCAGCCGACACCAATGCTCGACGCTGCGGATCTCTGTTCACCAACCGAATGATCCCGACGAAATACACGCCGTAAAGAAGGCAGAACACCGCCAACTCGGCGGCGGATACGTATGGGTTCTCGGGAACGGGGATCAGCCAAAACCCGATGTACAACACGATGGTGGGAATGATCGCGGCGGCGACGAAGCCGACCTGGCCGGCAGGCGAATACCGGTTCACGATTCCGCCAGGTGCCTCAGCGGGCTTGGCGGTGCCGTCGAGTTCGCTACCGATTGGAGCCGGGGCACTACTTGTCACGATTTTTGGTCCCCTCCGTTGCGCCCGGCCAGCGTCGTTCATCAGGCGATGCTGAGCAGTATTACAACATTCGCTAAATATTCAGCCCGGAGAACATCACCCGACCGGGATCGTACTTCTGCCGCACAGCGCTCAGCTTGGTCAGGTTCGGGCCGAAGTACCGCCCGGCCGGCTGGTTTGCCTCGACGTAGTTCACGTAGCCACCGACCGAATACGGTTGCACCGCTTGATGTGCCGTGTTGAGCCAGTTGATTGCCGCCGACGGCGAGCCGGCCGGTTCGATGTACCACTGCACCAGTGCTGAGTGCCTGCGCCAAGGAAATGCCGTGGCGCCAGGCGCCACCGTGGCCAGAGCGCCGTCAAGGGCGTGCATGATCGCCAGCATGCGGCCCGCCTCGGGAGGGAAGGCGTTGACCGCCGCGGCGATGCCCTTGGCCGCGCCCGCGTCGACGATCGGGAAAACGTCGGATCCGCCGACGTATCCGAGCGGCGCCGGGTTGAGGTTGTTGCCTGCCAGATACTTCACCAGGTCCATGTAGTTGAACGTCTGGATGTCGGTCGTGGAAGGTTGCAATCCGACGGCTGAGGTGACGGCCTTCGCGACGCTGTCACCCGAGCCGACAGGGCAGGTCGCCATGATCCGACAGTGCGTACCCGTCGCATCGGTGGTGCTGTCCGCCAGAGCCCAGTTGCTCCGGTCTGCGGTGCGCAGCCAGGTCTGCCAACCGACGAGGACCTGGGCGAAGGACTCGGGCGGAAAGTGGACATTCACCACATCGACGTCCGAGATCGGGAAGGTGGCGAATGTCAAAGATGTTGTCACCCCGAAGTTTCCGCCGCCGCCGCCGCGCAACGCCCAGAACAGGTCGGGGTTCTCGGCGGCGGACGCCGTCACCGTCTGGCCACCCGGCAGTACCACCGTTGCCGACGTCAGCGCGTCGCAGAGCAGGCCTGCGTGCCGGGACTGGGCGCCCAGTCCGCCGCCGAGGGCGTGCCCCGCGGCACCGACCGACGGGCAGATACCCGTCGGAATGCCCCTGCCCGCTGCGGCAAGCGTTTGGTGCAGGTCGTACAGACTGGTCGCGGGCGGCGTCGTGACGCGGCCAGTGGCGGCGTCGTAACTGATTCCGCCGGCAAGCTGGCGCAGGTCGAACACCATCGCGCCGTTCGCCGTTGACGCGCCCGTGTAGGAATGCCCACCGCTGCGCGGCGCGACCTTGAGCTTGTTGGCCGCAGCGAACGTCATCGCCTCCTGCACATCCTCAGCGGTTTTCGGCGTGACGATGGCGGCCGGGTTCGACCCGTTGTAGATAGTGTTGAAAACCTGCTTCGCCGCGGTGAATTGCCCGTTGTCAGGCAGCAGGACCGGGTTGCCGATGGTGGCCGACAAAGCATCCCAGCCGGTGGCAATCGGCTCGGCGGCAGCCCGTACCGAGCCGAAAACCGTGCCTGCGGCTAACGCGCCCGCGGCACCCCGTAGGAACGTCTGGCGGGATATCTCACGCGCCAACGTCGGGCTCCCGCGGTTGCATCACATCCCGGATTCTCCGTCGCCGAACGACGAAACCAGGAGTGCCCCACCACCCGTTGCACGACCTTGATCAAATAGAGATCAGAAGATGGAGTAGACCTTTCGCTCCGCGGCCTGGACAAGGATTGCGGTGGTAATCGTGTTCACATTGTTGCTTTCTCTGGGAAGGGAAGTGAAATCGGCTCGGGCGCAACGCGACTGTTGCCGTCAGCGTCAAATCGGTCGAGCCCGAGATCGGTGAGGTCCAGCCAGTCGCATCGACCGGTCATCGTCAGGTCGACGGCCACCTCGGCGACCGCCGGGCCCCACATCATGCCGTGGCCCGCCGGGCTCGCGACAACGGTGCCCTGGACCGGGCCGTCGTCGGTGAGCAGCGGTCCGAGGATCGGCAGATGGTCGGGGGTGTAGTCGATCGTCGCCGCCCACGTCCTGCGCAGCCCGAGCCCCTTCAGACCGGGCAGCAGTTCTTCGATCCGGCCGCGGACCTTCTGGTAGTAGATCTCGTCGAAGTCGGCCGCAACTCCAGGCGCTTCTTCGGGATTGCTCATACCCCACAGCAGTCCGCCGGCTTCGCCTGGCCGCCAGTAGATTCCGGAGGGCAGGTCGAAGACCATCGGCACGTCGTGCACATTGAACGCCGTCACCGGCGCGGTGACCACCACCTGGTGTCGCGCTCCGCCCGCGGGCACCCTCGAACTTGCCGTGGCGCCGACTTCGGCAAGCTTCGGCCCGCCGGTGAGCACGACATGCTCGGTGTCGATCGGCCCGTCGGATGTGTCGACACCGACCACCCGGCCACCGTCATTGCGCAGACCCGTGAACCGGCAGCGCTCCCGCACGTCGACCTGCAGCGCCGTCAGCGCCGCGGTGTAGGCCAGCACATTTCGCGGTGCGTCGATGTAGCCGTCTCCGGGCGCATACGACGAGCCGAGCGTGGCGCCCTGCGCAATGCCGGTGTGCATGTTGTCGACGTCGGTGCCGGACAGCCACTCGACCTCGAGGCCGAGCTTGTGCTGCAGCGCGATGCGGTCGTGAGCCTGCGCCACCTCGGATTCGCTGAAGCAGGGCATCAGATAACCCTGCGCAACGAAGCCGCAGTCGAGCGGGAACCGGTCGCCGCTGGCTGCGTAGAAGTCCTGGGTGCGCATGCCGAGCACAATGGCGGCCTCGGTGCCGCCCTGGGCTCGCACCATGCCCGCGGCACGGCTGCTCGCCCCGTCGCCGAGCGTCGCCTTCTCGAGCAGAACCACTCGTTTGACGCCACGTTCCGCCAGTTGGACGGCCGTCCATGCGCCGACTGTTCCGCCGCCTACCACTACAACGTCAGCACTGGTCATACCAGGGAACGCTGGCATAGACTGAACGCTCAGTCAAGAGCGAAGGGCGTGGTTTCCCGATGTACGGACTCACGGAGGAGGATCTGCGGATCCGCGGTACGGCGCGGACCTTCGTGGAGTCGTTGATGCCGCATGAGGTGGAGGCCGAATTAGCGGGTGGCCCGCTGCCCAAGGAGGTGACGGCCGAGCACTCCAGGCGGGCGTACGGCCTCGGTTTGTATGCGACCAACATGCCGACGTCGGTGGGCGGTTGCGGCTGCACGGCCCTGCAGCAAGTGCTGGTACAGGAACAATGCGGACGGGTGACCAACGGCCTGGCATGGGTGATGGCGACGCCGCCGCAGTGGTGGCCCGAAGTGGCCACCGATTACCAGCTGGAGCGCTGGCTGTTGCCGTCGGTGCGCGGCGAGAAACACGAGGCGTACGCGATCACCGAGGAGTTCGCCGGGTCCGACGTTTCGGCGTTGCAGACGACCGCGCGCCGCGACGGCGACACGTATGTGATCAACGGGGTCAAGTGGCATGTCACCTCGTACAACCTCGCCGACTACGTCTTCGTCGAGGCCGTGCTGACCACCGGCGAGCATGCCGGTGACCACGTGCTGCTCGTGGTCGATCTGCCATGGCCGGGAATGGAAGTCGTTCGCACGCCGGACTATTCGCACAACATCGCCGACGAGCACCCGATCGTCGCATTCAACGACGTCCGGGTTCCGGTATCCCACCTTGTCGGTGCCGAGGGCGAACCGATGACGTTCACGCAGGACTGGTTCCGGTTCGAGCGGATGATGGTCGCCGCGCGTTGCGTGGGCGCCGCAGGGCGACTCGTCGACGAGATGACCGCGTTCGCACAGACCCGCGAGATCGGCGGAAAGCCGTTGGGCGAGCATCAGCTGGTCGCGGGAATGCTGGCCGACAGCGCGACCGAACTGTTCGCCGCGCGCACCATGCTCTACGAGGTGGCCCGGTCAATCGACGCCGGACTTGACCGCAAGACGCTGCACGGGCAGGCCTCGATGGCCAAGCTGTACTGCTCCGAGATGGCCGGACGCGTCGCGGATCGCGCCGTACAGGTGTTCGGCGGACGGGGCTACATGCGCGAGAACGTCGCCGAACGGATGTTCCGCGAGTTGCGCGTCGAACGCATCTGGGAGGGAGCCAGCGAGATCCAGCGCATCATCGTGGCGCGTCAGATGATGACCCGCGGACCGTCGGCGCTGCTCGACGGCCGCTAGGGCGTCGGCCTGCCGCGAAGGCGGACCGACAGGCAGGTCACACAGCCTTCGAGCTTCTCGAACTCGGAGATGTCGACACCGATCACCCCATAGCCGCGCTCTTCGAATAGTTGCGCCGTGCGCGGTGCAGCCGACGACATCAGCAGTCTGTCGTCGTCCAGCAGCACGACATGTGACCCAGGCTCCTCGGGGACGCCGAGGAACCGCTCACCCCAGATTCCAGGATCGTCGACAACGGGTTCGAAGCCGACCACTGTGCCGTCGGGAAGTGCGGTGGCCGCGGACTTGAGGTGCAGTGCCTTGGTCAACGGCACGGTCACCACATCGGCGCCGAACGGCTCAAGATGGGCGGCCAGCTGCGCGATGCCTTCGGCATTCGTGCGGCCGCCGACACCGACCCAGGCAGTCTCGTCGTGCTTGAGCACGTCGCCGCCCTCGAGGGTGCCCGGCGCTTCGACCCGCACGACGCGGTATCCCTGCGCGCTGACAGCGGCCTCGGCCGCGGAAATCTCGGGCCATCGCTCGTCGGCGCCAGGACGGCAGATCACCGCCAGGTCGCCGTAGACGACCATGGTGTCTTCGACGAACACGGAGTCGGGACAGTCGGGCGCGGCGGGCACCTCGTGTGTGGTCCAGCCGGCGTCGTTCAACGCGTCGACATAACCGGCCCATTGCCGTTGCGCCAGTTCGGCGTTCACGTGTTCGCTTCGGTCGATGTGCGTGATGAGCCCTTCGGCGAGCCGAGGCGACGGCCGCCGCACCAGGGCATGGTGAGTGAACATCAGCTCGCCGTCCTGTATCCCAAGCCTCGCATGCCGTGGTATACGACGAGCGCGGCGATCGAACCGAGGGCGATACCGGTGAACGTCAAATCGCCCAATTGCCAGGTGAAGTCGGCGATACCGATGATCAACGGGATGGCCGCGGTCATCTGGTTCAACGGCTTTCCGAAGTCGACGTCGTTGGTCAGCCAGATCCGCACCCCGAGCACACCGACAAGCCCGTACAGAACGATGGTGGCGCCGCCGAGGACGCCGGGCGGTATGGCCGAGATCACCGCTCCCACTTTGGGGCACAACGACAATGCGATGGCCACCGCAGCAGCCACCCAGTACGCCGCGGTCGAGTAGATGCGCGTCGCGGCCATCACGCCGATGTTCTCGGCGTAGGTGGTGGTCGCCGAGCCGCCGCCGAAGCCGGCGAGCGTGGTCGCGACGCCGTCGGCGGCCAGCGCACGGCCCATGACCGGGTCGACGTCGGTGTCGGTCATCTGGCCGACAGACTTCACGTGCCCGATGTTCTCGGCGATCAATGCGATCACTGCAGGCAGAAACATCGGCAGCACCGCAAGCGTGAACGTGGGTGTCTGGAACTCCGGCAGCCCGATCCACGGCGCCGCGGCGATTCCCGACGTGTCGACGTCACCGAGGATCAGCGCCAGAAGATATCCCGCGACGACGGCGATGAAGATCGCCAGCCTGCCGATGATGCCGCGGAAGAAGGCGAGCGTGGCGACCAGCAGCACCAGGGTGAAGACTCCGACAAGCGGGCCCTTCTCGAAGTTCGATTTGGCCGCGGGGGCGAGGTTGAAACCGATCAGCGCGACGATCGCCCCGGTGACCACGGGCGGCAGCGTCACATCGATCCAGTGCGTACCGATGACATGTACGACGAGGCCGATGACGATCAGCGCCAGGCCGACGGCGACCAGCCCGCCCAGCGCGCTTCCGGTGCCCTGCGAGGCGACCGCAGCCGTGACTGGCGCGATCACCGAGAAGCTCGAACCCAGATAGCTGGGCAGCCGGTTTCCGGTGATGATCAGGAACAACACCGTGCCGACGCCGGAGAACAGCAGCGTCGTCGCGGGCGGAAAGCCGGTGAGCACCGGCACCAGGAAGGTGGCGCCGAACATCGCCACTACGTGCTGGGCGCCGATGCCGACGGTGCGCGCCCAGTCCAGCCGTTCATCGGGCGCGACGACGAAGTCTGGGTCGGAGCGCGCGTCGACTCGCGTCCAGGTCATCGGGATCACGACGAGTATTGTCGCCGCAACCAGTAGCCGACCGCACCGATAAGCACCACACCGGCGCCGACCAGCACCGAGCCGATCGGCAGCAGGACGGCCAGCAGTATGCAGCCCGCCAGGCCGGCCGCTGGAATCAACCTGCGGCCCAAGGTAAGAGCCGACGCGTTGGCGATCGCGTAGTAGACCAGCACCGCGAACGCCGAGAATCCGATCGCCCCCCGCACATCGGCGAACGCGGCGAGCACCGCGACAACGGCACCCACGACCAGCTCGGCGCGGTGCGGGACCGCGAACCGCGGGTGAACCGCGGCGAGGCTGTGTGGCAGGTGGCCGTCGCGCGCCATCGCCAGCGTCGTCCTCGACACACCGAGGATCAACGACAACAACGAACCGAGCGCGGCGACGGCAGCCCCGGCACGGATCACCGGCTCGATACCGGGATGGCCCGCCGCCCGCACGGCGTCGGCGAGCGGAGCGCTCGACGTCGCAAGACCCTCGCCGCCCAACTGCAGCCCGACCGCCACGGTGACGATCGCGTAGACGGCCAACGTGATGCCGAGCGCGATCGGGATGGCCTGCGGGATCGTGCGGGCCGGATCGCGCACCTCCTCACCAAGGGTGGCGATGCGGGCGTAACCCGCGAATGCGAAGAACAACAGGCCCGCCGCCTGCAGCACACCGCCGATGCTGCCGCCGTCGAAACTCGATCCAGATACTCGCGGGTCACCGGAGCCAACCACGGTCACCACGACCGCGGCCAGCACGACGAGCACGATCGTCACGATGACGCGGTTCAACACCGCCGACTTCTGGATGCCTGCGTAGTTGACCCCGGTGAGCACGACGACCGCTGCGACTGCGATCACGTGCGCGTGCGCGGGCCACGCGTAGATGCCGACCGTGAGCGCCATCGCCGCGCACGAGGCCGTCTTGCCGACGACGAAGCTCCAGCCCGCTGTGTAACCCCAAAACGCGCCGAGCCGCTCGCGGCCGTAGACATAGGTTCCGCCCGACTGCGGGTAGAGCGCCGCAAGCCGCGCCGACGACGTCGCGTTGCAGTAGGCCACGATGGCCGCGACTCCAAGGCCGATGAGCAGGCCCGAACCCGCCGCGGCCGCCGCGGGGGCGAGCACGACGAAGATGCCGGCGCCGATCATCGAGCCGAGCCCGATCGTCACGGCGTCCGCGATGCCGAGGCGCCGTTGCAGCGCGGGCTCCTCCGGCGTGCTCACCGAAGGTGATACTAGGCCGCGGCGTCCTCTCCGAACACCGACTCACGCCCCCACACGGTGGCGGCCACCGCCACGATGACGGCCAGCAGGATTGAGCCGATCGCCACCAGCGGGATCGTCCACAGACGGCGCAGCATCACCGCCGTCTCGCACTGGCCGACGTAGTCGCCGCCGCTGGCCTCGGCCGCCTGCGTCAGGTTGGCGAAGTATCCGGTGCCGCATTTGATCTGGAAGCCGAACTGGTCGTACACGTCGATGTAGACGGGGAAGTTGAGCGCGAGCAGCCCGGTGGCGACCAGCGCGACGCTGAGCATGCCGAGGTAGAAGGCGCGGTGGTGGTAGTGATGCAACAAAGCCTCCCCGGTGACGTCGTCCAGACGCTTACATGCCCACGATTATGTTAATGATCATTCTGCTTCGAGCGCAGATTTTGTCAATATTTTCCAACCGAAGTCGGCCGATAAGTGTGGGTGCACTCCATTAGTGTGTCGCCATGGCGAGCAGCCGGCCGGCCCCAGATGCCGGCGTCCGGCGACGACCCAAGGATCGCAAGGCGCAGATCGCTCGGGCGTCGGCCGAGGCGTTCAGCCGGTTCGGCTATCACGCGGTGAGCATGGAGGCGATCGCGTCTCGTGTCGGGATTTCGGCGACCGCGCTGTATCGGCATTACCCGAGCAAATACGGCCTGTTCCGGGATGCGGTGCTGGCGTTGGGTGAGCAGTTGGTCGGCTGCACTGCGTTCGCCGATGAGACACCGCCCGGTGCGGAAACACTGCAGCGGCTGACCTCCGCCATCACCGACACCGCGCTGGCCAATCGCCAGTCGGGCGGACTCTACCGCTGGGAAGCGCGCTTTCTGCGCGGCGACGACCAGGCCACCCTCAACGGTCAGATGCGAACAGTGAACCGCCGAATTCAGTTGTCGCTGTTGGTCCTTCGGCCCGATCTTTCCTCGCGACAGCTCTGGATGCTGTCCTCGTCGATACTGAGCGTGATCGGCAGCATCGTCGATCATCACGCGAAGTTACCCGCCGCCCACATCCGCGTCGTACTCCGCGAAATCGCCGCCGCCATCTCGACTGCTGACGTACCCGACCTGTCCAACGGGTCTGCCACCGAGAGGCAGCGTAGGGGACCGGCGGGGGTCGATGCGTCGAAATACGAAGCGCTGCTGACGGAGTCGGTGCGGCTGTTCAACCGAAAGGGATACCGCGACACCACGATGGAGGAGATCGCAGCAGCGGTCGGCATGCCCACCTCCGGCATCTACCGATACATCACCGGCAAGAACGACATACTCGCCGCGATATACCGGCGGGCGGCCGATCGGCTGTCCTCGGAGGCCTCGTTGATCCTCGGTGCGGTCAGCGACCCGGAGGGGGCGCTGACCGGGTTGATCGACGCCTATGTGAAGAGGTCGTTCGACCATCCGGAACTCGCCTACGTCTACTACACGGAGCGGGTGAACATGGCGCCCGCCGACCAGAAAATCCTGCGGAACCTGCAACGGGCGACGGTCGAATCGTGGGTGCGATTGTTGACTGAGATCCGAACGGACTGGACCGTCGGTCAGGCGCGCTTCGCGGTGCACGCCGCCATGGCGCTGGTGATCGACGTGGGCAGGCTGGTGCACTACGACAACAGCGTCGAATCCCGTGTCGCGGTGAGCAGGTTGCTCGACCTCACGCTGCTCGGCCGCTACCGATTGCGGGCAACGTTGCCCGCGAGGTAGACGCCGTACCCGATCAGCCCAATGATGGCCAGTCGCCTGGTTTTTCGCGTGATGAGCCCCAGTCCGATCGCGGTTTCGATGCCCCCGTCGATGTAGACGTGCGTGCGGGTGTCGCGCGGGAACGCGCGTCCGGTGATGTCGTCGAACACCTCGGGGCGCACGAAGTGCGCTACCCCGGCCCCGGCTAGCGCCACGCCGGAGATGGCCGCCATCGGCGAACCTCCCGATTTCTGTCCTGTCATGGCCGATCCTTTCTTCCTCACAGCTCAGTTCTTCAGGGTCCCGGTCCGCGGTCTGTCCGTGGTCGCGATGCAGGTGACGATGCGGTCGCCCTGACCCCATGAGTCCTCACTCGGGTAGAGCACGAACACCCCGACATCCGGATCCTCTGCGGCATCGGGCGCATACTTCGCCAGCTTCGGCGCGCACTTGTTCTGGTACTCCTCGATGGCGAACTGGCCGGGGAAGTCTCCATCGGGCATCGTCATCATCGAGAAGATCTCACCGGTGTGCGGTTCGCCGCACGGCGCGGTGTCGAGGGTGATCACCAGCCCGGAGGCGGGCAGTTCCTTGAGGCAGTCGCCCGCCTTCACCTCGGTGGCGCTCACGGTGCCCTTGTCGAAGACCACCAGGAAGACCACCAGGGCCACGATCCCCACTATCCACAGCCCGGACAGCACCAGGCCCGCGATCGCCATCCCGCGTCCGCCCTGCCCCTTCTTGGCCCGGTTCAGCCCGACGATGCCGCAGACCACACTGATCAGCACCCCGCCGAGGACGCCGAACACCAACGAGATGACCGCCCACCAGTTGGTACCGGGAGTAGGGGGCGCGTACTGGCCTGGCGGCGGGTAGTACGGCGGCGGAGCGGGATAACCCACCTGCGGTGGCGGTGGTAGGTAGCCGCCCAGTGGTGGGGGATAGCCGCCCTGGGGCGGGGGCGGATACGGTCTGAGCGGTGGCGGCTGGTCGGGCGGTGGAGGATGACCCGGCGGCGTGGTCACGAGAGCAACCGTAGCGCCGCGTCCACCGCGAGCACCGGGACATCGAGTGTCCTGGAACCGAGGTCGTGTCTGGCGCCGGTGATCTCGACTATTTCGGTGGCGGCGGGTATCAGCGCCGCGGCGGCGGCCAGCTCGTCGATGGAGCCGAACGGATCGGAGGTGCCGTGGGTGAACACCGTCGGTGCCTCGATTCGCGGCAGGTGTTCGGTGCGGGGCTTCTCGGGCTTGCCCGGTGGGTGCAGCGGGTAGGAGAACAATGTCAGCGCGTCGACGCGCGTCGCACCGTCGGCGACCACCATCGATGTCATCCGGCCGCCATAGGAATGACCGCCCGCGATGACGGGACCCGTTGCCAACGCGGCGACCAGCTCGATCGCTTCGACGACGCCTGCCTGATCGGTGGCCACGGACCCGGACGGCGGGCCCTTGGGCCTGCGCCTGCGGTAGGGCAGGTTGTAGCGCACCGCCAGCCACCCGCGCCGAGCCCATTCGTCGCAGATCTTCTTCAGCAGCGCCGACTCGCGACTGCCCCCCGCGCCGTGAGTGAGCACGACCGCACCCTTCGGCTTGCCGTCGGGCCGGTGCGCGACGGCGGCAATGTCGTCGAGGGTCACGGCGACTCCGACAGCCGCCACAGCGGCGAAACCGGACCGTGCCCGTGTCCCAACGGGTAAGCGGCGCGCAGACATTCGGTCACCCACGACTTGGCGAACGTCACCGAGTCGACGACGGTGTAGCCGTGCGCCAGCGCACTGGCGGCCGCGGCACCGAGCGTGTCGCCCGCGCCGTGATCGTCTGCGGTGTCGATGCGGTGCGCGCCGAACTCGTAGAAGTCACTTCCGTCGTACAACAGGTCGGGGCTCTCTGTGGAGGACCGCAGATGGCCACCCTTGACCAGAGCCCACTGCGGTCCGAGTGCATGCAGAGCGCGGGCCGCGTCCCGCTGGGACGCATCGTCGACCACCTCGATGTCGACCAGCAGCGCCACTTCGTCGAGGTTGGGCGTCACCAGGGTTGCGAGCGGAAACAGTTCGGTCCGAAGCGAATCCAGCGCGCTCGGGTGCAGCAGCGGGTCGCCGTGCATCGACGCGCAGACCGGATCGACGATCAGCGGCACCACGCCGGCCAGGCCCTGCGAACGCCAGGTTTCGGCGATCGTCGAGATGATCGCCGACGATGCCAGCATGCCGGTCTTGGCGGCCTGTATCCCGATGTCGCTCGCGACGGCCTCGATCTGCCCCCCGATGACCTCGACGGGGATCTCGTGGAAACCCCTGACGCCCATCGAGTTCTGCACGGTCACCGCGGTCACCGCGACGCAGGCGTGCACGCCGAGCAATGCGAACGTGCGCATATCCGCCTGGATGCCTGCGCCGCCGCCGGAATCGGAGCCGGCGATCGTCATCACCCGCGGTGGGGTCTGACCGCCGGGAGTCAAAGGTAGGAAACTCAACGACAACTCCCTACGCCGGCATTACCCGGTCAGGTTCATACGGTCGACGGCGGCTACAGCCGTCCTCTCAGCTCGCTCGGTGCGCGCTCCCGCGTGGTGGTATAGGCCGTGCTCACGCTATCGCATGGAACACAAATTGCTACCCATTGGTTTGTATAGCTAACATATGTGTTTTGACCGGAAACGATACGTAAGCGATTTGATGACGACCGAGATAGAGATGACGAAACCTCCAGTCGTGGCCGATGCCGATGTGGCCATCGTTGAGACGGCGCGCCGCCGCAAGCGAATGGACCACGACCATCCCCTCTACAAGTGGGTGGTGTTGTCCAACACCACCCTGGGCACGCTGCTGGCCACCATCAACGCATCGATCGTCCTCATCTCGCTTCCCGCCATCTTCCGCGGCATCGGGCTGAACCCGCTGGCCCCGGGCAACGTCAGTTACCTGCTGTGGATGTTGATGGGCTACCTGGTGGTCACCGCCGTGCTGGTGGTCCCGTTCGGCCGCCTCGGCGACATGCTCGGCCGGGTCCGCATCTACAACCTCGGCTTCGTGGTGTTCACGTTCGCGGCCGTCGCGCTGTCCTTCGACCCTTTCCACCTCGGCGGCGGTGCGCTGTGGCTGATCGGCTGGCGGGTCGTGCAGGGCGTAGGCGGCGCGATGCTGATGGCATCGTCATCGGCGATCCTGACCGACGCGTTTCCGTCGAACCAGCGCGGCATGGCACTCGGGGTGAACATGGTGGCCGCCGTCGCCGGATCGTTCCTCGGTCTGCTCATCGGTGGCTTCCTCTCCGAGTGGCACTGGAAGGCCATCTTCTGGGTCGGCGTGCCCATCGGCATCCTCGGCACCATCTGGAGCATCCGGTCGCTGAAGGAGCTCGGCGTCCGCACACCGGGCCGCCTCGACTGGGCGGGCATCCTGTCCTTCGGTATCGGGCTGACGGTGCTGTTGACCGGAATCACCTACGGCATTCAGCCCTACGGTGACTCGACGACCGGATGGACAAGCCCGGTCGTCCTCGGCGCAATCGGATTCGGCCTGCTGTCGCTGGTGGCCTTCTGCTTCATCGAGTTGCGGGTCGCCGAACCCGTGGTCGATATCAGGCTCTTCCGCTCCGCGTCGTTCGGCATGGGTAACCTCGCCGGGCTGATGTCATCGATGGGCCGCGGCGGCCTGCAGTTCATGCTCATCATCTGGCTGCAGGGCATCTGGCTTCCGTTACACGGCTTCAGCTTTGAGTCGACCCCGCTTTGGGCAGGCATCTACATGCTGCCCATGACGGCAGGCTTCCTGGTGGCCGGGCCCCTTGCCGGCTCGCTGTCGGACCGCTTCGGCGCGCGTCCCTTCACGGTCGGCGGAATGCTGCTGATGGCGGCGACCTTCATCGCTCTGGTGATGATCCCGGTGAACTTCAACTACGGGGTCTTCGCGGTGCTGGTGTTCCTGAACGGCCTCGGCGGCGGCATCTTCACCGCACCCAACACCGCGGCGATCATGTCCAGCGTCCCGGCCGCTCAGCGTGGCGCCGCATCCGGCGTGCGGGCGACGTTCTTCAACGCGGGGTCATCGCTGTCGATCGGCGTCTTCTTCTCGCTGATGATCGTCGGGCTGGCACACACCCTTCCGTCGGCCATGAGCAGCGGGCTGCAGGCTCAGGGCGTGTCCGCAGCCGTCGCACAGGATGTGGCCAACCTGCCCCCTGTCGGCAGCCTGTTCGCGGCATTCCTCGGCTACAACCCGATCGCCGAACTGCTGGCGCCCTCGGGCGCGCTGCAGGACCCCGGCGTCAACGCCGACGTGCTGACGGGCAAGACGTTCTTCCCGCAACTGATCACCGAGCCGTTCCACAGCGGGCTGATCGTGGTGTTCGTCGCGGCAGCGGTGATGATGCTCATCGGCGCGGTGGCGTCGATGTTCAACCCCGGCCGGTACGGCGGCGCCGACGACTAAATTGGGTACCCGGTGGGTATGGCAAGCACCGATCCCCGACCTCCGGACCTTAGACAGCAGGCGCAGCGCAACGCACAAGAGGCACGCGCGAAGATGGCCGATCGGCGCGCTGAGCAGGGCGGCGGGCTTGGCGGCTGGCTGGCCGAGCGCGCGGGCGAGTGGGATCTGCGGGGTCAGGACGAGACGACGATGCAGCGCCAGAAATACCTGTGGAACTTCCTCGTCGACTACTGGTTCCGCATGGAGATGGACGGCTGGCACAACCTTCCGGAGCCACCGGTGCTGCTGGTCGGCATCCACTCGGGCGCACCGTTCGTCTGGGACGCGTGGACGGTCGGCGTGCAGTGGTGGCGACGCTTCGGCCAGGACCGGCCCCTGCACGGCACCGCGCACGACGCTCTGATGGCGATACCCGCGATCGGCAGGTATTTCCGCGCAATGGGCGTGCTGCCCGCCGCCCCGGACTCGATGGCGACCGCACTTGCGGAGGGGCGTGACGTCGCGGTGTGGCCCGGCGGTGAGGTCGATTCACTACGGCCGTGGGTGGAACGCGACAAAGCGAATCTGGCAGGCCGCAGTGGATTCGTGAAGATGGCCATCCGCGCCGGCGTTCCGATCGTGCCGATCGCGACCGTCGGAGGTGCCGACGCCATGCCGGTGCTGATCCGCGGCGACCGGCTCTCGCGGACGCTTCGGCTGGACAAGCTGTTGCGGTTGAAGGTCTTTCCTGTCGCGGTGTCGCTGCCGTGGGGGATCGCGCCCGCGGCGCTACCGCAGTTCCCGTTGCCCGCCAAGATCAGGACTCGGCTCATGCCCGCGATCGAACTGGACCACGATCCGCAACGTGCCGACGATGACGACTACGTCGATGCCAAGTACCGCGAGGTGCAATCCAGCATTCAGGGCGGAATGGACGCCTTGGCGCGAAAGCGGGCCCTGCCGCTGTTCGGCTGAGATCTAGCCGAGTTCGACGAGCACCGGCGCATGATCGCTGGGCACCTTGCCTTTTCGTTCCTCGCGGACGATCTCGGCGTGCGACACGCGTTGTGCCAGCGCTGGTGAGCCGAGGATGAAGTCGATGCGCATGCCCCGGTTCTTCGGAAACCGCAACTGGGTGTAGTCCCAGTACGTGTAGACCGCGGGTCCCGGCGTGAAAGGCCTTACCACGTCGGTGAACTGGGCGTCGACGATCGCATTGAAGGCGGCACGCTCCGGGCCCGTCACATGTGTGCTGCCGCGGTAGGCCTCGACACTCCAGACATCTTCGTCGGTGGGCGCGATGTTCCAGTCACCGGTGAGCGCGATCTGTGCCCGTGGGTTCTCGGTGAGCCATTTCTGCGCCGTGACCTTCAGCGCGGCAAGCCATTGCAGTTTGTAGCCGTAGTGCGGGGAATCCACCGTGCGGCCGTTGGGTATGTACAGGCTCCACACCTGGACACCGTCACACGTGGCGCCGAGTGCACGTGCCTCCGCGACCGCTTCGACATCCGGCTTGTCACCCCACGTGGGTTGTCCGTCGAAGCCGACCTGGACGTCGTCGATACCGACACGCGATGCGATCGCCACGCCGTTCCACTGGTTGAAGCCGCAATGCACGACCTCGTATCCGAGCGCGGCGAACGGCATGGTGGGGAACTGGTCGTCGGCGCATTTGGTCTCCTGCATGGCCAGCACATCGACGTCGGCACGTTCCAGCCAGTCGGTGACGCGGTCGACACGGGCCCGGATCGAGTTCACGTTCCAGGTGGCCAGCCGCATGGCTACAGGCTACGGATGCACATTGCCCCTCATGTGCGCGGATCCACACTGCTCCTCACGTCCGCGCCGTCGATGTAGCGCGCGCGGTGCTGGGTTGTGAAGCCGAGTTGTTCGTACAGCGCGATCGCGGGTGCGTTGTCGACGACAACCTGGACATAGCAGCGATGCGCGCCGCGATCGGTGGCCCAGGCCATCAGCGCAAGGCACAGGGCGCGGGCATGGCCTTCTCGGCGCCGCGTGTCGGCAACACGCACGGCCGACATACCCGCCCAACGAGTTCCGTCCGGCGCCGCAGTGATCGCCGCGCGGCCGACGGCGGCGTCGTGGCGGGTCGCGAACACGACGTCACCGTCGACAACTGCGGTGAGCACGTCGACGGGGACCCGGCGTTCGTAGAGTGCCAACCAGGTCGCGTCGGGCCGCGGTGCCAGCGCCACCATCGCATCGGGACGACCCATCGGCAGGTCGCGGACCATCACGACGGTTTCCAGATGCGGCGGAACTCCTCGCGGAAGGATCACCAGCCGGTCTGGCACCGAAAGCCACGGCGTCAGACCGCGTTGGCTGTACCAGTCGACGATCGCGGGCACCGAATTCGTTCCCGCCTCAATGCCTAGCGGCACAGCGGAATTCGCCCGGTGAGTGTGTCCCCCCGCGGCGCGCAGCAGCCAGCCGTCGAGCCACTGCCGCTCGGTGCCCGGCCACGCCAGCGCGGCGGCGTGCTCCGTCGCACGGATCTGCGACGTCCGCACCGGCACTGCGGTCAGCGCTCGCACCGCAACAACGTCGCCGGCCGAGATCTCCACCACCGCACCCGTTTTCGTCTGGACGCGGATGAGAGGCCCGCCTTGGAGCAGGTGACCGATCACATCGGTCAGCGGTGGCACCGAACCCTCCTCGCGCCGGTAACGCAGGCTGACCCGGGTGCCTATCGCGGGAAGATCGGTCACGTCAGTGGCCGAACGGGTCGGGGTCCTCACCGGGCATCCACGTCAGGCCCGGCACGCCCCAACCGTGCGACTTCACCGCCCGCTTGGCGCTGCGCGCATGCCTGCCGACCAAACGGTCGAGGTACAGGAACCCGTCCAGGTGCCCGGTCTCGTGCTGCAGCATCCGCGCGAACAACCCGGCGCCCTCCAGCGTGATCGGCGTGCCGTCCGCGTCAAGCCCGGTCACCCGCGCCCAGTCGGCGCGCCCGGTGGGAAATGACTCGCCCGGCACCGACAGACAGCCTTCGTCGTCGTTCTCGGGGTCGGGCATCGTCTCGGGGACATCGGAGGTTTCCAGCACGGGGTTGACGATCACGCCGCGCCTGCGGGCCGTCTTGCCGCGGTCTTCTGCGCAGTCGTAGACGAACACCCTTGCCGACACCCCGATCTGGTTGGCCGCAAGACCGACGCCGTATGCGGCGTCCATCGTCTCGAAGAGATTCGTGATCAGCTCGCCGACGTCGGGCGGCAGCGAACCATCGTCGGCGACCGGCACCGGAGTGGTCGCGGTGCGCAGGACGGGATCTCCGACGATTCGGATGGGTACGACTGCCACGATTGGCAAGCTTAAGTGAGCCGACTCGCCCGGTTGGCTGACGGCCCAACAAGCAACGCCGTGGTTCAATATTCGCCGTATCGCTAGCGAGATCGAGTGTGGGAGAGGTCCAGGAGCAACATGGACGGCGCCATGGCGCGGACTGAGCAATCCGGGGACGATGCTGAACTCGCTGATGGGCTGACCCGCCGCGAACACGACATTCTGGCCTTCGAACGGCAGTGGTGGAAATACGCGGGCGCCAAGGAAGACGCCATCAAGGAACTGTTTTCGATGTCGGCGACCCGCTACTACCAGGTGCTGAACGCGCTGGTGGACCGGCCGGAGGCGCTGGCGGCCGACCCGATGCTGGTCAAGCGGCTGCGGCGGCTGCGGGCGAGCAGGCAGAAGGCCAGGGCGGCTCGCCGCCTCGGCTTCGAGGTGACCTGAGCCTTTCGTGGGTTCGCGCACCACGCCGATACAGTGGGCCAAATGAACGAGCGCCATTCCGACTCTTCCGGGCTGCCCCTGCGCGCCATGGTGATGGTGCTGCTGTTCCTTGGAGTGGTGTTTCTGCTGGTCGGCTTCCAGGCGATGGGCTCAGGAGACGACTCGGGTGCCGAGGATTCGCCGGTGGCCACGGTCAGCACCGCCTCGACACCGTCGCCGACATCCGAGGAGCCGGCGCCCGCAGCCAAGGCCGACGTTCGCGTCTACAACATCTCGGAGACCGCCGGAGCCGCCGAGAGCACCGCCAATCAGCTGCGTGAGGCGGGCTGGAACGTCACCGAAACCGGCAACCTCACACTCGAGGGAGTCACCGCAACCACCGTCTACTTCAGCGACGCACCGGGCGAGCGGGCGTCCGCCGACGAGGTGGGCCAGCTGCTCGCCGCTCCGGTCGAGCCGAGGTCTCCCGAGCTGACTGAGCAACCACCGGGCGTCATCGTGGCGGTCACGGGATAGGCTCACGGCATGTTCAGGACCGTCACAGTCGCTGCCCTATTCGCGTTTCCCGCATTGTCACTGAGCGCCTGCAGCGCACCCGAGACGCCGAGCTCGACACCGGGCACCACTCCGTCGGTCTGGACGGGCTCGCCGTCGCCGTCGGCATCTCCCGCCGAGAGCGAGGGTGCGGCCGCACCTGCGGGTGACAAGCTGACCGCCCAACTGAAGAACGCGGGCGGAACCACGGTGGCCACCGCCGACTTCGCATTCTCCAGCGGCTACGTGACCGTGACGGTGAAGACCACCGGCCCTGGTCAGCTCACGCCGGGTTTCCATGGGATGCACATCCATTCGGTCGGCAAGTGCGAGGCCAGCTCGGTGGCCCCGACCGGTGGCGAGCCGGGCGACTTCAACTCCGCTGGCGGGCATTTCCAGGCGCCCGGCCACAGTGAGCATCCCGCCAGCGGCGACCTCACGTCGCTGCAGGTGCGCGAGGACGGCACCGCCGAGTTGGTGACCACCACCGACGCCTTCACCGCGGAGGACCTGCAGGCGGGGGCCAAGACGGCGATCATCATCCACGAGAAGGCCGACAACTTCGCCAACATCCCGCCGGAGCGCTACCAGCAGACGAACGGCACCCCGCCGCCAGACCAGACCACCATGGCCACTGGCGACGCCGGGAAGCGGGTCGCGTGCGGTGTTATCGGCACCGGATAGCAGGCGGATAGATTTCGCCGGCTCGGCCCGGCCGACAGTCGGCGTCGAATGGGAGTTCGCGCTCGTCGACGCCGAGACCCGCGACCTGAGCAACGAGGCGGCGGCGGTGATCGCCGAGATCGGTGAAAACCCGCGCGTACACAAGGAATTGCTGCGCAACACCGTCGAGGTCGTCACCGGAATCTGCGACAACGCCGGGCAGGCGATGGAGGACCTGCGGTCCAGTCTGCTGCCCGCCCGCCGCATCGTGCGTGACCGCGGCATGGAACTCTTCTGTGCGGGCACCCACCCGTTCGCGAAGTGGTCCGCCCAGAAGCTGACCGACGCGCCCCGGTATGCGGAGCTGATCAAACGCACCCAGTGGTGGGGCCGGCAGATGCTGATCTGGGGTGTGCACGTGCACGTCGGCATCTCGTCGGAGCACAAGGTCATGCCGATCGTCACATCGCTGCTCAACCACTATCCGCATCTGCTGGCGCTGTCCTCGTCGTCGCCCTTCTGGGACGGCGGCGACACCGGTTACGCGAGCAACCGGGCGATGATGTTTCAGCAACTGCCGACCGCCGGTCTGCCGTTCCACTTCCAGACGTGGGCGCAGTGGGAAGGCTTCGTGCACGACCAGAAGAAGACCGGGATCATCGATCACATGAACGAGATCCGTTGGGATATCAGGCCTTCCCCGCATTTGGGCACTGTGGAGGTGCGTGTTTTCGACGGCGTCTCCAACCTTCGTGAGCTCGGTGCGTTGACTGCGCTGACGCACTGCCTGATCGTCGATCTCGACCGGCGGCTGGACGCCGGCGAGGAGCTGCCGACCATGCCGCCGTGGCATGTACAGGAAAACAAGTGGCGCGCAGCGCGGTACGGCCTTGATGCGGTGATCATCCTGGACGCCGACAGCAACGAGCGATTGGTCACCGAGGATCTCGACGAGCTGTGCAATCGACTCGAGCCGGTGGCGAAATCCCTTGGCTGCGCAGACGAGTTGGCCGGGGTGACCGACATCTATCGGTTGGGCGGGTCCTATCAGCGTCAACGGCGGGTCGCCGAGGACAACGACGGAGACCTCCGCGCGGTGGTCGACGCGTTGGTCGGGGAACTGGACATCTAGACGTGCCGACCGTTCCGATGTTTCCGCTCGAGCGGGCGATGCTGCCCGGCGAAGAACTGCCCCTGCGAATCTTCGAACCCCGGTACTCCGCTCTGGTCTCCGACTGCCTGGCGATGGATGACCCCGCGTTCGGCGTGGTGATGATCGAGGCGGGCCGCGAGGTCGGCGGCGGCGATGCCCGCAGCGATGTCGGCACGATGGCCCATATCGCCGAGGTCGCCGCCTTCGGCGACGGGCGCTACCGGCTGAACTGTGTGCTGGCCGAACGGATCCGGGTAGTGGAATGGCAACCCGATCACCCATACCCGAGGGCGGCGATCGAGCTGTGGCCCGACGAACCCGGTGAACCGGTCGGCGCCGATGCCATCCGCGAGATCGAGGACAGGATGGTTGCGCTGTTCGAGCGGATCGCCGGTGCCCGCGGTGCCGACATCAACGCACGCGACATCCTCGCAGGAGCGGATGCCGCGCCCGATGCGGCAATGTGGTTGTACGAGTTGACGACCAGACTGCCGATGGGACAGGCCGACCGCTATTCGGTGCTGGCCGCGCCAACGGTCGCGGCACGGTTGGCGGCGCTGAGCGAAGCCGTCGAGACCGTCAGCGCGCTCGTCGAATTTCAGTTGTCCGGCGAGTAGCCGCTGAATCTCGCCTCGACGAAAGTCGTTCGCGGCGTGGTGTCGTCGTCGGTCGTCCGGTTGAATCTCGTCATCAGATCCGCGGCGTCGATCATCGACACCTCCCATCCGTGACCGGAGAACCAGTCGGTGACTTCGGTGCGTTCCTCGATGAACCAGAGATCCGCCACGTCGGGGGCGTCGTCGGGTACGCCGGCCTGCTCGCGCAGCTGCCGTACCCGTTCGCGGCGGCGGGCGAGGTACTCGGGATCGAAGAACCCGGCACCGAATGCCTCCACGGCGACCCGGCTGCCCTGGGCGCTGAGATCCGTGATCCGCTCGAACAGCAGATCTTGACCGTCCGCGGGCAGGTACGGCAATAGCCCCTCGGCCGCCCATGCGGTTGGCTCGCTCGCATCGAACCCTGCCTCCCGCAACGCGTTCGGCCAGTCGTGCCGGAGGTCGACGGGTACCGGCACGTAACGGGCGGCAGGCTGCGCACCGTGTGCGCGCAACGTGTCGGTCTTGAACGCGAGCACCTTCGGCTGGTCGATCTCGTACACCACGCTGCCGTCGTTCCACGGCAGCCGCCACGCCCTTGCGTCGAGCCCTGCGGCGAGGATCACCGCCTGCTCGATGCCACCCGCGCCCGCCGCGATGAAGAATTCGTCGAACCATTTGGTGCGGGATGCCGCGTATCCCGAAATCGAGCGGATCCGCTCGGCCAAGTGCCGCTGCGGCAGCTCCCAGCCGCGCGCGACGGCCTCATCGATGAACACCTCTGCATAAGGGTCGGTGTACAACGGGCACTGCGACTTCGATTCCTGAGACCGCGCCCACGCGATTCCCAGCGCCGTGGCGCCGACGCTCTCGGTGATGTCCCAGGAGTCGTTGTCAGTTCTGGCCATTCGTGCCGCCTTGGGTGTAATCGTCTAGTTCGTCTGTGGTGAGTGTGTCGTGAAGGTTCTGCTCGCGGTAGGCCAGCTGGCCCACCCGATTGGCCACGACAGGCGCTGTGATGACGGTGAATATCCCCGTCAGGATCAGCATGCCGACATCCACATTGCCACGCAGCCGGATCGCCGCGCCCGCCAGTACGAGCAACAGCCCCAACACCTGCGGCTTGCTCGCCGCGTGCATGCGCGACAGGGTGTCGGGGAACCGGACGACGCCGATCGCGGCGGTGAGCGCGAGCGCCGAGCCGCCGAGCACCAGCACCGCGGCGACGGTGTCGGCAATGTTCATCGTCGGTACCTGCTCTCGCGATTGCTCCGGTTGTATTTGCTCCTCGCATGCGCACGAACATCGGGTACCCGGAACCGCGCGACGCTCACCGAGCCGACGAAGCTGATCAGCGCGAGCGCCGTCAGGCTGTAGGTGACGGTGGTGTCCAGACTGAATGCCGCCCAGGTGCCGATCGCACACATCGTCACGGCCACCAGGGTATCCAGCGCGACGATGCGGTCCAGCGTGCTCGGCCCGGCCAGGATCCGGAACATCACGGTCACCCCTGCCGCGGTCAACATCACCGCTGCGATGATCCACACGGTGCTCATGGGCTCTCCTCCTTGACCGCCGCAGATGGCTCCCAGTCCGCGTCCCGCTCGAACGCTGCCACCAGCAGCCGCTGCGTCTGCTCGACCTGACGGTAGAACCGGGCGACCGTTTTCTCGTTGCCGACGTCGAGGACGTGCATGTAGAGCAGACGGCGCTCCTGGTCGATCTCCAACACGATTGATCCGGGAACCAGGTTGAAGATGTTGACGGCCAGCGCAAGAACCAGGTCCGATTTGATCGCCAGCCGGGCGCGCAACACCGCGTTGAGCGGTGGCGGCGCCGGTTTGACCGCCAGCCATGCCACCTGCAGGGAGGACTGCACCAACTGGTAGGCGACGACAACGATGAGCTTCGCCAGCGACAGCGGATAGACCCTGCCCTCGACGGGCACGGCGGGCAGTGGCAGCAGCAGTGTGACCACCAGTGCCACCGCGAAGCCACCGATGATGTTCGCAGGTGTTGCTCTGCCCCACAACAACACCCAGACCAGCATCAGCCAGCAGAGCACCCATACTCGCAGCAGGCGGCTTCTCATCGCGGCGCCTCCCCCAGCACGGCCGAGATATAGCGATCACGGTCGAGCACTTCGGCGGCCGCGCGATCGCTGTAGCCGACGATCGGGCCTGCCAACACTGTCAGCGTCAGCCCTACGGCGATGACCGCTCCGGTCGGCACCAGCATGCCCACCGGCATCCGCCCGACGTCGGTGCGTTCGGCGAGCAGGATGTCTTCGGTGTCGTCGAGCAGAGCCGAGGGAGCCGCCGCCGCGACATCACCTTCCGGCGCGTCGGTGCGGGTTCTCCAGAACGCCAATGTCCAGACGCGCGATACAACATACAGCGTCAGCAGGCTGGTCACCACGCCGCCACCGACGAGCAGCCACGCCAGCACCGAACCGTCCTGCGCACCCGCCTCCAGCAGAGCGACCTTGCCGACGAATCCGGAAAACGGCGGAATACCAGCGAGATTGAGCGCGGGAATCACGAATACGAACGCCAGCAGCGGGCTAGCGGCCGCCAGGCCGCCGAGCCGTTGCAGCGTGGAAGCACCCGCTTGCCGCTCGATCAAACCGACGACCAGGAACAGCGCCGTCTGCACCAGGATGTGGTGCGCCACATAGTAGATCGCGCCGGAGAGGCCGAGCTCACTCGACAGCGCGACGCCGAACACCATGTAGCCGATGTGGCTGACCAGAGTGAAGGACAGCAGCCGCTTGATGTCGCTTTGCGCGATGGCGCCGAAGATGCCGACGAGCATGGTGAGGAACGCCGCCACCATCAACATCTGATCCAACCCACCGTTGGGGAACAGCAGTGTGTGCGCCCGGATGATCGCGTAGACACCCACTTTCGTCAGCAGGCCGGCGAACACCGCGGTGACGGGGGCCGGAGCCGTTGGGTAGGAGTCGGGCAGCCACGAGGACAGCGGGAACACCGCCGCCTTGATGCCGAATGCGACGAGCAGCACCGCGAACAGGGCGCTGCGCGTGCCCGCCGCGACCCCGTCCATACGCACGGCGACCTCGGCCATGTTCAGGGTCCCGGTCGCCGCGTAGATCAGCGCGATCCCGATCAGGAAGATCACCGACGACACCATCGACACCATGACATAGGAGATGCCGACGCGGACGCGCTCGGTGCTCGCGCCGATGGTCAACAGCACGAAGCTCGCCGCCAGCAGCACCTCGAATCCGACGAACAGGTTGAACAGGTCGCCGGCCAGGAACGCGTTGCACACACCTGCCGACAGCACGAGGTAGGTGGGGAGGAATATCGACACGGGTTGACGTTCGTCCCCGTCGCGGATGCCTTGCCCGATGGCGTAGAACACGACTGCGAGCAGGACTATCGACGAGACGACAAGCATCAGCGCCGAAAGTCGGTCCACCACAAGGGTGACGCCGAGCGGACCCATACCGGGGACGCTCTGTCCCCAGCCGCCGACGTGCAGGGCGATCGTGCCCTCGCGATCGGCGAGGTAGAACAGTGCCGCACACACCGCGACCACCGCCGACAGCGCGATCAGTGTGATCGTCCGCTGAAGTCGGGGTCGGCGACCGGCCACCAGCGTCGCGGCCGAGGCGATCAACGGGATCAACACGGGCAGTGGGGTCAATACCGCTGCCGTCGTGCTCATCGCGACCCCTCCAGCCCGGGCAACGCGTCCAGCTCGTCGGGTTCCTCGGTGTCGCGAGCTTGGTCGGGAGTCGGTCGGGCCTCGTCGAGCGCCGCGGTCTCCTCGTCTGTCAGCTTGGCCACCCGGGTGTCCTCGGGATCGTTGGCCACCTCTTCGTCAGTGGTGAGCTGGTAGGTCCGGTAGATCAACGACAACACGAACGCCGCGATGCCCATGCTGATGACGATCGCGGTGAGGATCATGCCCTGCGCCAACGGGTCTGCAGTCGACGTCTGGCCGTCGCTGACGCGGCCGCGCACGGGCGGGTTACCCGACGGGCCTCCCACGAGAAGAATCAACAGGTTGACGGCGTTACCGATCAGCAACAGGCCCAACAACATTCGCGTCAAGCCGCGTTCCAGCAGAAGATACACCCCGACGCTGGTCAGTCCGCCGATCAACACGAGCGGAACGATGAAGGTCGTCATCGCGCCGTCGCCTCCGCCGGTCGCCGGGTCATTTCGACGTCCACCCGCGCGCCGAGGCTGCGCAGCACGTCGAGCACCAGGCCGACGACGATCAGGTACACGCCGAGGTCGAAGAACAGGGCGGTGACGAGCTTGATGTGGCCCAACACCGGAACGTCGAACTCCAGCACCGCCGATGACAGCACCGGTGCGCCGAGCAGCAGCGAGGCTACCGCGGTGCCTGCGGACAGCGCGAGGCCGGTGCCGAGGATCTTGCCCGCGTCCAACGGAAGTGTCTCGCCGAGCTCGTAACGGCCGCCCGCCAGATACCGCAGCACCAGTGCGAGCCCTGCGGTCAAACCGCCCGCGAAGCCGCCGCCGGGGGTGTTGTGGCCGGCGAAGAAGAAGTATGCCGATGCAACCATGATGAGCGGGAAGATCATCCGCGTCGCGACCTCCAACACCAGCGACCGGTTCCGCGGGTCGCGCAGCCCGCTGCCGAGCAGCCAGGTGGTGTCGCCCGCTGCCGGGCTGGTGGCGATCGCCTGCACCGGACCTATGTCGGGTTGCCCGGCGTCGGACACCCGCGGCGCAGCGCCGAAACGCCTGTGCCGGAACACCATTGACGCCACGCCGGTCGCGGCGACCAGCAGCACCGAGATCTCGCCGAGGGTGTCCCACGCCCGGATGTCGACCAGCAGCGCGTTGACGGTGTTGGCGCCGTTTCCGCGGTAGTACGCGGCGTCGGGCAGCAGGGCTGCAATCGGTAGATCGGTGCGAGCTGCCATCGCGAACGCTGCCAGCGTGGTCACGCCTGCCCCGACGGCCACAGCCAAAGCCGCCCGCGGCAGCCGGTGCCTTGCGATGTTGGTGCGGTCGGACTCGGCGGGCAGTGTGCGCAGCACGAGCACGAAGATGACCAATGTCAGCGTCTCGACAAGGAACTGGGTCAGCGCGAGATCGGGTGCACCGTGGAAGGCGAAGATGGTGCCGCAGCCGTAGCCGGTTACTCCGACGAGCAACACTGCTGCAAGGCGGTTACGCATCATCGCGGCGCCGACCGCGGCGGCCAGTATCAGCACGCCGACGATCACCTGCAGCGGCGAACCCCATAGCGCGAACTCGGGCCGGTCGCGGGCCCCCAAGGCCAGCACCACAGCCGGGACGATCGCGAGCGTGGCCAGGATCACCGACTGCGTCGCGGGAATCGAACCGCGCTGCGTGATGCCCGTCAGCCGGACGGAGAGCACGTCGGCGCCGCGGATCACCGTGTCGTAGATGCGGTCCGCGTTGCCCAGCGGTAGGTACATCAGCCGCGCGCGCGGGAACCGCGACCGGCCGAAGAACGCCGCGGTGCCGACCGCCAGCACCAGCACCGACAGCAGCAGCGGCAGGTTGAAGCCGTGCCAGAGCGCGAGCTCGTAATCGCCTTCGCCCGGCACCGTGGCGGCGTAGGTGTCCAGGGCGGTGTCGAGCGGAGACGGCCAGACGCCGAACACCAGACCGACGGCCGCGAGAATGGCAGGGGCGGCCAGGAACGTCACCGGTGCCACGTGCATCGCCGCGACGCGCTTGCTGGGTTCCCTTCTGCCCTTCTTCGCGAAGGCACCCCACAGGAAACGCAGGCTGTACATCGTGGTGAACACCGAGCCTGCGACGATGGCACCGAGCACGAAGGGGGCGAAGTGTCCCAAAGCCTCACTGTGCAAAAGGGTTTCATAGTCGGCTTCCTTCGCGACGAAGCCAAGGAACGGGGGCAGCGCCGCCATGCTCGCCGTGGCGCCGACCGCGATGACGAGCAGTGGCTTGCTGGCGTGCCCCAGCCAGGCCAGCCTGCGGATGTCCCGGGTGCCGGTGGTGTGGTCGATGATGCCGACCACCATGAACAGCGCGGCCTTGAACATCGCGTGCGCGCACAGCAGCGCCAGGCCCGCCAGCATCAGGTCGCTGCCGCCTGCGCCGACCATCACCGTGATGAAGCCGAGCTGGCTCACCGTGCCAAACGCCAGGATCAGTTTCAGGTCGTATTCGCGGATAGCGCGCCAGCCGGCCAGCAGCACCGTCAGCACGCCGAGCGTGATCACCATCGGCCGCCACGGCGGCGAGTCGGCGAATCCCGGGTTCATCCTGGCCACCAGGTAAACGCCCGCCTTGACCATGGCGGCGGCGTGTAGGTAAGCGCTCACCGGGGTCGGCGCTGCCATCGCGCCGGGTAGCCAGAAGTGCAACGGCACGATTGCCGATTTCGCCAGTGCACCAACAAGAATCAATGCGATGGGGACCGACGCCGCCAGCCCGGTCGGCGGTGCCGCGATCACCTCGGACAACAGGTAGGTGCCCGAGATGGTGCCGAGCACGATGATGCCGACGAGCATCGCCAGCCCGCCTGCCGTCGTCACCAGCAGCGCCTGCACCGCGGCCTTGCGGCTGCTGGCGCGTTCGGCGTAGTGACCGACCAATAAGAAGGACAGCACGGTGGTGAGCTCCCAGAACACGTAGAGCACCAACATGTTGTCGCTGACCACCAGGCCGAACATGGCGCCGGAAAAAGCCACCAACTCGGCAGCGAAGCTGGGCAGCCGTTTCTCGGGGTGGCCGTCGTGGTGGTGAAAGTAGTCCGCGCAGTAGACGAGGACGAGTGCGCCGATGCCGAGCACCAGGATGCTCATGATCGCCGCGAGCGAGTCGAACCGCAGCGTGATGTCCATCGACAGCTTCGGCACCCAGGACACGTTGACGCTGCGGACCGGCCCGTCGCCCGGCCAGTTCTGAGCCACCCAGATCAGCGAGGCGAGTGGGACGAGCGCCAGCGGATAGAACGCCTTTCGCCCCCACCGGTACACCAGGAGCGGAGCCAATGCGGTCGCGACCGCGTGGGCGAATAGGACGGCGAGCATGGCTGAACCCCAGTCTACGTGGGCGGATGCCGCTACCATCCGGCCCGTGGACACGTCGGATGTGGTGGTGATCGGTGCAGGCCCGACCGGCCTGATGATGGCCGCCGAACTGGCGCTCGGCGGCGCCAAGGTGCAGCTGCTCGAAGAGCGCATCGACAAGCCCAACATCACGAGGGCGTTCGCCGTGCACGCGCGCACGCTCGAGTTCCTCGACGCGCGCGGGATGGCGGATGAGCTCCTGACGCGCGGGGCTCCGGTCTACGAGATCGCGCCGCCGGGTGGCGCGACGATCAACATGCGGGAGCTGCCGTCCAGATTCGGCATGCTGTTGATCGTCCCGCAGAGCGGCACCGAGCAGGTGTTGCAGGCGCGGGTGGACGAGCTCGGTGTGCAGGTCGTGCGTGGCGCGGAAGTCGTCGGGCTGAACCAGGACGATGACGGCGTCACGGTGAAGTGTGCAGACGGCGCGTCGATCGCGACGCGCTACGTCGTCGGCTGCGACGGTGCGCACAGCGCCGTGCGGCAGTTGGTCGGCATCGAGTTCACCGGCAAGCAGTACGAGACGCACATCCTGCTCGCCGACGTGCGCCTGACGCGGGCACCGCAGGAGACGTTGACCGGGGTGACCAACGAGCGCGGTGCGGTGCTGATGATTCCGTTCGGCGACGGCTGGTTTCGCGCCATCGCCTGGGACCGGCTGCGGGAACAGGCGCCGCTGAAGGAGCCGGTCACCATCGACGAGATCCGGGACTCCTTCCACCGCATCGCCGACGAGGACTACGGCATGACCGAGATGCGCTGGAGCTCGCGGTTCCTGTCGGAACGCAAGCAGGCCGAGCGCTACCGGGCCGGGCGGGTGTTCATCGCGGGCGACGCCGCGCACGTCCATTCGCCGCTCGGCGGCCAAGGCATGAACACCGGGATCGCCGACGCGATGAACCTGGGCTGGAAGCTCGGCGAGGCGGTGGGCGGGACGGCGCCCGGGTGGCTATTGGACAGCTATCAGAGCGAGCGCCTTCCCGTCGGCGCGGCGGTGCTCCGGCTGACCGACGCGTTCAACCAGCTGGTCCTCGGCCGGTCCAAGGCGGAGCGACTGGTGCAGTCCCTCGCTGTCGGGACCATCACGCGGCTGCCGGCGGGCAGGCGGTTCATGGCGGGGCGCCTCAGCCAGATCGGCATCGACTATCCGCGCGCGTCCCGTGGCGATCACCGCTTGATCGGCAAGCGCATGCCCGACGTGGACTGTGGCGGAACCCGGCTCTACGAACTGTTGCGCGAGGGTCGGTTCGTGATGGTGACGAACGGAGACGTCGACGTCGATCGCCCCGACGTCATCACCGCTGTGCACCGCGACGGCGATCTGCCCGCCGCCGTGCTGGTGCGCCCGGACTGCTTCGTCGCGTGGGCCGATGACCAGTTGCCGACCGAGGCGCACGTCGCCGCCGCGATCGCCCACTGGAAACTGCGGCCTGCTCAGAGTTAGCGCCTCCGCGCACCGCAACCTGTAGTGAACCGATTTGGAAGTGCATGGCCGAGCACGCCGATGCCTGCGCCGAGGATGGGCCAGACGGGCCAGAAGTACCAGGCGCCGGCGGTCAGCCCGACGGCGAGCCACACCGTGAGCACGACGACGACCATCGCGAGGTAACCGGCCAGATGGATCTGCACGCCGCGGCGTGCCGCTGCCCGGCGTGCCTCTCGCCGCCGCGGGTCGTTGCGCCGCAGCCGGGCCAGCGGCAGGTCGGCGACGAGCTGACGCAGTTCGGCGGTGGTGTGGGCGGCGAACGCACCCTGGAGTCGGGTCTCGTATTCACCCAGCGTGAGATATCCCTGGGCGAGCGCCGAGCCGAGGTGGTTCGCGGTCTGCTCCCTCTCGCGGTCGCCTGCCCGAATGGTCGGTGCGGTCGGTGCGGTCATGGCGTGCCTCCCGTCTCGATCTTGACAATGACTAGTTCGTGTATCGACTATGCCGCGCTAACTTGTCACTGTCAAGATCTAGATGGCGAATGTCGTCCGGCCGGGACTTACCGGCCGCACTATGAAGGGCAATACACCCACGACAACCGAAATGAGGCAGCCATGGCTGTCGACGAAACTAAGTTGAACGAATTTCTCGGCAAGGCGGTCGGCGATCTCGGCGCCGCGATGAGCGCGACGCTGATCCTGGTCGGTGACCGGCTCGGGCTGTACCGCGAGCTGGCCAAAGGCGCCGTGAGTTCGGCCCAACTGGCACAACGAACCGGCACCGACGAGCGCTACGTCCGCGAGTGGCTGGGCAATCAAGGTGCGGGCGGATATGTCGAGTACGACGCGGCAAACGACGCGTGGTCGCTCAGCCCGGAGCAGGCGCTGTGCCTGACCGACCCGAACGGCCCCGTCGACATGCCGGGTGCCTACAACATCGTCGAGGCCACGTTCCACGCGCTCGAGCACACGCTCGCCAACTTCAAGTCCGGAGCGGGCATGGAGTGGGGTGAGCACCACCCGTGCTTGTTCGAGGGAACCGAACGCTTCTTCCGCGCCGGCTACAACACTTCCCTGATCGGCTCGTGGCTGCCAGCGCTGGACGGCGTCGTGGACAAGCTGCAGCGCGGCGCCAAGGTCGCCGATGTCGGATGCGGGCACGGTGCCAGCACCATCCTGATGGCGCTGACATATCCGGATTCGGAGTTCGTCGGCTACGACTATCACGACGAATCGATCAGTGTCGCAACCGAGAAGGCGACGGCGGCGGGCGCTTCGAATGCGCGCTTCGAGACCGCCGATGCCGTCGGCTACAAGGACAAGGGTTTCGATCTGATCGCGTTCTTCGACTGCCTGCACGACATGGGGGATCCGATCAGTGTGTCCCGGCATGCGCGCGAGGCGATCAGCGACGACGGCACCGCGATGATCGTGGAGCCGTTCGCCAACGACCGGGTGGCCGACAACCTGAACCCGGTGGGCCGAGTCATGTACGGCGCTTCGGCGCAGATCTGCGTTCCGGTTTCGTTGGCGCGCAACGGTCCGGCTCTGGGGGCTCAGGCCGGCGAAGCCCGGCTGCGCGAAGTCGTCGTCGACGGCGGCGGTTTCACGCGATTCCGGCGCGCCACCGAGACACCGTTCAACCTCGTGCTCGAGGCGCGGCCGTAGGTGGTCAGCGGGCCGAGTCGAATTCGAGCACTAGCCGGATGATCTCGTCCGGAACGAAATCGATCGCCTGGTGCGCCTGCCCCGCCAAGTCCACCAAGTCCACACCCGCCATCTCTGCCGCGAAAGCCGTTGTCGCGGCGCGGAGAAACGCGGTCGAGTCGGCGCCGACAAGCATTCGGACGGGCACGTTGATGCTGCCCAATAGGTCACCGGCCCGATATTCGCTAACCGCGTCGAGTTCCCGCGCGATGGTGTGCGCGGCGGTCAGCCGTGCTCGCCACATCTCTGTACCCCGCATGCCGTCGATCGCCGATTGCGGAAGGCGCAAGGCGTTGCGATAGAACACCTCCAGGATCTGCTCTCGATCGGTGATCGCCCTCAGCTGCGCGACGACCGCGGACGAGACGTCATCGTGGCCGGGTGTCGGACGCGGTGGTTCGTAGAGCACGATGCGCCGGAACGCCGAAGTACGCTGCGCGGCTTCGATCGTGCACAGCGCGCCGAAGGAATGCGCGACGACGTAGACGCCACCACCGATCGCCTGTGCGACCGCTGCAATGTCTTCGGCCTCGCGCTGCAGGCTGTAGGCGTCGGCCTCGTCGGTACTGAGACCGCGGCCGCGACGGTCCATCTCGTACACCGTGTAGTGCTCGGCCAAGTGATCGCGAACCGGGGCCCACCTGATGTGTGTCGCGCTTGTGCCGTGCACCAGCAGCATGGGCGGCCCGTCACCGGACGACTCGAAGCCGATGCGCGAGCCGTCGACCGAGACTGCGGTGGTGGACATGACGAGAACCTAGCGGGCCGAGAACGAGCGCAGCGCCTCGACCTGAACCGGATCCAGCGATGGACGCACGTTCTCGCGGGCCTTTGCGACGTCGGCGGCCGTCACGTCCGCGGCGTCGATCGACCGCCGCATCGCCGTCAGCGCGGCCTCGCGAAGCAGTGCAACGCAATCGGCGGCGCTGTAGCCCGCCAGGTCGTCGGCAAGCGCGTTGAGGTCGACGTCGTCGCTGAGCGGTACGGATTTGCCTGCGGTGCGCAGGATGTCACGGCGGGCGTCGGCGTCGGGCGGCTCGACGAACACCAACTTCTCCAGCCGGCCGGGCCGAAGCAGCGCCGGGTCGATCAGGTCGGGCCGGTTGGTCGCGCCGAGCACCACGACGTTGCGCAGCGGCTCGATGCCGTCGAGCTCGGTCAGCAGTGCGGCCACCACGCGATCGGTGACGCCGGAGTCGAAACTCTGCCCGCGCCGTGGGGCAAGCGCGTCGAGCTCGTCGAGGAACACCAGTGACGGCGCGGAGTCGCGGGCCCTGCGGAACAGGTCGCGCACGGCCTTCTCGGATGAGCCGACCCATTTGTCCATCAGCTCCGCGCCCTTGACCGCATGCACCGACAGCCGCCCCGAGCTGGCCAGCGCACGCACGATGAAGGTCTTGCCGCAGCCGGGCGGGCCGTAGAGCAGCACGCCGCGCGGCGGGTCGACGCCGAGTCGCTCGAATGTCTCTGGATGCTGCAGCGGCCACAACACAGCTTCGGTGAGCGCCTGCTTCGTCTCGACCATGTCGCCGACGTCGTCGAGCGTGATCGAACCGACAGCCACCTCTTCGGAGGCGGACCGCGACAGCGGCCGGATGACGGTGAGCGCACCCGTCAGGTCGGCCTGTGTCAGCGTTGGCGGCTTCTCGTCCTCGCTGGCCCTCGCCGCCGCGCGCAGCGCCGCCTCGCGCACCAGCGCGGCCAGATCGGCGACCACGAAACCCGGTGTGCGCTCGCTGATTTCGTCAAGGATCAGTTCTTCGGCAGGGACGTCGCGCAGCAGAACCTCGAGCAGCTGCTTGCGGACCGCACCGTCGGGCAGGCTTAGGCCCAGCTCGCGGTCGCAGAGGTCGGGAGCCCGCAGTCGCGGGTCGAGATCGTCCGGCCGCTGCGAGGTGGCGACGAAGGCGACACCGGGGGTCGCGACGGCGTTGCGCAGTTCGGTCAGAATCAGGGTTGATACGGACTCGGCGGGCCTGTCCTGGCTGGCTGGCAGGAGCGCGTCGATGTCTGTGATCAGCAGCACGCCGCCGCCGTCGCGCACCGAGGCGACCGCCGCCGAAACACTCTTGAGCCGGTCCTCGGCGCGCAGCGCCCCGACCTCGGGCCCGTCGAGTTCGACAAGTCGCCGGTCAGCGCACACCGCCCGCACCAGCGCGGCCTTGCCGACGCCCGCAGGCCCGGACACCAGCACGCCGAGATTGGGTTTGGCGCCCAGTGTTTGGAGTAGATCCGGCTGGTCGAGCGCGAGCTTCAGCCATTCGGTCAGCCGGCCGGCCTGAGCATGCTGGCCCTTGAGGTCGTCGATGTTCACCGTGGTGGACTTTGCCGGGGTGGACACGGTGTACTGACCTGATTCGGGTTGCTCAGAGGTCGCGACACCGTCGCCCCAGCTGACCACCGAATTGGGTTGCACGCTAACCGGTCCCGCGGGATCAACCCCCGTCACCGTCAGCAGCTCCGACGTCCAGGTGATGCCGACGGCCGACGCCAACGCACTGCTTGCCGCCGAGGTAGGGATGTCGGGTCCGAGTTCGCGCGGCAACAGCGACACGGTGTCACCGACGGTCATCACCTTGCCGAGCAGCGCCTGGCGCAGGGTCGCCGACGGGATCGAGCGGGTGGCCAGATTCGATCCGCGCACCGTCACCGACCGGGCGCCGTAGACCGTCACCGGTGCGACGAGCACCGTCGTGTCCTCGCGCAGTCCGGCGTTGGACAGCGTCACGTCGTCGAGCAGAGCGGTGCCGGCGGGGGTGCCCTCCGGGGCCACCCCCGCCACCACTGCGGTGGTCCGCGATCCCGTCAGCGATACCGCATCCCATTCCCGAATGCCCAGCGCTGCAATGGCTTCGGGATGAAGTCGGACCACACCGCGACGCGAGTCCATGGCCGAGGTGTTCAGCCGCGCCGTGAGTGCGAGCTGCTGTCGCGGCCTGGGGCGGTCCGCGACGTCGAACCCGGTCATATCACGGTCCCGGCGGTCTGCGGAGCCCGAGTCGGGCCATCGAACGACGGTGCGGCTGAGAGCGTCGGACCGCCCGGCTTGCGCCCCGGCTCGCCCGTCGCGCCTGGCGTTGCGCTTTGGGCTTGTCGTCCCACACCTCTGGGTGCTTCGCCAACCATGCGGTCGTCCGCACGGCGAACGGGATATGGATGACGTATCCCGCGATGATCAGAAGAATCACGACGTAGCCGTAAAGGATCGACGCGGCGACCAGCACGGCCAGCAGCGCCAGCAGCGGAACCACCATGTTCTGCGATATGGCGAACGTGTGCACCTTGCGCATGGGGATGGTGCTGACCGCAAGCAGCGAGACACCGATCATCCAGATCACCACGGCGGGTTCGGACGTCCACCAGCCGTCGCCGAACTGCATCTTGGCGGCCAGCGGTCCGATCGCGCCGATCGCGCCAGCGGGTGCGGGCATGCCGACGAAGAACTGGTCCATGTACGCGGGCTTGTTCTCGACCAGCATCGTGTTGTACCGGGCCAGCCGCAGCACGATGCACACCGCGTAGAGCAGCACGACGATCCAGCCGATGCGCGAATGCGACAGCAGCGTGCCGTAGACGATGAAAGCCGGTGCGACACCGAAGTTGACCGCATCGGCAAGCGAGTCGATCTCCTCGCCCATCTTCGAGGTGGCCTTGAGCAGCCGGGCGATGCGACCGTCGAGCGCGTCAAGGATCGCGGCGATGGCCAGGAACGCCATCGCCTCGGTCGGCCTGTCGTCGAGCGCGAACTTCACCGCCGAAAGGCCGAGACAGATCGCGGCGACGGTCATCGCGCTCGGCAGCATGCGCATGCTGACGGCAGGCCTCTTGACGCGGGGCTTCATCGCGCCAGCTCCGCAAGGATGGTTTCGCCGCCGACGGCTCGCTGGCCGGGCAGCACCAGCGGCTCGGTGCCCTCCGGCAGGTAGGTGTCCAGCCGTGACCCGTAGCGGATCAGGCCGTAGGTGTCGCCGATCGCCACCTTGTCGCCCGGCCCGATGTCGCAGACGATGCGGCGGGCCACCAGGCCGGCGATCTGGACGGCCACCACCTCGTGCCCTTCCGGCGTGCGGATCAGCACGCTGTTGCGTTCGTTGTCCTGGCTGGCAGCGGCGAGCTCGGCGGACTTGTACAGCCCGGGACGGTGCACCACCGACACCACCTCACCGCTGATCGGGATGCGCTGGACGTGGGCGTCGAAGATCGACAGGAAGATGCTGATTCGGGGCAGTGGCCGGTCGGGCAGGTTGAGTTCGGCGGGCGGCACCGCATTCTCGACCAGGCAGATCAACCCGTCGGCGGGAGCGACGACCAGGCCGGGCCGGGTGGGCGGCACGCGGGGCGGGTGTCGAAAGAACGCCGCGTTGATGCCCGCGGTCAGCAGACCGGCGTTGCGCAGCCACCGGTTACGGCGGCCCGCCGCGGCGACCGCTATGCCCGCGCCGACAAAGGGCAGGCCGGCGGGGTGCATCGGGGGGATCGTGGTTCTCGCCAGGGCCACCAGTCGCGCGGGGCCTGATCTGAGGTCGGGGCGTCTGGCCATCGTGCAGCGATTCTACGGGTGGCTACCCGCTCGACAGGTCCCAAACCCGCACAGTGGATCCCGCCGCCAGTTCGACGACCTCCTCGTCGATCTCCAGCAGACAGTTCGCCGACGCCAGCCAGCGCAAATGATGCGAGGCCGGGGGTCCGTAGCTGCTGACCGCAGCCCGGTCGACGTCCAGCACGCCACGCCGGAACTGCCGCTTGCCGCGCGGTGACTTCAGATCCTCGGAAAGCTCGGCCGTCAACCGCGGTCGCTGCGGCTTCGGAAATCCCATCGCCGCGCGCAGCGGTGCTCGGATGAAGACCTCGAACGACACCAGGGCGCTGACCGGATTGCCCGGCAGCGTGATGATCGGGGTGTCGTCTATGCGACCTGCGCCCTGCGGCATGCCGGGTTGCATCGCCACCTTGACGAACTCGACGCCCGCCGCCGAGAGCGCGTCCTTGACGACCTCGTAGGCGCCTGCGCTCACGCCGCCGGTGGTGATGATGAGGTCGGCCTCACCGGCGTGTCGGTTCAGGACCGCGCGGAACTCGTCGACGTCGTCACTGCTCATCGGGGCCGTTATCACCTCGGCGCCCGCGTCTTTCGCGGCCGCGGCGAGCATGACCGCATTCGACTCGTAGATCTGACCGGGTTGCAGCGCAGTGCCCGGCGCCACCAGCTCCGATCCGGTTGACATCACCACAACCCGTTGCCGTGGAACGACTTTCAGGCGGCTGAGGCCGAGGGCCGCCGTGAGGCCCAGCACCGCGGGCGTCACGACCTGGCCGGCCCGCAGCACGGTGGTGCCCTCTTCGACATCCTCGCCTGCACGTCGGATGTGCTGCCCGGCGCGCGCGGTCGCATGGATCGCGACGGTGTCCGTCGCGCCATCGGTGACCTCGACGGGCACCACGGCGGTGGCGCCGGACGGAAGGGGTGCGCCCGTCATGATCCGGTGTGCCGTACCGGGCTCGAGCGTCAGCGGATCCGTCCGGCCCGCGGGAATGTCTTCGGCGACCGGCAGCATCACCGGCTGCTGCTCGGTCGCGCCCGAGATGTCCTCGGCGACAACGGCATAACCGTCCATGGCCGAGTTGTCGAAGCCGGGTAGCGACATCGGCGCAACGACGTCCTCGGCAAGCACAAGCCCGAGCGCTTCGGCCAGCGGCACCGCTGCGGCAGCGCGGGGCCCGATGAGCGCGGCGACGACTTGTTGGTGCTCGTCGACGGACCGCATCAGACGGGATAGGTGACGCCGGTCAGCTGTTCGGACACTGTCCACAGCCGCCGCTGCATGTCTTCGTTGTGCGATTTCGCGTTGGAAGCAACAACTTTCGGGTCACCCTTGATCTCCCCGATGCCGTCGGGCCCGTAATATTGACCACCCTGGGCGCCGGGGTCGGTCGCGGCTCGCAGGGTCGGCAGCGCACCCTTGTCGGCGGGCTGGGTGACTGGCCGCCACAGGAAGGACGGAATGACGTCGGGCAGGTTGCGCATCAGTTCGGTGTCGGCGAAACCGGGATGTGCGGCCAGCGCGACGGTGGGGACACCCTTGAGTTTCAGGCGGCGCTGCAGGTCATAGGTGAACAACAGGTTGGCCAGCTTGGACTGACCGTAGGCCTTGATCCGGTGATAGCCGCGTTCGAACTGTAAATCGTCGAAATAGATATCGGCCAACAGCGGGAACTTGTGTCCGTTGCTGCTGACCGTGACCACGCGCGACCCGTCCACAGACAGCATGTTGTCGAGCAGCAGGCCCGTCAGCGCGAAGTGGCCGAGGTGGTTGGTGCCGAACTGCATTTCGAAACCGTCTTTGGTGGTCTCCCGCTTCGGCACGTACATCACGCCCGCGTTGTTGATCAGCAGGTCGATCCGCGGGTGCGCGGCGCGCAGTTCGTCGGCGGCCGTGCGGACGCTGTCCAGCGACGACAGATCCAACTGCTGGAGCGCGACGACGGCGTTCGGGCTCGCAGCCTTGATCCTGTCGGCGGCCTGCCTGCCTTTGTCCAGGTTGCGTACGGCGAGAACGACGTGCGCGCCTTTGTCCGCCAGAACTGCGGCGGTGTCGTAGCCGAGGCCGGAGTTCGCGCCGGTGATGACGGCGATGCGGCCGGACTGGTCGGGTACATCGGCGGAGGTCCACTTTCTGGTCATGACCAGCACACTACCCACGGGCGGTTACGGTCGTTCCCATGTCACAACGCGCAGGGGTGACTTTGGTTGATCCCGCCAATCCGCCGAGCCGTAAAGCGCCGTTGGTGTGGGCGATCGGCGCGGCGATCCCGTGGCTGGTGCTCGCGGTGGGCCAGGTGGTGTGGTTCGTCGTCGTCGACGACGGGCTGGCCTGGGCGCACGTCTCCGCGGCGGCCGTCACCGCGGTCGGTATGGCGGTCTTCGTCATCGTCGTGCCGCTGTGGCGGTACCGGGTGCACCGATGGGACATCAGCTCGCAGGCGGTCTATACCCGGTCGGGTTGGCTGGTACAGGAGCGGCGGATCGCGCCGATCTCCCGTGTGCAGACCGTCGACACGTATCGCGGCCCGCTGGACCGGCTGTTCGGGCTGGCCAACGTCACGGTGACGACGGCGTCGTCGGCGGGCGCGGTGCGCATCGTGGCGCTCGACTCGGCGGTCGCCGACCGGGTTGTCGGTCAGCTCACCGACATCGCCGCGATCGGAGCGGAGGACGCGACGTGACAGAGCCGGTCTGGCATCGGCTCAGCCCGCGAATGTTGTTGGTGCACCCCGTACATGAGGTGCTGCGGCAGATTCCGTTGCTGGTCGGTGCGGTCGTGGTGGGTTCGGCGACGGGCAACTCGTGGTGGACGGTGGTCATTGTCGCGCTGACGATCGCCTTCGGCGTGCTGCGCTGGTTCACCACCACGTACCGCATCGAAACCGATGAGGTGCAGCTGCGCGCCGGCGTCCTGCAGCGCAAGGTGGTTTCGGTGCCGCGCAACCGGATTCGTTCGGTTCAGACCGACGCCAGGCTGCTGCACCAGCTGCTCGGCTTGACGGTGTTGCGGGTGAGCACCGGGCAGCAGGCTAGGGGCGACACTGAGTTCGCGCTGGATGCGGTGCGCGTCGAGGAGGTGCCACGGCTTCGTTCCATCCTGCTGGCCGACTCGCTGGCCGCCGCCGACGAGGTCGAAGCGCAGGCACCGGGTCGGCAGCTGGCGCGCTGGCAGCTGTCCTGGCTGCGGTACAGCCCGCTCAGCTTCACCGGCCTGGCCATGATCCTTGCCGCGGTCGGCGTGACCTACCAGGCGGGTCTTGGTGCGATACTTGAACATTCGCGACTAGCCGAGTCCGGCCGCGACGCGGCGCAGCGGTTCGGCATCGTCGCCAGTGTCGCCGTCTTTGTCGTGGTCGTCGTGCTCGCGTCGGTCGGGCTTTCGGTGCTCAGGTCGCTGGTGACGTTCGGGAATTTGACGCTGCGCCGCGACGCGGAAGTATTACATCTGCAGCACGGTCTGCTGCGCAAGCGTGAGCACACCTTCGACATGCGCAGGCTGCGGGGCGGCACGCTGCGCCAGCCACTGCTGGTCCGGCTGCTCGGTGGCGCTCGGCTGGACGCGGTGATGACGGGGGTCGCGGGCGCGGGGGAGGCGTCGCTGCTGCTGCCGCCGTGCCCCGTCCGCACGGCTGAGTCGGTGTTGACCGACCTGATCGCCGACGTCAACACGGCGTCCGGTCCGGTGCGCGGGCACGGAACCGCCGCGACGCGCAGGCGCTGGACGCGCGGCCTCGTGTTTCCGGTCGTCGTCGCGGCCGGCCTGGCGCTCGCCGCGGCATTCGTGGCCGTACCGCTGTGGGGCTGGATCGCCGTTGCCGCGCTGGCGCTGACGTGCGCACTGCTGGCCGCCGACCGGGTACGTGCGCTCGGGCATCGGGTCGACGATCGCTGGCTGGTCGCACGGGCGGGCAGCCTGGAACGCCGTCGGGACTGCATTGCCGCCGAAGGCATCATCGGATGGACCGTGCGCCAGACGTTCTTCCAGCGGCGGGCCGGGGTGGCAACGCTGATCGCGGCCACCGCGGCCGGCGTCAAGCACTATCAGGTGATCGACGTTCCGGCAGAACTCAGTTGGTCCATCGCGGGCACCGCCTCGCCGTGGGTGGCCGACAGTGAGTGGGCGCGGCCCTGATAAGCCAATTACTGTCGCAGGATGGCGGTCGGTGGCGTGTTGTTCGACATCGATGGTGTCTTGGTGACCTCGTGGCGGCCCATCGAGGGTGCGGCCGAGACGCTTCGGGTGCTGGCGGACAACCAGATTGCCCGGTCGTATCTGACCAACACCACGACGCGCACCCGCAGGCAGATCGCTGATCTGCTCACCGAGGCGGGCATGGACGTGGCGGCCGACGAGGTGATCACCGCCGCTGCGCTGACGGCCGAGTACGTCCGCGGCCAATACCCCGATGCGCGGTGCTTCCTGGTGAACAACGGACAGATCGCCGAGGACATGCCGGGCATCGACATCGCCTACGCAAGCGACCACGGCCCCGAGGACCCCACACCGGAGACCCCGGATGTCATCCTGCTCGGCGGGGCGGGCCCGGAGTACAACCACGTGACGCTCAGCCGCGTCTACGACTGGATGGCCCACGGCGTTCCGGTGGTCGCCATGCACCGCAGCACCTCGTGGAACACCGCCGAGGGCCTGCGCATCGACACCGGCATGTACCTGATCGGGATGGAGGAGACGTCCGGCCGCAAGGCGAGCGCCGTCGGCAAGCCCGCGCCAGCCGGATTTCTCGCCGCGGCTTCACGTCTGGGCGTCGACCCCGACGAGATGTTCATGATCGGTGACGACCTCAACAACGACGTGCTGGCCGCGCAGGTGGTCGGGATGACCGGCGTCCTGGTGCGCACAGGCAAGTTCCGTCAGGACACCCTCGACCGGTGGGCTGCAGACGAGTTCGCGATGCAGCCCAACCACGTCATCGAATCGGTCGCCGATCTGCCCGAGGTGCTCGGTCTGTAGCGATGATTTTCCCGGGCGGTGCGGGTCTGTACTGATATGACCGATGAATCCGTACGTGTCACCACGACAGTCAATGCGCCAGCGGACATTGTTTTCGGTGTGTTGGCCGACCCTACGACGCACGCCGCGATTGACGGCACCGGCTGGGTGCGCGAAGCGCGCGACGACAAGCCGCTGACCGAAACCGGTCAGATCTTTCGAGTCGCGATGTTCCACGACAACCACCCCAACAAGCACTACGAGATGGCCAACCGCGTCGAGGTGTTCGACCCGCCGCGCGCCATCGCGTGGATGCCCGGATCCGAACCTCGGCATATCCCCGATTACCAAGGTCCCGAGGACGGCCCCCTCGACTTCGGCGGCTGGATCTGGCGCTACGACCTGGAGCCCGTTGGCGACGACCGCACCGATGTGACGCTTTCCTACGACTGGTCGGCGGTCCCCACACAAACGCGTGAGGTCTTCCAGTTTCCGCCGTTCGACGTGTCGCACCTGGAGAACTCGCTACAGCACCTCGCCGAGCTGGCGCAGACGCGAAGCTAGGTACGCAGCTCCCGCACCGCTTGGATGCGGGCCTGCAACTGGTCCGACGTCGCTGCCGCCATCGGTGGTCCGCCGCAGATCCGTCGCAACTCCTTGTGAATCCAGCCGTGCGGCTTACCCGTGCGGTGGTGGGCGACCGAAACCAGGGTGTTGAGCTGGTTGCGCAGTTCGCGCAATTGGCTGTGCTTCGACACCGGCGGTACCTCGCCCGTCGCGGTGCGCTTGGTGATCTGCTCTTCCTGCCTGCGCCGCAACAGGTCTCGCATCGCCTCGGCATCGAGGAGGCCGGGGATGCCGAGGTAGTCGGCTTCCTCGTCGCTGCCCGCAGGCGTCGCCGTGCCGAACGACGAGCCGTCGAAGATGACCTGATCGAGTTCGGCGTCCGCGCCGAGCGACTCGAAGCCCTTGTCCTCGTCGGGTTCGGATTTCTTCTGTGCCGCGTCCGCGAGCGCCTCGTCGTCGAAGCCCTGTTCCTCGCGGTGCGGCTTGCCGAGTACGTGGTCGCGCTGTGCCTCCATCTGGCTGGCGAGGTCGAGCAGCGCCGGAACCGACGGCAGGAAGATGCTCGCGGTCTCGCCGGGCTGCCGCGACCGCACGTAGCGGCCGATCGCCTGCGCGAAGAACAGCGGCGTCGACGCACTGGTGGCGTAGACGCCGACAGCAAGCCGGGGCACGTCGACCCCCTCGGACACCATCCGGACCGCGACGAGCCAGCGGCCTTTTCCCGCTCCGAATTCCGCGATGCGTGCCGACGACCCGGGGTCGTCGGACAGCACGACGGTCGGCGTCTCGCCGGTCAGTTTGGTCAGCACGGCGGCATAGGCGCGTGCGGCCTTCTGGTCGGACGCGATGACCATCGCGCCCGCATCGGGCACACCGCCGTTGCGCTTCTGGGTCAGCCGGGTGTCGGCGGCCTGCAGAACCGCCGGTATCCATTCGCCTTTCGCGTCGAGCACGGTGCGCCACGCCCGTGCCGTCTGCTCGGCGTTCAGCGGCTCACCGAGCCGGGCCGCATGCTCCTCGCCCGCGCTGGTGCGCCACCGCGCCTCGCCGGAGTAGGCGAGGAACACCACCGGCCGGACCACGCCGTCGGCCAGCGCCTCGGCATAGCCGTAGGTGTGGTCCGCCGTCGAGCGCATCAGCCCTGGCGATGAGCCGCTTGCGCGAAGAGCATCAGACCCGGTGTCCGGTTCATATCTCACGAACGGGATGGCGGAGTCGTCGCTGCGAAACGGTGTGCCCGTGAGCGCCAGCCGCCGCGTCGCATCCTCGAACGCTTCGCGGATGGCGTCGCCCCAGCTCTTCGCGTCACCGCCGTGGTGGATCTCGTCGAACACCACGAGCGTCCGCCGGTTCTCGGTGCGCACCCTGTGCCGAGTCGGGTGGCTGGCCACTTGGGCGTAGGTGACGACGACGCCGTGGTATTCCGACGACGTGAGCGCGGCGGAGTTGCTGAACTTCGGGTCGAGCGCGATACCCACCCGGGCCGCCGCCAGCGCCCACTGTGTCTTGAGGTGTTCGGTCGGCACCACAACGGTGATCTGCTCGACGGCGCCGTCGGCCAACAGCTCCCCGGCGACACGCAGGGCAAACGCCGTCTTACCCGAGCCCGGGGTCGCCACAGCCAGAAAATCTCGTGGCTGCGCGGCAAGATACCGCACCAATGCCCGACGCTGCCAGCTCCGCAGAGCCTGGGTGTCGGGCGCGCCGTTAGCCCGCACCCAAGACTCCTCAACTGATCGGACAGCAGCCTAACGCAACGGATTACGGGTTTGCATCTAACTGCGGCGCGTCGCCGGACAGGCGGTGTGTCGCGGTTGGTTGACGCTTGTAGTCGCCGCAAACACGATGCTTGTCCCGCCCCGGCGTGGGTACTCTGCTGCCAGCATGCCAGCAACCTCTGATCCGCGAAGCGACGAAATCGACCCGTGTGTTCGGGTCTTCGGTAGCCGGGTGCACAACTTGAGGGGAGTCGACGTCCAGGCCCCGCGCGACGCGCTGGTGGCCTTCACCGGGATTTCCGGGTCGGGCAAATCGTCGCTGGCCTTTGGGACCATTTACGCCGAGGCGCAGCGCAGGTACTTCGAGTCCGTCTCGCCGTACGCTCGACGCCTGCTGCTGCCGACCGGCGCGCCGAAGGTGGACGACATCACGGGTCTGCCACCCGCCGTCGCACTCCAGCAGCGGAGAGGGTCGGCGACCTCGCGGTCGACGGTGGGCACTATCACGACCTTGTCCAATCTGCTGAGGATGTTGTTCTCGCGGGCCGGGACGTATCCGGCCGGGGCCACCGAACGACTCGACTCCGATGCTTTCTCGCCGAATACCGCGGTCGGCGCCTGCCCGCAGTGCCACGGACTTGGCCGGATCCATCAGGTGACGGAGCAGACCTTGGTTCCCGACCCGTCGTTGACCATCCGCGAGGGCGCCGTCGCCGCATGGCCCGGCGCCTGGCAGGGGCAGAACCTGCGGGATATTCTGATCACCCTCGGCTACGACATCGACAAGCCATGGCGGAAACTGCCCAAGCGCCATCGTAATTGGATCCTGTTCACAGACGAGCAGCCGACCGTAGAGATCGATCCAAGCCAGCATCCGGTCACCGCGGACTACTACTACAACGGGACGTTCTCCAGCGCCGAACGCCACGTCCGGCACACGCTGGCCAATTCGCACAGCGCGATGATGCGGCGTCGCGTCCTACAGTACGTCGACAGCGTCGAATGCGGGCTCTGCCACGGCTCGGGACTGCGGCCCGAGGCGCTGAAGGTGACCTTCGCGGGCCGCACCATCGCCGACTACGTGGCGATGCCGTTGGCAGAACTCGCCGACGTGCTGCGACCCACGGCGGCGCGAAAGGATGCCGCGGCGGCCTTCGAGTCGACGGAGTCCGGTGAACTGACCGAGGTCGCCACGATGATCGCCGCAGACCTCGTCGCGCGCATCCAGGTGCTCATCGATCTCGGCCTGGGGTATCTGACGCTGAACCGACGCACGCCTACCGTCTCGCCGGGCGAACTGCAGCGGCTGCGGTTGGCCACGCAGCTGCGCGCGGGGCTGTTCGGGGTGCTCTACGTGCTGGACGAGCCATCTGCCGGCCTACATCCCGCCGACGCCGAGCCGCTGCTTGATGTGCTGGATCGGCTGCGGCGAGCAGGTAATTCGCTGTTCGTGGTCGAGCACGACATGGACGTGGTTCGCCGCGCCGACTGGATCGTCGACGTCGGTCCCGGCGCGGGCGAGCATGGCGGACAGGTTCTCTACAGCGGACCCGTTTCGGGACTTTCCGATATCGATGAGTCGATCACTCGTAGGTACCTTTTCGACAACGATGCATCGGTGCGGCGCACCCCGCGCAAGCCGTCGGACTGGCTGCGGCTGCAGGGCATCTGCTTTCACAACCTGCGCGACATGGACGTCGACCTGCCACTGGGCGTCTACACCGCCGTCACCGGTGTGTCCGGCTCAGGCAAGTCGACGCTCGTCGTCAAGGTGCTCGGCGATGTGGTGATCCGCCAGCTTGGCCGCGTGGTGGGCCAGAGCGAAACCGACAGTGACGCTGAGGATTCCGACGCAGAGATCGTCGACCTCGATCACGACGCCAGCGTCGGGGTGACGGCGGTGGGCGCGGAGGCGATCGCCCGACTTGTCGCCGTTGACCAGCGACCGATCGGGCGGACCCCGCGCTCGACGCTGGCCACTTACACGGGACTGTTCGACGCCGTTCGGCGGGAATTCGCTGCGACGCCTGCGGCGCGGCGCCGTGGCTGGACGGCCGGCCGGTTCTCGTTCAACGTCGCCGAAGGTCGTTGCGAGACCTGTCAGGGAGAGGGCTTCGTATCGGTCGAATTATTGTTCCTGCCAGGCACTTACGCTACCTGTCCGGCGTGCAACGGCGCGCGCTACAACCAGGCGACATTGCGTGTGCGGTACCGCGACCGAACCATCGCCGACGTCCTGGCCATGACCGTCGACGAGGCGTCGAAGTTCCTCGCCGATGTCCCGGCCGCGGCGCGCAGCCTGACGACACTGCACGACGTCGGGTTGGGCTATCTGCGTCTCGGGCAGCCCGCGACCGAGCTCTCCGGTGGGGAGGCGCAGCGGATCAAGCTCGCCTCGGAATTGCAGCGACCTCGCCGCGGCCACACACTCTATGTGCTCGACGAACCCACCACCGGGTTGCATCCGGCCGATGTGGACGCGCTCGATGCGCAGCTGCATCGCCTTGTCGACTCGGGCAACACCGTGGTGGTGGCCGAACACGACATGCGGATGGTAGCCGGGTCGGATTGGGTGATCGATCTCGGACCGGGCGCGGGCGATGACGGCGGCCGCGTCGTCGCGGCGGGCACACCGCGAAAAGTGAGTCAGGCCAAGGGCAGCCGCACCGCGCCCTACCTGGCGGCGCGGTTCGATCACTCCACGAAGTAGTTGTCGTTGCGGATGAACCACTCCCGGCGCTCGTCGTCGGTCAAGTCGCCGAGCTGGGCCAAGCCCTCGAAGTAGTGCTCCCGCGGCGCGCCGGGAGAAAACAGCATCAGCAGCGACGTGGGCGCGTCTGCTTCGTTCCGGAAACCGTGGATGCCGCCCGGCGGGACGTAGAGGAAGTCGTTGGGCTGCCCGTCGACCCAATCCGTGCCGTCGTACAGCTTGACTGTTCCTGAGAGCACGAAGAACGCCTCGGACATCGCGCGGTGAAAATGCGGGCCGGGCCCGCCGCCGTTCGGGGCGATCTCGACGCGATACAGGCCGTAGTCGCCGTCGGTGGCCCTCTGGTTGGCCAGATAGTGGTACTGGACAAGGCCGAACGAGTCGTAGTCCGGCGGTTCGGTTCCCCGCCGCAGCCACGCACTGACCTCGGGTTCGTCCTTGGTGTATCGCTGCGGCGGATAGGGCGGCACCGCCCGCGGGTTCACGAGTGACATCAACGCTTCCTTCGCGGTCATAGCATCGGGCGTGGGTTACGACGAGGGCTCCCGTATCGAGATGCTCCTCGACGTCCAGAATAAGGCGGCCGAGTTCTGATCGAGCCGCGTGCGGGTTCGGCGGGTTCTACGAGGGGCTGCTCGACCTGGTGTGAACGTCGAAGGTGACGCCGGTCAGCTCCTCGGAGACCGTCCACAACCGCTTCTGCGCGGCGACGTCGTGCGAGACCCGGGTGGAGGCCACCACGACCGGGTAACCGCGCTGTTCACCGAATCCGTCGGGACCGAAGTACTGACCGCCGATGACACCGGGGTCGGTGGCGGCGCGCAACTGCGGAAGCGCCCCCATTTCGGCGGGCTGAAAAAGTGGCTCGGCCAGTTTGGTCGCGGCCCCGAGCAGCGGCGGCAGGTTGCGTGTGAGCTCGGTCCGCGAACCGCCCGGGTGCGCGGCAGCCGCGATGGTGCCGGTGCCCCGCAGGCGGCGTTGGAGCTCGTAGGTGAACATCAGGTTGGCCAGCTTGGCCTGCCCGTACGCGCCGACGCGGCTGTAGTCCTTCTCCCACTGAAGGTCGTCGAAGCGGATGCCGTTGCGCGCAAAACGATGTCCGACGCTGCTGACGGTGACGACACGAGAACCCGGCGCTGCCACGATGTGATCGAGCAGCAGTCCGGTGAAGGCGAAGTGGCCCAGATGGTTTGTGCCGAACTGCAATTCGAAGCCGTCCTTTGTCGTCGACCTCGGTGTGAACATGACGCCGGCGTTGTTGATCAGCAGGTCGATGGAGTCATGGGCGGCCCGCAGCTCGTCGGCTGCGGCGCGGATGGACACCAGCGAGGTGAGGTCGAGTTCCTGCACGGCGACGCTGGCGCCGGGACTGCGCCTGGAGATCAGGTCGGCTGCGGCCTGGCCCTTGTCGGTGTTGCGCACGGCGAGCACCACGTGGGCGCCCTTCGCGGCCAGCGCGGCTGCGGTCTCGTAGCCGAGGCCGGTGTTGGCGCCGGTGATGACGGCGGTGCGACCGGTTTGGTCCGGTATGTCGCTAGTAGTCCAGTTCGTCATGATGATCTCCTAGAATCGAGGCTAAACGGGGCGAGTGCTCCGTTTGAACCGACTATACGGAACGTGCGCCCCGCTTAGTCAATTCCCGGGAGGTGGGACGTGGCTCAACCCGATCGGCCGTTGCGCGCGGATGCTGCGCGTAACCGAGCCCGGGTGCTGGAGGTCGCCTATGACACCTTCGCCGCCGAGGGGTTGGCGGTGCCGATCGACGAGATCGCGCGGCGGGCCGGCGTCGGGGCGGGCACCGTGTACCGGCATTTCCCGACGAAAGAGGACCTCTACCGGGCCGTGGTGGAGAACCGGCTACGCCACATCGTGGACAGCGGCCACGCCCTGCTGACCTCGGCCGGGCCGGGTGGGGCGCTGTTCGACTTCCTGCGTTCGATGGTGCTGGACTGGGGTGCGACGGACCAGGGTCTGGTGGATGCGCTCGCGGGAGTCGGCGTCGACATCAACGCCGCGGCGCCGGACGCCGAGGAGGCGTTCCTCGGCCTGCTGGGCGATCTGTTGCGGGCTGCCCAGAAGGCGGGAACGGTTCGCGGCGACCTCGATGTCCCGGACGTCAAGGCACTCATGGTCGGGGCCCAGGCGATGCAGGGCTACCGTCGGGAGGCGGCAGAGCGCCTGACAGAGGTCTTTCTGGACGGGCTACGCCAGCGGTGAACTACCTTGCACTCTCCATGGTCGAGTGCTAGAAATGCAGTTGGCACTCGCGACCAGTGAGTGCTAGGTCGGGCCGGTGAGGCACGGGGCCGCACATGCGGAGCACACCCACAGCCGTCCGTCGCGGGCACTGAACCCGACCACATACGTGTGCCATCCCCAAATCCGGAGGAATCACTTCGCAATGGCTAAGACAATTGCGTACGACGAAGAGGCCCGTCGCGGCCTCGAGCGGGGCCTCAACAGCCTCGCCGACGCGGTAAAGGTGACGTTGGGTCCCAAGGGCCGCAACGTCGTCCTGGAGAAGAAGTGGGGCGCCCCCACGATCACCAACGACGGTGTGTCCATCGCCAAGGAGATCGAGCTGGAGGACCCCTACGAGAAGATCGGCGCTGAGCTGGTCAAGGAAGTCGCCAAGAAGACCGACGACGTCGCGGGCGACGGCACCACCACCGCCACCGTGCTGGCCCAGGCGCT
>NZ_JAVHWK010000052.1:0-7389 GCF_032159775.1 Mycobacterium sp.
GCCTATTACAACTTCGGCAGGCTGCATCGGGAGACAGCTCTGCTGCTCGGTCAACGGGGGTAGTGCGCCAAAACCTTGAAGTGTTAGACGGCGCCTCGCTCGGTTTTGGCCGCCGACCGGGGGTGCCCTGGCTCTAGGTCGCCGCGACCGCGCGGCGGCTGTGAAGGAGTAGTGATGAGCAACCCAGAAGACCCGCAAGAACGCTTCGCTGGAGAACCGGCCCCTGGATCACGAGACACCGGATCGGACGTACCTTCAGGTGGAGAGGACCGGCCGTCGGGCACCGTCGACGGCGACGAAAGTGTGCCGTCGCACGGCGACGCATCGGAAGATCCCGGATTCAATACGAAGTTCACCAACGAGCCACCTCACGACGTCGAACCCGCGACACCGCCTTACGAGGGGCGCCAAACAACCGCCAAGCCCGCCGACGGCGGCGACGAAGGTGGCGCACGAACAGCTGGGGCAGTCAAACCCGTCACGGACACCGACTACAAATCGCCGGCACCCGGCGATACTCCGGGCGGCGCCACCGCGTCGCCGGCCGATGAACAGCCGGCTGCAGAGCAGCCGGAAACCGATACCGCCGATGACAGCGTCGGCCCTTCGCATGTTCCCGGGACAGGCCAGGGCGAGAACAAGCGCTGACCTTTCACCACTGATCGCGCGGAACGTCGAAGTCGGCGCACAGCGCCCGCCAGACGTCACGCGGGTCGACGCCGTCTTCGATGGCCTGCGCCGCGGTGCGCCCGGCGAAGACGGTGAGCACATGGTCGATGAGCAGCGATCGTCCTCGCACCGGGCCGAACTGGCCTTCGACAAGCTCGGTGAATTCGGTCAACCGCACCCGACCAACTTACGCTGACGGTGCCAACGCGTCATGGCACACCCGTACCGGATCTGCGACGTCCGCCGCGGTTGCGCCCGCCGCCCTGGCCGCCTCGGCGTATTTCGGCGAGGACAGCACCTCGGTGACCGCGATCGCCAGCGCGTCGGGTTCCAGCGGTCGGATCAGCTGCGCACTACCTTGTCGCACAAGTCGATTCGCAATCTCCCATTGATCACCGCCGCCAGGCACCACCACCATCGGCACCCCGGCCATCAACGTCTTGGACACCATGCCGTGGCCGCCCCCACAGATCACCAGATCGGCGGCCGCCAGCAGTTCGTCCTGGCGACCCAGCCCCACCACCGCCCACGTCGGGATGTCGACATCGTCACCGCCCAGGCGCGACACCACGACTCGAGACCCCGGCGGCAGCACATCCCCCGGCCGCAGCGCCTCGAGCGCTACCTCGGCCAGTCCGAGCGCGCCCGACTTGGCAGTCGACGGCGCCACCACGACGACCGGACCGTCTCCCGGCGGTATCGCCAGCACAGTGTCCGTCGGTTCGAAATGCAGCGGCCCCACGACGACGGCCTCGTCGGGCCAGTCGGGGCGTGGCACCTCGAGCGCGGGAAGGGTAGCGACGAGCCTGCGCAACGGGCCGGGATCGTCTGCAGGCAAACCGATTTCGACCCTCACCGCCGAGCGCTGTTTCAGGCCCGCGCGCCAGGCCCGGGCAGACAGCGTCCGCAGGACGGCATCCCGCAGCCTGCCACGGACCCCGACGCCCGGTGCAAGCCCGCTGCCGATCGGGGGAAGCCCCTTCGACGGCCGGTACAGCGGCGCGGGGTTGAGCTCGATCCACGGGATCGTCATCAGCTCTGCCGCCAGCCCGCCGCAGGCGGTGATGACGTCGGAGACCACCAGGTCGGGTTCGAGCTCGCGCAGCACCGGCACATTCAGCACCGCCATGCGCGCCGCGCGCTGGTGAATCTTCGCACCTGCGTCTGCGTCGTCGTCGAGTTCGGTGGGGTTGAGTCCGACGAGTTCGACCGCGTCGACCCCGACCGACCCGGCGGTGTCCAGCCACTCGGTGCCGGTCAGCAGCGTCGGTGAGTCACCTGCGGCGAGAAAGCGGCGGCACAGGGCGAGCGCGGGAAATGCGTGTCCCGGGTCCGGACCTGCGACTACGGCGACGCGCATGCGGCTACCCTGCCACAGCGTCGCGCAACTACGCTGGACGCCATGACCTCACCAGCAGTGGACACCACGGCCAACGCACGCACGGTGGAGACGTTCCTGTATGCATTGCAGGACGAGGACTACGACGCGGCGGACGCGACTCTGGCCGACAACATCTTGTACCAGAACGTCGGTTACACGACGATGCGTGGACGGCAGCGAATCATCAAGCTGTTACGGATGGCGGAGGGCCGCGGCCGCTTCGAGGTGAAGTTCCACCGGGTCGCCGCGGATGGCAATGCGGTTCTGACGGAGCGCACCGACGCGATCATCATCGGCCCGTTCCGCCTGCAGTTCTGGGTGTGCGGGGTATTCGAGGTGCACGGCGGCAAGATCACGCTGTGGCGGGACTACTTCGACGCCTTCGACTTTTTCGTCAAGGCGCCGCTGCGCGGCCTCGCGGGGATCTTCGTCCCGTCGCTACGTCCGAAGATGTGACCTACGCGCGCTTGAGCTGACCGAGCTCGTCGAATGCCTGGGCCCAGCCCGTCAACCGGTCGGTGGCGTTGACCAGTTCGTCCCGGTAACGCTGGTGCGACATCGGCGAGCCCGACATCGGGCCCGCCCCGGCCGGCTGACTGGTGGCCGAGACCAATTGCGCTGCCGCGGTGACCATGTCGTTGTACTGGCGCGCGCCGCTGTCGAGCTGAGAGGTGAACGCGGCGATCGTCGGCGCAAGGTGCGTGCGCGATCCAGGGGCGTTGGCGACCGCCCGCTCCATGGACACCACTTCGTCGGCGGTAGCGGCCATGGTGGCGGCAGACTGGTTCGCGACCGCGACCAGTTCACGCAGCTCGCCTTCGGGCAGCATCTTGCCCCGCTCCAGCACGCTGATCAACGAGAACAGTCCGCGCTCGGATGCTGCCAGCGCTGCCATCGGCTGCCGGGCCGCCGACCCCCACGGTGGCAGCCTGCGGGTGGCTCGCGACCGCTGCGGGGGCAGCGGCTCGCCGCGAAGCCAGCGATAGCGCAGGAAACACAGCGTCGCGAGGAAGGCCGCTCCGACCGCGATCGGCGCAGGAATGAACAATGCCCACGCCGGGGTGCTCCAGGTCGCGAGCAGCACCGTCACGCCCACCCAGATCACACTGGACACCGCGAAGAACAACCCCAGCCGCAGCGCCCATTTACGTTTGCGCAGTTGCTTTGCCCGCGGATCGGCCGCCGAGCTCAGCTTCTGCGCCAGCACGTCGGACATTTCTGCGGCGGTGTCGATTCCCCGCTGCGCCAGCGACCGCCAGGCCTCGGGCCTGCTGGTCGCTGAGCGCTGTTTGGCTGCCAACCCAGGCTCCGACTACTGGCCGATCGGCTTCTCGGGCGTGGCCTCGGGCGTCGACGCAGGGCCGGCAGGCGCTGCCGTACCGTGTGCCCCGGAAGCGCCGCCCGAAGGCAATGCGTCTCCACGCATCGAGGCGCGGATCTGCTCCAGACGCGAATGCCCTGCCATCTGCACGGTGGCCTGCTGAACTTCCATCATCCGACCCTGAACCGAGTTCTGCGCGAGCTCCGCGGCCCCCATGGCGTTGGCGTAGCGGGTTTCGATCTTGTCGCGCACCTCTTCGAGGCTCGGGGTGTTGCCCGGTGCGGCGAGTTCGCTCATCGACCGCAGCGAGTCGCTCACCCGCTCCTGCATCTTGGCCTGCTCGAGCTGGCTGAGCAGCTTGGTGCGCTCGGCGATCTTCTGCTGAAGCATCATCGCGTTCTGCTCGACGGCCTTCTTCGCCTGTCCGGCGGCCTGCAGCGCCTGGTCGTGCAGCGACTTGAGGTCTTCGACGCTCTGCTCGGCCGTCACCAGCTGCGCGGCGAACGCCTCGGCCGCGTTGGTGTACTCGGTGGTCTTGGCCGCATCGCCCGCGGAGGTCGCCTGGTCGGCCAGCGTCAGCGCCTGACGGACATTGACCTGCAGCTTCTCGATATCGGCCAGCTGACGATTGAGCCGCATCTCCAGCTGGCGCTGGTTGCCGATCACCTGGGCCGCCTGCTGCGTCAGACCCTGATGCTGGCGCTGGGCCTCCTCGATGGCCTGCTGAATCTGCACCTTCGGGTCGGCGTACTCGTCGACTTTCGAGCTGAACAGCGCCATCAGGTAGCGCCATGCCTTGGAGAACGGATTCGCCATGGGTTCGTTCCGCCTTCGTGTCAGAAACAGCGTGGGTGTGCTACTGCCAACTTATCGGTATCGCGCAGATCAGAACAGCTAGGCCACAGCCATGGACACGACCTGCGGGATGACGACCTTGGTGGTGGCGTCGATGTTGGTCGCGGTCGCCGTGGCCCGGGCGAACGCCTTGATCTCCTCCTGCGCCATCTCGTCACCGGCGTCGGACAGCACCCGCGACAGCGGGACCTCGAGCGCCCCGCAGATCGCGCTGAGCAGTTCGCTGGACGCCTCTTTGCGGCCACGTTCGACCTCAGACAGGTAGCCCAGGCTGACCCGCGCGGAATCGGATACCTCGCGCAGAGTGCGGCCTTGGTCAATGCGGGCACGACGCAGCACGTCGCCGATCACCTCGCGCAGCAATGTCCCCATCGTGCTCTCCTTCACTTGGGTGGTAATAGAGCAACGCCAGGTACTGCCGGGATGGTTCCCGGTTCGGCGACTCGGGCGCAATTCGTCGCTGGGATGGTCACTGACCTGCGACTCGTCCTCGAGAATCGCGGATCGCCGACACCACGTAGTCGACGCCTGTGAGGACGGTCAACACGACGGCGACCGCCATCACCACCCAGGCTCCGGTCAGCCACGGGCCCGAGAGCGGCAGCACGAACAGCCCGATCGCGACGGCCTGCACGAGCGTCTTGAGCTTTCCGCCGCGACTGGCCGGGATGACCCCGTGCCGCAGCAATGCGAAGCGCATCACCGTGACGCCGATCTCGCGGACCAGGATGACGACCGTCACCCACCACGGCAGCTCGCCGAGCATCGAAAGGCCGATCAGTGCGGCACCGATCAAGGTCTTGTCGGCGATCGGATCGGCCAGCCTGCCGAAGTCGGTCTCGATGCCGTAGCTGCGGGCCAGCGCCCCGTCGAACCGATCGGTGATCACGGCGACGGTGAATATAACGAAAGCGGTTACCCGCCATGGTGTTTCGTGACCATCGCCGGCGAACAACGCGATCAGGAAAACCGGGACCAGGACCAGCCGGACACCGGTGAGGACATTGGCGATGTTTGCGACCTTCGCCTGAGGTATCACCGGATCGGTGTGAGGTTGGCCCGACACCGCTAAAGAATATCCGTTGCCCAAACCGATACCCTCGCACCTGTGAGCGAAGGGCATGGTTCGCGGGCGGACGGGCTTGTCGTCCGTCGCGCCAACACCTCGGATGTGCCGGCGATCAAGGCGCTCGTGGACTTTTACTCGGGCCGCATTCTGCTGGAGAAGAACCTGGTCACCCTGTATGAGGGAGTCCAGGAGTTCTGGGTCGCCGAGCGCGAAGGCGAGCTCATCGGGTGCGGGGCTCTGCACGTGCTGTGGGCTGACCTCGGCGAGGTGCGCACGGTGGCCGTGCATCCGCGGGTCAAGGGCCAGGGTGTCGGGCACCTCATCGTCGACCGGCTGCTTGACGTGGCTCGCGAACTGCACCTGGGACGGATCTTCGTGCTCACCTTCGAGACCGAGTTCTTCAGCAGGCACGGGTTCGCCGAGATCGAGGGCACACCGGTCACCGCTGAGGTCTACGAGGAGATGTGCCGCTCCTATGACACCGGTGTCGCGGAGTTCCTCGACCTGTCCTATGTCAAACCGAACATCCTGGGCAATTCACGAATGCTGTTAATGCTCAAATAGCGTCGTCGTCTCCGGACGTGGTGCCTCGGATGGACGCGATGGTCGCCGCCAGCTCGTCGGGCTTCACCATCACCTCGCGCGCCTTGGAACCCTCGCTGGGACCGACGATTCCGCGGGTCTCCATCAGGTCCATCAGCCTGCCGGCCTTGGCGAAGCCCACCCGCAGCTTGCGCTGCAGCATGGACGTGGAGCCGAACTGGCTGGACACCACCAGTTCGACGGCCTGCAGCAGGACGTCCATGTCGTCGCCGATGTCCGGGTCGACGTCGGTACGCTCGCCGGTCGGCTTCGCATTGGTCACGCCCTCGGTGTATTCGGGCTCCGCCTGCTCCTTGCACGCCGCGACGACCGCCTGGATCTCCTCATCGGTGATGAACGCGCCCTGCAGCCGGATCGGCTTATTGGCACCCATCGGGATGAACAGACCGTCGCCCATGCCGATGAGCTTCTCGGCCCCCTGCTGGTCGAGAATGACCCGGCTGTCCGTCAGCGACGACGTGGCGAACGCCAACCGGGACGGCACGTTGGACTTGATCAACCCGGTCACCACGTCGACCGACGGCCGCTGAGTGGCCAGCACCAGGTGAATACCCGCCGCGCGTGCCTTCTGGGTGATCCGCACAACCGCATCCTCGACATCGCGCGGGGCCGTCATCATCAAATCGGCCAACTCGTCGACGATCGCGACCACATACGGATAGGGGCGGTATTCGCGCTGACTGCCCAGCGGTGTGGTGATCTCCCCCGACCGCACCTTGGCGTTGAAGTCGTCGATGTGCCGGACCCGTGATGCCTGCATGTCCTGGTAGCGCTGTTCCATTTCTTCGACCAGCCAGGCCAGGGCCGCGGCCGCCTTCTTCGGCTGGGTGACGATCGGAGTGATCAAGTGCGGAATACCTTCATACGGCGTCAGTTCCACCATCTTCGGGTCGATCAGGATCATCCTGACCTCCTCGGGGGTGGCGCGCGACAGCAGCGAAACCAGCATCGAGTTGACGAAGCTCGACTTACCCGAGCCGGTGGACCCCGCTACAAGCAGGTGCGGCATCTTGGCCAGGTTCCACGAGATGTATTCGCCCTCAATGTCTTTGCCCAGTGCGATCACCAGCGGGTGATGGTCGCTTCGGGTCGACGGATCGGTCAGCACGTCGGCGAGGCGCACCATCTCGCGGTCGGTGTTGGGCACCTCGATGCCGACGGCGGACTTGCCCGGTATCGGGGCGAGCATCCGAACGCTCTCGGTGGCAACCGCATAGGCGATGTTCTTCTGCAGCTGGGTGATCTTCTCGACCTTGACGCCGGGTCCCAGCTCGACCTCGTATCGAGTGACGGTCGGACCGCGCGTGCATCCGGTGACCGCCGCATTGACCTTGAACTGCTGCAGCACTTCCGAGATCGACTCGGCCATGCGGTCATTGGACGCACTGCGCCTCTTCGGCGGATCGCCCTTCTTGAGCAGATCCAGCGACGGCAGCGTGTACGGACCGTCCACGACGCGGTCCGACACCAGCTTTGCCGGCTTGGCCGCCT
>NZ_JAVHWK010000059.1:0-48089 GCF_032159775.1 Mycobacterium sp.
TCGGGCTGGGTGACTCCGACGGCGACTGGGGCGACGGGTCGTTCTCCCACAAGGTGGCCGACACGGCACGGGCTGTGGAGTTCATGAACGACTCGGGCCGTGAAGTGCACCTGCTCGTCGGGCATTCGTTCGGGGGATCGGCGGTGATCGCCGCCGCCCATGACTGTCCGACCGTCGCGGCGGTGGCGAGCATCGGGGCGCCGTACGACCCCGGCCACGTCGAACGCAACTACGACGCGCTGGTGGCGCGGATCGAGGCCGAGGGCGAGGCGCCGTTCCCGGTCGGGGGTAAGGCGCTGACGCTCAAGCGACACTTCATCGAGGACGTCCGCGACGCCGACCTGCGCGAGCAGATCCGTACCCTGCACCGCGCGCTGCTTGTCATGCATTCGCCCACCGACAACACCGTCGGCATCGCCAACGCCAGCGAGATCTTCCGCACCGCCCGCCACCCCCGCAGCTTCGTTTCGCTGGAAGGCGCCGACCACCTGTTGACGGGCAAGAATCAGGCGGCTCGCGCGGCCCGCATCATCAGCGCCTGGTCAGACCCCTATTTGTGACGGTTTCGCGCAACTAGGCACGCCGTAATAAATACATGTGTTTCGCCACGGCCGGCCCTGGTAACCCCTTGTGCAACGACGGACACTGCCGAGCGGGGAAAGGCTTATGAGTGGAAAGCATCGCGCGAAGGTATCGAGGTCCAACCTCGTAGTCGGTTCGATGGCCGCATCGGTGGGCGTGTCCAGCGTGCTGGCCGCCGCGATCGTCGAATTGGTATCGCCAGAAGCGTCGCCGGCCGCGAACACCACGTCGCCTGCTGCCCAGCCGCAGCAACCGCTGACTCAGCAGGGCCGGTTGATCGTAGTCACACCCGAGTCGCTGACGACGCAGAGCGCCGACGGGTCGACCAGCACCTACGCGATCACTCCGAACACCACCGCGATCACCGAGACTGGTCAAAGTGGCAGCCCTGCAGCATCATTCACCGTCAACGATGAAGTAATGGTCGTCGGCACCCGCCAAAACGGCGCCGTTGTCGCCACTGCGGTGGCCGACAAGTCGGCCGTCGGTCCGCAGGGCGCGCCTATGGATTACGGTTTGTAAGCCGACATTCCAGGCCGAAGTGGTCGGACGGGAACACCCTTGGCAGACCGGCGGCGATCGGCTCGGTGCCCAGTAATTCGATCTTTGTGGCAGTCCACCGCCGACTCTTGAGCAGCACGCGGTCAAAGCGGACGTGCCGATGCTTGTCCTTCATGTCGTAACGCATCAGGTTGATCGACGTGTCTTCGGTGAAGCCATCCTCGCCTGGCCGCAGGACGGGCCACACATCGCGGTACGGGGCGGCGATGCGTGAGTTCTCGTCATCGCGCATGTTGAAATCACCAAGCACCACAGCATCTTCCGCCGTCTTCAGCGCACCGAATATCCTGCGCAACTGCCAGCCGCGCAGCCATGACGATGACTTCCCGCTGTCCAGATGGATGCAGCAGACCACCAATCGGCCGCCGTTGATGGCCAATTCGGCCTTCAGGAATCCCCGCGATTGCCGCGTAGGCAGACGCGTATGGACGACACGTGCAATCGGCAGCCGCGACAGCAACAGCATTCCGTAATCACCGACGCGACCGCCGGCGACCGCGGCCCGCGAATATCCGTTGCGTATCCATTGCTGAGACAGGAGTACGTCGAGCGCACCTTCGGTGACTTCCTGAAACACCATGATGTCCGGCGTGCGGCCGGACAACAGATCGGCGATGGCCGAGTAGCGCGCATGGGCCTTCTTGTCGTCGTTCCAGATGTTGTATGTGCTCACCGTCAACTCGTCGCAGTCGACCGATTCTTCGGCCCCGATGTCCGCCCATGCGCCGGTCGCCCCGTCGAAGCATGTGACTGGGACGGGGCGGCGTCGTCGAAACAGCCTCAACGGAGTGTGACCACGACCTTGCCCTTGGCGGTCCGGTTTTCCAGTGATGCGATCGCGTCGGCCGCGCGTTCGAGCGGATAGACCTCCGGTTGCGGTGCGGACACTTTGCGCGACGCCAGCAGCGGTTCCAGCTCGTTCCACTGCTCGCGGAGGTAGTTCGGGTGAGTGCCCGCCCACGCGCCCCAGCCGACGCCGACCGCGTCGACGTTGTTGAGCAGCAGGCGGTTCACCTTCACCGTAGGTATGTCGCCGCCGGTGAAACCGATGACCAGCAAGCGGCCGCCCGGCGCCAACGAGCGCAAAGAGTCGGTGAACCGGTCCCCGCCGACGGGGTCGACGACGATGTCGACGCCACGCCCGTTCGTCAGCTCCTTGACCGCATCCTTGAAGCCGGCGGCCAGCACAACGTCGGATGCGCCCGCCGCCCTGGCGATTTCGATCTTGTCCTCAGAGCCGACGACCGCGATGGTCCGCGCCGCACCCCATGCGGGGGCCAGCCGCAGCGTCGATGTTCCGATGCCGCCCGCCGCACCGTGCACCAGCACGGTCTCGCCGTCAGCGAGCCTGCCGCGGGTGCGCAGCGCGTGATGCATGGTCAGGTCGTTGAACAGCAGACCCGCACCGGCCTCGAAGGACACGTTGTCGGGCAGTTTGAACACCCTGTCCGGTTGCAGCGCAACGACTTCGGCCATGCCCCCGTTGAGCATCGTCAGGCCGGCCACGCGGTCGCCCTTCGCGAAACCGCAGTCGGACGGCGCGCTGCGCACCACGCCGGCGATCTCGGCGCCCGGCACGAACGGAAGTTCGGCCTTGTACTGATAGAGCCCGCGGGATTGCAGGGCGTCGGGAAACGCCACGCCGGCCGCGTGGACCTCGACGATCACCGCGCTGTCGTCGGTGGGTTCGTCCAACTCGACGAGCTCCGCCGCTGCCGGACCGTCGAGGCGAGGAATGTGAATAGCGCGCATCGGCTGAATTTAACAACCTCGGGTGAACGGGGCTTCGGGCGGCTGACGGTAGTATCTGCCAGCTATGCCAAGAGGTCAGCAGGTCAAGCGCAAGGTGCGGCGGTTCGCCGCGGCCGATGCACTGCCGCCGTCGCGCCCGATGACGGTCCGCGCCGGCGACGGCACCGCCCTGCACGTCGAGGTTTTCGGCCCCGACGACGGCTACCCGATCGTGCTGGCCCACGGCATCACCTGCGCCCTCCGCGTGTGGGCCTACCAGATCGGCGACCTGGCCCGTGACTACCGGGTGATCGCCTACGACCACCGCGGCCACGGCCGCAGCGGCCTGCCGACGCGGCGCGCGAACTACGGCCTCAACTTCCTGGCCGCCGACCTCGACGCCGTTCTGGACGCGACGCTCAAACGCGGCGAACGTGCCGTCATCGCAGGACATTCCATGGGCGGCATCGCGATCAGCTCATGGTCGGAGCGGTATCCGCGCCGGGTGACCGAGCGTGCCGACGGCGTCGCGCTGATCAACACCACGACTGGCGACCTGCTGCGGCACGTCAAGCTGGCGCCCGTACCGCCGACCCTCACCGACGCCAGGGTGCGCACCGCCGAGGTGCTGTTGAGGAACTTCGGGGCGACGCCTCTGCTGCGGGGCGTGGACCGGCCGAGCAAGCGCTTCGTGCAGATGATGGCCGTTGGACGCGACGCGGATCCTGCGATTGCCGAGTTCATCTACGAGTTGTTCACCGAGACACCGCCCGCGGGGCGCGGGGGCTGGGCCCGCAAACTGGTCGACTCGCTGGGCACGAACAAGCACATCGGCCTGCAGAACCTTGCGGTGCCGACCCTGGTGATCGGCAGCCAGAAGGATCGGCTGCTTCCGATGGTGTCCTCGCGACACATCGCAAGGATGGCGCCGAACCTCGCGCAGTTCGTCGAGCTGCCCGGTGGGCACTGCGCGATCCTCGAGCACCCCGATGAGGTGAACGCGCATCTGCGCCGGCTCGCCGAGTCGGTCAGCCAGCCGGAGCGCGCCACCAGCTAGCCCGACAGTTCGGCGTGTACCTCGGCGGCCGCCCGACGCCCCGACCGGACGGCCCCGTCGAGGAAACCGGTCCATTGGTCGGCGGTTTCGGTGCCCGCCCAGAAAATCGCGTCCACGGGCTTGCGTAGCCACGGCCCGTAGGTCGTCCAGGAACCCGGAGGTACCGCCGCGGTCGGCCCGCCGGGTGCGAAATCCTCAGCGCCCCAACAGTGGTCGACGTAGTCGATCGGCTGCAACGCCTCGTCGCCGAACAGGTCGGCGAACCCCGCCAGCGCGCGCTCGCGGCGCTGGTCTGGCGGCAGCGAATCGAACGTTCGCGCGTCGGTGAAGCCAAATAGGATGCCGGGGCCGTCGTCACCGGGGCTGACGTCGAACGTGATGAAGACCGGGCCCTCGTCGGAGAGCGCCTCGCCGCTACATCCGTTCGCTCGCCAGAACGGAGTCTCGTATGCCGCGTAGGCCTTGCTCAGGTTTCCCTGTGGCCAGTGCTGTGTGAGCTTGTTGTATTCGGCTGGCAGGTCGGGGGAGAAGTCGATGGCACCGCGGTGAGCGGGCGGGATAGCCACGATCACCGCCTTGGCGGTGACGTCGCCTCCGTCGGCGCCGACGGTGATGGTGCCGTCGGCGTGCCGCTCGATGCGCCTGACGATCGCGCCGCGCCGGACGCGCTCACCCAACTCGTCGGCCAGTCGCAGCGCAATCTGCTGCGTGCCGCCGGGGAAGCGGTCCTGCTGCGCGCCGCCCTGCACGTCAAGCATCCGTCCGATCCCGCCTGCCGCCTTGACGTACCTCACGGCGTGCAGCATCGAGACCTGGTCCGGTTCGCAGCCCCAGGTGACCCTCGACATGATCGCCATCAGGTCGCGCGTCGACGCGCCTGCATGAAGCGATCGCAACCACCGGTCGAGCGTCTGGTTGTCGAGGCTGTCCGCGTGGGGCGCCTTCCACGGCTCGGCCACCGATATCCGACGGCAGATCCGCTCGAAGCGCCACTGGATCCGGGAGACGTCGAACAGTTCGAGCATCGACAGCCGCGGGATGGTGCTGCGATACGCGCGCACCCGTCCGCGCCATTTGATCAGGTTCTTGCCGCGGCTGTGGGTAGGCACCGTCTCGCAGCCGAGCTCGCGGGCGAGTTCGGCGACGGCGTCCTGGGTCGGGCCGACGAACGTTCCACCGAGGTCGACCGGCGTGCCTGCGATCGTCGTGGTCGACGACCGGCCGCCAACCCGGTCGCGGCCCTCCAGCACGAGGACGTCGTACCCGAGCCGGACCAGGTCGCGCGCAGCGGTCAGGCCGGCGAACCCGGCCCCCACGATGACGACGTCGGTTTTTGTCACGCGACTAGGCTCTCACGCCGTGAGGGTGATGACAGCGCTGTTCGGGCCCACCAATGCGATCGAGCAGGCGCGGGCCTACCGCGAAGCGGGTGCCAGCGGGGTTTTCACCTTCGAGGGGACCAACGACGTGTTTGCGCCGCTCACCCTGGCGTCGACCGTCGGCGGTCTGGACCTGATGACCAACGTGGCAATTGCCTTTCCCCGCAATCCAATTCATCTCGCCCACCAGGCGATCGACCACCAGCTGCTCAGTGAGGGCCGATTTGCGCTCGGCCTTGGCACCCAGATCCGCACACAGATCGAGAAGCGGTTCGGCGCCGACTTCGACAAGCCGGTGGCCAGAATGACCGAGCTGATCGCGGCGCTGCGGGCGATTTTCCGAGCCTGGGAGACCGGCGATCGGCTCGACTTCCGCGGCGAGTACTACCGCCACACGCTGATGACACCGACATTCAGCCCCGGCGAGAACCCCTACGGGCCGCCGCCCATCTACGTCGGTGCGCTGGGCCCGCGGCTGACCCGTGCGACGGCCGAGCACGCCGACGGCCTGCTCGTGATGCCCTTCGGGAACAAGCGGTTTCTGCACGAGGTGACGATGCCCGCGGTGCGCGAAGGCCTTGCCGCTGCGGGTAGGTCGCTGCGCACGCGAGGAGCAGGGGGAGCTTCCGACGACTTCGCTGTCATCCCCGAGATCATCGTGTCGGTCGGCGACGACCATACCGCCGCGCGCAGGCTGCTCGGCTTCTACGGCTCGACGCCCGCCTACCGTCCGGTGCTCGAGATCCACGGTTGGGGCGACCTGCAGCCGGAGCTCAATGCGTTGTCCAAGCAGGGCCGGTGGCAGGAGATGGGCACGCTCATCGACGACGACGTGTTGCACACGATCGCGGCCTGCGGAAGCCCGGCCGAGGTGGCGGCCCATATTCGGGACCGGGCGGACGGTATCTCCGACCGGATCTGCCTGTATCAGCCGGGTCCGGTGGCGCCGGAGGCATTGGGCGAGATCGTTGACGCACTCGGCGACTGACCACATATCGTGGTAGCCATGGCCGAGCCCGAATTTTCCGACGTTCTCATCATCGGCGCGGGAATCTCCGGGATCGGCGCGGCCTACCGAATCCACGAAAAGAACCCGAAGCTGTCTTACCGGGTTCTCGAGCGGCGTGGGCGGATCGGCGGCACGTGGGACCTCAATCGCTATCCCGGCATCCGCTCGGACAGTGACATCTTCACGTTGAGCTATCCCTACGAGCCGTGGACTCGCCCAGAATACGTCGCCGGGGGCGATCTGATCCGAGATTATCTGACCCAGACCGCGCGCAAACACGGCATCGAGGAGCACATCCGGTTCAACACCCGCGTCCTGTCGGCGGATTGGGATTCGACCACCGACACCTGGACGGTGCAGACCGAGGTCGACGGCGAGCCGACGGCGTATCGTGGGCGATTCCTGTTCTTCGGCACCGGCTACTACAACTACGACGAGCCCTACCGGCCGGATTTCCCTGGGCTGCAAGACTTCTCAGGCCCCGTCGTGCATCCGCAGCAGTGGCCGGAATCTCTGGATTACGCCGGCAAGAATGTGCTGGTCATTGGAAGCGGCGCGACGGCGGTCAGCATGATTCCGTCGCTGACCGAGAAGGCCCGCCACGTCACGATGCTGCAGCGCTCACCGAGCTACCTGTTGTCGATGCCACGCATCAACCCGCTGTTGACGTTCCTCCGAAAGGTGCTTCCGCTGCGCGCCGCGAACGCGGCGGCCAGGCTGTACGGAAAGATCGTCACCGTCTTGATATACGCCATCGCCCGCAAGGCCCCGAAGGTCAGCAGGCGCTACATCCGCGGCACCGCGAAAAAAGCTCTGCCCGAAGGATATCCAGTTGACGTCCACTTCAAGCCGCGCTACGACCCATGGGATCAGCGGCTGTGCCTCATCCTCGACAACGACTTCTACGAGGCGATCGGCGACGGCCGGGTGGACGTGGTGACCGACAAGGTTGACCACGTCGACGCGACCGGTGTCGTACTGGGTTCCGGAGAGCGAGTCGATGCCGACGTGATCGTCACCGCGACTGGCATTCAGTTGCAGGCCCTCGGCGGTGTCGCATTGAGTATCGACGGGGCCGAGGTAAAGCCGCAGGATCGCTTCGTCTATAAGGAGCACCTGCTCGAGGATGTTCCGAACGCGGCGTGGTGTGTTGGTTACATCAATGCGTCATGGACTCTGCGTGCCGACCTGACGGCGCGCGCCTTCGCAAAACTTCTGGCGTACATGAGTTCTCACGGCTATACGCATGCTTACCCGCATCTCGGTGATGTCCCGATGCCGGAGAAGCCGGCCTGGAACATCAACGCGGGCTACGTGCAGCGGGCCGCGCACGCGTTGCCGAAGTCCGGAACGCACCGGCCGTGGAACGTGCGACACAACTACGTGCTGGACGCGATCGATCACCGCTTCGACCGTATCGAGGAGTCGATGGTGTTCGGTCGCGTCGACGCCGAGTCGGCGCAGTCGGCGTAGCCCGTGGCAGTCGAGTTCGCGGTCACCATCGCGATCGCGGTGTTCTTCCTCGGCATGGGGATCTACGCGCTGGCCGCACCACGCGCGCTGGTCCGGCCGTTCGGGATCGCGCTGGAGTCGCCGGTGGCCCGGTCCGAGGTGAGGGCCGTCTACGGCGGCTTCGGGCTGGCAATCGCTGCCGTGTTGGGCTACGCGGGTTTCCGCGGGGGTGACGTGCAGAAGGGCATCCTGATCACTGTCGGGGTTGCGCTCGCCGGAATGGCGTTGGGCCGCATCGCGTCCGCGCTGGTCGATGCGCGGTCGCCGTTCTACCCGAACTGGTTCTACTTCATCGTCGAGGCCGTCGCGGGCACGGCGCTGTTCGCGGTCGCCTGACCCCGGCCTTGCAGCGCCCGCGTCTACAGGGTGACCTGCAAAATCTCGATCTCACTCCTCAGGTGACTCAACGATCGACGTTTTGCAGAGAAAGTGCGAGTAGATCCCTACTGAACGTTGCTCGGTGTTTCCAGTGTGACGGCTGGGTCCAATCGAGCTAGTCCGCCACCGTCAGCCAGTCCGCGAAGCCCGACGGGTCGTGACGGCCCAGCGCGCCGTGCTCGAAGAGCCCCCAGCCTTCCGCGGGCGTTCCGTTGCCCTCGGTGCACACCGCACGTCCGACGTGGTCGATGACGCCGAAGCCGGCCCGCCCGATGATCGCAGGGTCGGTCATGTCGTAGGTGAGCCGCTCGGTGAACTTATCGCCCTTCCACACACCGTGGATCCAGTCCGAGTCGCCGCCGTAGCCGCCGCCGACGTGGATCGGCACAGGCAGTTTCGATTCCACGTCGAAGTGCACGGGTGTGCCGTCGGCGGCGGTGGCGTCGATCGTCGCACCCGTGGGTATCCGGGTGCCCGACGTGTAGTGGATCTTCACTCGCGGCCAGCCCAGTTGCTCGACGCGGCCGTCCTTCCACACCCGTGTGCAGTCGTTCAGTGACCGGAAACCGCTCGGCTCCTCCTGGATGATGAGCACTATCGAGAACTCGTCGAACGCCATCGGCACGTACAGCCACCACATGCCCTCGAACGGCGGGTCCGCGGGCCGCCCGGCCGGTTCGGCCTCGCCGATGGGCCGGATACCCCACGACCGGTCGCGAGTGCCGATCCAGGTCGCCGGGTCGACGGTGATCTCCTCGCCGTCGATGACGACCTGGCCGCTCCACGAACCCACTTGGGCGAACCGCTGCGCGTCCAACGTGATCCGGGTGCCTGCCCGCAGAATGTGTCGCTGCTCCTGCACGACGTCGAACAACCCGTTCCACGTCAGGTCGGCGGCGATGCCCTCGGTCTCGTCCATCACGATCCGGAGCCGGTGCAGCGGTTCGGTGACCTCGACGCGATAGCCCAGTACGTTCTGGTTGAGCCGATCCTGGTCGATGGCGTCCGAAAGGTGCACTGCTGTCTGCTCGTTCCTCGGTTCGATGTCGTCGCCGGCGCGGCTCCGACGACGTACGAGCACGAATGCGTCCTTCACACCCAGGTTCGGGTAGTACCCGATGCCGGTGATCAAAAAGATGTCGCCGGTGCGGTCATGCGCGTTGTAGTAGGACCGGTCGTAGAAGTTTCGGTCGGAGCTACCCGGCCACGCGATGGGCTGCGGGATCTGGTGTACCGGAAATTCATCCATGGGGCCGAGCATCAGGCTTCTCCTCCGATTAGTCGCCGCAGCAGCGCGCCGTGATAGAAAAGCGTCTCGACGTCGTCCGGCTTCTCGATTTCGCCGAACCGGACGCGACGGGCACTGGTCCGCATGAACACGCAACACCAGATCACCCCCGAGTAGATGTAGAACCAGTTCAGGTCGCCCAGTTCGACACCGGTCTTGTCGGCGTAGGTGGCCTTCACGTCGTCCTCGCGCATGAAGTCGGGTAGACCCGGCATCCCCGCCAGACCCGCAAGCTCCTGAAAGACCATGTGCGCGAACACCATCCACGCGACATCCATCTCACGAGGCCCGAGCGTCGCCATCTCCCAGTCCAGTACGGCGACAGGCTTGTAGTCCTCGTAGAGCACGTTTCCCACCCGGGAATCTCCCCAGACGAGTACCGGCGCAGTGGCCGCGACATCCTCGGGCCAGTGCGCTTCGAGCCAATCGAGCGCCTGCTCGACAAGCGCAGAGCTGCCGATGTCGGGGACTGCGAACTGATACCACGCCTTGAGCCAGTCGAGGTTGCGCCGCAACGCGTTTGGCTCATCGGCGTCGACCAGGAACCCGAAGGTGTCCTCGGCGTCGGGAATCGCGTGAAGCTTCGCCAGCACGTCGACGGTGATGTCCTGCAGTTCGCGCTGCGACTCCGCGGGGGAGTCGGCGAACCAGTTGTCGCCGAACGTGTAGGGCATCACGTCGGGCGGGACGACGCCCGAAACGTAGTCCATCAGGAAGAACTGGGTGCCGAGCACGGCGCCCGTCGGCTCCAGCCACCGCACCCGCGGGACCGGGACGTCGGTCATTTCTCCGACCAGCCGGATCACGTCGAACTGGTGGTCCATCCGGTAGGAGGAGAACACCGGCACATCGGCTTCCGCGGGCGCGACACGCGCCACCCACTTCTCCTCGTGCGCTTCGCCGTCGGCGTCCCAGCGCCCGGTCAGGATGATTGTCTCCGAGGACATCCCGTTGGAGTCGACGCCGCTCTCCACGGTCACCTGCAGCCGAGTAGCCCCGGGCATCACCGTGGACAGCCACTGCGACATCACGCCGGGAAGCGAGCTGATGTCTCGTGCGGAGCGCTGAAGTCGGCCGACGTCTTCGACAGCCGGTTCTGTAGCCAAGGTTCTTCCTCCGGCCTAATTACGATACGGTGGGTAGCGTTATGAAAGCAGACCCGACCTCGATTGACAAGGCCAGCCCCGCGGCCGGCCGGCCAAGGGACCCGCGTATCGACGCTGCCATATTGCGCGCGACCGCGGATCTGCTTGTGGAAATCGGCTATTCGAACCTGACCATGGCTGCCGTCGCCGAACGGGCGGGCACTACCAAGACCGCGTTGTACCGCCGCTGGTCCAGCAAGGCCGAGCTGGTTCACGAGGCCGCGTTCCCCGCGGCGCCGACGGCCATCGAGACGCCGGCCGGTGACTTCCGGGCCGACGTGCGCGCGATGATCGCCGCAACGGGGAACGTGTTCACCAGCCCGGTGGTGCGCGCCGCGTTGCCGGGTCTGATCGCCGACATGACCGCCGACGCCGAACTGAACGCCAGGGTGATGGAGCGCTTCACCGACGTGTTCTCGGCCGTGCGGGTTCGGTTGGCTGACGCGGCGCGCCGCGGCGACGTGCATGCCGACGTCGACCCACGGCGCCTGATCGAGGTGATCGGCGGCGCCACCATGCTGAGGCTGCTGTTGTGGCCCGACGAGGAACTCGACGACGACTGGGTCGACCAGACGACTGCCATTGTCGCCAACGGTGTGATTGCCTGACACCGTGGTCCATCAGCCGTTCCCCACTGACTGGCACACCGCGCTGGTCCTGGTTCCCCATCCTGACGACACCGAGTACGGCTGCGCGGCTGCCGTCGCCAAGTGGACGTCGCAAGGCAAACGCGTGCACTACGCGCTGGCGTGCCGCGGCGAGGTCGGCATCCCCGGGATGTCGCCGGAGGAGTGCGGCCCGCTGCGTCAGCGCGAGCAGCTGCGGTCATCGGCCATCGTGGGTGTCGAGGATGTGGAGTTTTGGGATTTTCCGGACAGCCAGATCTTCAACTCGCCTGAGCTGCAGGCCAAAATCGCCGAGACGATCACCGAACTGTCGCCCGACGTGGTGATCACCCTCTACAGCGGTCCTGAGTGGGCGCCTGGCGCGCCGAATCAGCGCGACCACATCGAGTTCTCGTTAGCCGTTGCGGCGGCCTATGACTCGCTGCCGACCAAACCGCGTTGGTTCTTCGAGCACGGCCCGCACGGCACCCACGGCGAGATCGTCGACGACTTCATCGACGCCGCGGTGGCGTCGCTCGCCGCGCATGACGTCTACCTGTCGGCGTACAACCCCGACGTGCCGGTTGTGGAGCAGGCGCAGATCCAAGTCGACCGGACGACGCTGCCGCCGCTGCCCGGGCTCGAGGGTCACCGCTCGGTCGAGTTCATCCTCAAGAGAAAGAGCTGAGCCTCACTGCAGCACCGGGCGGCCCAGCCACAGACCGCCGTTGACGTCGAGGGTCTGCCCGGTCACCCATCGGCTGTCGTCGGCGGCGAAAAATGCGACGGCATCGGCGATCTCGGCTGCCTCCCCGATGCGCTTCAGCGCAACGATCTCCTTGACCGCCTCCGACCCCTCCGGGCTGTCGTGCAGCCATGAGTTCATGTCGGTATCGGTGACGCCCGGCGATACGTTGTTGACGGTGATTCCCCGTTCGCCGACAGCGAGTGCCAGCGTGCGGCCCATCACGTTGAGAGCGCCCTTGGTCATCGAGTACACGATCTGAGGGGTGGCGAACCACGTGACACCCGAAGAGATGTTGATGATGCGGCCGCCGTCGCGGATCAGTGGTAGCGCCCGCTGGGTGATGAAGAAGGGCGCACGGACGTTGATCGCGAACTCTCGGTCGAACTGTTCGCGCGTCGCCTCGATGGTGGCGTCGAAGGTGGAGATCGCTGCGTTGTTGACGAGAATGTCGAGGGGCCTGCCCGCGAGGCCGCGCTCCAGCCCGTCGAACAGCTCGTCGACGTCTCCGTCGACACCGAGCTCGGCACGGACCGGAAATGCCTGCCCGCCTGCGGCTTGGATGTCGGCGACGGTGGCGGCCGCGGCCGTCTCGTTGCTTCCATAGTGAACGGCGACCGCCGCGCCGTCGCTCGCCAATCGCAGTGCGATCGCTCGCCCTATGCCTCGTGAAGCGCCGGTGACCAGCGCTGTCTTACCCGTCAAGGATGTCATTGGTGCAACAACCGCGACCGGTGGCAGGCTATTCCGTCGACCCGATCTGTCGCTTGTTGCGTTCGGACACGTCGCGGAACCGGTCGCCAAGCCCGTCGAAGTCGCGGTACTGGGCGAAGGCGATCTTCTCTTCGGCGGCCAACGCCGGGTCGATCACCGAGGCGGCGCCGGTGGTGTACATGTCCTTGAGCCCCAACATGGTTGGGCCCGGCACCTCGGCGATCTGGCCGGCCAGCTCCAGTGCGCGGTCCAGCAGCCGGTCGTGTGCGACGACCTCGGTCACCAGCCCGATCTTCTCGGCGCGTGCGGCGTCGACGACCTCGCCGGTCATCGACAGTCGGCGGGCCATGCCGAGGCCGACGAGCTGGGGGAGCCGTGCCGTCATCCCGCCGCCGGGCAGGATTCCGACGCGGGCATGGGTGTCGGCGAACACGGCTCGCTCCGACGCGATGAGAAAGTCGCAGCCGAGCGCCATCTCGAGTCCACCGGTGAACGTCGCACCATTGATGGCCCCGATGATCGGTGTGTGCATCTTCGCCACCGCGGCGATGCAACTCTGCGACCGGAACTCCCGGAAATAGCCGAGACCGTCGCGCTGCGCCTCCTTGAGATCCACGCCCGCACAGAACGCGGGATCCGCTCCCGTCAGCACCACTGCCCGCACGGACTCGTCGGCGTCGGCCTCGGTCAGCGCCGTGTACGCGGCCCGGATCAGGTCGCGGCTCAGCGCGTTTCGCGCGGCGGGCCGGTTCAGCGTCAGCACCCGAACGGCGCCGTGATCGGCGCTCAGGACGAGCTGCGAGGTCATCGGAACACGCTAATGCAGGAACTGATTGGAGATGTTCGTCAGGTCGAGCACGGGCTGCGGCAGGGCGCCGAGCGCGAAGGTCACGGCGGCGGTGACGGTGATGACGGCCGTGGTGAAGACACTTGGCACCACCACGGTCGGCGCGTCGTCCGGCGGGTCGGTGAAGAACATCAGCACGATGACCCTGACGTAGAAGTACGCGGCGGCGGCGCTGGCGACCACACCCACGATCACCAGCGGAATCGCGCCACCCTCACCGGCGGCCTTGAACACCGCGAACTTGCTGACGAACCCGCTCGTCAGCGGAATGCCCGCGAAGGCGAGCAGGAACAGCGAAAACACAATGCCGACAATGGGATAGCGCCGGCCAAGCCCCGCCCAACGCGCCAGCGCGGTCTCCTCCTGACCCGTCCTGTCGCGGATCAATCCGACGACGGCAAAGGCGCCCACCGTGCTGAACCCGTAGGCGAACAGGTAGAACAGCGTCGCAGAAAGGCCGGACTCGTTGAGCGCGATCACGCCGGTCAGGATGAACCCGGTGTGTGCCACCGCGGAGTAGGCGAGCATCCGCTTGACGTCGGACTGGGAGATCGCAGTGACGGTGCCGACCACCATGGTCAGGATCGCGATCGCCCACAGCACCGGTCGCCAGTCGGCGCGGATCTCGGGCACGGCGACATAGAAGATGCGCAGCAGTGCGCCGAACGCGGCGATCTTGGTAGCCGCGGCCATGAACGCCGTGATCGGGGTAGGCGCGCCCTGATACACGTCGGGAATCCAGGAGTGGAACGGTGCCGCGCCAACCTTGAAGAGCAGGCCGACGAGCACTAGGCCGACACCGATCAACGCCAGTGACGCCTTGCCCGTGTTGGCGTGGATAGCGTCGGCGATTCCCTCCAGGCTCAGCGTGCCGGAATACCCGTATAGCATCGCCACGCCGTACAGGAAGAAGGCCGACGAGAACGCCCCGAGCAGAAAGTACTTCAGCGCCGCTTCCTGCGACAGCAATCGACGTCGACGCGCCAGCCCGCACATCAGATACAGCGGCAGCGACAACACCTCGAGCGCGACGAACATGGCAAGGAGGTCGTCAGCCGCAGGGAACAACAGCATCCCGGCGATGGCGAACAGCGTCAGCGGAAACACCTCGGTCTGCATCACGCCTGCCTTGACCGCGACCTTCTCGGCGACACTTCCGACCACCGCAGAGGCCTGCGGGGTGAACGAATCCAGCCCGCCCACAGCGCGTTCGGACTCGGACTCATCTTCGGCGGGGATGCGCCGCTCGGCGATGAGCAGGATGCCGAGAACCCCGACGAGCAGGATCGTGGCCTGCAAGAACAAGGTCGGGGCGTCGACGGCGACAGCTCCGATGACGGCCACCCGACCGACGGCGCCGTGCAGCCCACGGGCCAACTGCACCACCGCGACGAATGCGCCCGCCAGGCCGACCAGGCTGATGACCACCTGCACGATGTAGCGCCGCCCGCGGGGTACGAAGGCCTCGACCAGCACGCCTGCGATTGCGGCTCCGATCACGATCAGCATCGGCGACAGCAGGCCGTACTCGACGCTGGGGGTTGGCAGGTTCATCGTGGGCGACCTTCCGCCAGTTTGGGCGCGGGGTCGGGTTGGTCGATGGTGGTCAGCGTGTGGCTGACAGCCGGATTGATCACGTCCAGAGCAACTTTCGGGTACACGCCGAGCACCAGCAGCAGCGCGATCAACGGGGTAACCACCGCAAGCTCGCGGGGAATCAGGTCTCGCAGCCGGGCGTTGTCTTCGGCGACCGGACCGCCCATCATCCGCTGGTACATCCACAGGATGTAGATCGCGGAGAGCACCAGGGCGGCCGATGCGATCACGGCCAGCACCGGGTACCGGGTGAATGTCCCGATCAACACCAGGAATTCACTGATGAACGGCGCCAAGCCGGGAAGTGACAGCGTCGCCAGCCCGGAAATCAGGAACGTACCTGCCAGCACCGGGGCCACCCTCTGCACGCCGCCGTAGGCACTGATCAGGCGAGTTCCTCTGCGCGACACCAGGAATCCGGCGATCAGGAAGAGCGCGGCGGTGGAGATCCCGTGGTTGACCATGTACAGCGTCGAGCCCGACTGGCCCTGGCTGGTCATCACGAAGATGCCGAGGATGATGAAGCCGAAGTGCGAGATGGACGTGTAGGCGATCAGCCGCATCACATCGGTCTGGCCGATGGCCAGTATCGCGCCGTAGACGATGCCGATCACAGCCAGCGTGATGATCAGAGGCCGGAAATATGCTGACGCATCGGGGAACAACTGCAGGCAGTACCGCAACATGCCGAAGGTGCCGACCTTGTCCATGATGGCCATCATCAGCACCGCGCTGGCCGGGGTGGCCTCAACGGCGGCGCCGGGCAGCCAGCGGTGGAACGGCCACAGCGGTGCCTTGACGGCGAACGCGAACATGAAGCCGAGGAACAGCGCGTTGAGGATCGCCGGATTGACGGCCAGCTCACCGTTGGAGACCGCCGCGACGATCGCGCGGAAATCGAAGGTGCCTGCCTCGAACGCATCGCTGCCGGCGGTCACCACGTAGAGGCCGATGACAGCCGCCAGCATGATCAACCCGCCGAACAGGTTGTACAGCAGGAACTTCACCGCCGCCTTGGACCGCTGCGCGCCCCCGAATCCACCGATCAGGAAGTACATCGGGATGAGCATGGCCTCGAAGAAGACGTAGAACAGCAGCACGTCCAGCGAGACGAGCGAGATCACGACCATGCCTTCGACGGCGAGGGTCAGCGCCAGATAGGTGTGCGTGGAGCGGCCCCTCAGGCCGACCTGCTCGTCGGCGTCGTTCCAGCCCGCGACGATCAGCAACGGCACCAGCACCGCGGTCAGCACGATGAGCGCCAGCGCGATGCCGTCGATTCCGAGGATGTAGCCGGTTCCGAAAGACGGTATCCACGGCATGTTCTCGACGAACTGGTATTGCGGCCCCGACGGCTCGAACTCGACGGCGACGACGAGCGCGAGCACCAGCACGACAACCGAGACGAGTAGCGCGAACCATTTGGCCGGTGCACGACCGGTCGCGGGAATCAGCATCACCGCCACGGCGCCCAGCATCGGCACCGCCCACATGATCGTCAGCCAGGGCACTGAGGTCACCACAGTTGCACCGCCAGGATCACGGCGACGACGAGGGCCGCACCCGCCAGCATCGACAGGGCATAGGACCGGGCGAAACCGGTCTGCACCTGCCGCAGGCTGTCCGACATTCGCCCGACAAGAGCGGCCAGCCGGTCTGTCGCGCCGTCCACCCCCTTGTTGTCGACCCAGACCAGATCCTTGGTCAGGACCTGACCCGACTTCATCAGCAGGGCCTCGTTGATCGCGTCACCGTACAAATCTCTCCGGGCGGCCACGGTCAGCGCCGACACCTCCTCGGGTGCGGTGTCGGGCACCGTCTTCTGTGCGTACATCCGGTAGGCGACGAGGATGCCGACCGCGACGACCGACAGCACGACGACGGTGACGACCCATGCGGGCACGACATGGTGTGCCTCGTGTGCACCCACGACCGGTTCCAGCCAGTGCTCCAGCGTGCCGCCGATCGCCAGCGCACCGCCGGAGACCACCGACCCGACCGCGAGCACGATCATCGGCCACGTCATCACCTTCGGCGACTCGTGCGGATGCGGCTCCGTCATTTCTCCCGTCGCTTCGCTCGCCGAGGCTTGCCAGCGCGCCTCGCCGAAGAACGTCATCAGCATCACGCGGGTCATGTAGAACGCGGTGATGCCTGCACCGAGGATCGCTGCCCCGCCCAGGATGGCGCCCTTGGCTCCGCCCGAACCGATTGCGGCCTCGATGATCCCGTCCTTGGAGAAGAAGCCCGCCAGCGGCGGCACACCGATGATCGCGAGGTAGCCGAGCCCGAAGGTGACGAAGGTGATCGGCAGCAGCTTGCGCAGGCCGCCGTAGTGCCGCATGTTCACCTCGTCGTTCATCGCGTGCATGACCGAGCCCGCGCCGAGGAACAGCCCGGCCTTGAAGAAGCCGTGGGTGAGCAGGTGCATGATCGCGACCGCATAGCCGGCAGGGCCGAGGCCCGCGGCCAGCACCATGTAGCCGATCTGGCTCATCGTGGACGCCGCGAGCGCCTTCTTGATGTCGTCCTTGGCGCAACCGATGATGGCACCGAACAACAGGGTGACCGCACCGACGATGACGACGCCCAGCTGCGCGCCAGGAGCGAGGTCGAAGACCGGTCCGGACCGGACGATCAGGTAGACGCCCGCGGTCACCATCGTCGCGGCGTGGATGAGCGCGGAGACCGGGGTCGGACCCTCCATGGCATCACCGAGCCAGGACTGCAGCGGCACCTGCGCCGACTTGCCGCACGCGGCGAGCAGCAGTAGCAGGCCGATGACGTTGAGCGTGCCCTCGCCCAGGTCCGGTGCGGCGGCGAAGACACCTTCGAACGAGATCGAGCCGATGTAGGCGAACATCACCATCAGCGCGACCGCAAGGCCGATGTCTCCGACGCGGTTGACCACGAACGCCTTCTTGGCCGCGGTGGCCGCCGACGGCTTGTGCTGCCAGAACCCGATCAGCAGATACGACGCAAGGCCGACGCCTTCCCACCCCATGTACAGGCCCAGGTAGTTGTCGGCGAGTACCAACAGCAGCATGGCGGACAGGAACAGGTTCAGATAGCCGAAAAACCTACGGCGGTCGAGATCTTCGGCCATGTAGCCGACCGAGTAGATGTGGATCAAAGAGCCGACACCGGTGATGAGCAGCACGAAACATATCGAAAGTTGATCCAGTTGCAGGCCGAAGTCGACGTGCAGCCCGCCGACCGGCACCCAGGAGAACAACTTCTCGTGCACGACGCGCTCTTCGCCGGCCCGGCCGAGCATCCCGGCGAACAGCACGGCGCCCACCGCGAACGACGCGAGCGACATCGCACAGCCGAGCAGATGGCCCCACGGGTCGGACCGTCTGCCGGACAGCAGAAGTATTGCCGCGCCTGCCAGGGGCAGGGCGATCAGAAGCCAAACCGGAATCGTCATCGAAGCCTTAGTTTTTCAGCAGGCTGGCGTCGTCGACCGAGGCCGAGCGGCGGGTGCGGAAGATGGTCATGATGATGGCGAGGCCGACGACGACCTCGCAGGCCGCGACCACCATGGTGAAGAACGCCACCACCTGGCCGTCGAGTTGCCCGTGCATGCGGGAGAACGATACGAAGGCGAGGTTGGCCGCGTTCAGCATCAGCTCAACGCACATGAACATGATGATCGCGTTGCGGCGCAGCAGAACTCCTGAGGCCCCGATCGTGAACAGCAGGGCGGACAGATAGAGATAGTTATCGGGATTCATTGTCCACCTCCTTCGCGCCGGATTCATCCACGTCCACGTTCCGTCGTTGCAGGACCGCCGCGACCGACATCGCGGAGCCCGAACCGTCAGGCAGCCGTGCCTCGATGTCCACGGCGTTGTGCCTGGCGAACACACCGGGACCCGGCATCGGTGTCGGATGCCCGCCGGGCCGGAACCGTTCCTCGGCGAGTTCGCGCTGGGTCTTGGCCTGCTCGAAGCGCTCCCGGTGCGCCAGCACCATCGCCCCGAGTGCAGCGGTGATCAGCAGCGCGCCGGTCAGCTCGAACGCCCACAGGTAGCGGGTGAAGATGAGCGCAGCGAGACCTTCCACATTGGAGCCGCTGTTGGCCTCGGGCAGGCCGGTGAAGCCCGCGACCGAAAGGTTGCCGATGCCGGCGATCAGCAGGACGCCGAATCCGACGCCCGCGAACAGCGCCGCATAGCGTTGGCCGCGAATGGTTTCCACCAGGTCTTCCGACAGGTCGACGCCGATGAGCATCAGCACGAAGAGGAACAGCATCATCACCGCGCCGGTGTAGACGACGACCTGGACGATGCCGAGGAACAGCGCCTCCTGTGCGATGTAGAGCACCGCGAGCGAAATCATCGTCACCGCAAGGAAAATGGCGGAGTACACGGCCTTGGGTGCGGCCACCACACCGACGGCGCCGAGCAGCGCGACCGCGCCGACGATCCAGAACGTCACCGCTTCGGCGGTCGAGGTATGACCCGCGGAATCGGCGGCCAGCGCGACGATCTCGACGGTCACCGGACATCCTCGGCGACTTTTTGCGCTTCGCGCCAGCTGTCGATGGGCGTGATGTTGCCGAGGTAGTAGTCCTCGTCGGTGCTTCCGGGCTGCATCGGATGCGGTGGCGCCACCATCCCCGGTTGCATCGGTGCCAGCAGTTTGTCCTTGCCCCAGATCAGGTCGGCGCGGTTGTCGTCGGCCATCTCGTATTCGTTGGTCATGGTCAGCGCGCGGGTCGGGCAGGCCTCGATGCACAGCCCGCAGCCGATGCACCGCAGGTAGTTGATCTGGTAGACGCGGCCGTAGCGCTCACCGGGCGAGAACCGCTCGTCGGGCGTGTTGTTGTCGCCTTCGACGTAGATCGCGTCGGCGGGGCAGGCCCATGCGCACAGCTCGCAGCCGATGCACTTCTCCAGACCGTCGGGGTACCGGTTGAGCTGGTGGCGGCCGTGATACCGCTTCGCTACCGGCCCGGGCTTCTCCGGGTACTCCTCGGTGATCGGCTTCTTGAACATGGTGGAAAACGTGACCCCGAAACCTGCAAGGGCGTCCAGGAATTTAGGCATCGGCTTTCTCCTTGGCGGTCGGCCCCGGTATCGGCGGTATCGGGAAGGCGCCCGCATCGACGGTTTGGACCGGAATCGTTCGGACGGTGTTGACCCGCATGGAGCGCCACAGCAGCACGGCGACCAGGAGCGCGAAGACGGTGCCTACGACGATCAGCCCGTTGGCCCACGCCGTGTAGCCCTCGGTGCGCAGGCTGCGCGTGGTGGCCACGATGGCGATCCAGACCAGCGAGACCGGGATGAGAACCTTCCAACCCAGCGCCATGAACTGGTCGTAGCGCAGACGCGGCAGGGTGGCGCGCAGCCAGAAGTAGAAGAACAGGAATGCCCACACCTTGGCGGTGAACCACAGCAGCGGCCACCAACCGGTGTTGGCGCCGTCCCACATGCTGATCGGCCATGGAGCGTGCCAGCCGCCGAGGAACATCGTGGTGGCAAGCGCCGACACCGTCGTCATGTTGACGTACTCGGCGAGCATGAACATCGCGAACTTCAACGACGAGTACTCGGTGTGGAAACCGCCGACCAGTTCGCCCTCGGCTTCCGGCAGATCGAATGGCGCGCGGTTGGTTTCGCCGACCATCGACGTCAGGTAGACCAGGAAGGACGGTAGCAGAAGGAAGATGAACCAGCGGCCGTCCTGCGCGGCCACGATGCCGGACGTGGACATGGTGCCCGCGTAGAGGAAAACCGCGGCGAAGGACAGCGCCATGGCGATCTCGTAGGAGATCACCTGCGCCGACGACCGCAGCCCGCCGAGCAGGGGATAGGTCGATCCCGACGCCCAGCCGGCCAGCACGATGCCGTACACCCCGATCGACGTCACGGCCAGGATGTACAGCACCGCCACGGCCAGATCGGTCAGCTGCAGCGGTGTCTTGTGGCCGAACACCGAGACCACCGGCCCCATCGGGATGACGGCGAAGGCCATGAACGCGGGCACTGTCGAGATCACCGGCGCCAGCAGATAGATGGGCTTGTCAACGCCTGCGGGAACCAGGCCTTCCTTCAGGCCCAGCTTCAGGCCGTCGACGAGCGATTGAAGCAAACCCTTGGGGCCGACGCGGTTGGGACCGAACCGCATCTGCATGCGGCCCAACAACTTTCGTTCGATCAAGATGGCCGCCAACACCGTCAGCAGCAGGAACGCGAAGACCCCGACCGACTTGACCAGGATCAGCCAGATGGGGTCGTGGCCGAAGGCCGAAAGGTCCGTCATAGTTGCGTCCGCCCGATCGAGACCACGGCGCCCGCGGTCACAGCCAGTTGTTGGTGCACCGCAGATCCCGGCGAGTTCAGCGGCAGCCACACCACCCGGTCATCCATGTCGGTGATCTCGAGCGGCAAGGTGACCTCGCCCCTGTTGGTTGCGACGGTCACCGGATCTCCTTCGGCCGCACCGATTTCGGCCGCGGTCGCAACCGAGAGCCGCGCCACGGGGGTGCGGGCGGTTGCTGCGAGAAACGGTTCACCGTCCTGCAGTCGGCCCGAATCCAGCAGCATCCGCCACCCGATGAGTACCGCCTCGCCCTTGCCGGGTGCAGCGGTCTCGGCCGCGGCGATGCTCGGTGCGCTCGGCCATGTGCCGCCCCACCAGCCGAGCGTGGCGAGTTCTTCAGCGGCTGTCGCCGCGTCCGGCAGGCCGAGGTCGACGCCGATCTCGTCGGCGAGTGTGTACAGCACCCGTAGATCGGGTGTCGCATTGCTGACGAGCGAGGGTCCGAAAGGCCGAGCTCGGCCTTCCCAGTTGACGAAGGAGCCGGCCTTCTCCACGACGGGCGCGACCGGGAACACCACGTCGGCGAGGTCGGTGACCGCGCTTTCCCGCAACTCGAGGCTGACGACGAAGGGCGCGGCCTCGATTGCGGCCAGTGCGGCGTCGGGATCGGGGAGATCGGCGAGTTCGATCCCACCGATCAGCAGCGCACCCAGTTCACCGCTCGACGCCGCGGCCAGGATGCCGGCTGTGTCACGTCCGACGGTGTCCGGCAGGTCGGAGACGTGCCACGCGGTTGCGGTCTGCTCCCGTGCCGACGCATCGGCGAGGGGACGGCCGCCGGGCAACAGGTTCGGCAGAGCGCCGGCCTCGAGGGCGCCGCGATCGCCTGCGCGGCGCGGTACCCAGCCGAGCCGGGCTCCGGTTGCCGCCGCCAATCTGCTTGCCGCCGAGAGCGCGCCCTGCGACGTTGCGAGTCGCTCCCCGACGAGAATGATCGCGCCGGGCTGGTTGAGCAGCGTCTCTTCGGCCAACTCGTCCAGCGCCGCCGCTTCGGCACCTGGCGTCGCGCGAATGAGCCTGCCGGACATCTTGGTCAGGCCGCGGGTGGCGAACGGAGCGACGGCGAGCACCTGCACACCGTTGTTCCGGGCGGCCTTGCGCAGCCTCAGGAAGACGATCGGCGACTCCTCTTCCGGCTCGAAGCCGGCGAGCAGCACCGCGGGCGCCTTCTCCAGGTCGGCGTACGTGACGTTCATCGGCCTGCCCGCGACTTCGGCTGCCAGGAACTCCGCTTCCTCGTCACTGTGTGCGCGGCTGCGGAAGTCGATGTCGTTGGTGCCCAACACCATCCGGGCGAACTTCGAATACGCGTAGGCGTCCTCAATGGTGCTCCGGCCGCCCACAAGCACGCCGGCCCTACCTGCTGCCGCCGCGAGCCCCGTCGCCGCTACCCGCAGCGCTTCCGACCACGACGCGGAACGCAGCTTGCCGTCGTCTTCGCGGATCTGCGGTGTGGTGATTCGGTCACCGACTCCTGCATAGGTGAACGCCCACCGGCCCTTGTCGCAGTTCCACTCCTCGTTGACCTCCGGGTCATCGCCGGCCAACCGGCGCAACACCTTTCCGCGCCGGTGGTCGGTGCGCTGGGCGCAGCCCGAAGCGCAGTGTTCGCAGGCGCTCGGGCTGGACACCAGATCGAACGGCCGGGCCCGGAACCGGTAGGCCGTGTTAGTGAGGGCCCCCACCGGACAGATCTGCACGGTGTTGCCCGAGAAGTACGACGAGAACGGCTCGCCCGGCGCGATGCCGACCTGCTGGAGCGCACCACGCTCCAACAGTTCGATGAATGGGTCGCCGGCGATCTGCTGGGAGAACCGGGTGCACCGCGCGCACAGCACGCATCGCTCCCGGTCCAGCAGCACCTCCGCCGATATCGGGATCGGTTTGGGGAAGGTGCGTTTGACGTCTTCGAAGCGTGTCTCGGCCCGGCCGTTCGACATCGCCTGGTTCTGCAGTGGACACTCGCCGCCCTTGTCGCAAACCGGGCAGTCCAGCGGATGGTTGATCAGCAGAAGCTCCATCACACCGTGCTGGGCTTTGTCGGCGGCCTCCGAGGTGAGCTGGGTGCGCACCACCATGTCGGGGGTGCAGGTGATGGTGCAGGAGGCCATCGGCTTGCGCTGGCCCTCGACCTCGACGAGGCACTGCCTGCATGCGCCGACGGGGTCGAGCAACGGATGGTCGCAGAACCGCGGGATCTGTACGCCGATCAGCTCCGCCGCGCGAATCACCAAGGTGCCCTTGGGCACGCTGATCGGCACGTCGTCGATGGTCAGGTTCACCATCTCCACCGCCGGTGCATCCCGGGTCGGTTCGGTCATCGTCATCAGGCACCCACCTCCTCGGTCGCCATCAGTGTCGAGGCATGCGGATCGAACGGGCAGCCGCCGTCCAGATGCGCGACGTACTCGTCACGGAAGTATTCGATCGACGACAGGATCGGACTCGCCGCACCATCACCCAAGGCGCAGAACGACTTCCCGAGAATGGTGTCGGAGATGTCCAGCAGCTTCTGGATGTCGTCTTCGGTGCCGAGGCCCGTTTCCAGCCGTTCGTAGATCTGGCTGAGCCAGTAAGTGCCCTCGCGACAGGGGGTGCACTTGCCGCACGACTCGTGGGCGTAGAACTCCGTCCACCGCCGCACCGCACGCACCACGCAGGTGGTCTCGTCGAAGATCTGCAGCGCCTTGGTGCCGAGCATCGATCCGGCGCCGGCCATGCCTTCGTAATCCAGTGGCACATCAAGGTGTTCGTCGGTCAGCAGCGGCGTCGATGAACCGCCCGGCGTCCAGAACTTCAACGAGTGGCCGGCGCGCACCCCGCCCGCGTAATCGAGGAGTTCGCGCAACGTGATGCCGAGCGGAGCCTCGTACTGGCCGGGGTTGGTCACATGTCCCGACAGCGAGTACAGCGTGAAGCCAGGCGACTTCTCGGATCCCATCGAACGGAACCAATCGATCCCGTTCAGCATGATCGGCGGAACGCTCGCAATGGATTCGACGTTGTTCACCACCGTGGGGCAGGCGTACAAACCTGCCACTGCCGGAAACGGTGGCCGCAGCCTCGGCTGGCCGCGCCTACCCTCGAGCGAGTCGAGAAGCGCGGTCTCCTCGCCGCAGATGTAGGCGCCCGCCCCCGCGTGCACGACCAACTCGAGGTCGAAGCCCGAGCCGTTGATGTCGGTGCCGAGGTAGCCGGCTTCATAGGCCTCGGCGACGGCGGCCTGCAATCGCCGCAGCACCGGAACCACCTCGCCACGCACATATATGAACGCGTGGTGCGCCCGAATCGCGTATGCGGCGATGATGGCGCCCTCAACCAGGAAGTGCGGCGTCGTCAGGATCAGCGGCATGTCCTTGCACGTACCGGGTTCCGACTCGTCGGCGTTGATCACCAGGTAGTGCGGCTTCGCGCCGGCGCCGGTGTCGTCCTGCGGGATGAACGACCATTTGGTTCCGGTCGGGAAGCCCGCGCCGCCGCGGCCGCGCAGACCGGAGTCCTTCACCAGCGCGATGACCTGGTCCGGATCCATCGCCAGCGCTTTCTCCAGCGCGCGGTATCCGTCGTGGCGACGGTAGGTGTCCAGCGTCCAGGGTTCGGGATCGTCCCAGTACCGGCTGAATACGGGTGTCAGGGGAGTAGCAGGTGCCATGTCAGTCGCGTGAATCCGTCTTGCTCGGGTCGGTTTCGGTGGTCGCCGGTTCGGCGGGCACGGTTGCCGACGGGCCCGGTGCCGGTTCGTTTTTGGTGGCCTCGACGGCCTCGCCCTTCGTGCCGTCGGACTTCGGCTGCGACGCGGGCTCGGCGTCGGCCGGTGGCGCCTCCATGTGGAGCTCGCGGGCGACCCGCAGCCCGGCCAGCGTGGCCGCCGGCACTTGTCCGTCCGCCGTGATTGGACGGGCGTCGGGCAGTCCAGCGAGGACGCGGGCGGTCTCCCGGAATGTGCACAGCGGCGCGCCTCGGCTCGGCAAGGGCGGCTCGCCTGCTCGCAGCGAGTCGACGAGATCCCTTGCAGAGGACGGGGTTTGGTTGTCGAAGAACTCCCAGTTGACCATCACGACGGGTGCGTAGTCGCACGCCGCGTTGCACTCGATGTGTTCGAGGGTGACGCGTCCGTCGTCGGTGGTCTCGCCTGCGTGGACGCCCAGGTGGTCCTGCAGCGAATCGAGGATCGCGTCGCCGCCCATGATCGCGCACAGCGTGTTCGTACACACGCCGACCAGGTACTCGCCGGTGGGAGTGCGCCGGTACATCGAGTAGAACGTGGCGACCGCGGTCACCTCGGCCTCGGTCAGGTCGAGCCGGCCCGCGCAGAACGCGAGCCCGGCCTTGGTGAGGTAGCCGTCTTCGGCCTGCACGAGATGCAGCAGCGGCAGCAGAGCCGACCTCGGCCGCGGGTACTTGGCGATGATCTCCTGCGCGGCGGCTTCCAGCTGCGCCGTGACGTCGGCCGGGTATGCCGGTTGGCCGCCGATCGGGGGACCCGCCTCGTCGGGGCGCTGACCGAGTTCGATGAACACATGGGAACCGTTGGTACTCATTAGCGGTCCACGCCACCCATCACCGGATCGATGGACGCGACGGCGGAGATCGCATCGGCGACCATGCCGCCCTCGCAGGTGGCCGCAACGGCCTGCAGGTTGGTGAACGAAGGGTCGCGGTAATGCACGCGATACGGCCGTGTGCCGCCGTCCGAGACCATGTGCACGCCCAGTTCGCCGCGCGGTGACTCCACCGCGACGTAGACCTGTCCCGGCGGCACCCGGATGCCCTCGGTGACGAGCTTGAAGTGGTGGATCAGGCCCTCCATGGAGTGGCCCATGATCTTCGCGATGTGCTCGGGGGAGTTGCCGAGCCCGTCGGGGCCGAGCTTCAGGTCGGCAGGCCAGGCCAGCTTCTTGTCGTCGATCATCACCCGCCCTGAGGTCTTCTCGAGACGCTCCACGCACTGCTCGATGATCTTCAACGCCTCGTGCATCTCCTTGACCCTGATCAGGTACCGGCCGTAGGCGTCGCAGCCCTCATCGGTGATCACGTCGAAGTCGTATGTCTCGTAGCCGCAGTACGGCTGCGACTTGCGCAGGTCGTGGGGCAGGCCGGTGGAGCGCAGCACCGGGCCGGTGATCCCCAGCGCCATGCATCCGGTCAGATCGAGGTAGCCGATGCCCTGGGTGCGGGCCTTCCAGATGTAGTTTTCGGTGAGAAGGTCCTCGAGGTCCTTCAGCCGCTTGGGCATCAGCTTGAGCATGTCGCGGATCTGCGGAAGTGCCTCGTCGGGCAGGTCGGCTGCCAGCCCGCCGGGCCGGATGTAGGCGTTGTTCATCCGCAGCCCGGTGATCGTCTCGAAGATCGACAGGATCTGCTCGCGCTCGCGGAAGCCGTAGAACATCGCGCCCATGGAGCCCAGCTCCATGCCGCCGGTGGCCAGTGCGACCAGGTGGCTCGAAATGCGGTTCATCTCCATCATCATCACGCGGATGATGCTCGCGCGTTCGGGGATGTCGTCGGTGACCCCGAGCAGCTTCTCGACCCCGAGGCAGTACACCGTTTCGTTGAACAGCGGTGAGAGGTAATCCATTCGGGTGACGAACGTGACGCCCTGGGTCCAGGTTCGGTATTCCAGGTTCTTCTCGATCCCGGTGTGCAGGTAGCCGATTCCGCAGCGGGCCGAGATGATCGTCTCGCCTTCGATCTCGAGGATCAGCCGCAGCACGCCGTGCGTCGACGGGTGCTGCGGGCCCATGTTGACGACGATCCGTTCGCCCGCGTCTGCCTTGGCGGCCGCGCTGACCACCTGGTCCCAGTCCTCACCGCCGACGATGACGACGGTGTCGGATCCCCCGCTCTCCGGCGGGGTGTTCGCGTGACTCATCAGCTGTATGCCCTCCGCTCGTCGGGCGGCGGTATCTCGGCGCCGTGGTACTCGACAGGGATGCCGCCCAACGGATAGTCCTTGCGCTGCGGGTGCCCGACCCAGTCGTCCGGCATTTCGATGCGGGTCAGGGAGGGATGACCGTCGAAAATGATCCCGAAGAAGTCGTAGGTCTCGCGTTCGTGCCAGTCGGTAGTGGGATAGACGCGAAACAGCGACGGGATGTGCGGGTCGGCGTCCGGTGCAGTGGTCTCCACCTGGATCCGCCGGTTGTGCGTGATGGACAACAGCGGGTACATAGCGTGCAGCTCGCGGCCGCTGTCGGCCGGGTAGTGCACGCCGCTGACGCCGAGGCTCAGCTCGAAACGCAGGCCCGGGTCGTCGCGCAGCGCCTGCATCACCGCGGCAAGCTGCTCGCGGCGCACCTCCAGGGTCAGCTGGTCGCGGTGCACCACCACCCGCTCGATCGCGGCCTCGAAGGCATCCTCGCCGAGTACGTCGGCCAGGGCGTCGACGACCTCGTCGAAGTAGCCGCCGTACGGGCGCGGCGAGCTGCCCGGCATCGAGACTTCGCGAACCAGCCGGCCGTAGCCGGAGGTGTCGCCGGAGCCCTCGGGGCCGAACATGCCACGGCGAACGCCGACGACTTCCTTCTCGCCGTTATCGCCGGTGCCGGTGGGGAAGCTCTCGGGAGCATCCGAGGGAGTCGTCACCGCAGCAGGCCCTTCAGTTCGATGGTCGGCGTGACCGCCAGCGCCGCCTTCTCTGCTTCGCGGACGGCCTCCTCACGGTTGACGCCGAGCGGCATCTCCTGGATCTTGTCGTGGAGTTTCAGGATCGCGTGCAGCAGCATCTCTGGCCGCGGCGGGCATCCGGGCAAGTAGATGTCCACCGGAACGACGTGGTCAACGCCCTGGACGATCGCGTAGTTGTTGAACATCCCGCCGGACGACGCGCAGACGCCCATCGACAGGACCCATTTGGGTTCGGCCATCTGGTCGTAGACCTGGCGCAGCACCGGGGCCATCTTCTGGCTGACCCGTCCGGCGACGATCATCAGGTCGGCCTGCCGGGGAGTCGCGGAGAACCGCTCCATGCCGAACCGGGAGATGTCGAACCGCGGGCCTGCGGTGGCCATCATTTCGATGGCGCAGCAGGCTAGGCCGAACGTGGCAGGCCACAGGGAGCCCTTGCGGACATAGCCCGCCAGCTTCTCCACCGTCGTCAGCAGGATGCCGCTCGGTAACTTCTCTTCTAGTCCCAATTCAGGCCTCCTCGGCGCCAGACATAGGCGTACGCGACGAACACGGTGGCCATGAACATGAGCATCTCGACCAGCGCGAATACCCCGAGACTGTCGAAGGCGACGGCCCACGGGTACAGGAACACAATCTCGATGTCGAAGACGATGAAAAGCATCGCGGTCACGTAATACTTCATCGGAAACCGCTGGCCCGCGGCCGCGGGATTGGCCAATTCGGGCAGCGGCTCGATGCCGCACTCATAGGCCTCGAGCTTGGCGCGGTTGTAGCGCCGAGGCCCGCCGAGGAGCGCGGCGACGACCGAGAACACGGCAAACCCGGCGGCGATCGCGCCGAGTACCAGGATGGGTAGATACAGGTTCATGCAGGTGTGACTGCTCCCTCGTGGGCATTCCGATGTGAGCTGACCCACAGCCTAGCGGGGTTTTAAATGCAGCCTGCAACTCGGGGTTACTATCGCTTCAGGTTGCAAACCGCCGGGTTTGGCGTGCCGCGAAGAGCCAACGGCGGCAGCACCTTTGGTCCAGCGGCTATTGAACGGGCGCCCGCAGCAGAGTCGTCACGGCCTCGCCCAAACGGATGGGGTCGATCGGGTGCGGAACCGCGGCCTCGGCGCGCGACCAGTTCGCCAGCCAGGCGTCGTCGGCGCGCCCGGTGAGCACCAGGATCGGTGGGCAGTCGTCGATCTCGTCCTTGAGCTGCTTGGCAATTCCCATACCGCCGACGGGCGTGGCTTCGCCGTCGAGGATGACGAGATCGAATCCGCCCTCGTCCATCTGCTCGATCACCATCGCCCCGGTGGCCACGTCGAGGTAGGTCAGCTCGGGCAGGTCCGGGTGCACGCGCTTGCCCAGCGCCGACCGGACCTGTTCGCGAGTCCTCGGGTTATCGCTGTAGACGAGAATTCGCAGCGGCCGAGATGATTCGGGCATGCGCCAGATGCTAAACCACGCAGTTGTCCGGCCGGCGACGCCGGCGAGCTAGGCCCCGGCGCGGCGGAACACCACGTCGCCCGAAAAGGTGGCGTTGTCGCCGATCATGCCCATCATGTTGCCGTCGACGCCGAAGTCCTGGCGGTTGACCGTTCCCTGGGTGGTGACCCGCATCGCGCCGTCGCCGACGGGGGTCACCTTCGTCTTGAGGTCCACCGGTTTCGTTGTGCCCCTGATGGTCAGCTGGGCATGCAGGTTGATGGTGTCGGCGTCGAGCGGGTCTGCGCCCGAGACGACCACGTTGATGTCGGGAAACTTCTCCGCCTCGAAGAAATCGCCGGAGTGAAGATGTGTGTCACGTTTGCCGATACCGGTGCGCAGTGACGCGGCCTTGATGTCGAGCTGTCCGGAAACCGTTTGGGGAGCGGTAATTTCGCCGCCGCCGCTGAACTCGGTGAAGCGCCCCTTGACGGGCACGACACCCCACATCGACTTGGCCTTCACCGTTATCGTGGATTGATCGGAGACGACGGTCCATGTCCCGGCCGATGCCGGGTCACTGAGAAACTCGCTGAGGCTCGCCATGTCACACTTCCTGTCAGTTGGTCGAATCGAGCAGTGGGGCGATCGCCGCCGGGTCGAAGTACTCGTCGATGCGACTGATCAGCCCGTTGGCCCCCACCTTAATGACGATGCAGACCCGCATCGAGATCGATCCGCCGTTTCGCCCCGTCGCGTGCAGCACATGCTGCTGGACGAATCCACCGTCGAAGAACTGGCGGTCGAGAATCTCGTAACGGCGTTCGGTGGTGGCGTCCATGAACCAGAAGATGACCCGCAGTGCGCGCGTCTTGACCTGCTCTTGCGGCTCAGCGGACTTCCAGACCAGGACGTCGTCGTCCCAGAGTGCCCCGACGGCGTCGGCGTCGCCCCCCTCGATGGCCGCGAAGAGCCGCTGCGCGACGTCGGCGACGGTTGACCTCAAGTTTGGTTGAGGTAGAACACTGTCAGTCATGGATACGACACCCGCCATCTCTCGTTTCGATGAGTTCTACAAAACCACCACCCCGCCGTGGGTGATCGGCGAACCGCAACCTGCGGTCGTCGAACTGGAGAGGGCCGGCCTGATCCGTGGAAGGGTGCTCGACGTCGGCTGCGGAACCGGCGAGCACACGATCCTGCTCACTGGGCTCGGCTACGACGTGCTCGGCATCGATTTCGCGCCGGAGGCGGTCGAGCAGGCCCGGCGCAATGCCGATGCCAAGGGCGCGGGGCCGCGGTTCGAGGTCGCCGACGCGATGAACCTTCCCGCCGAGCCGCGTTACGACACCATCCTCGACAGTGCGCTGTTCCACATCTTCGACGACACCGATCGCCCGAAATACGTCGCCAGCCTGCATGGCGCGTGCCTGCCCGGTGGCGTCGTGCACGTCCTCGCGCTGTCCGACCAGGGCCGCGGCTTCGGGCCGGAAGTCAGCGGCGAGACGATCAGGGACGCGTTCGGCGACGGATGGGAGCTCGAAGCGCTCGAGCCGGCCACCTATCGCGGTGTGGTCACCGAGGTGCACGCCGACGCCATCGGGCTGCCGATCGGCAGCCGCGTCGATGAGCCTGCATGGCTGGCCAGGGCTCGTCGCCTCTGACGTCATGTGGCCTGGTCGTAGCCGGGGTGTGCGACGGCGAGGCGATGCCGCACCAGGGCGCGCAGGCACGGCAGCACGTCGGCTGCCCTGTCGTCGAGGTCGCCGGCGCGGATGGCAGCCGCCAGCGCCGTTTCATCCGGATACCCAAGGAGGTTGGGCGCGGCTCGGTCGTCCAACAGCTCCCGCTCGACGATGCGCAGCACATTCGCGGCCACCCGGGCATGAAACGAAACCTGACCATCGGTGGCGTTGCGGACATCGTTGTCCAGGAAGTCTGCGACGACCGCGACGAGTTCGGCGGCCGTCGGCCGTCCGTACACCGGGCTCACGTCCGCGCCCCCTCCAGCAGGTCCAGCACGTCCCACTCGGTTTCGCTGACCCGGCGGCCGATCGCGGCGAGTTCGACCGACGGGGTCTGGCCCGACAGGTGGCGCTCGGCCTGGAACCGGCAGATGACGCCCCAGCGCAGGGTGGCCACCGTCAGCCACCAGCGAAATACGTCGCGGTCGAGGTCGATGCCCGCGGCCTCTTCGTACGCGGTGAGAAAGCTTTCGACGCTGCCCAGGCCGCCCGCACCGAGCGCGTCCGGTGCGCCGAACCGCCAGGCCCGGATGCAGAACCAGGCCAGGTCCTCGTAGACCTCGCCGATGTGCACGAGCTCCCAGTCCAGCACGGCGGCCAAGCCCGAGTCGTCGACGATCACATTGCCCATCCGGAAATCCCCGTGCACCAGCCGCGGCGGTGTCGGCGGCGGTCGGTTGGCGGCCAGCCACCGAAACGCCCATTCGAAGGTCGCTGTGGTGTCGCCCATCTCGTCGAGCCGGTCGCGCCACTCGGACAGCTGCTCGGTCTGCGCCAGGCCGAGCCCGTCCGGGTCGGCGCGGTGGATCGCGGCCAGCGCCTGCGCGCACTGTGTCAGCAGCCGGTCTCTTCCGGCAGCCCCGTCGGCTCTGTCGAGAGCGCGATGTATCCGCCTGACTATCGTCTCGCCCGCGATAGCGTTGCAGATGAGGTACGGATTGCCCAGTGCGGCAGTCGAATTGTCGGCGGCAAGTATTCGGGGGACGGGTGCCCCCGCGGCCGCCGCGCGCTGTTGGGCGCTGGCCTCCAGCTCCATGCCCGCATGGACATCGTCTGGCGGACCGGTGCGCAGGATCAGGGCCAGCCTGCCGTCGTCACCGACCGCGTCGAATGCCCAGGTGGTGCGGCTCGCACCGCCGGTCAAGGTGGTGAGGTTCTCGATGCGGACCTCGCCGACGACCGGCTTCAGGACATCGGCCAGTTGGTGTTTCACTTGCGGCCGAAACCGAAGAGCCGCTGGGCCACTCGCCGGATCTGGATCTCCTCTGCGCCTTCGGTGATCCGGTAGCGACGGTGATGACGGTAGATGTGCTCGAAGGGCTGATGCCTGCTGTAGCCGACTCCGCCGAACACCTGCATCGCCCGGTCGGCGGCCTCGCACACCAGCCGGTTGGCGCGGTAGTTGGCCATCGACACCTTGTCCGACACCTCCATGTGGTGGTTGCCGTCCAGCTGGGTCGCCGCGTAGTAGACCAGCAGCCGCACCATCTGGGCCTCGGTCTGCAGCTCCACCAGTGGCCACTGCACGGCCTGGTTGACTGACAGCGGCTTGCCGAACACGTTGCGGTCGTTCGCGTACTCGACGGCGCGATCGATGCAGTACTGGGCGGCGCCCAGGCTGCTTGCCGCCTGCCGAATCCTGTTCTCGTGCAGGAACGTCTGGCCGACCTCAAGGCCGCGGTCCACCTCGCCGAGAACGGTGTCGGCGGACACCCGGACATCCTTGAGCTCGACCTCGCCGTGATCGGTCGGCATGTTGAACGTCCACCAGTAGTACGGCACGCTGAACCCCGGCGCGTCCGTCGGCACCAGGAATGCGGTGATGCCGCGCGCCTGTCCCGGGTCACCCGAGGTGCGCGCGAACACGAGATCATGCGTCGCCCTGTGCACGCCGGTGTTGAACCGCTTGGCGCCGTCGATGATCCAGTCGTCGCCGTCGGCCTCTGCGCGGGTCTCCAGCCAGGTGGCGTCGGAGCCGTGGTTCGGCTCGGTGAGCCCGAACGCCATCGAGCGCTCACCGGTGATCAGGGCGTCGGTCCACTCCCGCTTCTGCGCGTCGGTGCCAAACCGGTCCATCATGATGACCTGGGGGAAGTTGCCGACGATCGACGACTCGTCCTGCAGATCGTTGTGCAGCCCGAGGCCCTTGTGCGCGAGGTGTTCCCGGATCACCGCCATGTCGATGTTGGTGCCGTCGCGGCCACCGAACTGCGACGGCAATCCGTAGCGCAGCCAGCCGGCCGCATCGGCACGCCTGCGCATCTCGCCGAGCAGGTCTTCCCACTCACGACGCGGGATGCCCCCGTTGTCCCAATCGGTGCGGGCGTGCTCGCGGCGTTGGTCGAAATACTGGATGTTCTCGCGCTCCAGCGGTCTGATCTCCGACTCGATGAACTCGTCCATCTGGGCCAGCAGGCCGGGAAGGTGTTCGGGGAGAGCGAAATCCACGGTGGTCTCCTTTGTCAGAACCCGTACAGGGTCTTCTTCCAGATCGTCGAGAGTGTCGCGATGGCATCCTCGTCGCTGATCTCGAGTCCGAGGCTCGACCGCCCGACAACCACGGTGGTGAAGTTCTCGAACAGCAGCGCGATCGCCGCCGCCGTGTGTTCGGGATCGAGTTCGGTCCCGTGGCCCTGCTCCTGTGCGCGCCGCACGGATGCGGCGACGATGTCCATGCCGAAGCGCCGGAACTCGTTCTGCACGCCGGCAAATCGCTGCTGTGTCGTGGCCAGCTGGGCGACCGCGATCATGATCCCGATGTTCTGCTTGAACATGTTCCAGTAGCCGGTCACCACCGACGTGAAGAACTCGCTGTCATTTGCCGAGTCCGGCAAGTGCAGGCTCAGCCCCGACGGAGTGACGATGTCGCGCAGGAAGGACTCGGCCAGTGCGGCCAGCAGGTCTTCCTTGTCGGTGTAGTACCGGTAGAACACCGCGGGCGACTTGCCCGCCGCCGATGTGATGTCGGCCAGCGTGGTGCCGTGAAAGCCGCGCTCCGCGAACAGCTTTCTGGCGGCCTGTTCGATGGCGGTACGGGTCTGGCGGCCTTTGGGTGTGAGTGTCTGGACAGGCACGGCTACGCGCCGAGCAGTCGGTCACCGGCCCGCAGCAACGAGCTGGGGAGTTCATGGCCGACGAGACGTTCCGCAACCCGGGCTGCGGCGATCGCGGCCTCCAGATCGACATCGACGTGAATTCCGCTGTCCCGCAGCAGGTAGACCAGGTCTTCGGTGGCGATGTTGCCTTTCGCGCCGGGCGCGAACGGGCACCCGCCCAGTCCGCCGACGGAGGCGTCGAGCCGGGTGACACCCGCGGTCACTGCGGCGTACGCACTGGCGAGCCCTGCGCCGCGGGTGTTGTGGAAGTGCGCGCCGAGCGGGATGTCCGCGATCAGTGGTGATACCTCGGCGATCAGGTCGGTCACCCGGCGCGGCGTCGTGGTGCCGATGGTGTCGGCGATCGCGAGCCGGTCGGCGTCGCTGTCGCAAGCCGCCTTGACGATGTCGAGGACCCGCGCAGCAGGCGTCGGGCCGTCGAAGGGGCAGTCCCATGCGGTGGCGATGATGACCTCCACCGAAGCCCCGCTGTCGTGTGCAATCGCGATGATCTCACCGATCAGTGCCGTCGACTCGGCCACCGAACGCCCGACATTGGACCGGCTGTGACCATCCGCCGCCGACACCACGTACTCGATCGAATGCAGTCCCGCCGCGATGGCCCGTTTTGCTCCGTTCGGGCTCGCGACGAGAGCGGAGAACTCGATGCCGTCGAAGTTCACCAGTTCGGCGGCGAGTTCGGGGGCATCGGCCAGCGCGGGCACCTTCGACGGGGACACGAATGCCGTCGCCTCCATTTCCCGTACACCGGTGGCGGCGACCGCGGCCAGCAATTCGAGCTTGGCGGCCAACGGGATCGGATCCTCGATCTGCAGGCCGTCACGCAGCGAGACATCGCGAATGTCGACGTGTGCCGGTAGCTCGCTCACAGCACCCCCCTTTCCTTCAGCGCCGCCAGCTCGGCCTCGGTCCTGCCGAGCAACCCGCAGTACACGTCGTCGTTGTGCTGGCCGGGCCTGGCCGAACCCGCGAAGCGGATGGTCCCCGGGCTCTCCGTGAGCACCGGCACCACACCGGGTCCCAACACATTGCGGCCGATCCGTTCGTCGAAGTGCTCGGCGATCATGCCGCGGGAAAGCAGCTGCGGATCCTCCACGACTTCGGCCACGGTGTTGATCGGCCCGCTGATCACCCCCGCGTCCGAGAGGGTGGAGATGATGTCGTCGGGACCACGTTCGGAGGCCCAGGCGCCGATGATCTTGTCCAGCTCGTCCTGATTACGGCCGCGCGCAACGTGATTGGCGAACCGGTCGTCGGTGGCCAACTCCGGCGTGCCCATCGCCGCGCACAGTCGCCGAAACACGGTGTCCTGATTGGCGGCGATCACCACCCAGCTGCCGTCAGCGCTGCGGTAGATGTTGGACGGCGCGATGCCCTCGAGCCGGGTGCCCGACGGGCCGCGGATCACACCGCCGACGTCGTAGTCGGGGATCGTCGACTCCTGCACGGCCAGGCAGGATTCGGTCAATGCGGCGTCGACGATCTGGCCCTTGCCGGTCACTGTGCGCCGATACAGCGCGGCCATCGCGCCCTGTGCGGCGAACATGCCCGCGAGGCTGTCGCCGAGCGAGAGTGCGAGGCGGGGTGGTGGACCCCCGGGAAATCCGTTCATATGCCGCAGCCCACTGGCGGCCTCGGCAACCGACGCGTATCCCGCCTTGTGCGCCTCGGGGCCGGTCTGCCCGTAGCCCGACACCCGGACCAGGATGATGCCCTCGTTGCGGGCCGCCAGCGCGTCGTAGCCAAGACCCCACTTCTCCAGCGTGCCGGGCCGGAAGTTCTCCACGATGATGTCGGACCGCTCGACGAGATCGAGAAAGATGTCGCGGCCCTCGGTCTCGCGCAGGTTCAGCGTGACGGCCTTCTTGTTGCGCGCGTGCACCGTCCAGAAGAAGTGGTGGCCGTCGAGTTCGGCCTGCCCCCACGTGCGCAGCGGATCGGGCGCCCCGGGCGGTTCGACCTTGATGACCTCGGCACCCATGTCGCCGAGCAGCCGGCCCGCGAACGGTCCGGAGATCAGTGTGCCGACCTCGATGACCCGGATGCCGTCCAGCGGACCGGTTGTCATTGGGAGAACCCGTGCCGGTGCAGCCAGTCGGTGCAGATGCCGACGGCCTGCCGCAGCGTCCCGCGTTGTTCGGGGCCGGAGTAGTAGTGGTTGGCGCCGGGGATTTCGTGCATCTCCTTATCAGGATGCCCGATCGCCTCGAACAGCCTGCGGGTGTGGCTCGGCGTGCAGGCATCGTCGGCCAGGTTCCCGATCACCAGCGTCGGCACCGCGATGTCGGGGCCGCACTCGACCGCGTCGCCGTTGGCGTCGTCGTAGCTCCACTGCGACAGCCAACTCCGCAGTGTGCAGAACCGGGCCAGGCCGACTGGACTGTTGTTCACCACCGAAGGATCGCCCAGATAGCAGGTGCCAGGGGCGCGTTCGTTCGGATCGACGGTCGGGTCGAGCCAGCGCGGGTCTGCCATCGTGCCGTGGACGACGAACCCGTACTCGTCGTTGGGCCGACCCGCCGCCTTGAGTTCGGCGAGCTTCTCCTTGACCCACTTCGTGATTCTCCTGTTTCGCGCGATCTGCGCCTCGCGGTAGCGCGCGAGAAACTCGGCCGTGTACGGCGGCTGGTTGGGGTTGTCGGGGTTGTAGAGGTCCAGCTCGGGATCGCGCGCCGTCGGGTCCGCCTCGTCGAGGATAGACGCGTCCATCCACTCGGTCATCGTGCCGTGGCGGCTGACGTGCGCGGCCAGCAGCATGATGCCGTCGGCAGGCAGGAGTCCGAGCTTGGTGAGGTCGGGACCGTCGCCGGACGGGCTCGCGGTGACCGTCGGCTTCTGCGCCTGCTGTTGATAGAACACCGAAAGCGAACCGCCGCCGCTCCAGCCCGCAAGCACGACCTTCGAGTACCCCAGCCGGTTCTTCGCGTCCTTGATGGCTTCGCCGAGGTCTTCGACGACCTTCTCCATCAGCAGCGCCGAGTCGGTGCCGCGGAACCTGCTGTTGCAGTAGATGACGTGGTGGCCTGCGCGCGCCAGCGCATTGATCATCGGCAGGTAGGCGCCCCCGCCGATGGGATGCATGAACACCAGCACGGTGTTTGATGTCGCCGCCGGTGCGGCTCCGGTATCCGTCGTGTTCCTCGGTTTGAGCAGATAACTCTCCAGCACCACCAGCTCGGCGACGCCGCCGTAGACATCCCGAACCGCCGAAGTGTTCTGATAGGCAACGAGATACGGAATGCGATCGTATTCGTAGCGGACCGGTGCCTCCGTCGTCGTCATCAGTGTTGACCCAAGTCGTTGGCCAGCACCTCGTCGGATGGGATGAGCCTGCGCCTGGTATCGATGGCGATCACCGACCAGTCGACCCTGTCATACTCGTCGAACTTGCGTCGCGCGCGTTCGCGCGCCTTCTCCGGTGCGCCGTGGTGAACGCCTTGTGGCGCATGTGAAATCAGCCCCGGCGGCATCGGGATGCCGTAAAGCGAACCCGCGTGGAAGAACGCGATCTCGTCGTAGTCGACGTTGCGGTGATACCAGGGTGTGCGCTCGGTGCCTGGCACACCCTCGGCGGGCTTGGGCAGGAAGTTCATCACGTAGACGCCTGCGGCCTGCATGAACAGGTGAACGGTCGGGGGCAGGTGCACGCTGTCGGAGGTCACCACGTTGTAGTCGGCGATGTTGAACGTGAAGGCGAAGTTGTCGCCGCGCCAACCCTCCACGTCAAGTGGATGATGTTGGTAGGTGAGCGTTGTCGGCCCACCGTCGTGGATGAGTCGCACCTCGTAGGTGTCCGCGCCCGACGGGGGAGGGCCGTCCATCGGTACGGGGTCGGGAATGAGGACCTGCGACGGGTCGAACGGAAAGTGCCTACCCAGCTGGCCCGGCGGCGGCACCCGCAGCTCGTCGGTGGTCTGGATGAGAAGAAGAACCGATTCGACATCGGGCACCTGGCGGAACGTGCACGCCTTCGGGATGTACACCCAGTCGCCCTCGCGGTAGCGCAACGGGCCGAACTCGGTCTCCAGCACGCCGGTGCCCTTGTGCACGAAGGACAGCAGATCGCCGTCGACGTAGCGAACGAAGAACGGCATCGGCTCGGTCCGTCGCGACAGCAGAACCTGGCAGTCGGGATTGGAGAACATCAGCATCGGACCGCCAGCCGCGTCGGTGGCGTCGCTGGGCTTGAGATCGCTCGCCAGCACGTCGACGGGTCGTAGCGGCCCTGAGCTGCGGTAGGCCGTCGGGTCGTTGCGGCGGTACATGTTGGCGGTGCGGCCGGTGAACCCGCCGCGGCCGAGTTCGTCGTCCTTCAGGCCGTCCAGGTCGGCGTGCAGCCGCCGCGGGGTCGTGCCCTTGCGCAGGTGAACGAACGATTCCATGGTGCTCCTACCGGACGGCGCGGCGAAAAAGTAAATCTGACTTTAGTTTTTCGGGAGCGCCCGCGTCAACGCCTCAGTCCGTCAGGTCGACCCGAACCGACAGCAGGTTCGTGCCGAATGTGCGCACGCCGAAGCTGTTGAACTGCGGCAACGAGCGAAGCCGTTCCCGTGGGTCGTCGTCGGGCACCAGATGGGCGGTGCCGTTGTGCCATCGGCCGCGTAGCCGGACCCGCACGTTGGGGTTGACCTTGATGTTCTTCACGTACTGGGAGTTCTCGCCGAACTCGGATACGAACCAGAACTCGTTGCCGACCTTGCTGCCCCCGAGCGGCGTGCGGCGCGGCTCACCAGACGTGCGGCCGGTCGTCTCCAGCAGCGTCTGGAACGGCATCGCCCGCATCACACGGTTCGCGACGTTCTTCTGAAACAGCGTCGTGAGGCGGTCACGAAGGTCGTCGGCCACGGTGGCCCCTTTCTCACATCATATGCGGCTGCACAGCCTGTCGATCCTGAGCTCGGTATGCCTTCTTCGGCAAGAATCGAAAAGCCCGCCTGGACCCAGTCGTCGACAGTTAACCGGCTGGTGGCAGCCCCCGCGCGCTTCATTGCCATCATCAACTACCCTACGGTGATCGGCGATCCGAAGCAGTGCCGCCGGACCGGTCCGATTGACGATGGCGTCACGATAAATTTCGCTTACGAAAGAGACACAGCACGACAGCCGGGGTTTCTCCCGCCCTGGTCACATGTTTTACTCAGGAAGCACAACTGAATTCGCTTGGTCCGCTCGTCTGATGTCGAGCGGGTATGACCCGTGTAGGCGTTCGCGATAACCGAAAGATGGATGGACTGCAGTTATGACCTTCGTTGACAAGTTCCGAGGCCGTTGGGCACGCAGGTTCACAGTCGCCGCTCTGGCGACGGTCCTGCTACCGGGGATCATCGGCTTCGCGGGAGGATCGGCGACGGCGGGTGCGTTCTCCCGGCCTGGCCTACCCGTCGAATACCTGATGGTGCCGTCCGCATCGATGGGCCGCGACATCAAGATTCAGTTCCAAAAGGGCACGGGTTCGCACTCGGTGCTTCTTCTCGACGGTCTTCGCGCCCGCGACGACTACAACGGCTGGGACATCGAGACCCCGGCATTCGAGTGGTTCAACCAGAGTCCCCTTTCGGTCATCATGCCGGTGGGCGGACAGTCGAGCTTCTACACCGACTGGTACCAGCCTGCGTGCGGCAAGGACGGCTGCCAGACCTACAAGTGGGAAACGTTCCTGACCGCCGAGCTGCCTCAGTGGCTGTCGGCCGAGAAGGGCGTGTCCACGAACGGCAACGCCTCAGTTGGCCTCTCGATGTCGGGCAACTCGTCGATGATCCTCGCGGTGTATCACCCGCAGATGTTCATCTACGCCGGCTCGCTGTCGGCGTTCCTGAACCCGTCCGAGGGTCAGTGGCCCGGCCTTATCAACCTGGCCATGGGTGATGCGGGCGGCTACGAGACCGACCCCATGTGGGGTCCTCAGTCCGATCCGGCATGGCAGCGCAACGACCCGATGGTCCAAATTCCGGCACTGGTAGCCAACAACACTCGCCTCTGGGTGTACTGCGGTAACGGCACGCCTAACGAGCTTGGTGGCGCCAACCTGCCCGCGACCTTCCTCGAGGGCCTGACGATTCGGACCAACCGCACGTTCCAGGACAACTACGTCGCCGCGGGCGGCAAGAACGCCGTGTTCAACTTCCCGGATTACGGCACGCACAGCTGGGAGTACTGGGGCGCACAGCTGCAGCAGATGAAGCCCGATATGGAGAAGTACCTCGGGTAGTCAACGCCTGATCGTTGGACTATGGCCAATCCCCGTCGAGGGTCTCCTCGGCGGGGATTGGTTTTGTGCCATCGAGATGCAAGTGCCCAGATGCCCTGCGACACACGGCACCCCGTTCATCGTCGGGACGGGTCCGCCGGAGATTATCGTCGGCACCCCGTCGCCGTAGGGCTGGTAACCCGAGTTGTCACCGGCGGGGTCGGCCACCGCAGCGGGTGCGGTGGAGATAGCCGCGGCGCAGACGGCCATCAGCAGCAGTCGGCGCATCTAGAAACCGCCGGCCACCCGTACCACGGCGCGACCCGAGTAGCGGCCCTCGCGGATCTCGTCGAGGACGCCGACCACATCTGAGATGTCGACTTCGTTCGTGATATCCGAAAGGTGTTGCGGACGAAGCGAATCGCCCAGCTTCTTCCAAAGTTCGCGGCGCGGCCCGATCGGCATCAGCACCGAGTCCATGCCCAGCAGCGACACTCCTCGCAGGATGAACGGCATGACGGTGGTGTTCAGCCCCGGCCCGCCGGTCAGCCCGCTGGCCGCGACAGCTCCGCCGTACCGCAGAGTGCTGAGCACGTCCGCGAGGGTCTTGCCGCCGACGCAGTCGACCGCCCCGGCCCACCGGGTCTTGGCCAGCGGGCGGGGCTTGGCGTCGGGATCCTCGGGCAGCCGGCCGATGACGTCGGCGGCGCCGAGTGCTTTGAGTCGGTCGGCCGCCTCTGTTTTGCCGGTCGATGCGACGACCTCGTAACCCGCGGCGGCAAGCAGGTCGACGCTGACCGATCCGACACCGCCCGTCGCACCGGTCACCACGATCGGTCCGTCGTCGGGCGTGATGCCCCAGTCGATCAGCGCCTGAACGCTCATCGCCGCGGTGAAGCCCGCCGTCCCGATGGCGGCCCCGTCGCGGGGGCTCAGCGGGCCGAGTGAGACCACCCAGTCCGCGGGCACCCGTGCGTATTCGGCGTAGCCGCCGTTGCGGGCAGTGCCGATCTCGTATCCGTGCGCCAGCACCGCGTCGCCCACGGCGAAATCGGGCGACTGCGACTCGACCACCTCGCCGGTCAGGTCGATGCCGGGCACGATCGGATAGTCGCGCACCACACCGCCGTTGGGCGTCACGGCCAGCGCGTCCTTGAAGTTGACGCTCGAGTGGGCCACCCGAATAGTCACCTCGCCGGGGGGAAGGTCGGACTCCGCCAAGGTCTCGATCGCGCAGTCGATGCGATCGTCGTTCTTGCGGGCGACCAGAGCGGCAAAGTTGTCCATGCCACGACATTACGTCGCGGCCACGGGGGCTACTTCAGTTCGGCCGACGACAGTCCAAGCAGCCTGCGCGCCACCACCAGCTGTTGAATCTGCTGCGTTCCTTCGAAGATGTCCAGGATCTTGGAGTCGCGCGCCCACTTCTCCAGCAGCGTCTCTTCGCAATAGCCAGTGGTTCCTGCCATTTCGACAGCCTTGAGCGTGACGTCGGTGGCCACCCGAGCCGCCTTCGCCTTGCCCATCGACGCCTCCTTGCTGTTCGGGATGTCGTTATCGGCCTGCCACGCGGAGCGCACCGTCAGTAGATAGGCGGCCTCCCAGTCGGCCTCCATGCGCAGGAACTCCGCGGCGGCGGCGCTCTGGACCTGGGCGGGCTTGTCGTAGGAGATCTCCACGCCCGCGTCCTCGAGGATTTTGCGCAATTCCTCCAGGGCGGCGCGCGCGATGCCGACCGCCATGCCCGCGACGACGGGACGCGTGTTGTCGAAGGTCTCCATGACGCCCGCGAAACCCTTCTCCACCTGGATCTCGGGGCTGCCGAGCAGGTTTTCCTTCGGGATGCGCACATTGTCGAAGCGGATCGCCGCGGTGTCGGAGGCCTTGATACCGAGCTTGTCCTCGAGGCGCTCGACGGTGACACCGGGATGCTCGCGCGGCACGATGAACGACTTGATCGCCGCGCGGCCCATCGACTTGTCCAGCGTCGCCCAGACCACGATGTGGGTGGCCCGCGAGCCGGCGGTGACGTAGATCTTCTCGCCGTTGATCACGTACTCGTCGCCGTCGAGCGTGGCTGTGGTGGACACCGCGGCCGAGTCGGAGCCGAAGCCGGGTTCGGTGATGGCCATGGCGGCCCACACGTCCTTGCCGAGCCGCCCCAGTTGTTCGTTGGTGGCCACCCCGCTGATCGCGGCGTTGCCGAGGCCCTGGCGCGGCACCGAGAGCATCAAGGCGACGTCGCCCCAACTGATCTCGATCACGTTGACGACGGCAGACATGTTGCCGCCGTTGTGGTTCGTCGCCTTGGCCTCTTCAGCGTCGCGGAACGCTTCGGCGCCCGCGAACGCGACGAAGTTTGCCTCGGAGATGCCTTCGAACAGGGTGGCCAACGTGTCCAGCTCGACCGGATACTCGTGCTCGCGAAGATCCCATTTGCGGGATATCGGCCGCAGCATCTCCGCCGCGCCCTGGTGCGCCTTCTCGATAACCGCGTTCAGCTTGCGCGGCATTTCCAGATTGATTGCCATGAAAGTGTTTCCGTTCCCCTTAGATGACGACGACGCCCTCGGCGACGCCGATCGCGCGCAGGTCGCGGTACCAGCGTTCGACGGGATATTCCTTGGTGTAGCCGTGGCCACCGAGCAGCTGTACTCCGTCCAGGCCGATCTGCATGCCCTTGTCGGTGCCGAGCCGCTTGGCCAGCGCCGCTTCCCGGGTGAACGACAGGCCCTGGTCTGCGCGTGACGCGCCACGCCAGGTGATCAGCCGCAGACCGTCGAGTTCGATCGCGATGTTGGCGCACATGAACGCCACCGACTGGCGGTGGGCGATCGGTTCGCCGAACGCGTGCCGTTCCTTCACATAGGGGACGACGTGATCCAGCACCGCGTGGGCTGTGCCGACGGCCAGCGATGCCCAGCCGAGCCGGGAAAGTGCGACAGCCTCCGAGTAGTCCTCGTCTGTCGCGGCCTGCTCACCGAGGCGCGCGGACAGCGGAACAGTCACATTGTTCAGTTCGACCCGGCCGAGCGCCGCCGCGCGGATCCCCATGCTCGGGTCGGCTTGGACGGCAAGGCCCTTCGACGACGATTCGACAATGAACATCGCGGGCTTGCCGTTCAATTGGGCCGCCACGATGAGCAATTCGGCTTCCTTGGCGGCCACCACCAACGACTTCACGCCGTCGAGGCGGTAACCGCTCGGCGTGCGAACGGCCGTCGTCTTCAGCGCGGTCGGATCGAACAACGGACGCGGTTCGGCGATCGCCAGGCAGGCCTGCGGCACATTCTCGCCGGCGAACTCGGTGAGGTAGGTGGATTGCTGGTCGGCACTGCCCCAATGGGTGAGCGCCGATGCGACACCGGCGGGCGCCAGGATCGGCAACGCCAATCCCATGTCTCCGTAGGCGAGCGCCTCGGCAACCAGCGAGTTCGTCACGGCGGCACGGTGTTCGGCGATGCCGTCGAAATCCTCCGGGATATTGATCGCGGTGATGCCCAGTTCGTTGGCCTTGGCGACGAGATCCGCTGGGTAGCTTGCTTTTTCGTCGGCATCGCGGGCGGCGGGCCGGAGAACCTCTTCGGCGAAGTCGCTGACGGTCTCGACGATCATCTTCTGGTCGTCGTCCGGCGTCAGGTCGAAGTAGTCGGCTCCGCTGGCCTTCAGTCGGGTCGGGCTGCTCTTGCCGCCGGACACCTTCTTGAACTGACGGTTGGTGGCGCCGACGACCGAGAAGACCTGTTTCACCCCGTACTTCAGTCCGCGGTTGAGCGGATCGCGCAGGTTGTGCTTGTCCAGGAACTCCTGGCCGACGATCGGAGTGATCAATGCCAGGCCGATATCGGTCGGTGTCCGCTTGTGCTTGTGGGCGCCGACGGCGCTTTCCCGCCCGTTCTTTTTCGGTGCGCGCGCCGACTTGCGGTCGATTGTGTTGGTCATTTGTGTGCAGCCTCGCTCAGTAGGGCAGTGCCGATGACCCTATCTTACTCCGGAGTAAGATAGAAAAGGAATGTTCCCTGGCTCACACCTCGTTGAGCCTGGCCAGCACCGCGTCGTGCAGACGTCCGTTGGTCGAAACCGCGCTAACGCCGTGTGGGCCCGACTCGCCGTGGAAGTTCGTGAACGTGCCGCCCGCCTCCCTCACAAGGAGGTCAAGAGGACCGAGGTCCCACGGCTTGAGGTCAGGTTCGATCGCGATGTCGACGGCACCCTCGGCCACCAGGCAGTGAGACCAGAAATCGCCGTAGGCGCGTACCCGCCAGACCTCGTCGGTGAGGTCGAGGAAACGCGATCGGCGGTCACCCCATCCGGTGAGGTCGGAGAAGGACAGGCTGGCCGAGGCGAGGTCATCGACTCCGGAGACGGAGATACGCCGCTTCGCATCGCCGAAGGAGGTGAACGCGCCTTCGCCGGCGCCCGCCCACCACCGACGTCCGAGTGCGGGGGCGCTGACGACGCCGACGACGGGGGTGCCGTCGACGAGCAGGGCGATCAGCGTGCACCACACCGGAACTCCGCGGACGAAGTTCTTCGTGCCGTCGATCGGATCGAGGACCCACTGCCGACCCGTGAAAGCCGGTGTGCCGCCGAGTTCTTCGCCGAACACCGAATCATCGGGACGGTGCGCCGTCAGCGACGCCCTCAGCAGCTCTTCTGCCGATTCGTCGGCGTCGGTGACCGGTGTGAGGTCCGGTTTGGTATCGACACGCAGATCGAGCGCACCGAACCGGTCCAAGGTCAGTGCGTCTGCGGCATCGGCCATCTCCAACGCGAGGGCGAGATCATCTGCGACCTGGGTCATGGCAGCAGTCCTACCATGGCCCCGTCTGGTGGATGACGAGCTAGCGTTCGTCGAGGAAACCCACCAGCACGGCGGTGACGTCTTCGATGCTGTGGTAGACGCCGGCGGCGCGGCCGGAAGCGTCGCGGTCCACCGGGTACGCAGGGTGTTCCATGCCCAGAACTGTGAGCCCGGCGGCTGCGGCGGCCCGGATGCCGTTGCTCGAGTCCTCGACCGCATAGCTGCCTGCGCTGCGTGCACCTAACCTGGCGACGGCTTCCTGGTAGACGTCGGGGGCGGGCTTTCCCGCGGCCACCTCGGCGCTGGAGACCGTCGCGCGGAAGTACTCGCCGACGGGCGTGGACGTCATTACCCGGTCGATAATCGTGCGGGGCGCCGAAGAGGCCAACGCCACCGGCACTCTCGCCGCGGCGGCCTGCACCATTTCGAGCGCTCCATCGATAAGCGGAACCTGGCCGCGGTCGTACGCCGCCGCGACCACACCGATGACGCGTTGCGCTGCGGCTTGTTCGTCCATGCCGGTGCGTTGACTGACGTAGCGGGCCCATTCGGGGACGCTTTTGCCCTGGCACGTCCTGGTGTCCTCGGACAGCCAGAGGTAGCCGTGCTCGGCCGACACCGATTCCCAGCCCTGCTCCCACAAGTGCTCGGACATCACCAGCACCCCATCGAGGTCGAACACCACGCAGCGGTGTGTCACCGTCCAGCCTCATCTCGCATGTCGTGATAGATCGGATAGAGGGCGTCGTAGAGCCGTCTGTACTGGACATACCGGGCGCCGTATTCGCGCGACCGGCCCGCGTCGGGCAAATAGGTATGGGTAACCGTCACCCGGTCGGCGAGGAACGAGTAGTCGGGCTTGGCCCCGCTCCCAACCAGTGCGCATGCGGCGGCTCCGATCGCCCCGGCATCCTGCGGTGCGGCGATGGTTTCCAGCGGACGCTCCAGCACGTCGGCGATGATCTGAGTCCACACCGATCCCATCGATCCGCCGCCCACCGCGCGGATCCTCTTGACCCTCTCTCCGTAGTCGAGCCCGTACTGCAGGGCCCACCGCATTTGGAACGCCACGCCCTCCATGACGGCGCGCAGGAAGTGTCCTGGTCCATGGTGCAAGCTCAGGCCGACGAACGAGGCGCGGGCAGCGTCGTCGAATACCGGTACGCGCTCTCCGCTGAGCCACGGCGCGAACAACAGGCCATCCATATCGTGTGCACTGTCCCGCGCCATCTGTTCGACCTGTGTGTAGTCCACCGAGCCGGGTTCGCCGAGCCCCAGCATGCGCACCGCCCAGGCGAGCGCAGCACCGCCGGTGGCGATTTCGAGCCAGAGGATCCACTGGTCGGCCTGGGCGTGCGCCAGTGCCCCAAGTTGGTGACAAGGATCGACGCGCCGCTCGGACATCATCAAGCCGAAGTACACCGCCGTACCAAGGCTGACGTGAAGATCGCCCGGATGGACTGCGCCAGAGCCCAATTGGCTCGCAGGTACGTCGCCGACGCCGACGTACACCGGGATGTCGGCGGGCAAGCCGAGTCGATGCGCGATATCGGGCAAGAGCCGGCCGGCCACGTCAGTAGCGGCGCGGACGGCGGGAAGCTTGTGGGGATCTATCCCCGCCGCCTCACACGCGTCGTTGTCCCAGTCGCGGGTGTCATGGGCGAAAAGCCGATAGGCCGATGCCCCGGCGTGATCGGTGACCGCCATGCCCGTGAGATGCAGGACGACAGCTTCCTTGCAGTCCAACAGCTTGGCGGTGCGGGCATACACCTCCGGCGCAGTGTCACGGAGCCAGAGAATCTTCGGCACGATGTCTTTGGCGGATACGACCGCGGAGAAACGCTTGAACTGCACATCGGGCGGCATGATTTCGGCCAGCGCCCGAGCGGCGCCCTCAGCGCGTTGGTCGAGCCAGCTGATCATCGGAATCAACGGCTTGCCTGATTCATCGACGGCCACAAGATTGAACATCTGAGCGGTGACGCTGATCCCATCGATGGAGACGGAAGTGTCACCAGCGCCTGTTACTCGTCTCAGCAATTCCTGAGCGGCATCAAGCAACGACCTGATGATCAGGTCGAGATCCTGCTCGACGCCGGCGTCGCCGACCATCTGAATGCCGTAGCCGCGGTACGAGCTGTCCAGCAGTGCGCCGTCGGCGTCGACCACCACGACCTTCACGCCGCTGGTGCCGATATCGAACGCCAGGAAGTGCGGGCTCATCGAAGTCTCCGCTCACCCGGGTTCAAGAACCTACACCTTGCCGACGGGCAGCAGAAGCTCTTCGAACAGCTTGAGAAACCGGTCGTTCTGCTCGATGGTCCCGACCGTCACCCGCACGTGGGACCCCTTCAGCCCGTGTGCACCCATGGCCCTGATCAGAATGTCCTCCGCAAGGAGTGCGTCGACGACAGCCGAGACGGGCCGACCGCTCGCGGAGATGTCAGCCAGGACGAAGTTGCCGTCGGAGGGATACGATTCGACGCCTTCCATCTTCTGCATCGCCGCGTGCAACCGATCGGCTTCCGAGCTGATGAACTCGCGTCGCCGCTTCAGCTCTTGCGGTTCGGCAAGTGCCTGCAGACAGCCCCAGATGCCCATCAAGCTGATGCTGAATGGAATCCGGACCCGTTGGACGATGTCGATGAGTTCGGGGTCGCCGATCAAGTAGCCGACGCGCAACGCCGCCAGCCCGAACCCCTTCGACATG
>NZ_JAVHWK010000069.1:0-4477 GCF_032159775.1 Mycobacterium sp.
GCGGCCGCTGGAGGCGGTCAACGACATGGTGTCGATCCTGCGCGCCGGGAAGAACGTGGTGTCGTGTTCGGTCGTTCCGTTGGTGTATCCCAAAGCGGTCGATCCGGCGTTCACCGACCCTTTGCGCGAGGCCGCACTTGCGGGTGGAGTGTCGTTTTTCACCACCGGCATCGACAGCGGGTTCGCCAATGATGTGCTTCCGCTGGCACTGTCGGGGGTCGCACGCGCCATCGAGTCCATGCGTGTCACCGAGATGTTCAACTATGCGACCTACCCGGACGCGTCCGCCGTGTATGACATCCTCGGATTCGGCAAGCCGCCAGAAGAGCTCCCGTTCGCAGCGACACCCGGGGTGTTCACCTTTGGCTGGGGGCCGGTGCTGCACCAGTTGGCCGACGGCTTGGGCGTTCAGATCGACGACGTCAAGGAAACGGTCGAGCGCATACCCGCGGCCATCTCGTTCGACACCCCGACCGGGCGCATCGCCGCCGGGACAATCGCCGGGATGCGGTCCACGTTGACCGGGTATGTCGAGGGCGATCCGACCTTCGTCGTCGACCACGTCAGCCGCATGCACGACGACATCGCGCCGGACTGGCCGCAACCACACATATCGATCCAGCCGCGTGATCTGGGTTACGGCGGAGCCTCTGGCCGCGGCGTCTACCGTGTCGAGATCGAGGGTTCGCCCAGCATGCGGTGCGAATTCGAAATGGCAGACGACCACGATCACGATCTAGGCGCGAGGATGGCCGGCGCGTCCCGGATGGTCAACGCGATTCCTGCGGTCTGCGCCGCGAAACCGGGGCTCCTGTCGGCGTTGGACCTGCCGCTGATCACAGGCAAGGGATTGGTGAAGCAGTTGTCCGGCCCGTCGCCGGACAGCCGGCTGGTCGGAATCCCGAGCTGAAGCGCGGCCACTGCGGGCAGGAAAAACAGTTGCAGCTAGCAACAATTCACACGAGTGAATCAATTGCTTCACTGGTGGTATGGCGATAAGCAGTCCATGGCCCGCACGGGTCGATTTCCACCATCATCTCTTCCCGGGTGGCGAGCTGGCCGACTTCACACAGCGCGGCCTCATCGCAAACTCCGGCTGGCGGTTTCCCGGCGGCGCGCCACACTGGACACCGGAACTCAGCCTCGCATTCATGGACGGCCTCGGTATTCAGACCGCCCTGCTGTCTCTGCCGAGCGACCTGGAGTCTGGCCTACCCGCGCCGGACCGTCGGGCATTCGCCCGCGAGGTCAACACCATCGCCCGCCAGACGGTCGACGACCACCCCGGCCGGTTCGGCTTCTTCGCGCACCTGCCCACCCCCACCGACGTCGATGCCGCGCTCGACGAGCTCACCTATGCCCTCGACGAGCTCGACGCCGACGGCATCACCCTGACCAACGTCTACGGCACGGGTGAGGAGGCCCGGTCGCTGGGCGACGACCTCTTCGAGCCACTGTGGGCCGAGCTCGACCGGCGCGGCACGCTTGTCTTTCTCCACGGCGAGCAGACACCGGGTCGCAACCGGATGCCGAATCGGTTTCTGCCCACGCCCGTGAGCGAGGTGCCGAACGAAACCTACAAGGCTGCAGCGGATCTCGTCACTAGTGGCCGGAAACGGCAGTACCCGAACACGAGGATTATCCTTTCGCACTCCGGCGGAAGTACACCATTCCTCGCCGCGCGGGTCGCGGTGCTCTCCCATTACCTCGGTTGTGAGCTCAGTCCCGAGGAGATCATCGCCGACTTCCGCACCTTCTACTTCGAGACAGCGTTGTCGGGTTTCGAGACGAACCTGGTGGCGCTGGAGAACTTCGTGCCACCCGAACGGATTCTGTTCGGCACCGACTTCCCCGCGGTCAGCCCACAAATGGCCGGCTGGTACACGACCAACGTCGACACCTACTTCGCGAACCGGCCGGAGGTCCTCGCGCAGGTAATGCACGGCAACGCACAGACCCTGCTGCCCCGATTCTCTGTGAACACCGTGGCCTGAACCGCGCAGCACGGACGACGAATGAATCGCCATGACACTGATCTCCCTTGAAGAACACGTGCTTCTCGGTGATCTCATCGACGAGGTGTGGGCCACTCCGATGGCGCCCGATTCGTTCACCGCGAAACTGGTGGATGTCGGTGAGCAGCGGCTGCGCGTTATGGACGACGCGGGCATCGACTTGCAGGTGCTGTCTGTGGTCGCGCCGGGATCCCAGCAGGTCCCCGCCGAGCGCGCGGCCGAGCTCAGTAGAGCGCTCAATGACCGCTGCGCCGAAATCGTTGCGGTGCATCCAATCCGGTTCAGCGCATTGGCCACTCTGCCCACCCAAGACTCGGACGCCGCGATCGTCGAAGCCAAGAGGGCGATCACCGAGCTGGGATTCTGCGGGGTGGTCATCAACGGGCACACCCACGGACGCTTCCTGGACGCACCTGAGTTCGATGAATTACTCACGGCCATCGAGGAGCTCGACGTGCCGATCTATCTGCACCCCACCTATCCCCCGCCGGAGGTCGCCAGAGTCTACTTCGGTGGCCTTCCGGAATCAGCCGGCAGGGCCTTGGCCACCGCGGCCTGGGGCTGGCATGCCGAAACGGGTCTGCACATATTGCGACTCGCAGCAACCGGCGTCTTCAGCCGACATCCCAAGTTGCAGATCGTTGTCGGGCACATGGGCGAGAACCTGCCGTTCTCCCTCATGCGCGCAGACTCCATTCTCAGCCGGGCCAACCCCGAGAGCCCGTCAGTAGCACAAGTTGTCCGCGAACACGTACACATCACCATCTGCGGCTACACCACCACCCCGCCGCTGCTGTGCGCCCTGCAGGTGTTCGGCGCCGACCACATCATGTTCTCCAGCGATTATCCCTTCGGCGACCCGGTTCAACACGCAAAGTTTCTTGCCGAAGCCCCGATCAGCCCGGCCGACCGGGACAAGATCGCCTACCGCAACGCCCAACACCTCTTCGGGCTCTGAACAGCGACGAGGCCGGGAGCAGAGCTAGAAACCGGCGGCCTGCCCGTCGCGACGCGGGTCGCTTGCCGCGAGATACCCGTCCGGCAACCGCCAGATCGCCTGGCAGCTGCCGAATTGGTTGTAGTCGTTGACCACGACAAGATCGTGGCCGCGGCGGCGCAGCTCGCCGATCGTTGCCGGCGGGAAGCCGTCTTCGAGGCTCACCTGCATGCCGTGCAGCCAGCGAAACCGCGGCCCGTCGCACGCCGCCTGCGGGTTCTGGCCGTAGTCGGCGATACGGACGATCAGCTGCATGTGCCCTTGTGGCTGCATGGTGCCGCCCATCACGCCGAAGCTCATCACCGGTGCGCCGTTTTTGGTAAGGAAGGCGGGAACGATGGTGTGGTACGGACGCTTTCGCGGCCCAACGAGATTCGGGTGCCCCGGGGTCGCGCTGAACTCGGTGCCGCGGTTCTGCAGCGAGATCCCAGTGCCCGGCACAACTACGCCCGACCCGAAGCCGTCGTAGTTGGACTGGATCATCGACACCATCATGCCGTCGGCGTCGGCCGCGGTCAGATACACCGTGCCGCCCTTCGGCGCCCTGCCTGCCGAAACCGGCTTGGCCCGCGCCGGGTCTATCAACGTCGACCGCTGCCTGAGGTAGTCGGCGTCCAGCAGCTGATTCGGCCGCACCGGCATGTGATCGATGTCGGCCACGTAGGCCAGCGCGTCGGCGAATGCAAGCTTGATCGCCTCGATCTGCAGATGCACGCTGTCCGCCGAATCCACTGGGAGCGAGGCCATGTCGAAGTGTTGCAGAATGCCAAGAGAGATCAACGCGACGATCCCCTGGCCGTTCGGGGGGATCTCGTGCAGCGTGTATCCGCGGTAGTCGATGCTGATCGGATCGACCCAGTCCGCGCGGTGAGCCGCCAAGTCGGAGGCCATCATTGCGCCACCGTTCGCGGCTGAATGCACCTCCATGGCCGCCGCAAGCGCGCCCCGATAAAACGCCTCCTCGCCGGTCGCCGCAATCGTTTCCAACGTCGCCGCGTGCTCCGGAAGCCGGAACCGCTCCCCTGGCGCCGGCGCTCGCCCATCCGGAAGAAACGCCTCGGCGAACCCCGGCTGCGATCGCAGTTCCGGCACCTGCCCGGCCCACTGCGCGGCCACCGTCGGCGAGACGAGGAACCCCTTGCGTCCGTAGCCGATCGCCGGCTCGAAGACCCGCGCGAACGGTAGCTTGCCGAAACGGGCGTGTAGTGCGGTCCACGCCGACACCGCGCCTGGCACGGTGACCGAGTTCCAGCCCCGCACCGGCACCGGGCCGCCGCGGAAGTATTCCGGCGTCCACGCCGCAGGCGACCGCCCTGAGGCATTCAGCCCGTGCAACCTCTCGCCGTCCCACACGATGGCGAAGGCATCCGAGCCGATGCCGTTGGACACCGGCTCGACCAGGGTCAGGGTGATCGCTGCGGCCAGCGCCGCGTCGGCCGCGCTGCCGCCGTCGGCGAGCATCGCC
>NZ_JAVHWK010000084.1:0-13001 GCF_032159775.1 Mycobacterium sp.
TCGCCGGCTACATGGGCAGCTCCGACCGGGTCGACAAGGCGTTCTGCAAGTTCGCGCGACGCTACGCCGATCAGACCGAAGCCGACCACGCCACGCTGGTCCGCGCGGTCGACCGCGGCTTGCTGCCAGTCGAGCGCGGGGTCTAGCCCAGACAATTGACGGGAGGTTTGTGAACAGCCGGTGAAGGGAACGCCGGTTGTGCTCACTCGCGAGGAGGCGACCATGGCGACACCCGCTGAGACCCAGGGCGTGATCCGGAGTCTCATTCCCGCCCGAATCGACCGACTGCCGTGGTCGTCATTCCACACTCGAATGGTCGTTGCGCTGGGTGTGGCCTGGATTCTCGATGGTTTGGAGATCACCATCGCGAGCGCGGTGGCCGACACGTTGACCCAGCCCGAGACGCTCGGCCTGTCTTCGGCCGCTGTCGGGCTCCTCGCCACCGTGTACCTGGCAGGCGAGGTGGTCGGCGCGCTGTTCTTCGGTCGTCTGTCCGACAAGCTCGGCCGACGGAACCTGTTCATGATCACCTTGGGTGTGTACCTGGTGGGTAGCGGTCTCACCGCCTTCACACTGGGGAACAGCGGAGGCTGGATCGCCTTCCTCTACGTCACCCGGTTCATCGCAGGCATGGGCATCGGCGGGGAATACGCCGCCATCAATTCGGCGATCGACGAACTGATCCCGGCGCGATACCGCGGCAGGGTCGATATCGCGGTCAACGGTACGTACTGGGCCGGCGCGATCCTCGGCACGCTCGGCACCTTCATCTTCCTGAGGCAGATGGACCTGAGCCTGGGCTGGCGGCTCGCCTTCCTGATCGGCCCGGTCCTTGGTCTGGTGATCCTGCTGGTGAGGCGGAACTTGCCGGAAAGCCCGCGCTGGCAGGTGATGAACGGTCGCGTCGAGGACGCCGAAAGCTCGATCTCGCGCATCGAACACGAGGTCGAGGCCACCGGCGTCGAGCTGCCGCAGGTCGACGAAAGCAGAGCCATCGAGTTGAAGCCCACCGAAAAGATTGGCTACCTGGCGCTGACCCGGGTGCTTTTCCGCGACTACCCGAGCCGATCGATCCTCGGCGCGACGCTGATGATCAGCCAGTCGTTCCTGTACAACGCGATCTTCTTCACCTACACGCTGGTGCTCGGCAAGTTCTACGGGGTGGCCTCCGAGGCGACGCCGCTCTACCTGATCGCGTTCGCCGTTGGAAACCTGTTGGGGCCGTTGACCATCGGGCACTTCTTCGACACGATCGGCCGCAGGAAGATGATCGCAGGCACCTACCTGTTGTCGGGTCTGCTGCTGGCGGCGAGCGCGGTGTTGTTCAACGCCGGACTGCTCAACGCGATCACCCAGACAATCGCCTGGTGCGTCATCTTCTTCTTCGCGTCGGCCGGGGCCAGCGCTGCTTACCTCACCGTCAGCGAGATCTTCCCGCTTGAGGTCCGGGCGAAGGCGATCGCGGTGTTCTTCGCCATCGCCCAATGCTTTGGGGCTCTCGGTCCGGTCATCTACGGCGCGCTCATCGGCGATGGCTCCCAGGCCTTCCCCCTGTTCCTCGGCTACCTGCTCGGAGCGGGAATAATGATGGCCGGGGGACTGGTGGCCTGGTTCCTCGCCGTCGATGCGGAAGGTAAATCGCTGGAAGACATCGCGACCCCACTGGCAGCTGCCGGCGCCCGCCGCCGCACGGGTTCAGTCCGTGCTGAAGGGGCAAGCCGGCCCAACTTGCCCTGAGGCGAGGGTAGCGTCGGGTCACCGCCTGCCCACCGATCGAAAGGGGCATACGCGTATGTCCAACCACTTCACCGGCCTCAGCCTCGGGCCGCCTCTCGGGGACCAACGACTCGATCTGTGCGATCTCTATGCATTCGTTTCGCCGTCGGACCCATCGCGGACCGTCATCATCCTCAACGCCAACCCGCTCGCCGAAGCCCTTCACCCCGATGCGACTTACCGTGTCGGGATCGACAACGACGGGGACCTATCGAACGACATCGCTTTCAGCTATGTCTTCTCCGAGCCTGTCGACGGCAGGCAGACCGTCGATGTGTACTTGGCGACGGGCGATGACGCCGAATCGCCCGAAGCGGTTGGCGAGAGGATCTTTGAAGCAGTTCCAGTCTCTTTCGTCGGCGATGAACCCCACATCGCTACGTCCGGCGGCTTCTCGTTCTTCGCGGGCGCGCGCAGCGATGCGTTCTTCTTCGACTTCGACGGAGTCAAGGAACTCTTCGACACCTCGGGCAAGCGCAACTTCACCGAGCTGACCCTGCCCGGCGAATCACCCTGGACGGGCGTGGATTCGAATACGGCGGCCAATGTTTTCTCCACCGCTATCGAAATGCCCACCGACTTCCTCGGCGCTGCCCCTGATATCAGGATCTGGGGGCGATGCAGCCTTCGGCGCGACGGCGAGCTGGTCCATGTCGACCGGGCCGGGCACCCGTCGGTCAGCAGCTTCTTCAACACCGACGACACCAAGGAGGAGTACAACGCCAGCGAGCCTGTCCACGACCGGGAACGGTGGATCGACATGTTCATCCATCAGTTGGGGCACACCGGCGGATACTCGCGGGAAGAAGCGATCGAGGCGATCGACAATGAAGGCACGCTGCCCGACATGTTGACCTTCGACCCGTCGAAGCCGGCGGTGTATCCGAACGGGCGGGTCTTCACCGACGACGTCATCGACTACCGGTTGGCGTTCCTGACCAAGGGTGAGTGTCCGCCGTCGGGTCTGAGCCCGCACACCGACACGCTCACCGAATTTCCCTATCTGGGGCCGCCGCACCAGTAGCGGCACAAACCGTTCAGAGCGGAATCCATCCGGGCCACCACGACGGGACATTCTCGTCGCAGACCGGCGATGGGTACTGACGCGGCTCCTCCCGTGACATCGTCAACAAAAGATGACGCCCGCGTCGGCCGGCTCTTATGGTCGGCGGGACCGTGATGAAGGTCTTCCCGCCGTAACGCTTCCGAAAAAGGGGCCTGTCAGTCGATCAAGGCGACGTCAGCATCGTCGACGAAGGCCAGGGTGCCGTCGGCCAGCTGTACCGCCCAGCGTCGAGCTGCGTCGACAATGTGATGCTCGCCGACATCTACCGCCTGACCGGAGATGTCACCGAAGTCCTCGATGACGATTCCGGTGACTTCGCGAGAAGTGCCCGGGTAGACACGGACCGCCGCATCGACCCGCACAGCTTGCCCCGACTCCTCGGCGGCTGCCTTACGCTTGTATTGCGTCATTCGTACCCACTCCTCCCCGAGCGTTTACCCGAGCGTCAACTATTGCACGTCATCCCAGGTCGGACCATTCTTTGACGCCGGAGATACCCAGATTCCGTGAGCATAACCCGCAAAAGTGTGGGTTTCGCCGCTATGTAGTCTTTGCGCGCACAACCGCGGCTTTGCGGATGAGCAGCCGTAACTTCGGAATAGCAATAACCGAAAGAACGGACCACGAAATGCCTAACCAATTGCGCACCACGCAATTTCGTGCCGACACGTCCACAAGCGGTGTTCTGGCTCGCGGGGGGCTCGCGCCCTGGGTCCTGATTACTTGCTACCTTCGCTGGGAGGGACAATGACGCTGCGATCGAACAACGTTTCCAGGGACGTCGCGAAACGTGCGGTCGTGGAATCCACCTCCCTGGACCGCGAGCCACCTTGGGCCGGTCACAGCCGCGGGTCCACCGAATACCGCCGTCTGCTGGCCGCACTGTTCTGCGCCGGGATAGCGACGTTTGCCCAGCTCTACTCGCCGCAGGGCGTTCTGCCACAGATTTCGACCGACCTGGGTATCACCGCGGCCAGTGCGGCGCTGATGGTGTCGGCCTCCACAATCGGCCTGGCCATCGGTGTCATCCCATGGTCGATGATCGCCGACCGCATCGGCCGGGTGAAGGCGATGTCGGTGTCGGTCATCACGGCAACCGTGTTCGGCCTGCTCACGCCGTTGGCGCCGAGCTTTCATCTGTTGCTTGCCGGACGCCTGCTGGAGGGGCTGGTGATTGGTGGGGTTCCCGCCATCGCAATCGCGTACCTCACTGAAGAAATAGCTCCCGAGGACGCTGCCCGCGCGGCAGGCACCTTCGTCGCCGGCACCAGCATCGGTGGCCTCCTTGGCCGGGTGGTCGCCGGGCCGGTCACCGACATCGCCACGTGGCGTGTCGGCGTGTTCGCTGTCGCGGCGCTGTGCGCCGTCGCTGCGGTGGGCTTCGTGAAACTCGCGCCGCAGTCACGCGGTTTCACGCCGTCGAAGGGGCTGCGCGCCAACCCGGAGGGCAGCCTTGCCCACCGTCTCCTGGTCAACCTGAGGTCATCACGCCAGCTGACCCTGTTCGCCCAAGGCTTCCTCCTCATGGGTGGGTTTGTGGCGATCTACAACTACCTGGCATTCCGGCTGACGGCCGCGCCCTATCACCTGCCGGTGACGGTGGTCAGCCTGATCTTCTTCGCATATCTCGCCGGGACTTTCGCAGCGCCGCGCGCAGGCGCACTGGCCAATCGGTTCGGCCGCAAGGCGGTGCTCTTGACGTCGATCGCAATCATGATCATCGGAGTATTGATCACGTTGTGCGCCAACATCTTCATGGTGTTGGTCGGCCTAGTGGTGGCCACCGTCGGCTTCTTCGGTGCCCACGCGATAGCCACCGGATGGGCGGGCCGCGGAGCCACCGTCGGCAAGGCGCAGGCCTCGTCGCTCTACAACCTTTTCTACTACGCCGGATCGAGCATCATCGGATGGTTCGGTGGCATCGCTCTCGACCACGCGGGTTGGACCGGCGTGGCGTTGACAGTCCTGATCCTCGCCGCTGTCGCAGCCGTCGCCGCGGCGGTCGTCCTGCCCCGCAACTGACGTTCACCGCTATATAGTCCGAGCCAAGCCATGAGGGAGCCACCACGATGAGCCTTGCATCGAAGCCTGGCCTCTCGGTCGAGCCGTCGCCAACGGGCGACCATGCGCCCGCCGACGGGTTCAGCCGCGAGTTGATGGCCGCCTACGAGAACTGGGATTACTCGAGCCTCCCCATATCGGTGGTCGAGCGAATCAAGCTCTTCGTGCTCGACACCCTTGGCGTGATAGCCGCCGCCGCCGACGCCCCCGGCATCCCGGAGATGAACCGTCTCCTTCTCGGTTGGGAAGGCGCCGGCCCCTCGACGATGCTCATCGGCAAGGGGAGGGTGGCGCCGCCGACAGCCGCGCTCGCCAACGGCGCGGCGGCGCACGCGCTGGACTTCGACGACAATCACGATCCCGGGCGCGTGCACGCCTACGCCGTGATCCTGCCCGCGGCGTTGGCCGCAGCAGAGGCGCGGGGCGGCGTCAGCGGCCGCGAACTCATCGCCGCGCTCGCGACCGGGGTGGAGCTGCAAGCGCGCCTGGGTCTCGCCGCACCCAACAGCATGTCCCGAGGCTGGCACCCGACGACCGTCATGGGCACGCTGGGCGCCGCGGCTGCGGCCGCCCGGGTGCTGGGCCTGCGCGGCGGGCGATTCTCGGACGCCGTCGCCCTTGCCTTTCATCAGGCCGCGGGCACGCGTCAGGCGCTGAACGACGGCGTTCTGGCCAAGCGGCTGGGGGCGGGCTTTGCCTCACGGAGCGGCACGACCGCTGCGTTCCTCGCCGAGGCGGGGCTGACAGGTCCGACGCGGTTTCTCGAGGGCGACGCCGGGCTGTTCCAACTCTACGAGCGTGGCGAGGTCCTGCCCGACGCACTCGTGCGCGACCTCGGTCAGACCTGGGAAATAATGACGCACAGCATGAAGCCCTATCCATGCTGTCGATGCACGCACAACGCAATCGCCATCGGTCGAGCGCTAAACCGAGAAGGGTTGAGCGCAAACGAGATTGAAAGCGTTGTCATCGGCATGAGCGAGGTGAACAACACGATCGTCGGCGAGCCTTACGACGTCGCCCGTGACTCGACCATCCACGCCCAGTTCAACGCCGGCTACTGCTTTGCGTCGGCGCTCATCAACGGCAACGTCGATGTGGCGACCTTCCAGCGGCCGCAGATCTCGGATCCTGCTGTCAGCGCCCTCGCGGCGCGTACGAGCGTGGTGACAGACGATGCGATCGCCGCAGGCGCCATGTCGCCGACCCGGGTGACCATCCTCTGCCGCGACGGTCGGCGAATCGAACGCTTCCTCGAGATCATGGAGGGCAGCCCCGAGCAGCCGATGAGCGGCGACGAGGCGATCACCAAGTTCTCGACCTGCCTCGAGATGGGGCTCGGCGCCGCGCCGACGGTGATCACCACCCTCGCGGACCAGATTCTCGATCTGGACAACTGCACGAATGTCGCCGGCATCGTCGCCGGCTTCCCTGCCGCGTCATAACTCCGACCGACGATCGCGCCTTGAGGCGCTTCATAGCCACCTGCTGAGCGCCCGAAAGGGTCGCCGAAGTATTCCCTGACGCACCCAATGTGCCCGTGAGCGCAATGCGCAAAAGTCAGAAATCGCGCGGTACTCCAGCTTGTGCGCACAAGCGAGCCACAGCGACGGCAGACCCGTAATTTCGGCTGTGCAAGTTCAAGCCAATACCAAACACTCACTTACACAGGAGAAGTCGAAATGACCATCACAATCGATCAGATCAAGACCGAAGTCCAGAATGCCCCGGCGTTGTACGGGCGGCCGATCGCCGTTCTGCACCAGGCGGTTACGCCGCCATCGCTGAACGGAGCGGTCAAGCCGTCGAATCCCTTCGGTTACCGGGATTCGTCCGCCGACATCGCGAACGCTTTGGCGCAGGCCGGCTGTGATGTGCTGACCCCAGCACATAGCCCGCGCCCCGATGTCGACGCGGACTGGACGTATCCGGATACGTTTGAGGGCATTGCTGCCGCCATTTCCGATGGCGCAGAGATCCTCTGGGCCAACACCAGCTTGTTCGACGAGCATCCGATGGCCGAATTCGCTTCCCGGAACGGGCTGTACGTGGTGGGTCAGCCACTTGACGTCGTGGAGAAGTTCGAGGACAAGGACGTCTGCCAGGCTGCCATCGAGGCAATCGGTGTCCCGGTGCCCGTACAGGCCCTCGTCAATGTGGAGATCGGCCCCGCGAAAGGTCAGATCCAGAAGGCGGTTTCGCAGAACGGTCTGACTTTCCCGGTCATCGTGAAGCCCGTCCGTGGCCGCGGTAGCGCCGGTGTGAAGGTCGTCGACTCAGTCGAGGCAGCCGCCGAGCACATCGAGTCTCATGTCGGACCGAAGTTCGGCAGCAAGTTCCTCATCGAGGAGTACTTGGCCGGCAGGGAACTCGCCGTGACCGTGATGCCGCCGGGAACCTACGAGACGGCTGACGGCGTGCGCAAGGAGGCCACCCACTGGACCCTTCCGGCGATCGAGCGGACTGGCCACCATGGTGGCGTGATGCCGTTCAGCGGAGTGGTGCCGATCCAGTCGAACAGCAAGCCGGCGGGCGATGATGATCAACTGCGCGAGTTCGGCAAGCACGCCGTGAAAGTCGCGCAGTTCCTGGATGCAACCGCTCCGATTCGGATCGACTGCCGGGAAGGCGCCGACGGCGTCATCAAGGCGATCGACATCAACATGAAGCCCAGCATGACCGGCCCTGGCCGTCCCGGCCGGGAACAGATGATCAACCTGTCAGCCATGTCCGCAGGAGAGATCGGTTGGAGCTATACCGAAATGCTGGCAGCGATTGCGGGCAATGCGGCCCCGATCCCGGAGATCGCGGCGTCGGCGCTGCGCGGGCAGGCGGTTCCTCTTGCCGCATGACGGAGCACTGATGGAGGATCTGGTGGAGGGGAAGCGCTCGGCGCGTCCCCTCCATCAACGTGCGGGCCGGGCAGGTGGCTTCTCGACGGCCACGAACTCCTGTTCCGGCCGACCGGTCGTGCCATACCGCAGCTGGATCTTGACCTCGCCGGCATTTGCCAGCGTTGACAGATACCGCTGCGCGGTCGCCCTGGACACGCCGATCTCGGCAGACACCTCGGCCGACGACATCGGCTGGCCCGATGCCCGAAGTGCTTCCAGCACAAGATCCTTGGTGGGTGAGGTCACCGCGGTGGGCGACTGGGTGGGCGCAATGCGCGGGCGGAGGGCGTCCAATGCGGCGTCCACCTCCTTCCCGCCGAGATTGGTTCCCGACAGTATCTTGCGATAGCGCGCGTAGCCTCCCAATTTGGCCGCGAGATCGGCGGGCGCGAACGGCTTCACGATGTAGCTCAATGCCCCCGCAGCCAACGCGGCTCGAATCGTCGGCGCATCGGTTGCTGCACTCAAGACCATGCTGTCGCAACGTATCTCGCGGACGAAGTCGACTCCCGACCCATCGGGCAGATAAACGTCCACCAAAGCGAGGTCGACGGGTTCGGCTTTTCGCGCCGCGGCGAGTGTTGTCGCCGTCGTCGTCACCGTGAAGCCCGGTAGCGCGTTGACAATGCCGGCGTGCATGTTGGCAACGCGGAAGTCGTCGTCAACTACGAGCACCTTCAGTTCTGAGCCGCCCATTGGGCCTCCTCCTCCACCATCACACCCGGCAGCCGGGCGATGAATTCTGCGCCGCACAACGTCGCGCCGGGGTTGCCCGGGCTGGACAGTCGGATGTCACCACTGAGTGCGCGCGTGATCTGCCGCGACAACGCCATGCCGATACCCCGCCCACCCGGTATCCCGGAGTCCGGCTTCGTCGACTTGCCTTCGGTGAACACGTGCTCGACGAACTCGGGTGCCACTCCGTCCCCGGTGTCGGCAACCGTGATGTGCAGTGTCGAATCATCCTGTAGAAGCTCGACTTCCACGACTTTGTCTTCGTTCGCTCCGGTGCGTGCGGCGTATATCGCATTGTCGAGCAGATTGCCGAGGACGGTCGTCACGTCGACGGGTAAGGCGAGTCGGCCCGGCACCCAGGTGTTCTCTCCGATCGTCAGCGTCACCCCGGCTTCCCTGGCGGACGCGGACTTCGCCGCCAGGAACGCCTGCAGGAACGCGTCGCGGATGGCGTCGATGCCCGGGATCGCCGAGCCCAACGGACCCGACCCCAACAGCTCCTCGACATATTGAGCGGCTTCCTCGGCGTGCCCGCTTTGGAGAAGACCGTTGAGCAGATGCAGCCGATTGGCGAACTCGTGACGCTGGGCGCGAAGGACGGTGCTCATCAACTGCACCGCGTCGAGCTGGCGGGTCAGCGACTCGACGTCGGTGCGATCACGCACGACGAGAACGGTTCCGAGATCGCGCCCCTCGCGCGCCACGTGTCGCGCCGACACCACGACGATCCGGTCACCGACTGTGGCGAGCGTCGGCGTCGAGTCCGCCGACCTGAACACGTCGAGCACGCGCGGGGTCAAACCGATTTCCTCCACCGGCTTCCCCGGCTCGCTGCCGACTTCGAGTAGCCGACTGGCTTCGTCGTTGACGAACGTGACGTTCCACTCGGTGTCGACGGCGACGACTCCCTCGTCGATGCCGTGCAGCACGGCTGCTTGGCCGCGGATCAACTCGGCCATCTCGGAGGGCTGCAGCCCCATCGTCAGTCCTCGCCATCGCCTTGCCAGAAGCACAGACCCCACGATGCCGATGATCAACGCGAGGCCGACGAGAAGACCCGCCTTCCGCACGTCTGACCACAGCTGGTGGTGGACCTCGGCGGTGGAGATGCCGACGCTGACCTCGCCTACGACTCGATTCGAATTCGGCGCGTACACAGGTACTTTCGCTCGCACCGATCTGCCGAGGGTTCCCTGTTCACGGTCCACCACTTCGTGGCCGGCCAGAGCCTCGGAGGGATCGGTGCTGACGTGCTTACCGAGTTCGTCACGGTTGGGGTGGGACAGCCTGATGCCCTGATCGTTGGTAATCACCACGAACAACAGATCCGCGCGCTGCTGGACCTCGGTGGCCAGCTGCTGCAGCTGCCCATCGGCCAGTTCGGCGGTGAGCGCCGGGCTCGGCGACAGCGGGGCGGCGTCGTAGCGGGTGACGTCGGCGCGGACGGCGGGGGCGAAGGCGATCGCGCGGGCTACGTCCAGCGACTGGTCCTCGTATTGGGCGGCGAGGCGGTCGTGGCTGAAGAAGGCGAGCATCCCGCCTGCGATGCCCAGCGTGAGCGTGACCACGGCGACCTGCAGCACCAACACCTGGGTGGCAAGCCGCACATCCACGCGCCGGATCCGCGCCATGCACAGAGCGTACAAGGCTGTCTGAGCAGAATGCGCAAAAGCTCAAGATCGCTCGTTGCGCGTGTTGTGCGCACAAGCGAGCCACCGCGTGGGCGGGTCCGTAGCTTCGGTTCAAACCGGAGGCAGCAGCCGCTTGGGACCGAAATTTTTCAAGGAGACCGCCATGCTGATGCGACTCGACGATGACGCTGCGCGGTTGCGCGAGCTCGGATACGAACCCGAACTCGAACGGACGCTGTCCGTCCGCGACTTGGTGATCCACGGACTCATCTACATGGTGCCGCTGGCGCCGATCGGCGTGTTCGGGATTCTCTACAACATGTCGGCCGGGGCGGTGGCCGCCGTCTATGTGATCGCTGCGATCGCGATGTTGTTCAGCGCCATCAGCTACAAGGAAATGGCTCAGGTTTTTCCGGTCTCGGGCTCGACCTACAGCTACGTCAGCCTTGGCACGAACCGCTTCCTCGGATTCGTGTCGGGCTGGGCGATCCTATTGGACTACCTGCTTCTGCCCGCCCTGTTGTGCGTGCTGTCAGCGAGCGCGCTGACCACAATCGTGCCCGAGGTGCCCGCATGGTTGTGGGTGGTGCTCTTCGTCGTCATCACCGCGGTGACGAATCTGCTCGGCATGAACGTCACTGCGAAGATGAACAAGTACTCGCTGTACATTCAGCTCGCCATCCTGGTCGTATTCCTATCCTGGGCAGGGATTCTCGTGCTCCAGGGCCACGCGCATCTGACGTTGGACCCGTTCCATCCGCACGGCGGTGCATCGTGGGCTGTCGTGGCAGGGGCGATCCCTGTCGCGGCGTTCAGCTTCCTGGGCTTCGACGCCGTCTCGACCCTCAACGAGGAGGCGACGGGCGGAGGCAGAGCGGTGTCGAAGGCGACGATGCTCGTCATGTACCTCTCGACGGCGTTATTCGTCGTGCAGGTCTACTTCGCATGCATCCTGGTGCCGAACGGTACCCACTATGCCGACGGGACTGCGGCCAACAACGCCTTCTACGACCTGGTCGGCGACATCATGGACAACAAGTTCAAGTTGTTCATCGTGCTGAACTCGGCGCTGTTCGCGGCGCTGGGCAATATCACCGCAGCCAACGCCACGGCGTCACGACTGGTGTACAGCATGGCGCGTGACGGACATCTGCCGAAGTTGTTCGCCAGGCTGACCGGCAAGCACAAAGTGCCGATGAACGCGATGGTGATGATCTCCGCGCTGGCGCTGGCGATCGGCATCTTCGGAGTCAGCCAGGCGAGCCTGCTCACCACCCTGGTGACCTTCGGAGCCCTGCTCTCCTACATCCTGATGCACTTCAGCGTCATCACCCACTTCTTCAAGCGCAACAACAGCCGCCAGTGGTTCACCCATCTGGTTTCCCCGCTACTCGGCGCAGCGATCCTGATCGTCGCCTTGTGGGACGCCGACACGAACGCCAAGATCGTCGGAATCATCTGGCTCGTCATCGGTGTCGGTGTTGCCACTTACCTCCGGCTGTCCGGGCGGGACCTGAAGAACTAATGCCACTGCCTCAAACGTGCAGCGTGGGCCGGTAGATGAGCTCTTGGATATTGCGGTCGAGCGTTCGCGTCTCGATCAGCTCGAGGTCGAAGTCGGCCGCACCCGCAAAGATCGGATCATCACCCGTCTGACCAGTGATGACGGGGAAGAGCGTCACCTGGACGCGGTCGACCAGGCCAGCGGCCATCAGCGCCCGGTTCATCGACAGGCTGCCGTGCGAGCGCAGCGGCACCCCGGACTCCTCCTTGAGCCGGGCGACGGTGTCGACGGCGTCACCGCTCACGACTGTCGCGTCAGGCCAGTCGAGAGGTTCGATCAGGCTGGTCGACACCACCGTCGCCGGTAGCTGCCTCATCCGGGTGACCCACGGGTCGCGCACCTCGGACTCCTCAGTGCTCTCGGCCAGCATCTGTGCGAATGCCCGATATGTGTTGGCGCCGAACACCATCCGCTGCTCCTCGTCGTACAGCGCGAGGCGGCGGTCGAGCAACTGCTGGCCCTGCTTACCCCAGTAGCCGCCCCAGTCGCCGCCGCTGACGCCACCGAAGCCGTCGAGGCTGGAGAATACGTCGAAGGTGTAGGTAGCGGTCATGATGGTCTCCTCGATTGCGGTGGATGAGGTGTTAGAGATACAGACTGGAAGCCATGGCGAAACTAATCGCACGGTGACATGACTTGTGCCGGCCTCCCATTGGGGAGACCGGCACGAGGCAGGGTGTCGATAGAGGTGATCATGTCGGGTTGATCTCGTCCAGGCTCCTTCCTGTGGTGCGTGGCCCGAACGGAACGAGCACGGCGATCGTGGCAGCCAGTGCGACGATCACGACGGCGAACATCGTTGGGGCACCGTAGTGGTTGAGCACCGGGATGAGAATGAATGGAAGCGCCGCACTCGAGAGTCGCGACACCGAGTAGGTCCATCCAACCGCGGTCGCCCGCACATCGCTGGGGAAGATCTCCGCCTGGTACACGTGGTAGGTGTTCGAGAATGTGTTGCTCGCCGCCGTGGTCAGCAGTCCGAACACGACGATCAATGCGGGCGCAGTCGCCGTTGCGAACAGCATGCCGCACACCGCCATCACGACGACAGTCGCCATGATCACGTGTTTGCGTTCGAATCTTTTCATCAACGGAATCGAGATGAGGGACCCGAGCGGGTAGCCGATGAACGACACCGCGGTGAAAAGCAGCGACGATGTGACGTCGAACCCGCGGCTGACCAACACCAGCGCCGCCAGCGTGCCGAATCCGTAGTAGCCGAAGGGCTGGAACAGATGAAACACGACGAGCATGACCAAACGCTGCCGATAGGG
>NZ_JAVHWK010000096.1:0-2778 GCF_032159775.1 Mycobacterium sp.
CCAACCGCGGCCAGAACATGTTCATCAAGGGCCGGGCGACCAGTTCGCTGACCCGACCGCCGCCGCCCGGAACGGTTACCTGATCGGTTATCAGCGGCCGCAGATAGTGCGCCTTGACGAACACCACGCCCGGTTCACACAGCAGTGGGCCGAGCAGTCCGACGACGAAATCCGTTGTGAAGTCACGCAAGTCCGAATCGACGAAGAGCACGATGTCGCCGGTGCTGGCTGCCAGCCCCTTCCACAGCGCATCGCCCTTGCCGTCCATCCGCGGTTGTTCAGGCAGTATCTGGTCCTGGTGATACACGGTGGCGCCGGCCGACGCCGCCACGGCGGCCGTCGCGTCGCGCGATCTGGAGTCGATGACGATGAGCTCGTCGACCAGGTTGACCTCCTCGACGAGACGACGCCGTATCCGCGCGACGATGTCCCCGACGGTCTGCTCCTCGTCGCGCGCGGGCAACACGACGCTGATCCGTCTGGCGCCCTTGGCCTGCACCACCCGCTGCAGCGTCCACGACCCGCCTCGGCTGCTGCGCCGTGACATCCAGTTCCACACCTGCGGGTCCACCCCGGCCGGAATGTGTTCATCGCCATCGCGCATGCCACTCGAATAGCCCCTTACGCCTACGTCAAATCCACCCCAAAGGGTGGCGTATCGCCGGCGGGTCGGGGTACTCGGAAAACGTTGCCGACCTGGGAGAATGCATGTTGGATGAATGCAAAGTCGGGTTTGTGGGAGCCGGTGGTGTTGCCATGCGCCACGCGCGCCATCTTGCCCAACTGAAAGATGTACGGGTAATCGCTGTGACCGACCCCAATGCGGCGGGTGCACAGTCATTTGCCGAGACGACGGACGCCGTCGTGGCGAGGGACCTGGACGAACTCATCAAGACGTCGCCGGATGCGGTGTACGTCTGCGTTCCGCCGCACGCCCACGGCGCCATCGAGGAACAGCTGCTCGACGCGGGCATCGCGTTGTTCGTCGAGAAGCCGCTGGCGCTGGACCTGCCGACCGCCGAGCGCATCGCGGCCGCTGCGAGCAAGGCAGGCGTCGTCACCGCCGTCGGTCATCACTGGCGCTACTCGCCGGCCGTCGACCTCGTGCAGGACCTTCTGGCCGGCCGACCCGTTCGGCTGGTGGTCGGATCATGGATCGACCGCGTGCCCCCGGTGCCGTGGTGGAGCAAGCGGGCTATGTCGGGCGGTCAGATCGTCGAGCAGGCGGTGCATGTATTGGACATGATTCGGCTGTTGTGCGGGGATGTCGTCGAAGTCGACGCCTATGCCAACTCCGCGCCGCCGGGCACTCCGGACGCCGACGTCGACGGTGCCACCGTCGCGATCCTGAAGCTGCAATCCGGGGCGGTGGGAAGCGTGGCGGCCGCGTGCTGCGTGGACTGGAAGCATTCGGCGGGCCTCGAACTACACGCCGACGGTCTGTCGGTCACGATTCGCGAAGACGACATCATGGCGAAGACGCCGCAGGGACTCGTGCGGCGCAGTCTGCAGCCCGACGACGCCAAGCAGGCCGCCGATCGCGCCTTCATCGACGCCGTGGTCGGCAAAGGCTCGGCCCCCAGCGGGATTCTGGTGGACTACCACGAAGCACTGCGGACCCACCAATTGGCCTGCGCCATAGCGACTTCCGCCGCGCACCACCGCCCTGTGAGGCTCGATGGCTGACCGAGCCTTCACCGTCGTGGTCGAGCGCTGCGGCGTGGTCACGTTGCGCGATGAACCGGTACCGCAACCCGTGCGCGATGGCCAGTTCGACGTGGCGACCGTGTTCAGCGGGCTGTCGACCGGGACAGACCTCAGCTGGGTGAAGGGCACGAATCCAGCGCTGCACCGCAGATGGGATCCCGAGCTCGGCCTGTTCATGCCGGGCGCCCCGGACGTGGGCTATCCGATCGACAAGTTCGGCTACATGCAGGTCGGTCGTGTCACGGAGAGTGCGACACCTGCTGTGCAGCAAGGTGATCTGGTCGCCATGACCTACGGCCACCGCAGCGCCTACCGCGCAGACGCGCTGACCGACCGATTCGTCAAGCTGCCGCAGTCGCTGGAGCCGGTGTTGGGCATTTACGCCGCACACATGGGACCGATCTGCGCTAACGCACTACTGCACGCCGCCGCCGACGTCTGTGGCACCGATGTACGCGGTCTCGGCGACGGTGTGCGCGGTCGCCGAATCGCTGTTACCGGGGGCGGTGTCGTGGGCCTGTTGACCGCACTGTTCGCCCGCCTGCACGGCGCAGAATCGGTAGTGCTCGTCGAGCCAACCCCGGCACGCCGCAGGATCGCGGCCGACCTCGGGCTGGAGGTTGTCGATCCGCACGATCTCGACCCCGCCGTCGAGCTGAAAAGCCGCTGGCGTCACGGCGCCGGGGACCGCGGAGCCGATGTGGTATTCCAATGTCGCGGTCAGCCAAGTGCTTTGGCTCTCGCTCTTCGCATAGTGCGCCCCCAAGGCACGGTTATCGATCTGGCGTTCTATTCGGGAGGCTGCGAGGAAGTCCGACTCGGGGAAGAGTTTCACCACAACGGGCTGAGCGTGCGCTGCGCTCAGATCGGACGGGTACCGCGCGGAACCGGCCACCTGTGGGACCGCGACCGCCTCAGCACCGAGACGTTGGCCCTGCTAGCCACCTACGGCAAGGACATCGCGAAGCACGTCATCACCGACTACACGCCCCTGTCCGAAGCGCCGGACACGCTGGTTCGACTGGCCGGCAGCCGGCACAACGGGCTTCAGCTTGTGTTCAACTGAGCGGC
>NZ_JAVHWK010000137.1:0-119721 GCF_032159775.1 Mycobacterium sp.
GCGAATCGTGTCGGTGTACAACGCGTTTCCGCCGTCGATGATGATGTCGCCCTCCTCCATCGCATCGGCGAGCTCGTTGATGACGGCGTCGGTCGGGTCGCCCGCCTTGACCATGATCAGCACCCGACGGGGCTTCTCGAGCGCGTCAAGGAATTCCGGGATCGTCTCGCTGCGCACGAACTTCCCCTCGGAGCCGTGCTCGGAAAGCAACGCGTCGGTCTTGGCGATCGACCTGTTGTGCAGGGCCACGGTGTAGCCGTGATGGGCGAAGTTGCGCGCGATGTTGGATCCCATCACGGCCAGGCCGGTCACGCCGATCTGAGCGGTGCCAGTGGTTGCGGAGGACTGAGCTGATTCAGACAACTAATGCAGCCTTTCATTGTTTGGTTGTGGCACAGGGATTTTCGACGCCATCCGCGTCTATGCGATGAACAATCGGTGCAGCTCGGTCAGCCAGGGGACGGCCAGCGCAACGGTCGGCACGACGAGCACGGCAGCGGCAGCCAGGTACGCCGTGATCGCCAGCACGATGCTGTTGCCGCGGCCACCGAGACGCCGCACGCGAAGGACCGTCGTCGGGCCGCCCGCGGCCATCGCGCCTGCGGGGGTTCGGCCCGCCGCACAGGCGACAAGGGCGCGCGCCAGGGGAGTGGGGCCGGTGGCGCGCAATGCGGCGTCGTCCGCCAGCAGCTCGATGAGAAGCCGGACCGCGTTGAGTGCGTTGGCACTGCGGACAAAGCGGGGGAACGCGGCGTGCACCGCGGTGAACATCTCGAGCACCAGGTCGTGCCTGGCCCGCAGGTGGGCACGCTCGTGGGACAGGATCGCTGCAATCTCCTTGTCCGCCAACGTTGTCAGCGTGCCCTCGCTGACGACGACACGACTCCGCACACCGGGTAGGCAGTACGCCAACGGCTCGGCTACTTCGAGGACACGCAGCCCGTCCCCGGCTCGCGCGTGCGCCCACTTCTGCGACTTGCCCACCAGGTCGACCACCATCCGGTGGTGTGCCCGGCGCCGTCGCGTCGCGATCGCCACTTCGACCACGGCGGCCACGAGCCGGGCCCCGATCAGCAACGTGAGCGCGAAGACGCAAACGTAGGCAATCCACAGCGGCCAGCCGAGCACCTCGATCTCGCTGGTGATGGTTGCCGTCGGTCGACCGTCCGGCCCGGGCACGAACAACCGGCTCGCAATCGCGATTCCCGCGCTGAACGCCGACAACACCGCTGCCAACGCGATGGACTGCCACAACACGATCGAGGCCCGAGGCGCCCGCATCGGCCACGTCGCGCGGGCCAGCAGGGCCGGAACGGGTCCGACCAGCAGCAGCGCGACGAGCGTGAAGGCCAGGGCTGACACCTTGTCAGTCTCCCCTAGGGAGAGGCCGGACCGCCACTGGATGGGGGCATTTCGTCCTTCTCCAACTCGGCGAGCGCACGCCGGAGTGCGGCTGCCTCGTCGGCGCCGACCCGCTCGACGAAGTGCACGAGCGCAGCCTCCCTGCCGCCGGAGTCCGCGGCCTGGTGGAGTGCGTCGACCATCAGCCCCGCCACCAGTTCGTCGCGACCGTGCGTCGGCGCGTATCGGTGGGCACGGTCGTCGCGGTGCTGAACCACGAGGTTCTTCTTGGCCAGCCGTTGAAGCACGGTCATGATCGTCGTGTACGCGAGATCGCGTTCGGCTGCCAGCGCCTCGTGCACCTGACGCACCGTCTGGGGCTCGTGCGATGCCCACAGATGGTCCATCACCGCGCGTTCGAGGTCCCCTAGACGCGTCAGCTTGGCCATGTTCCGTTCATCTCCAAATGGGCGATTCAACAAGGGTACTACGGCCTTACTACCGTGCGTCGTATGCGAGCCGGAGTCAATGCAGCTGACGCTCGGCGCGTCGCATTCGACAACGTTCGCAGCCTCTCCGTTGGCTTCCTGTGAGTGCAGTCACAGAGCTTGCCTCGCACTTCCGGACGATTATAGTAAGGCTAACCTAACTCGCTGGAGGCGCCCCATGACGGTCTCGGTCGACGACCCGCTCATTGCGGGAATGGCGATCACGCGAACGCTGCCGCTGCACGAGTCGAGCCGACGGTTGCGCGAGCTGTATCCGGAATGCCCGCGCGTCTACGGCGTCGCGGTGATGTCCGATCTGACCCGGCGGCGATGGTGGCCGCTGCAGGAGGCGCTCACGACGGATCGGTTGCCCGAGATGTTCAGCATCAGCGCACTGGAGATGGACAGCCCGGTGGCGGCGGCCCAGCAGCTTGCGGCGACGCTGGCCCATGTCGTCATCGGCAGGGTGATTCCGCTGCTCGCATTGGAGGGCCGGGCATGGGACACCGGCCTGGAGAACCTGTGGGTGCACGCCGACTCCGAGGGAGCGATCGACTGGGTTGGCGTCGTCTGCCCGACGGTGCGGGCGCTGCCCGACGATCCGTTCTTCGGGGACAGCACGGATGCGGGCGCCGCGCACTTCGCCCGCGACGGAATGGTCCGGCTGCCCAGCGAGGCGGCGTTGACGACGTGGGTCGCCCACCGCAGCCACCGCGCGCTGCATCCGCTGTTCGAGACGATCTTCGACGTCAGCGGCGGCGCCATATCGACATCGTCGATGTGGAACATCGTCGGCGCAGCGGTGGTCGGCGCCGCGACGCACATCCCGCTGTTGGCCAGGTCGAGCGAGCTGACGAGCATGCGCCGCGGGCAGGCGGTGCTCGACGCGCTGGTCGGGTTCGGGCTGCCGGTACGCGGCGGAAACCGGCCTCGCGAGGGGAAGGGCTTGTTAAATTAGGCCAGGCTTGCCTATCCTGGGCTAGTAGTTGGGCCGGCAGGAGTCCTGAGGGCTGCAGAGACCCCCGGTCCACTCCAAGGGCGGGTCCCGTGCCGATGGTGCGGGGCCCGCCCACTACCTGCTGCCGTCCCAATACCGGTTCTAGGGCTTCTCCACGGCGCCGCCGGCATCCGTCCAGTCGCCGAACCCGCCGAGGTTGTAGACCTCGTCGTAGCCCAGTTCCTTGAGCGCCTGCCCGGACAGTGCCGCCCGGCCCCCAGACGCGCAGTACAGGATGACCGGCTTGCCCTTCGTGAAGTTGTCGTCGTAGTAGGGCGTGTCGGGGTCGGCGCGGAACTCCAGCATTCCGCGGGGAACATGAACGGCGCCTGCGATCTTGCCGCTCTTCTCGACTTCGCCGGCGTCGCGGACGTCGACGACGAGGGCACCGGCCGCCATCTTCTGCTTCGCATCGTCGACCGAGATACGCGGCACGACAGCGTTGGCTGCCGCAACCAAATCCTTGACACTTTTCGCCATGTCTCCGACGGTATCGCGAGGCTCGATGCGGGGGTGGGGGCTTCACCGTGTAGACACTCCTTGTGTCATCTGTGCCCATGGAGGATCTCAGTAGGGGATTCGACAGCGAACTCGGTCTCAAGTACATCGACGTCACTCCCGACGGCGGACGCGCCGTACTGGAGATCAGCGACAAGCTGCTGCAGCCGTGGGGGATAGTGCACGGCGGTGTGTACTGCACGATCATCGAGAGCCTCGCGAGCGTGTCGGGTGCCGTCTGGTTCGCCGAAAAAGGAGAGCGCGGCACCGTCGTCGGCGTCAACAACAACACCGACTTCCTGCGCGCGATCTCGTCGGGCACCGTGACGGCCGTGTCGACACCGATCCATCGTGGTCGGCGCCAACAGCTCTGGCTGATCGAGGTCACCGACGACAAGGGCCGCATGGTGGCGCGCGGACAGGTGCGGCTGCAAAACATTGCGGAGTAGCGCGGTTCGAGCGCTGCGGACACGCGCCACCCGTGGCAGCATCCCCGCTATGCGTCTGACCCCGCACGAGCAGGACCGGTTGCTGCTCTCGTACGCGGCCGAACTCGCCCGCCGCCGGCGAGCACGCGGTCTGCGGCTGAACCACCCCGAAGCCGTCGCCCTGCTGACCGACCACCTCCTCGAGGGCGCCAGGGACGGCCGCACCGTCGCCGAGCTCATGGTCAGCGGCCGCGAAGTGCTCGGGCGCGACGACGTCATGGAGGGCGTCCCCGAGATGCTGCCCGACGTGCAGGTGGAGGCCACCTTCCCCGACGGCACCAAGCTCGTCACCGTTCACGATCCGATCTCATGACCAGTGAGAAGCCGCAGGCGGATCGCGGATCCTGGGCGCCGGGCGAGATCATCTACGGCGACGGCGAAATCGCCATCAATGCCGACGCGCAGCGACTGGCCATGGATGTCGTGAACACCGGCGACCGTCCCGTGCAGGTCGGCAGCCACGTGCACCTCCCGCAGGCGAACGCGGCGCTCGAATTCGATCGGGCCGCCGCCCACGGCCACCGGCTCGACATCCCGGCAGGCACCGCGGTCCGCTTCGAACCCGGTGTGGCCCAACATGTTTCGCTGGTGCCACTGAGCGGCACCCGCGAGGTGTACGGGCTGAGCCTCGATCCGCCCGGCCGTTTGGACATCCCGTGACCGAACTGTCCAGAGCCCGCTACGCCGCCCTTTTCGGGCCCACCACCGGCGACCGGATCCGGTTGGCCGACACCGACCTGTTCATCGAGATCACCGAGGATCGCAGCGGAGGTCCCGGGCTGGCGGGCGACGAGGCGGTATTCGGCGGCGGCAAGGTGCTGCGCGAATCGATGGGGCAAGGTCGGGCGACTCGGGCCGACGGTGCACCCGACACCGTCATCACAGGCGCGGTGATCATCGATTACTGGGGAATCATCAAGGGCGACATCGGCATTCGGGACGGCCGCATAGTCGCTATCGGCAAGGCGGGCAACCCGGACACCATGAGCGGCGTGCACCCCGATCTGGTCGTCGGACCCTCGACGGAGATCATCTCCGGTAACGGCCGGATCGTGACGGCAGGCGCCATCGACTGCCACGTCCACCTCATCTGCCCGCAGATCATGGAAGAGGCTCTCGGCGGCGGCATCACCACGATCATCGCGGGGGGAACGGGCCCTGCAGAGGGCAGCAAGGCGACCACCGTGACCCCCGGGGCGTGGCATCTGGCCCGGATCCTCGAGTCGCTGGACACCTGGCCACTGAATATTGCGCTGCTCGGCAAGGGCAATACCGTCAACACCGAGGCGATGTGGGAACAACTGCGCGGCGGCGCGGCGGGCTTCAAACTGCACGAGGACTGGGGCACGACGCCCGCGGCGATCGATGCGTGCCTCGCCGTCGCCGAGGCGTCCGGCGTTCAAGTGAACATCCACACCGACACCCTCAACGAGATGGGTTTCGTAGAGAACACGCTGGCGGCGATCGGCGGCAGATCCATCCACGCCTATCACACCGAGGGCGCAGGCGGCGGGCACGCACCCGACATCATCACGGTGGCGGCCGAGTCCTATGTGCTGCCGAGTTCGACGAATCCGACCCGGCCACACACCGTCAACACGCTCGACGAGCATCTGGACATGTTGATGGTGTGCCATCACCTGAACCCAAGCGTCCCAGAAGATCTCGCCTTCGCCGAGAGCCGCATCCGACCGTCGACGATCGCCGCGGAGGATCTGCTGCACGACATCGGCGCCATCTCGATGATCGGCAGCGACGCCCAGGCCATGGGCCGCATCGGCGAGGTCGTCCTACGCACCTGGCAGACGGCGCATGTGATGAAGCGTCGCCGAGGTGCTTTACCTGGCGACGGCCGAGCGGACAACAACCGGGCCCGCCGCTACGTCGCGAAGTACACCATCTGCCCGGCGGTTGCCCATGGGCTGGATTCCGAGATCGGCTCCGTCGAGGTCGGCAAGCTGGCCGACCTGGTGCTGTGGGAGCCCGCGTTCTTCGGGGTCCGACCGCATGCGGTGGTCAAGGGCGGCATGATCGCGTGGGCGGCGATGGGCGACGCGAATGCGTCCATCCCGACGCCACAGCCGGTGTTGCCGCGGCCGATGTTCGGGGCGGCGCCCGCCGCGGCCGCCGCCACATCGGTGCACTTCGTGTCGCCGCAGGCGATCGACGACAAGTTGGCCGACCGGCTTGCCGTCAATCGACGCCTGGTGCCGGTCTCCGACGTTCGCAAGATCGGCAAGGCGGACATGCCGCGCAATGACGCCATGCCTCGGATCGAGGTCGAGCCGGACACGTTCACTGTCCGCATCGACGGCGAGGTCTGGCAGGAACAGCCCGCGGCCGAACTGCCCATGGCTCAACGGTATTTCCTGTTCTGATGACCAGCCTGGCAACACTGCTGTCACTGGCCGATTCGCGGCTACCGACCGGCGGGCATGTTCACTCCGGAGGTGTCGAGGAAGCGGTGGCCAGCGGGCTGGTCTTCGACCTCCCGACACTGCGGGCGTTCCTGCGCCGTCGAATCACCACCCAGGGTCTCGTGACGGCATCGGTTGCGGCAGCGGTGCACACCGGATCGCTGTCGGCCGCCGCCGCCGATCGCGAAACCGATGCCCGCACACCGGCTCCGGCCGCCCGGCAGGCATCGCGCGCGCAGGGCCGCGGCCTGACGCGGCTGGCGCGCCGCGTATGGGTCGACGGTGATTGGGACGCCCTCGGCGCAACCCCGCACCTTGCGGTGGCGGCGGGTGCAGTCGGCGCGGCGAGCGGCATGACCCCGCAGCACACAGCGCTGTCCGTTGTGTACACCGCGATGACCGCCTCGGCGACCGCCGCGCAGCGCCTGCTGGCGCTGGATCCCGCCGACGTCGCTGCGCTGACGTTCGAGCTGTCGCAACTGTGCGACCAGACCGCCGACCTGGCTTGCAAGGAGCTTGCCGATCTGTCCGACCCGCTGCTCGACGTGCTGGCCCAGCGCCACACCGAACGCGAGCGCCCACTGTTCGTCTCCTGAAAGGCCGATAACCCGCCATGGCACCCCATTTCACCGACGGCGAGCCGCATCGTCACCATCCCGACCGGCCGAGGCGACCGCGGACGGCGGAGGAGCCGTTGCGGATCGGCGTCGGTGGCCCGGTCGGCTCGGGCAAGACCGCCCTGGTTGCCGCGCTGTGCCGCGAGCTTCGGGACGAGCTGTCGCTGGCGGTGTTGACCAATGACATCTACACCACCGAGGACGCCGACTTCCTGCGCAGACACGCGGTGCTGGCCGACGACCGGATCGCCGCGGTGCAGACAGGCGGATGTCCACACACCGCGATCCGCGACGACATCACGGCCAACCTCGACGCCATCGAGGATCTGATCGCCGCTCATGACCACCTCGATCTCATCCTGGTGGAGTCCGGTGGCGACAACCTGACGGCGACGTTCTCGTCCGGTCTGATCGACGTCCAGATCTTCGTCGTCGACGTGGCAGGCGGCGACAAGGTGCCGCGGAAGGGTGGCCCCGGCGTCACCTACTCAGACCTGTTGGTGGTCAACAAGACCGATCTGGCGCCGTTCGTCGGCGCCGACCTCGGTGTGATGCGCCGCGACGCGGCGGCCGCGCGTGGTGAGCGCCCCACCGTGTTGATTTCGCTGACCGACGACCCGTCGGCCGGACCGGTCCGATCGTGGGTGCGCGAGCAGCTGCGGGTCGCCCAGGCCGTCTAGATGCATTCCGACGTCCTGATCGTCGCGCGAGCCGGAAGGCAGCCGTGGATCGAATGCGCGGGCGGTATCGCCGCGCGCGCCACCGAGCCGGACACCGTGCATCTGGTGTCGACGGCGGCGACACCGCTCGGCGGCGACACCGTCGCAGTGCGGGTTGTCGTGGAGCGCGGGGCCGCATTGCGGGTGCGCAGCGCCGCGGCGACGGTCACGCTGCCCGGCCGCAGCACGGCAGAGTCGGCCGCCCGCTGGCATCTCGAGGTATCTGGTGATCTCGACGTCGACCCGCAACCCACGGTGGTGGCGGGCGGTTCCCGACATATGACGTCCACTCGGCTACTGGTTGACGATGCAGGCCGGATCAGAATGCGCGAGCGGATTCAGATCGGTAGAACCGATGAACGGCAAGGGTTTTGGTCGGGTTTGCTCCATGCAGATGTGGACGGCCATCCGCTGCTGCGACATCGGATCGAGCTCGGCGAGGAATCCGCGACCCACGACCTGCTCGGTATGCCGCTGGCTTCGGTGAGCGAGTTGCGCTATCCGGACATCGCGACGGACGCACTGGGCACCGTTCTGGAGCTCGCCGACGGCGGAAGCCTCGCAACGTGGCAGGGGGACCGGCTGGCAGCCAGCTAGCTGGCCGCTTTCTCTCCTTCGACGGCCGCCGCGATCTCCTCGAGTTCCTCGATTCGGGTGCGGGCGTACGCCTGCTGCTCGGTGATGTAGAGGTTTCCGCGGGCGCGGCCGAGGAACGTCACCGTCCACGACAGCAGCGTGGTGAGCTTGCGCCGGAACCCGACGAGATAGACCAGGTGCAGCATGAGCCACGCCAACCAGGCAATGAAACCGCCGAATTCGAGCGGGCCGATCTGGGCCACCGCGGAGAATCGCGACACCGTCGCCATCGACCCCTTGTCGAAGTAGTCGAACGGCTCGCGTTCGAGTGGGTCGGCGCCCTTGAGCTCGGACTTGATCGCGGTCGCGACGTACTTTCCGCCCTGGATGGCGCCCTGTGCCATGCCCGGCACACCTTCGACTGCGGCCATGTCGCCGATCACGAAGACGTTCGGGTAGCCCGGGACGCTGAGGTCCGGCTGCACTTTGACCCGGCCCGCCCGATCCACCTCGCAGGTCGTCTGAGAGGCGATCTGCTTACCCAACGGGCTGGCTGACACTCCTGCCGACCACACCTTGGTTGCGGCTTCGATACGGCGGGTGGTGCCGTCGGAGTCCTTGACCGTGATGCCGTTGCGGTCGACGTCGGTGACCATCGCGTTGAGCTGGATCTCGACGCCCATCTTCTCCAGCCGAGCCTGCGCCTTTTTGCCGAGCTTCTCACCCATGGGGGGCAGCACGGCAGGCGCGGCGTCGAGCAGGATCACCCGGGCCTTGGTGGAGTCGATGTGCCGGAACGCGCCCTTGAGGGTGTAGTCGGACAGCTCGGAGATCTGTCCGGCCATCTCCACGCCGGTCGGGCCTGCGCCGACGACGACGAAGGTCAGCAGCTTCTCGCGCCGACTCGGGTCACTGGACCGCTCGGCCTGCTCGAACGCACCGAGGATGCGGCCGCGTAGCTCCAGTGCGTCGTCGATCGACTTCATGCCCGGCGCGAACTCGGCGAAATGGTCGTTGCCGAAGTAGGACTGGCCGGCGCCCGCGGCGACGATCAGTGTGTCGTACGGGGTGACATAGGTGTGGCCGAGCAGCTGGGACCGGACGGACTTCTTCGCCAGGTCGACGTGGGTCGCTTCGCCCAGCAGCACCTGCGCATTCTTCTGTTTGCGCAGAATCATCCGCGTGGGGGGCGCGATCTCGCCGGAGGCGATGATGCCGGTTGCCACCTGGTAGAGCAGCGGCTGGAACAGGTGATGCGTGGTCTTGGCGATGATCTTGATGTCGACGTCGGCGCGCTTGAGGGCCTTGGCGGCAGTCAACCCGCCGAATCCCGACCCAATGATGACCACTTTGTGCCGGTCAGACGGGGTAGCTCCGGGGTGGCTCATGAGCTCCTGCTCCTCGACGATTCTCACGTTCTATACAGCGTCTACCGTAGCCGCCCCCATCCCGTCCAGAAGGCGCATACGCGTGAGATTTGCCACCCAACGCCATGTTTAACCGTCGATCATCGGCCTGAGCTTCTCGGCGACCGCGGTGATGCCCCCCGGGTGGTATCCCGACAGGTTCGTCACGGGGCTCAGAATCACGCCGTCGACGCCCGCGTCGAGCACCTTGGTCTTGATCTGATCGGCGACCTGTTCGGGTCCGCCGACCGCCACATTGCGTCGCAAGTTCTCGGGGATCATGTCCTCCGTGGCGTTCTCGTCGATGACCGCCATCACCAGCATGCTGGTCTCCAACGTCGCCGGATCGCGGTCGATCTTCTCGCAATTCTCTTTGACGACGGCCACCTTACGCGGCAGCTCGTCGAAGCCGGCGATGATGTTCAGGTGGTCGAAGTGCTTGGCCGCCAAGGGAATCGTCTTCTTCTCTCCGCTGCCGCCGATCATCAACGGGATGTGGTCGCGGAAGCGCGGCTCCGCCATCGCCTCTTGGGTGCGGTAGTACTGGCCGTTGAAGGTCGGGCGCTCGCCGGCCAGCATCGGCAGGACGATCTGCAGCGCTTCCCCGAGCTTGTTGAAGCGGTCGGTGAAGGTGCCGAACTCGTACCCGAGCGAATCGTGCTCGAGTTCGAACCAGCCGGTACCGATGCCCAGGATGGCCCGGCCCTGGCTGACGACATCCAGCGTGGTGATCGCCTTGGCGAGCAGCGTCGGGTTGCGGTAGGTGTTGCCGGTCACCAAGGTGCCCAGCTGCACACGCTCGGTGGCTGTCGCGAGGCCGCCGAGCGCCGTGTAGGCCTCGAGCATGGGTTGGTCGGGCGTGCCGAGCCCCGGCAGTTGGTAGAAGTGATCCATCACGAAGACCGAATCGAAGCCGGCGGCTTCGGCCTCCTTCGCCTGTGCGATCACAGCGGGAAAGAGTTCGGCGACGCCGGTGCCGTAGGAGAAGTTGGGGATCTGAAGTCCGAGTTTGATGGTCACGCCTTCACGTAACCACAACTAACCGGGGCGGTCACCCCGCTTTAGCTTCGGGCGAACGCGGGAATATCAGCCGATCTGGGCGAGTGCGCCATTACTGACGTGCATCGTCTGCCCGGTGATGTGGCGCGCTGCCGGCGTGCTCAGGAACACCGCCAGCCGGGCGATCTCCGCGGCCACCGGGGCTGAACTGCCGAGGCCGGCGTAGCCCTCCTGCGCGCTGCGGCCGGACGCGACGACGTTGACGGTGATGCCGCGCGTGCCGAAGTGCGTCGCCTGACCCTCGGTCCAGTTCGACACGGCCGCCTTAATCGCGGCGTCCGCGCTGCCCTCACGCGGGTTGTCCGGCACGACGCTGATAATCGAACCGCCCGAGCGCAGATGATCGCCGAGTACCTGAATGGTCAGTACCGTCGACAGCATCGTGGCGTTCAAGGCGTTTCGCCAGGCGGCGGCATGGTCGGTCAGCGTGTAGGTGCGTGGGTCGCCCGCATCCCAGCTCAGGGCGGGCACGTTGACGATGGTGTCCAGGTGATGCGGGAACAGGGCGCGGGCCTCTTCCAGACTCGCCGGATCGGTGTTGTCGCACACGATCGCGTCGACGTCGAGTTCCTTGGCCGCTACCTCAAGGTCGTCGCGGCGGGCGCCGGTGATAACCACTTTGTACCCAGCGTCGCGATAGTTTTCCGCGATCGTCCGGCCCAGATCCGTATCACCGCCGGTGACCAGCACCTCCATCGCCAAGACCTCCCTGTTAGCGCAGGACCGCCGCCGCCGTGGCTGCGATCCGCCGACGATGTTACTGGACAGTAGCTATTCGGCGAAACCCGACGCGCAGATCCGTTCCGCCCCGACTCCGACCTGCAATCCATCGGTGACCTAGGGTTTGCTCTGTGAGTAATTTCTCCCCGCTCACCTGCGGCTCCAAGCCTTGACCAGCGCGCCCGTTTTGCCGCGCTGGATTTATCTTCCGGCCGCCGTCGGGGCGCTGTTCGTGGTGCTCCCGCTCATCGCCGTCGTGGCGAAGGTGGACTGGCCGCAGTTCGTCACCCTGGTCTCCAGCGAGTCCTCCCGCGCCGCACTGATATTGAGTCTCAAGACGGCGGCAGCCAGCACGCTGCTGTGCGTGCTGTTCGGCGTTCCGATGGCGCTCGTGCTGGCACGCAACGACGGGCGCGCGGTCCAGATGATCCGTCCGCTGCTGCTGCTACCGCTCGTGCTTCCGCCGGTGGTGGGGGGAATCGCGCTGCTGTACGCCTTCGGCAGGTTGGGGTTGATCGGCCAGTACCTCGATGCAGCAGGCATCCGGATCGCGTTCACCACGACGGCGGTGGTGTTGGCGCAGACCTTCGTCTCGCTGCCGTTCCTCGTCATCGCGCTCGAGGGCGCGGCACGCACGTCCGGCCGCGATTACGACGTGGTGGCCGCCACGCTCGGCGCCAGACCGACCATGGTGTGGTGGCGGGTATCCCTACCGCTTTTGGCACCCGGCGTGGTCGCGGGTGCCGTGTTGGCGTTCGCCCGCTCCCTGGGCGAGTTCGGCGCCACGCTGACGTTCGCGGGTTCGCGCGAGGGCGTCACGCGGACACTTCCGCTGGAGATCTACCTGCAACGGGAAACCGACGCCGACGCGGCCGTCGCACTTTCGGTGCTGTTGGTCGTCGTCGCCGCCGTTGTCGTGCTCGTGCTCGGCGCGCGCACACTGCGAGCGGGTTCGGCAATGGCAGGAACTGTTCGGTGACCGGCGTTGACGTTCGCGCCGTCGTCGCCCACCGTGACGTCGACATCGAATTCTCCGTCGCGGCAGGTGAAGTGCTCGCTGTGCTCGGGGCCAACGGCGCAGGCAAATCGACCGCTCTGCACGTGATCGCGGGCCTGATCCGGCCGGACACGGGACACGTTCGAGTCGGTGACCGTGTGCTCACCGATACCGCAGCGGGCGTGTTCGTCCCAACCCACGATCGGCGGGTCGGCCTGCTGCTGCAGGACGCGCTGTTGTTCCCACACCTCGACGTCGCCGCCAACGTGGCCTTCGCCCCTCGCAGTGGCCACGCAAGGAAACCGCGGCGAGAGGCTCGCGCCGCCGCGATGTCATGGCTCGACCAGGTAGGCGCCTCCGATCTGGCCGACCGAATGCCGAGGCAGCTGTCCGGCGGCCAGGCTCAGCGGGTCGCCCTCGCCCGGGCACTGGCGGCCGATCCAGACGTACTGCTGCTCGATGAGCCACTCGCCGGTCTCGACGTCTCCTCCGCGAGCGCGATGCGAAAACTGTTGCTTCACAGGTTGACCCGTGACGGCCGTTCCGCGGTGTTCATCACCCACGATGTCCTCGACGTGTTGACCCTGGCCGACCGGGTGCTCATTTTGGAGGACGGCCGGGTCGCCGAAACCGGTTCGTCGGCAGCGATATTGGCCTCACCCCGAAGCCGTTTCGGCGCGCGGTTCGCAGGAGTGAACCTCGTCACCGGCACCGCGGGTCGCAGCGGCGTGCTGACCACCGACTGGGGCGCTACCTGGCATGGCAGCGCCGGTCCGGACATCGGGGTGGGGCAACCGGCGGTGGCCGTTTTTCCGCCTTCGGCCGTCGCGATCTACCGCGACAAGCCGCACGGCAGCCCGAGGAACACCGTCGAAGTAGTGGTTGCCGAACTCGACAGCAGCGGGTCAGCCCTTCGCGTGCGTGCCGACGAGCAACCCGACGGCGGGCCGGGCCTGGCCGCCGACATCACCGCCGAGTCCGCCGCCGAGCTTCGGGTGACGCCGGGGGAGCGCGTCTACTTCTCGGTCAAGGCGCAGGAAGTCACCGTTCACCAAATTCGGTAACGGTGGCCGCGGATGCGCCGATCAAATGAACAAACCTCGCGCACCGGCGCGAGTGCCTTGTCGTGCCAGCAATTTCCGCTAACGACGCTAGCTGACGTTATGAGTCGTTCAGCAACTTCACAGTTAAACACTTTAAGACCGCCCCACACTTGCGTCACGCCAGCAACACTGTAGTTTCGTCTGCATGTATGACCCGGACGCGATCTCTGAACACCGCAAGCGCCACGTGACGAGGCTGGCGATGGCGACGCTGGCCGGCGCCGCCGTGGTGGCCCTCACAATTCCGTCGGTGGCACTGGCCGACCCGGATCCTTCGCCGGAGCCTGGCCCGCCGGCCCCGTCGGGCAATACCTTCATGCAGGGCCCTCCTGGCGACCCGAATGTACCGGCGCCGGCTGCCGCCGATCCCAACGCGCCGGCGCCTGCAGCGGCACCCGCGTCCGAACCCGGCCGGGTCGACAACGCCGCGGGCGGGTTCAGCTATGTGGTGCCCGCGGGCTGGAAGGTCTCCGACGCCAGGCAGCTGTCGTACGGCCAGGCGCTGTTGACTCGTGAGCAGCCCGAGGGAACAGCACCCACCCAGCCCGGACAGCAGGGCCCGCAACCCGCGAACGACACCAGCGTTCTGCTGGGCAGGCTGGACATGAAGCTGTTCGCAGGAGCAGAGGCCGACAACGCCAAGGCGGCCACCCGGCTGGCCTCCGATATGGGCGAGTTCTTCATGCCGTTTCCCGGCACCCGGGTCAATCAGGCGAACGGGCCGCTCGGCAGTGCCGACATGCCCGGCGCTTTCTCGGCATACGACGTGAAGTTCACCGATACCAACAAGCCGACGGGCCAGATCTGGGCGGGCGTGGTCGGCAACGCGACGCCGACGGTGGCAGCCGGTCAGCCGCTGGCACCGCGCGGTCAGCGAAACGAGCGCTGGTTCGTGGTTTGGCTGGGCACCGCACCCAATCCGGTGGACAAGGCGGCAGCCGCCACGCTCGCCAACTCCATCCGGCCGTGGTCTCCGCCGCCGCCACCAGAGCCCGACCCGAACGCGCCGCAGGCCGCCGATCCCAACGCGGCTCCCGCGGACCCGAACGCACCGGTCGCGCCGGAGGGTGCACCGGGTCGCCCACCGGTGGGAGTCGGTGTCCCGGTCGATCCGGCCAACGCGCCGGGGATGATGCCCGCGGGCTGAGCACACACGAAAAACGGCCCGTAGCGGGTCGGCCGTTTTTCGTAAACCGGAATGTTCGATCTTGTTCGTGTCCCATTCGACGGTTGAATCGTTACGCTTCGGGCGTATACCGGAGGTTGGCCCAGCGGTCGCGCTGGGCGCCGACAGGCAGGAGATCGCGGAATGGATGCCCTTGCAGCGACCGAGTTCCTCGCTCGGTCATCAACACAGACCAGCGTCGGCTGGATTGGCTACATCATCATCGGAGCTCTCGCCGGCTGGATCGCAGGCAAGATCGTCAAAGGCGGCGGCTCAGGCATTCTGATGAACATCGTGATCGGCATCGTCGGTGCGCTGATCGGCGGCTTTTTGTTGAGCTTCTTCCTCGATACTGCTGGCGGCGGTTGGTGGTTCACGCTCTTCACCGCGATCCTGGGATCGGTGATCCTGTTGTGGATCGTCGGAATGGTGCAGCGTAAGAATAGTCCGCGCTAACCCGTTGGCGTACGGCCGTATTCGACGGTCGTATGCCTTTTGCGTCACCATGGGGTGATGACCACCGGCACATCCATGACCGCGTGGCAGGTCCGTAGTCCCGGTCCGATGAACACGCGTCCACTGCATCGCGTCACCGTTGCGATGCCGTCACCCGCGCCGGATGAGCTGCTGGTCGCGGTGCGGGCCTGCGGCGTATGCCGCACCGATCTGCATGTTGCCGAGGGAGACCTGCCCGTACACCGGTCCAACGTCATACCGGGACACGAAGTGGTCGCCGAAGTGGTAGCTGTTGGCACGGAGGCGGGCGACGAATTCGCCGTCGGTGATCGCGTCGGCGTCGCCTGGCTGCGTCACACCTGTGGCGAGTGCAAATTCTGTACCAGCGGCCGGGAGAATTTATGTCCGCGGTCGCGGTACACCGGTTGGGACGCCGACGGCGGATATGCCGAATTCACCACGGTCCCAGCCGCTTTCGCCCACCCGCTGCCCGCCGGGTATTCCGAGACCGAACTGGCCCCGCTGCTGTGCGCGGGTATCATCGGCTATCGCTCCTTGCTGCGCGCCGATCTACCGGCAGGCGGCCGACTCGGGATCTACGGCTTCGGCGGCAGCGCACACATCACCGCTCAGGTGGCCCTTGCCCGCGGCGCCGAAGTGCACGTGATGACCCGCGGCGCAGCCGCCCGCGAATTGGCGCTGGCGCTCGGCGCGGCCTCAGTGCAAAATGCCGACGAAGCCCCGCCGGTGAAGTTGGATGCCGCCATTCTGTTCGCTCCGGTCGGCGACCTTGTGGTGCCCGCGCTCCAGGCGCTCGACCGCGGCGGCACGCTGGCGATCGCGGGCATCTACCTCAGCGACATCCCGGTGCTGAACTACGAGCGACATCTGTTCCTCGAGCGCCAGATTCGCTCGGTGACGTCAAACACCCGAAATGACGCCCGCGAGTTCCTGGCTTTTGCAGGCCGCCATCGGATTGCCGTCACGACACCGGTGTATGCACTTGACCGTGCCGACGACGCCCTCGCCGATCTGAGCGCCGGACGCATATCCGGTGCCGCCGTGCTGCGGCTGTAGCGAACCGATCACAGCGCTGCGAGTGCCGCACCGAGGCGACCCTCGAGATCCCCACGGCCGTAGCGGTACATCGGCCCTGCGCCGTCGGCAAGCAGCAGCCGAAGCCGCGCGACTCCTCGGGAAGTGACCGGCCGCGGCGAGTGCAACCGCAGGGTGATCTGGTCGATCCGATCCCGTGCGGCCCTGATGTTCGGCACGTTCAATTCCGTGCGCGACGACATCAGCGCGGTCCGGTCGCGGGCGTCGTCCAGGACGTGACGCAACGACCGGGCGAGGGCCTCGCGCTCGTCGACCGACGTCAACCGCGCAGCATGCACGGCGAGTGCACTTCCTGCCGGGACGGGCACGCCGACCGCGAGCATCCGGTCGAACTTGTTGGCCTTCAACAGGGCGATCACGCGCTTGCCGAAGGTCCCGCGCCGAGCCTCGTCGCGTCGCGTCGTGCCCTGAGCCTGCGCCGATGAAAGGAAGCCGATCGAGATCCTGTTGCCGGTCATGGGGTCTGTCCTCTTTCCGTTCGAATCGTATCCAACTCGTGACTATCAAAAACGCTACACCGGTCATGCATGACTAGTCAAACTTGTTTACCGGTCACGTCGGCTACACTCAATCACATGTCGTCGACACATGCGCATTGGCTCGGTGACGCCGAGTCCAAACCGGCGCCAGAACCGCTGAGCCGTATTCAGGCGCTGGTCAACACCGTTGAGCTGCCCGACGGCCCTGACCGGCTCGGCGATCCGGCCGACGCCACGCCGTGGCTCGCTGCCAGCGGTCTACTGGGGTCCGGTGCGGATCTGCGGCCCGAGGACCTCGCGCATGTCCGCGGGGTCCGCGAGGGCTTACGGGCGATGCTGGTGCACAACGCGGGCGGACCGCCGCCCACGGCGGCCGCCCTGGCGCCGCTGCGCGATGTCGCCGCCGACGCTACGGCGCGCGCCGACTTCGGCGATGGCGGCGAAATCCTGCTGAGCGCGGCCGGAGACTCGGTGACGGCCAGGATGATCGAGCTGGTGCTGATCATTCGCGACGCCCAGCGCGACGGCACCTGGTCGCGCCTCAAAGCCTGCGGGAACGACGAGTGCCAGTGGGCGTTCTACGACCGATCCCGTAACTACGGCGGCACCTGGTGCGAGATGTCCTCGTGCGGAAACAAACTCAAGAACCGTGAGTTTCGCGCTCGCAAGCGCAGCGGGCAGTCAGGTTGACATGTGGAACACCATGGCGGCTGCCAGCGCGCCCATGCCGTTGAGCGACCAGTGCAGCGCGATAGGCGCGATGAGGCTGCCGCTGCGGCGGCGTAGCCAGGTGAAGACGAACCCGGCAATCCCGGTGGCCGCCACCGCCAGCACCACACCGGCCATGGTGCCGACGACGCCGCCGCCGAAGATCCGGGTGAACCCGACGTTGCTGCTGGTCAGACCCAGCGAGGTGGCGATATGCCAGAGGCCGAAGAGCAGCGACCCTGCCGCCGCGACGCCCCGGAACCCCCATGCGCGGTTCAGCGCGCCGTGCAGGACGCCGCGAAAGGCCACCTCCTCGGGAATCACCGTCTGCAGCGGGATGATGATCATCGACGCGATCAGCGCGCCCGACACCGTGGCGTAGTTGTTGTTCATGAACATCGGCCTGGTCCACGGCAGCAGCGCCCCGATCGCGACAACCGTCGTCACCACGGCCACCGCCGCCAACGCATAACCGGCGCCGGCCTTCCAGTGCTCGCGGCTCAGGCCGAGCTCAGACCAGCCGAGACCACGGGAGCGAACCAGCACAAGAAGCCCGACGGCGGCCGCGGGCACCGTGGCGATGCCGGCCCACGGCGTCGTGAAGTGGGCGACCAGATTGGTGATCGCGAGCACCACCACGACCACCGCGATGTCGATGTAGGTACGGAAGTGGTGCAACGCCGAGAGCTGCCCGACCAGCGGGTGCGGTTGCGGGGCCACCGCGGCGTAGTCGGACATCTGCCGATTCTACCTGCGACGCGGACCCACTCCGGCCCGCTGACCGGCGACTACTAACCTGACGGGCGTGCTGCTGGCCGAACTGCGGGTGCTGGATCTGTGTGACGGCGACGCCGACGCGGTGACCAGACACCTCGCCGACCTCGGCGGCGACGTCCTGAAGATCGAACGGCCCGGCGGTAACGAAGGCCGGTCCCAGCCACCCCACGTAGCCGGGGCGAGCGTCCCGTTCGCGCTGAATAACGCGAACAAGCGAGCGTGTGTGCTCGACCCCGACGACGCACACGATCGGCAGCGGTTTCACGAGTTGGCATCAGAGGCGGACATCGTGGTCGACAGCGGCAGAACGGGCCGGGGGGTGGCATTCAACACTTCGCCCGCGGAGCTTTTCGACAGATATCCGCACCTGGTCGCCATGTCGGTCACCGATTTCGGCGCCGACGGCCCGCGGGCATCGTGGACGGGCACAGATCCGGTGTTCTATGCGCTGTCGACCGCGCTGTCCCGGTCGGGTCCGACGGCGGGACGTCCGGTGCTCCCGCCACAGGGGATCGCCTCTGCCACCGCCGCTGTGCAGGCGGCATGGGCCGCGCTGACCGCCTACTATCGCCGATTGCGTTACGGCGTCGGCGATTACATCGACTTCTCCCGCTTCGAGGCGGTCGTTGCGGCTCTCGATCCGCCATTCGGTTCCGAGGGGCAGGCCGCCGTCGGGTTGAAGATGTCCGGCGAGTTGTGGCGCGGCAGACCGCGAAACCAGCAGATCTACCCGACGTTCGCGTGTCGTGACGGCCACGTCCGCGTCTGTCTGCTGTCACCACGCCAATGGCGCGGTATGTGGACATGGCTGGGCGAACCGGACCAGTTCGCCGATTCGAAATACGACACGATCGCCGCCCGCTACGCCGCATCCGAAGAGATCAACGCGCTGATCGCGGAATCGTTCAGCACGCAGACGATGGGTGAACTGGTCACAGCCGGCCAGTCGAGGGGAGTTCCGGTCGCCGCAGTGCTCAGCCCAGCGGAGACGTTGGCATCTGAACACTTTCGGTCGGTCGGGGCGCTGACCGAGGCGACGATCGCACCGGGCGTCGACGTCACGGTGCCCGCCGGCGCGTTCGTCGTCGATGGCGGCCATGTCGGAATCGCCCGGCCCGCCCCGTCGGTCAATGCACACGAAGCCGTGTGGAACTCGCCTCGACCCACAGCACCCGCCGTGCCCGGCAACACGATCGCGAAGCGGCCGTTCGACGGTCTGCGGATTCTGGATCTCGGCGTGATCGTCGCGGGCGGTGAACTGGGCAGGCTGTTCGCAGATTTGGGTGCCGAGGTGATCAAGATCGAGAGCGCGGCTTATCCCGACGGGCTGCGTCAGACGGCGCCCGGCCAGGTGATGAGCAGGTCGTGGGCGTTGACCCACCGCAACGAGTACGCACTGGGTCTTGACCTGCGCAGCGCGCAGGGCGCACAGATCTTCGCCAGGCTGGTCGTCGGCGCCGACGCCGTGTTCGCCAACTTCAAACCGGGAACCCTTGCCTCGCTGGGCTTTCCATACGAGAAGCTGCGCGAGCTCAACCCGCGGATCGTGCTGGCCGAGAGCAGCGCGTTCGGCGCGACGGGACCGTGGAGTGCGCACATGGGTTACGGACCGTTGGTGCGTGCCACCACCGGCGTCTCCCGGCTGTGGACCTCCACCGACGAACCTGGCTTCTACGACGCCACCACTGTGTTTCCCGACCACGTTGTCGGCCGAATCACCGCGGTCGCGGCGTTGGCGTCACTGATCGGACGCGACCGCGCCGAAACCGGTGCGCACGTGCATATTTCCCAGGCGGAGGCGGCCGTCAACCAGCTCGCCGCGAGCTACGTGATCGATGCCGCGAAGACCGCAGCGTTGGCCGTCGCCGACGATCCCGCGCTGCACGCCGTCTACCCGTGTGAGGGTGAGGACGAATGGTGCGTGATCTCGCTTCGTGGCGACTCGGATCGCAGTGCTTTGACCACCGCGATGGGCAACGCCGCATTGCCCGAGAACCGGGTCGATCTCGTCGAGGCGGTATCTGACTGGACATCGCGCATGGACAAAGGCACTGTCGCAGAGACGCTTCAACGACGCGGAGTGCCCGCTGCGCCGATGAACCGCGCCGTGGACGTGCTCGCCGATCCCACACTGGTGTACCGAAAGTTTTTCACCGACATGGTTCATCCGCTGTTCGCCAAGCCGATGCCCACCGAGACCAGCCCGTCACTGTTCGCCCACACCCCGCGGGCCGAACTGCGTCCCGCCCCGCTGGCGGGGGAGCACACCCGCGAGATCTGCCAGAAGCTTCTGGCGCTGGACACCGATGAGATCGACCGCCTGATCGGCGAGGGCGTCCTGTTCACCTCCGACGCACCGAGGACCCACTCATGACACCACCCAGAACGCCGGTGATCGTCGGCTACGGACAGGTCAACCAGCACGACGAGGATCCGGCCGTCGAGCCGATCGACTTGATGGCGGCCGCCGCCGAGTCGGCAGCCGGTCCGCGCGTGCTCGAGGCCGTGGACTCGATACGTGTCGTGAACATCCTGTCGTGGCGATACCGCGACCCGGGTCGTCTGCTGGCGCAGCGCATCCGGGCCTGCGACGCATCTACCCGGTACACAGGCGTCGGCGGCAACGTGCCGCAGACGTTGGTCAACCAGGCATGCCTGGACATCCAGGCGGGACGTGCCGAGCTCGTCGTGATTGCGGGCGCCGAAACCTTCCGCACCCGAACGCGAATGCGTAACCGTGGAGTCAAGCCGGACTGGACGAGCGAAGACGAGTCGGTGCCGTTCGCCGACGGCGCCAACGAGGGGGAGCCGCTCGTCGGGCCTGCGGAGACCCGTATCGGCCTCATCAGTGCCCCGTATTTCTACGCCATGTTCGAGCAGGCGTTGCGGATCGATACGGGGGAGTCCGCGGACGCGCACCGCGGCCGGATCGGCGAACTGTGGTCGCAGTTCAGCGTGGTCGCTGCGGACAATCCCCACGCCTGGAGCCGAAAAGCGCTGTCGGCACAGGATATCTGGCAGCCGAGCGCCGACAACCGGATGATCAGCTGGCCGTACACGAAGCTGATGAACTCTAACAACATGGTCGATCAGGGCGCGGTGATCATCCTGGCCTCGGCACAAAAGGCCACTGCTCTCCAGATCCCGACTGAGCGCTGGGTTTTCCCCTACGCGGGCACAGACGCACACGACACGTACGCGATCGGTGAACGCCAACAGCTGCACCGATCACCGGCTATCAGGATCGCGGGTCGGCGAGTGCTCGAGCTGGCCGGTGTCGGCCTCGACGACATCGACCACGTCGACCTCTACTCCTGCTTCCCGTCGGCGGTCCAGGTGGCCGCCACCGAACTCGGCCTGGCAGGCGATCCGCGGCCACTCACGGTGACCGGTGGTCTCACCTTCGCAGGCGGCCCGTGGAACAACTACGTCACGCACTCCATCGCCACGATGGCACAGCGGTTGGTCGCCAACCCCGGTGCGCGTGGCCTGATCTCCGCCAACGGCGGATGGCTCACCAAGCACAGCTTCGGTGTTTACGGGACCACACCGCCCGAGCACGAATTCCGTTGGGAGGACATGCAACCCGCTGTCGACGCGGAGCCGACCAGGCAATCCAAGGTCGAGTGGTCCGGCGTCGGCACCGTCGAAGCATGGACTACGCCGTTCGACCGCGACGGGTCGGCGGAAAAAGCCTACGTGGCGGTGCGCACTCCAGACGACGCGCGAACGCTTGCGGTGATCACCGACGCCGCGGAAGCCGATGCGACGGTCCGCGAGGACATCGCAGGTGCCAAGGTGCAGGTGCACGCCGACGGCACCGCACACATCGAGTAGGCGCCGTCGTCACTCGGCGCTAGGGCGCGTCGAGCGGTACTTCGGTGTACTGGGGCAGGTATCCGTCGGAGCTGAACGTGAAGCCCTTGCCGCTTTGCTCGCTGAGGCACGACACCCCGCTCGCCTCCTGGATGTTGCAGCGGAACCGGGCGACGACCAGCGTCCTGTTGAACGGCAACACGTTGGCGGGATCGGCAGGCGTGAATTCCGCGCCGTCCACGGCGGCAAAGTGAGCGTCACCCTCGGGCTCGATCACGATCGCGTTCGGGGCGGTTTCCTGACCGGCGGCGTCGGGCACCGTGTCGGGAGCGCCCGCGATGCTCAGTGCGCCACCCATCGCCTGGCATCCCGCTCTGTTGCGGGGAAGTATCGCGCACCGCCAGCGGCCGCTGGGCGTCATAAAGTAGTACGCAGCCTGTCCGTCCGGATGCTCGACGAAGTCGAACGCGTTGGCCAGCAGCGCCGGGTTCGTCGGCGGTAGCGGAGGCGCGGCCGAGGTGCTTGTCGCCGTCGAGGACTCCCATTCTCCGGTGTTGACCACAGTCTCGGAGCTACAGCCGACAACGGAGAATGCCGCTGCCGCGGCGATCACAATTACGGTACGCATCGGATCAGCAGTTTGCCCGATCTTGATTCCGGCCGGTCAACCGGGGGTCACTAACTCTTTGAGCCGGTGAGCGTTGCGCACGGCATGGCCGCCGAGATCGTTGTTGAAGTACACGTCCACCCGTCTGCCCTCGTGCTGCCACGCCATCAGACGGTCAGCCCACTCACGCAGATCCTTGTCGGAATACGAGCCCGTGTAGAGCGACGCCGGCTCGGGGCCGTGCATTCGTACATAGACCAAATTGCTGGTGGCGCGCGGTACGCAGGCCAACCCCGCGCCGCTCATCACGACGTAGGCCGCGCCATGGCGTTCCAGCATCGAGAACACCGCCGGGTCGTTCCACGAGGGATGCCGCATCTCCATCGCCACCGGAATCGACGACGGCATCAGACCAAGGAAATGATCCAGGCGGGAGTCGTCGCGCTCCATCGCGGGATGCAGTTGGACAAGCAGCGCCTCCGCCCGCTCGCCGAGCGCTTTCCAGCAGCGCTCGAAGCGCTCGACCCACGGCTCGGGCGACTTCAGCCTGCGGAAGTGCGACAGGCCGCGATGTGCCTTCACCGCCATCGTGAAGCCGTCCGGCAGCCGTTGCCGCCAGCCGGCGAAAGCGGCATCCCGTGGCCAACGGTAGTAGCTCGCGTTGAGTTCGACGGTGTCGAACGCGGCGACGTAGTGGGCCAGCCGCTTCGATGCCGGCAGGCCCTGCGGGTACAGCACATCGGTCCAGTGGTCATAGGACCACCCCGACGTCCCGATCCGGATCACGCCACCAGCCCGGCGCGCATGTCGTCGTCAAGGGCGACGCGGACCAGCGCAGCGGCGAGCTTCGCTGTGTTCCGCGGCGCAAGTGCCGTCAACGCCGCGGGGTCGGCGGGCAGTCCGATGTCGTGTGCTGCCGCGGTGGCCCGTTCATCGAGATGCGGCCGCACCCATGGCCACACGTCCTGTACCTCGCGGAGGAAGATGTCGGCGCCGGTGTCGCCGATTCCCTTGAACTGCTTCAGGAGTCGTTTCACCGAGTTCGTGTCGCATTCGCCTGCGGTCGCCAGCCGTCTCAAGTCGCCGCTGTAGTCATCACGCACGGCAACGGCGATGTCTACCAGCCGGGTGGCGGAGCTCTCGTCGTATCGGACGTAGTGGGCCCGCCCGAACGCCCCGATCATGGTTTTGCGGTCGGCGGCGAGGACCGCTTTCGGTGTCTTGAGGCCGGCCCCGAACACTTCGCGTGCGGCCTGTACCGCTCTCGTAGCGCCGATGGGCTTGCTGGCCAACATGCACAGCACCAGCAATTGGAACAACGGCATCGGTTTGTCCCGAAGCCTGATGCCCGCCTCCTCGGCGTAGGTGGTGCCCGCCACCTTCAGCAGGCGCCCGACCAGCTGCTTGTGCGACGACGATGCCATCACACCTGAATTACCCGTCGGGGCTATGGGAAAACGTCACTTCGGCGGCAAGGAGCTGGCGTAATCGATGCCACGAGTGACCCAGGACTGCAACTGCCGTTTGGTTTTCACGCCGTCACCGCCAACTCGCAGCCAGCCGCGGGTCTCCCGACCGGCCATCACCATCGGCTCGACGTGGTCGCGCGCCAGCAGCTTCTCCGTTTCGTCGGGCGGCACCCGCACCATCAGCCCGCCGCGCCCGCTGACCGCCACCGACATGTGGCCGTTGATCAGGAACGCCAGCCCGCCGAACATGCGCTTCTCCTCGACTCCCTTCCGCGGTCCGAGGAGTTCGCGGATGCGGTCGGCCAGGTCTTCGTCGTACGCCATGAGCTGACGCTACTGGGCCGGCGTCCATCCGAGCGCGGGGCCGAGGTATCCGGCCATGTCGTCCACGATCTGGGTGTAGTCGTCGGCGCCGAATGTGAACGGCAATGCGAACGCGACTTCGTCGGCGCGCTGAAAACCCGCGTGGCCGAAAAGGTGGTCCGCGAGTTCGTCGGACGGACCGACGTAGTCGGGGGAGAACAGCATGCCGCGCGCGCCCTGGGGCGTCTTGGTGCGCTCGAATCTGCTTGCGGCATAGTCGCGATACCGCCGGATCTGGTCATCGGTCGCCGAGTCGGTGGGGATGACGACGAGTCCCTGAGACACCCGCGCCTTCTCGGGCTGCGCATGTGCCGCACGGAAGGCGTCGATCTGCTCGCCCTGGATGGTGGCAAAGTCGCGGCTCTCGGTGCCCTCGATGCTCACCACCGAACTCGTCAGGTAGTTGATTCCCTGCTGGCCCGCCCACACCGCTGACGCCAAACCGCCGCCGTACCAGACCCTTTCGGCCAGCCCGGGGGAATGGGGTTGGATGCGGTCGGTGAACTGCTCGATGCCGACGGTGCCTGCGAAGTCGCTGACCGGCTCGCCGCGCAGGTAGCTCAGTAGCCGCAACACCCTGTCCTTCGAGAAATCCTGCAACTCAGCAGATTCGGGGTACAGCGCGGCCTTGTAGTGTTCGTACAGCATCGGCGTACCGACCGACACCCCGGGGTTGATCCGACCGCCGGACATGATGTCGACGGTCGCGAGGTCTTCTGCCAGCCGAAACGGGTTCTCGAGTCCGAGGGGGATGACCGCGGTGCCGATCTCTATTCGATTGGTGCGCTGGCTGGCCGCGGCCATGATCGCGACCGGCGAGGAGATTCCCGGCTGCAGGTGCCGGTCGCGCAGCCACACGCTGTCGAAGCCCAGTGTCTCCGCGCGCTCGATGGTCTGCAGTGTCTCCTCGATGCCCGGTCCCGGATCGGCCGCATCAAAGCGTCCGATGGTCAGAAAGCCGAACTTGCGCAACGGTTCACCGCGTCGTGGCATGGCCCTCCTCCACATCGAATTCTGCACCAGGGCTGCGAATGGTCACCCACCACAACCCTGGTGCAGATCTCGCGAACTATGCCGCCTGCGTGACCGTATCGGCGGCGGGCTCAAGCGCCAGCGCGACGATGTCGGCGACATCGGTCATCGGCCGCACCTCGAGCGCCTCGAGCACCTCGGCCGGGACATCGTCCAGGTCGGGTTCGTTGCGCTGCGGGATGAAAACCGTTGACAGGCCTGCGCGTTGGGCGGCCAGCAGTTTCTGCTTCACCCCGCCGATCGGCAGCACCCGACCGTTGAGCGTTACCTCACCGGTCATCCCGACGTCCCCGCGGACCTGTCGTCCGGTGGCCATCGACACCAGGGCGGTGACCATGGTGACACCAGCCGAAGGACCATCCTTGGGCACCGCGCCCGCAGGCACGTGCACGTGGATCTGGCGGTCCAGCGCCTTGGGGTCGACCCCCAACTGCTCGGCGTGGGCCCGGACGTAGGACAGCGCGATCTGCGCCGACTCCTTCATCACGTCACCGAGTTGACCGGTGAGCTTCAGACCCGGCTCCCCGTCGTTGCCGTTGGCCTCGATGTAGAGCACGTCGCCACCCAATCCGGTGACGGCGAGGCCGGTCGCCACACCGGGCACCGCGGTGCGCTCGTTGCTCTCCGGCGTGAACCGCGGACGGCCGAGGTAGTCAACGAGATTCGGCTCGTCGATGGTCAACGGAGCCGCTCCGGCGGCGACATCGGACAGCGGTCGGGATTCCTCTAATTTTGTCGTCGCTTTGCGCAACGCCTTGGCCAGCAGCCGCTCGAACTGCCGAACGCCCGGCTCGCGGGTGTAGTCGGCGGCGATCTTGCGCAGCGCGTCGTCGGTCACCGTGACCTCGTCGGTTGTCAGCGCCGCCCGTTCGCGCTGCCGGGGCAGCAGGAAGTCGCGGGCGATGGCGACCTTGTCATCCTCGGTGTAGCCGTCGATCTGAACCAGCTCCATCCGGTCCAGCAGTGCCGACGGGATGTTCTCGATGACGTTGGCCGTCGCCAGGAACACCACGTCGGACAGGTCCAGATCCAGATCGAGGTAGTGATCGCGGAACGTGTGGTTCTGCGCCGGGTCGAGAACCTCGAGCAGCGCAGCGCTCGGGTCGCCGCGGTAGTCCGAGCCGACCTTGTCGATCTCGTCGAGCAGAACGACCGGGTTCATCGACCCCGCCTCGCCGATCGCGCGGACGATGCGGCCGGGCAGCGCACCGACATAGGTTCGCCGGTGTCCGCGGATCTCGGCCTCGTCGCGCACCCCGCCCAGGGCCACGCGAACGAACTTCCGGCCCAACGCGCGTGCGACGCTCTCACCGAGCGATGTCTTGCCGACCCCCGGAGGCCCGGCAAGCACCATCACCGCACCCGAGCCGCGACCGCCGACGACGGCCATGCCCCGCTGCGACCTGCGGGCGCGCACGGCCAGGTATTCGACGATGCGGTCCTTGACGTCTTCAAGCCCATGGTGGTCGGCGTCGAGGATGTCGCGCGCCGCCCTCAGATCCGTCGAATCCTCGGTGGTGACGTGCCACGGCAGGTCGAGCACTGTGTCCAACCAGGTGCGGATCCAGCCGCCCTCGGGGCTCTGCTCGCTCGATCGCTCCAGCTTGCCGACCTCGCGAAGCGCCGCCTCGCGGACCTTCCCAGGCAGTTCGGCAGCCTCGATACGGGCCCTGTAGTCGTCGGAACCGTCCGGCTCGCCCTCGCCGAGCTCCTTGCGGATCGCCGCGAGCTGTTGGCGCAGCAGGAATTCCTTCTGCGTCTTCTCCATGCCGTCGCGGACGTCCTCGGCGATCTTGTCGTTGACCTCCACCTCGGCAAGGTGCGTGCTGGTCCAGTCGATCAGCGCCCGCAGCCGTTCGGCCACGTCGGGCGTCTCCAGCAGCTGACGCTTCTGCACGTCGGACAGATACGACGCGTAGCCCGCGGTGTCGGCAAGCTGCGACGGGTCGGTCAGTTTGTTGACGAAGTCGATGATCTGCCACGCTTCGCGCCGCTGCAGCATCGCCAGCAGCAGCTTCTTGTACTCGGCGGCCAGCGCGCGGGTCTCGTCGGTCGGTTGCGGGTCTTCCACCTCGGTCACCTCGACCCACAGCGCCGCACCGGGACCGGTCGTGCCGGTGCCGATGTGGGCACGGCGCTCGCCGCGGATCACCGCTGCCGAGCCGCCGCTGCCCGCGACGCGTCCGACCTGCAGGATCGAGGCCAGGACGCCGTAGGTGGGGTAGCGATCATCGAGCCGGGGGGCGATCAGCAGTTTTCCGCTTTCACTTGCCTGCGCGGCGTCGACGGCGGTCCGAGCGGCGTCGTCCAGCTCGATCGGCACCACCATGGTCGGCAGCACGATCGGCTCGCTGACGAATACCACCGGCACTGAAATTGCTTCAGACATTCATCCTCCAAAGTTAAGCCTGATCGGCTCAACCCTGGCCGGGGCTGCTTTGTTCCCCGTCGCACCCGCGGCTTCCGCGACGCAGACCGTTCCCAGCACCCCCGCACAACCACCCATCTGGGCGATGCCCCTTCACCGCCGCGCCAGGTACTCATGAGCATGCCCCCTTGGCGACTGCGCGACTTCCACGAGGACGACCTCGACCAGGCGATCAGCGTCTGGGACCAGAGCCGAAGCCGTGACGAGACACATCCGGTGTTCGGAGTGTCGGAGGTGGTATCGGCGGCCAGGTCTGGCCAGCCTGCGGTGGTCGCCGTCATCGGCGACGAACTCGTCGGCATGGCGGCCGCGCAGCCGCAGGGGAGGAGATCGCAGGCAGTCGCTCGGGAGTCCCTTCAGATCCCTCACACGGCGTGACGAACGAATTGCTCAAGCTGATACCGACGTTCCGCCAGCGCGACGAGCGTCTGCTGGTGTGTGCGACGAACTCGGTGCGCTCACTCGACTCGGCGTTTCTGCGGCCGGGCAGATTCGACTACATCATCCCGATCGGTCCGCCGGACACCGTTGCCCGCGCTGCCATTTGGAGTCGCTACCTGGGTCCGATGAGGGACGCGGTAGAGGTCGACAAACTGGTCGAGGCAAGCGCGATGTTCACACCGGCCGACATCGAATTCGCCGCACGCAAGGGCGCCCAGTGCGCCCTCGAGCGTGAGGTCGAGTTCCGGCGTGGCGAAACCGCTCGCACCCACGACTATCTGACCGCCATCGCCGATACCCGCCCGACGTTGACTGACGCGATGCTGTCCGAGTTCGAAGAAGACATCGCCCTGCGCATACGGCTGTGACCGCGCGACGTCGAAATTGGCGAAATCGTCATCAGGCCAACGGTTCAGAACTAGGCGCAAAGCAGTGAGCCTGCCGCCAGGGGTAGCGACAGGCTCACTGGAGAGAGGTGCTGTTACGCGGAGGTGGGGGACGCGCCCAGCACCCGTTGGAGGTCGGGCTTCATCTGCTCGAGCTGCTGTCCCCAGTAGCCCCAGCTGTGTGTCCCGGTCGCGGGGAAGTTGAACACCCCATTCTGTCCACCCGCGGCCACGTACGTGTCGCGGAAGGTTTGGTTGGTGCGGAGTGTGAAGCCCTCCAGGAACTGCGCCGCCATCAGGTTGCCGCCCGCCGCTCCGGAGTCCAGATCCGACGGCGTACCGGTGCCGCAGTAGATCCAGATCCGGGTGTTGTTGGCGACCAGTTGGTTGATGTTCACCATCGGGTCATTGCGCTTCCAGGCGGGATCCGACGACGGGCCCCACATGTCTTCGGCGTTGTAGCCACCCGCGTCGTTCATCGCCAGCCCGATCAGCATCGGCCACCAGCCCTCGGACGGATTGAGGAAGCCCGATAACGACGCCGCGTAGATGAACTTCTGCGGGTAGTAGATCGAGTAGGTCAGCGCAGTGCTGCCACCCATCGAGATTCCGACCACGGCGTTTCCGTTCGGCGACACGCCCTGGTTGGCCTCCAGGTAGGCAGGCAGTTCTTGGGTCAGGAAGGTCTCCCACTTATAGGTGTAGTCCTGACCGTTGCCCTGCGACGGTTGGTACCAGTCGGCGTAGAAGCTCGACTGGCCGCCGACCGGCATGACGGTCGAAAGCCCAGAGCCGTAGTACCACTCGAACGCCGGGGTTTCGATGTCCCAGCCGTTGAAATCGTCCTGCGCTCGCAGGCCGTCGAGCAGATAGACCGCGTGCGGTCCGCCGCCCTGGAACTGAATCTTGATATCGCGGTTCATCGACGCCGAATGAACCATCAGATATTCGACGGGCAGACCGGGCCTGGAGAACGCACCCGCGGTCGCCGACCCCCCGGCGTATCCGATCAGCGCCGGCAGAGCCGCCGCGACGAGGGCGCTTACCGCCGCCCGCCGCATCCACTTACCTCGAAACTTCTCTAACCTCTTGATCACGGCAACCAACCCACCTTTCCAATCACTTGACACCAAGCAATTGCCGTTCGCTTTGCGTGCGCCAGTGAATCACCCGCCACATCAGTCACACGTGCACCAACACGGCGTCCGGATATCGCGAATGGCTAACGATTGCGACTCGGCGCGGACTCGGCCCCTCTGAACTGGGGAAACGTGGCCCTTTGGCTATCCGCCGAGGCCAGAAAGCTGCGTGACGTGCCGCGGCACAAGCTCGTCCAGGCGCGTCACGCCGAGTAGCCGCATGGTGCGAGCGACCTGCTCGGACAGGATGGTGATGGCGCGGTCGACGCCTGCCTCACCGCCCGCCATCAGACCGTAGAGGTAGGCGCGCCCGACCAATGTGAAGCGCGCACCCAGGGCAATGGCGGCGACGATGTCGGCGCCGGACATGATCCCGGTGTCCAGCACGATCTCGGTGTCATCACCCACCTCACGTGCGACGGTGGGCAGCAGATGGAACGGCACGGGGGCGCGGTCGAGTTGACGGCCCCCGTGGTTGGACAGCACGATGCCGTCGACACCGAGATCGACCACCGACTTCGCGTCCTCGAGGGTCTGAATTCCCTTGACCACCAACTTGTTCGGCCACTGCGACTTGATCCAGGCCAGGTCGTCGAATGTCACGGTGGGGTCGAACATGGTGTCAAGGTATTCGGCCACCGTGCCCGGCCAGCGATCCAGTGACGCGAACGACAGCGGCTCCGTCGACAGCAGGTCGAACCACCACCGCGGGTGCGGTACCGCATCGAGCACAGTGCGCAGGGTCAGCGCAGGCGGTATGGACATGCCGTTGCGGGTGTCTCGAAGGCGTGCGCCGGCAACCGGAACATCGACCGTCACCAGTAGGGTGTCGTACCCGGCGGCCGCGGCGCGCTCGACCAAGGCCATCGAGCGTTCCCGGTCTTTCCACATGTACAGCTGAAACCAGTTGCGACCGTTCGGATTTGCGGCCTTGACCTCCTCGATCGACCTGGTGCCCAACGTCGACAGCGAGAAAGGGATCCCGGCTTTCGCCGCCGCGTGCGCACCCGCGACCTCGCCCTCCGTCTGCATCAGACGCGTGAACCCCGTCGGGGCGATGCCGAACGGTTGCTCAACCCGCCCGCCGAGGACATCCCAACCGGTATCGATCTCGGCGACGTTCCGCAGAATCGTCGGATGAAACTGGATCTCGCGGAAGGCCTGCCGCGCCCTGGCTAGCGACAGTTCCTCCTCTGCGGCGCCGTCGGTGTAGTCGAATGCGGCCTTAGGTGTGCGCCTCTTGGCGATCAGCCGCAGGTCCGCGACCGTCAGCGCGTCGGCCAGCCTGCGGGCCGTCCGATTCAGCGTCGGCTTCTTGAATTGGATCAGCGGTGCCAGGTCGCGCGGCTTCGGTATCCGACGGTCCATCGACGCCCCCTAGTCGGCCGCCGCCGAGATCGCGCGGCGCACATCGGCGCGGCGGTCTTCGATCGACCGGCCGATGTCCTGCAGCAGCACCGGCTTTCGCGCGACCAGTGCCTCGATGTGCTCGCGCTCCAACTGAAGGACGGTGACCTCATCGAGGGCGTACGCCGAGGCGGAAACCGGCTCCCGGGTCAGCGCGGTCTGGCCGAGGAAGTCGCCTTCCTCCAGCGTCCGCACCGGGATGACAGAGCCGTCCTCACCGTTGGCCACCAGACGGACCCTACCGTTGACGATAAAGGTCATTCGCTTGGGCACTTCACCGGCGGACTGAAGATATTCGTCTGCGCCGTAACGGGTGAGGCGAGCCCGCGGGAGCAGCTCCTCATGCTCGGCGTGAGTCAGCCGAAGCGTGGGCGCGATGATCGTCAGCGAAGCGTTGATTCTGTCAGTGGTGGCGAACTCGTCTTCCGCCTCGTCGAGGTGGAGCCCGGCGCGCCGCGACGCGTACCAGACCCAGCGCATGAACATCACCTTGGCGGCGAAGTCGTCGCCGGGCGTGCGCACCGGTATCGAGGTGGTGTACTTCAGACCGCCGCCGGCAGAGCTCGATGGTGCGGCATCGGGCCGCAGCTGCGGCAGCGACGCCGCGACCCGGTTCAGCATCCGGCACACCTCGTCGGGCGGATCGTCGACGGAGAAGACGGTGGCCACGGAGAGCGAATGGCTGCCAGGCGGTCTGCTGAAGTTCGTGAACGATGCGGCGGCGAGCACCGAGTTCGGCATGATCTGCAATCCGCCACCGGTGTCGATATGCGTTGCGCGCCAGTTGACCTCGACCACCCGCCCTCGTGCGGTCGGCGTCTCGATCCAGTCGCCGATCTGGAACGGCTGCTCGAACAATACGAGGAGGCCGGAGATGATCTGGCCCACGGAGTTCTGAAGCGCGAGGCCGAGCACGATCGACGAGATGCCCAACGCGGTGAACAGGCCGCCGACGTTGGCGCCCCAGATGTAGGCGAGGATCAGCGCGATCCCGACCGCGATCAGGGCGAAACGCGCGACGTCGAGGAAAATCGTCGGGATGCGTTTGCGCCACGTACCTTCCGGCGCCCCCTGAAAAACGGTCGCGTTCAGGCCCGACAGCAGCAGGACGAGGACGACGACGAAGAACACCGTGGACACGACGCGGACCGGGGTCGCCTCACCGGAGATTTGGATGGCGCCGACCAGGAGAAGCAGCAGGGCGCCCAGCGGCAGGATGTAGGTGCGCAGCAGGTGAACCGGCCGCACCAGGAAGCTGTTCCTGCGTCGCAGCGCGTTCTGCAATTCGGTGAGCGCGACAAGCGCGATGGGGAATCCGACGGCCACCCCGATGGCCCAGTAGAACCACGTCGCGTCGAGCACACCGGTCATGCTTCGCGCTCCGCCAAACGCCAGATCGGCTCCGTATCGTCCCCGCCGCCGACCTCACCCGCCGGGCTGAAGTCGCGGGTGTCCCGCATGACGTCGTACACGCGTGACGTCACGTAGATGCCGGGTTGCGGCGAGCCGCTCTGCACCTGATAGGCGACGTTCACCGCCGATCCCCACATGTCGTACGCGAGGGTCGCGCGCCCGACGAGGCCGCTGGTGACGGTGCCGGTGTCGATACCCGCGCGCAGCTCGAGGTCGTTACCGGTCTCGGCGTTGAACCTTTCGATCACCCGCCGCATCTCGATGGCGAAATCGACGGTGCGACGGACGTTGTCGAGGCGCGGCACGCTCATTCCGCAGCTGGCGAGGTAACCGTTGTGCAGGGTCCGCACCTGCTCGACGCCGAGGTTCTCCGCGGCGGCATCGAATTGGCGGGTGAGCTTGTTCACGATCGCGAGTAGTTCGTCTGAGCTCAGCTCTGAGGTGAGCTCGTCGAGGCCGATGATGTCGGCGTAGACCACCGTCACGTTCTGGTGGTCCTGGGCGATGGTCTCCTCACCCTCGCGGTAGCGTTGGACCACCGGCTCGGGCATCAGCGACAGCATCAGCCGGTCGTTCTCACGGCGCTGCTCGGCGATCAGGTCCTCCTTGATCGCGAGATTGCGGCTCATGTCGTTGAATGCCACGGTCAGGTCGCCGAACTCGTCGCGCGTTTGCACGGGCAGCACGACCTTGTAGTCGCCGGAGCTGATCTGTTGTGCGCCCGCCTCCAACCGGCGGATCGGCCGCACGAACAGCCGGGCGAGCAGCATGGCGGCGAGGCAGACCACGAAGATGATCACCGCGGTGGACAACACCAGCGTGCGAGTGAAGGTCGAGACCGGCGCGAAGGCCTCCGACGTGTCGATCTTCGCGATGACGGACCAGTTCAGTCCCGGCAGGTCGAGCGGCGCGTACGCCTGCAGCGACTCGTGGCCGAGGTAGTCGTTTTCGATGATCGTGCCGTCCTGGCCTCGCTGCGCCAGCCGCGTCGCCTCGGTCTCGACGGGCTGAACCAGCGTGGTGCCGCCCTGCCGGATCGACTCGTCGGCGACCTGCGGGGGCGTGCCGGCCTCGATCACGTCGCGCTTGAACTGTTCGGGATTCTCCAGGAACATTCGTGAGTCGGACCGCATCAGGCTGTCGGGCCCGACGAGGAACGTTTCGCCGGTCTTGCCCATGCCTGCGGCTTCCCACTTCTTGTCGGCGGTCATCAGCCGGTTGATCTTGGAGATCGGGAATTGCAGCGCCAGCACGCCTTCCACCCGGCCCTGCGGACCGACCGGCGACACCATCCACGCGGTGGGCTCGTCGGCGGGCAGATAGTCGCCGAAGTCGGTGACCCCGACGTAGTCGACGGCGTTGGACGCCAGCGCCTTTTGGTAGGCGTCGCTCAACTCGCCTCCGCGGTACGGCCCGTTGAGGATGTTGGTGCCGAGGTCGGCGCCCTTGTAGGCGCTGTAGACGACGTTCCCGCGGGTGTCGAGCAGCAGGGCGTCCTCGAACTCGAAGCGCGTGACGATTTCCCGGAAGAAGTCGTTGAATCGGGCGTTGGCCGCCGACCAGGGGCTGCCGTCGCGCGCATCGTCGAACGCGACGGCCTTGTCGAAGTCATCAAAGGGTGCGGTGTAGTAGGCCTGCAGGTACTTCTGCGCATTGGATGTCGGCAGCAGCGCATTGGGATCGACACGATTGCCTGTCTGGTCTGGTCCCGACTTGCCGTACTGCGTTCTGTAGTAATCGACGATCGACTGCCATTGGCCGGGATTGACCGTGGCGTCGTTCAATTGGTCGAACGCCGGCGTGAACGCCTCGATCGCCTCAATGGCCGTTGCCCCGCGGGTGTAAATGACGAGCGAATCTTTGAGGTCGGCAAACTGCGATTCCAGTTGGCGCGACTGCGACGCCCGGATCTCGGTCAAGCCGTCGAACACCGACGCCCGCAAAGACGACCGTCCGGACTGGTAACCAATAAATCCGACCACGGCGGCGCACAGGACGCTCGTCACCAGCAGCATCGCCAGGAGCTTGGACTGAATACTGATCCTCGACAGCACTCGGCGGCGAAAACTTCGAGGTTTCTGCGCAGGGGACGATGGCGCCGGGCTACCCGATTCATTGGTGATCGTCATTGAAACCCGAAGACTAGCTTGCAAAACTGGCAGACGAAATGAATGTGGGCAAGTTGTTGTCTAGGAGTCAATCGGACCCATACGACCTTCAACGCTTCGTCGATGCGCAGGGTCGCGTCTACGACACGGTGGTGGCCGAGCTTCGCGGCGGCCGCAAACGAACTCACTGGATGTGGTTCGTTTTTCCACAACTGCGTGGTCTGGGCAGCAGCCCGACGGCGATGCGATTCGCGATCTCGTCCATCGACGAGGCGCGCGCCTACCTCGACCACGAACTGCTCGGCGCCCGGCTACGGGAGTGTGCGGACCTGGTGAGAAGGATCGACGGACGGACGGCCGAGGAGATCTTCGGTTGGCCCGACGACATGAAGCTGCGGTCGTCGATGACGCTGTTCGCCCGCGCCGCAGACGATAACGCAGAGTTCGTGGCGGTGCTGGACAAGTTCTACGAAGGCGAAGAGGACCCGGCGACGCTGGCACGGCTGACCTGAGATCACGTCGGCGCGATGATCAGCCAGCCGTGCGGCTCGACCTCGGCCGCGGAGACGACGTCCTCCGGTGGCGCTCCAGAACCGGCGACAATACGGCCGTCGCCGTGCCCGAACTCGCTCAGCGTCAACGTCATCGGGGCATCGTCGATGTTGAGGGCAACCAATAGCGCGTCCGAATCGGACTGCACCCGATACACGTACTGGGTGTTGGTCAGTTCCACCGCAGAGGTTCTCGCGGTGTGCAACCACTGATGGCGTCGCCGCAATCCGATCAGATACTGATGCAGGCGGTAGACGTCGTGGCCCGGTTCGTCGGCACCTGTGCGGGGTGAAGTGAACTCGGGTCGCACGGCATCGTCGCCGCCGACGCGCTCCTCCTTGACGCCGCGGTATGCCGACTCGTCGCCTGCGTACACGCTCGGGGTGCCGCCCACTGTAAGGAGGATGACGAGCGCGTGCTCGAGATGTCGGGAGTTCTCCAGCTTGCTGGCGATCCTGGTCACGTCGTGGTTGCCGATGAACGTCATCGGGACGAAGACATCGAGAAAGTCGTTGTGCCGCGCCAGCGCATGGTCGAGCTCGTGGAAGTTGCCGTCGTTCAGGCTGCTCCAGATGGCCTTCCACAGTTCGTACTGGGTGACCGAGTCCACCCCTGCATCGCGAACGTGTGCCGAGTAGTCGCCGTGGATGACTTCGCCGACGAACCACGCGTCACCGAACTCGTCGCGGACCCGCGGCAGCACATGTGCCCAGAACCGGTCGGGGACGGCGTAGGCGGCATCGAGGCGCCACCCGTCGGCGCCACGTCGCAGCCAGTGCTTCATCACATCGACGGTGTAGTCGATGACTTCGGGATTGTCATGGTTGAGGGCGACGAGTTCGCCGTGCCCCTCGAACGTCGCGAACTCGCCGCCGGTCAGGTGGAACCACGACCTGTCCTGCCCGGCGAGGGCGTCCCGGTAGCGGGCGAAGTCGGTCCCGACATGGTTGAAGACACCGTCGAGCAGGACGCGAAGACCCCGTCGGTGCGCCTCGGCGACCAGGTGGTCGAAGTCCTCGTCGTCGCCCAGCCTCGAATCGATCTGATAGTGGTCGGTGGTGTCGTAACCGTGCGTTCTCGAGGCGAATATGGGGCCGAGCGCGATACCCGAGGCCCCCAGCTCGACGGCGTAGTCGAGCCAATCGATGATGCGGCGAAGCCGGTGTTCGTCGGCGTTCGGTGGCGGATCGGATGGGAACGCCCCGACGAAGCCGAGCGGATAGACCTGCCACCAGATCACGTGCCGGACCCACTCGGGATCAGTCGTGGATGAGCGCTCGTCATCGTCGCTGTTGGCCACAGGCGGTGAGTTTACGCAGCGCGGTCGCGATGACTCCGTGACACGGGTGGTGGTCCATCTATCGGAGGTGATCAGGTTGATTTTCGCGTCCGATCTCTCCAACGAGGAGCCGAACGCTCCTACCGTATGCGTATGTCTGAACACGCTTCGTCGGGCGGACGCGCGCCGTGGCGACCCGCGAACCTCACGGACGCCGTGGTCCGCTATCAAGTGGGAAACCTCGATCGCGGGATCGAGTTCTACACCGGCCAGCTCGACTTCCGTCTCGAGCAACGCGCCGGGCCTGTTGCGATCGTCACGCGTGGGGCTCTACACCTCCTTTTGAGCGGGCCGGACAGCTCGGGGTCCAGGCCGATGGACGGCCAACAGCAGATGCCCGGCGGTTGGAACCGGATCGTGCTTTATGTCGACGACCTCGAGGCTCGGGTTGACCGTCTGCGCGGGGCGAGTGTGGCGTTGCGCTCCGACGTCACCATCGGTCCCGGGGGTAAACAGGTGCAGATCGCCGACCCCGACGGCAATTCGATCGAGCTGCACCAAGCGCCGACCTGACGGGTTAGCCGACCTCCAGCCGGCAGGCACAGGATGCGTCGATCGGTACATCCGCGCGTGCCGACGCCAAGGCCAGCTGTTGGCCGATGATGACCGCTTCTGCGGTGCGGCCGAGCCGTTGCAGGCACTCGAGGTATCCGTGCAGGCTCCATACGTTGCCGGGGTGCTGGCATGGTCGGCTCAGGGTGGGATCGAGCCCGAGGTCGGCGGCGTACACCTCGGCGGCCTCTTCGACACGACCCTGCTCCAGCAGCAGCGCGCCGTAGGCGTGCCTGGTCGGCTGCATCCATCCCCACGGTTCGTCGTAGGGGAGTGCGTCGTCGCGTTCGATCGCGCGCCGCAGATGGGCGAATGCTATATCGAATTGCCCTTCCCGGTAAGCGATTTCACCGTCCAGCATTTCGGCTGCGACCGCCAGGATGTCGCGTGCGGTGTTGTTGAACAGGTAGCGCGATTCCGGGATGCGGTCGTATGCGGCCGCGAACGCCTCACGCTCGGCGTGTGCCTGCGGGAGTTGACCCTTCGCGGCATGCGCCACTCCGCGCCCGTAGTGAATCGTGGCCGCGGTCGTGCAGTACAGCCCGACGTCGTCGGGCACGGCGTGGGAGACCAGTTCGTCCCATCGTCCGAACCGGACCAGCACATGAATTCGCAACGGCACGAACGCTTCCAGCCAGTCGGCCATCGGCGGTGACTCTATCGCCAGCAGCTCAGGGGTGAGCTGTCCGGCGAGCTCGTCGGCGGCCCACAGTGCGATGCGCGAGTTGGCTTCGAACATCGCCGAGTAGACGACGAAGTGCAGGTTGTGTGCGCGGTAGAGCGAATAGAAGTTGAGCGGGCCCTCACGTTCGACGAACAGTCGGTCGGCTTGCACGGCGGTCAGATTCGACACCACCGAATTGCGGTAGTCGCCGCAGAGCACGTCGATGTGACTGGCCATGTGCTGCAGGTGACCGGCGTCGGGCACCAGGCCGCGCAGCAGGTCGGCCGCCGGCAGGGCGTCCTGCGGGGTGGCCGACATCTCCATGGCGTGCAGGTACAGGTGCAGCACCCCGGGATGCCTGCGGCCCCCCGGGGTCGCCAGCGCGTCATCGAGGATGCGCTTGGCGTCCAGCACCCGCGAGCCAGGTGCGGGTTCACCCGTTCTGGTGTCCCACAACGCCCATGCCGTGACGTTGACCAATGCGTCGGCCGCGAGCGCCTGGACATCGATGTCGTCGGGGTATGCGTCCGCGAGGCGCGCCATGGCATCGGCGTAGCTTGCGTGGCCGGCGATCAGCGCGTCGGTATCGCCCGGATCCTCGGTGGGGAAGCGGGCCTGCAGCGCCTCGATCAGCCCGCGTTCGAGCGCGGAAGCCCGCGCATTGGCCGCCAGCCCGAGTTCTGATCGTGCCCGCGCCAGCGACGCGGCGAGTTCGACAGGGTCGAACGCCTCCCACGCCTTGTTGTAGTTCGGCCCGATCGCGTAGGCGATCCCCCAGTGGGCGATGCCGAGATCCGGATCGTGTTCAAGGGCGCGCTCGAAGCACCGGATCGCCTCGTCGTGGTTGAACGCATAGGCCCAGACGAGACCCCGGTCAGTCCAGATCTGCGCCTGCGGCGACGGCGTGTCGACCTGGCGGTGATACGTACCCAGGTCGTAGTACGGGTCGACGTCGCTGCGCGAAACGCTCATAAACGGCACGATAATTCACCCGCGATGCCGTGGCGAGGGCGGCGAGCAGGCAGCCGGCCGCACCCCAGATCGCCAGCGTCAGCAGTGGCGTCCCCGCGCCGTGGCCGCCGAAATAGGAGATGTTGCGCAGCAGCGCGACGCCGGAGCCCTGCGGGACGATCGTCGTGAAGGTGGAGTAGAAGGGCGACAGCAGCGGTCTGCCGACCGGCCCCGCGGCTGCCGCGTTGCCGACGATCACCAGGAACAGGGTCAGCAGCATCGAGGCCGCGGATCCGAATGCCGCAGCCACTCCCGTGACGGCTCCGCCGACGGCCATCGCATAGATCCACAGCGCCCCGAAAACGGCCACCGTGTGGCCGGACAAAGCGCCGAGCATCGCGTCGACGTAGACGGTCACCACACCGGCCAGCAGGGCCGAGTAGCCCGTCAACGTCAGCGTGCGCATCAGGAAGGTGGCCGGCTTGCGCACTTTGCCCATGATGTAGCCAAAGGCGGTGGCGCCCAACGACGCTCCAATGGAGATGAAGATGACGGCATAGAACTCCACGGTGCCCGACGGATCTTCTGCCGACGTCGGTGCGATGTCCTCAACGGTGGTGGTGAACCCGCCTCTCGTCGCAATCTGGCGGCCTACGGATTCGGCCGCGGTGGCAACGCTTCTGCCACCTCCGCCCGCGACGTAGATGGTCATCTCGCCGGTTGGTGTGACCACGAAGGCGGAGTCGGCCGCCCGTTCGCGGACCTGCTGGCGCGCTGCGGCATCATCGCCAACCACATTGACCGTCAGTACATCCTGGCCACGAATCGCTTCGACGACCTGTTCTGGGGCGGCCACCGCGACGGTGAGGTGGTGCAGGGTGGGCCTGGCGAAGGCGCCGGAGTAGCTGGCGATCATCGCGACGACGAACAGCGTCAGCGCCGTCATCGCGAGCACCATGTTGCGGATGCCGGTCTTGGTCATCGTCGTTTCGGGGGAAGCGTGTCGTGCCATGTGAAATCCCTTCGTGCGGAGTTGGTTTAGGTTCAGACGGGGGTGGCGGTGGCCGTGCCGAGCAGCGCGCCGACGGTGTCGAGTGCGGCGGTCACCCGGCCGCGCAGGTCGGTGGCGTCACCGTCCTCCATCCAGGAGCGCAGCACCTCGATGAACCCGCCGACGAGGAACCGGCTCACCGATTCCGTGGTCAGGCCGGCGATGTCGCCGACGGCGGCGTCGGCGGCGATCTGTTCGCATGCCGGTGTGAGCTCGGCACGGAAGGCGGCGAGGACGCGCAGGGTGACCGCGCTCGGCACGACGTTGCGGTACATCGCCCGGTGTTCGGCCGCGAAATCGAACAGTGCGGTGATGCGGGCGCGGGGATCGCCGGCGATGTCCGCGGTGGCCGAGGCGAACGCGATGGTGAATGCGTATGCGATGGCGTCGTCGCGGTCGCGGAAGTGCCGGTAGAACACCTGTCGGCTGACCTCGGCGCGGTCGACGATGTCGCCGACGGTCAAATGGTCGACGGCGCCATCGTGCGCCAGCGCGAAGGCGGCGTCGCGAAGTCTGCCGCGGACTCTTTCGGCGCGGGGATCGACGCTGTTGGTGCGTGCTGCCATGTTTGCAGGCTAATCCACTTCGTGGACAACTGACTACGAAAACTTAGGTAATCTAAGACACCTGTTCGAACAGGTGTGATGCGCGCGACGTCAGATCGTGTGCAGTACGGCAGTCGCAGCGCCCAGTGCGACGCCGATCACGGCAGGAATGATCTCCGCCACACGATCGGACGCGCGGAGGTGAAAGGCGATCGCACCGATCGACAACAGCGCGAGCCCGATCGCGGCCGCGATACCGATCGGGGACCACAGCAACCCGGTCAGCACTCCCGCCACGCCCGCGAGTTCGAGCGCGCCGATGACACGCCATTGGACCGGTGAGACGCCGAGGTGATCGCGGATCGCGAGCGACTTCGGGACGCCGATCAGCTTGATGCTCGAAGAGAAGGTGAACAGCGCTGCGAGCAACAGCGTCAAGACGACGGTGACGGTGTTCACCAACGCAGAGTACGTCCGGATGCGTACGTGAGGAGCGGGATTCGACTTCAGACTAGAAACATGTTCTAGTTTTCGAGTGCTGGAGTTCACCCACATCGGGGATCTGAGTTCCGATGAAGTCGACCGAATCCGAGACGTCTACCAGCCGCTCGCCGAATCGGTCAGGGACTTGGTCGACGCGACGATTCGCACGGAGGTCGACGCCGACGAGGTGGCGGCGGTCAAGGCTGAGATCGACGCGCTGACCGCCCGGTTGCGGGCACGCCAGATCGACGGGGCGTTCGGGGTGCGGTACACCACCGCAGGCGACCGGATGGCGTGGGGCAATCCCGTCGTCGGCATCCGTAATCCGATCGCGCCTCCGCTGGTCATCGAGCGCGACGCGTCAGGAGCGGCGTTCACCGACTTCGTCATGGGAGCGCCGTACGAGGGCCCCCCGGGTTTCGTGCACGGAGGGATGTCGGCACTGGTGCTCGATCACGTTCTCGGTGAGGCGGCGAGCGACGGGGTGATTCCACGCTTCACCGGCACCATCACCCTCCGGTACCTGCGCACCACGCAACTGGGCCGGCTGCACGCGCAGGCTCACGTCGATCGCACGGAAGGCGTCAAGACCTACGTTGTCGGCCATCTCGCCGATAAGGACGGCATCACCGTCGAGGCCGAGGGCGTCTTCATCACGCCCAAGTGGGCGCGCGACCAGAACTAGAGCGCCCGATCAGGGCGTCGCGACGTCGTGGCTATCGGCCGCAATACCCACGAGGCTGCGGGTGATCGTGGTTATTTCGGCGACGAGAACACGTGTGGCGCCGTCGTCGACATGTGTTGCGGCGTCGCGCAATTGCGCATCGGCGGTGACCAACGGCAGTGTGTCAATGCTCCACGGGGTGGCGGGGGTCGGCGGATCGCCGCGCAGCGCTTCGACGTAGTCGTCCACTGCCAGCACGAACTCCCGGCTCAAGGCGGTGGACGGATGCGGCGGCAGGCTTTGTTCCAGCGTGGTGCACGAGGTGGTGACGGCATTCACCCCCGCGCGAAACGACCTCAGCCAACGCCGCAGCTCGCGCGATTCGACCCGGGTCGCTCCTGCGGCGGCTTCGAACGCCGCCCGGGCCCGGAACGCCCGTTGCCACGCGGCGGCGAGCGCATCCGACGGGTGGTCGAGGTCGTGCACGAAGGCCTTGATAACGGTTGCCGCATAGTCGATCTCGGTCTTCAGCAGCTCGCCGGCGCGCTGACGCAGCCGGATCAGTGCGTCATCGGGAACCACGACATGGAACAGCACCGTGAGGGCGCCACCGATCACGGTCGCCAGCAGCAGGTCGCTGACCGACGATGACGCATCGGTGATGTCGAGGAGCAACACGATTGTTGCGCCGAAGGCCGCCGTCACCGCCATGTACCCCAGGATCGACACCGCATATGTGATGCCGAGGAACAGCACGGCGAGAATCGCTGCGGCCAGACCGGTCGGTTCCCACAGCAGCGTTACCGCGGATGCGATCACCACGCCGACGCAGATGCCCGCCACCCGGCCCACACACCGGGTGTATGTGTGGGCAGTCTCTGGTCGCATGACGAGCAGCACTGTCAGCGGAATCCAGTAGCCCGCAGGCACGTCGGTGACGCGCGCGATGGCGGTCCCGCAGGCGGCAGCGCCCGCCAGCCGTACGGCGTGACGCGATATCGGGGACTTCAGGTTGACATGTCCGACCCCGACGTCGAGCGCCGATCTCAGCGCGCCCGTCCATTCGGCGGGACTGCGTCTGCCGAAGCGCAGCGCGTTCGCGCGGTGAAGCTGCCGGGACAACCGCTGCGCCACCGGGGCATCCGAGATGGCTACCGCCGCGACGGCTGCGTCGACGCCCCGCAGCGCCTGTTCCGCGTCTCGGCGCGCCGTCCGGCTCTGCGCGGCGATCGCCGCGAGCATGTCCGACGCCGCGGTCAACACGTCGCGGACCGCGTCCTGCCCGGCGGCCTTACCGCGAAAAGCCATCAACGTCTTGGCGATCTGGTCGGGCAGCGCATGCCAGTCCCGGTATGCCGATGTGCGGCGGCCCGACTGCGCCTCCTCGGTGCTGAACGCTTCCTTGCACGCCAGCAGCTGCGACGAGTCGACCTCCGCCGTTGGCTCGGCGGCCAGCTGTCGCGCGTCGGTGCTCAGCGACCGGTACACCTTCGTCAGGGCTTCGCGCTCCAGCCGCCACCGCCGTGGCGGCCACGCCGCGATGAGCGCGGCCTGCGTCAGACCGGCGACCACGGCAAGAAGCGCGGACGCGAGCGCAGGCAGAAGCGACTGCGGGTGTCCGATGACCAACAGCAGACCCGACGCCCCTGCCAGGAGGCCGGCGGGCGCGCCAACCGCCCACTGCATGCCCGCGAAGAAGCACCACAGCGCGATCACGACGACGAACACCACGCTGTAGCCGGCGAACAGCCCTCCCAGCAGCACAGCGATACCCAGCTCGACGGACACTGCGAGCACGATCGGAATCCGGCCGAGCGGGTTGTCCTGCAACGCGATAGCGCCCGCGATCGCGCCCGCGGCGGCCGTCGACGTCGCCGCCCCGACTGGTCCCCACAGCAGGGCGGCCGCCGTGAGCACCAGAACGCCGAGCAGGCTTCGCGCGACCGCACCGTTGTCCGGCAGGTGCAGCCGGAGCCCCAGAGCCTTGATCACCCGACCATTCTCACCCCGCCACGGCCGCATCCGCGTCAAGCCGGCCCGTAGAGATGGTTGCGCTAGGTTCGGGTCGTGGAGAAAGTCATCATGACTCTGCGCGGAGCAGACGCTGACGACGCCTGGTGTGCCCGGCTGCGCGCGCACGTCGCCGCGGGCCTCCTCGACATCGGTCTGCCCGGCCTCGCAATCAACGTCCGCGACGCCGAGGTGCGCGATTCGTTGATGACGCTGACCACGATGGATCCCCCGGTCGTCGCTTTCGTCAGCGTGTGGGTCCAACAGTCCTACGGCGATCAGGTGCAGGCAGCCCGGGCGCTGCTGGAGCGGGAGTGCGCTGATGTCGCGGCCTACCTGGTGACGGAATCCGTTCCGCTGCGACCACCGCCGACCGTGGCAGGCCAGCGCACGGCCGGGCTGGCCAATGTGGCCCTTCTCCGCCGACCCGACGACCTGGATGAGGCGACATGGCTGTCGCGCTGGCACATCGACCACACACCGGTGGCGCTCGACACCCAGTCCACATTCGGCTACACGCAGAACGCGGTGGTGCGCGCACTGACGGCTGGCGCGCCCGATATTTCGGCAATCGTCGAGGAGCTTTTCCCGGTCGAGGCGATCTCCGATCTGCACGCATTCTTCGGCGCGGCCGACGACGATGATCTGCGCGACCGGATGGAGCGCATGCTCACCAGCACCGCCGCCTTCGGGGCCAACGAGAACGTCGACACCGTGCCCACCAGCCGCTACGTGTACCGCAGCCCGTTCGACGGGGGAAGGCAGAAGGTGACCAGATGACCACACTCGACGAGGCGGTGGCGTTGGCCCGCGACGAGAGCGGCCTGACGGTCGTCTCGACGCTGCGAGCCGACAACACCATCCAGGCATCGCTGGTCAACGCGGGCGTGCTGGCGCATCCCGAAAACCGAAGTCCGGTACTGGCATTCGTCACCTACGGCCGGGTGAAGCTCGCGAACCTTCGCGCCCGGCCCCAGCTTGCGGCGACATTTCGCAGCGGTTGGCAGTGGGCGACCGTCGAGGGCGACGCCGAACTGGCGGGCCCCGACGATCCGCAGCCCTGGCTCACCGACGCGGACCGGCTTCGGCTGCTGCTGCGCGAGGTGTTCACGGCTGCAGGCGGCACCCATGACGATTGGGACGCCTATGACGCCACGATGATCGAACAACGCCGCACGGCGGTGCTCGTCACACCCACCCGGGTGTACAGCAACGGTTGACGCTTACGCTGCTCGCGTGCCACTCCTGATCAGTGACGTCAACAGAGTTCGGACTCTCACCCTCGACCGGCCGGATGTGCTCAACGCGTTCAACGAAGCGCTCTACGAGGCGACGGCGATCGCGATCCGGGAGGCCGCCGACGATCCTGGTGTCGCGGTGGTGTTGCTCACCGGCAGCGGAAGGGCGTTCAGCGCCGGAAACGATCTCAAGGAGATGGCTGCGCGGATCACCGACCCGGCGCTCACCGACCAAGGCAGCCACTTCACGTCGCTGATCGACGAGCTGACCAACTTCCCGAAGCCGTTCATCTGCGCGGTCAACGGACTCGCTGTCGGCATCGGCACAACCCTTCTCGGCTATGCCGACCTGGTCTTCATGTCGTCGGACGCACGGTTGAAGTGTCCGTTCACCAGTCTCGGCGTCGCGCCGGAAGCCGCATCGTCGTACCTTCTGCCCCGGTTGATCGGTAGACAGAACGCAGCCTGGCTGCTGATGTCCTCGGAGTGGGTGTCAGCGCAAGAGGCACTGCAAATGGGGCTGGTGTGGCGGGTGTGTGAGCCGGGCGAACTTCTGCCCGAGGCGCACCGGCACGCCGAAATCCTCGCCGCCAGACCGATTCCCAGTCTGATGGCGGTCAAGAAGACGATCGCAGAGCCGTTTCGAGCGGGCATCAAAGCCGCCACCGAACGGGAGAATGCCCATTTCGCCGAGTTGATGGGCGCCGACGCCAACGCCGACGCGCTCGCCGCGTTCACCGACAAGCGGCAAAGGGGAGGCGGCTAGCGGCTCGCCGCCGAGCGGGTGCCGTTGGTGGCGAAATGCGCCTCGATGATCGACCGCACTGTGCGCTTGCACCGTCCGCATTCGGACCCCGCCCCGCACGCGGCCGCCACCTCTTTCGATGTCGATGCGCCTTTGGCGACACAGTCGTGCACCACGTGGCTGGTGGCTCCGGTGCAAAGGCAGACGAACATCTATCGGCCCATCAGTTCTGACTGTCGATGCTCATGAGATGGGCGAACCGGCCGACGAACTGCGTCGGATAGGCGCCGAGCCCGGCATTCGACATCCACTCCGCGGCGGCGTCGGGGTGATCGATCCACTGCCTGGCGCTGATCTCGTTGTCAATCTCCTGCAGGATCATCACTTCCTGTCCGTCGTCGAGCGCGCGGTACACCCAGATCTTGCGTACCCCGCCGCGCCGGAACCGGTCCAGGCCGGCGTGCACCTTGACCATCAGCTCCGACACGTCGTCGACCGACGACATGACGCCGACGACTATCCGGCCGACGTGTCGCTCCGAGGAGGGGGCGTCGAGATCGATCTTCTCGACCACCTGGCCACCGAAGATCGGCGGGATGTCGTCGAGGCCTGCGATATCGAACCACTCGAATACCGCGGGGGAGCCGATCACGTCACGAATCGAGCGGGCGTGCCGAATTCCGATTGTCACCAGCACTCGGCCCGGTTCCCAAATCGACGTATAGAGAACGACGTGATGCGCGCCGATTGACGCCAGGTTGTCGCGACGACCTTTGAGCCAGCTCCACATCCTGTCGACGTCGTCGACACGAAAGTCGCAGGCGAGAATCAGTGAGTGCAGATTGCTCTCACTCATCGTCGTCCTTCGCTCCGCTGCGCTGGCGATCATGTTAGCCCAGTCTAACCTTAGTTAGACCGCCAGTCCACCAGTCTCCGCCCGACGTAGCCTAGCCAGGCCAAGCACCTGCGTTCATCCTCACCCCGTACATCGAAGTTCGTTGCCGCAACGGCGCAAACACGCCCCACACACTGCACAAGTTGTCTCGGTGGCGTCTCTGCGTGCACTAGATTGGAGCCTGTCAAAAACAGCCCACCGAACGACGAAGCGACCGCCGCAAGGAGCCAGCATGCAAGGGGACCCCGACGTTCTGAAATTGCTCAATGAGCAGTTGACGAGCGAACTTACGGCTATCAACCAGTATTTCCTGCATGCCAAAATGCAGGAGAATTGGGGATTCACCGAATTGGCTTCTCACACGCGTGCGGAGTCTTTCGATGAAATGCGGCACGCCGAAAAGATCACCGATCGCATTCTGCTTCTCGATGGTCTGCCGAATTATCAACGGCTTTTTTCCTTGCGCGTCGGTCAGACGGTACGCGAGCAATTCGAAGCCGATCTCGCGATCGAGTACGAAGTGGTGGGCAGGCTGAGGCCCGGCATCATCATGTGCCGTGAGAAGCAAGACGCGACGTCCGCCAACATCTTCGAGATGATCCTGGCCGACGAAGAAAACCACATCGACTACCTCGAGACCCAGCTCGAGCTGATGAACAAGCTGGGCGAGGAGCTCTACCTGGCTCAGTGCGTGTCCAGACCTCCTAGCAGCACAGCCGGTTAGTCACATCTGGGCGTTTGCGCATCGCAATCGCGTGTAACCCTGCGTCCGGCCGGTCGCCGTAACTTTTATAGCCTATCTAACGATATGGCTGCGGAACGGTTGTCTCGGACGGAAGGCAGGAATGACGAGTCAGGCATCGACATCGACGGCCGCTGTCTTGGACCCCGAGTCCAGCAGCGCCGGCATCAGCCTCCACCGCCGCAACCTCATCTTCGTTGCGGTGCTGCTCGGCATGCTGCTGGCCGCGCTCGACCAAACGATTGTGGCCACCGCGCTGCCCACCGTCGTCGCCGATCTCGGTGGGGCCGGCCACCAGTCCTGGGTGGTCACCAGTTATCTACTCGCAAGCACCATCGCCACGGCGATCGTCGGGAAACTCGGTGATGTTTTCGGCCGCAAGGTGGTCTTTCAGACGTCCGTGTTGTTCTTCCTCGCCGGCTCGGTGCTGTGTGGTCTGAGCGCGTCGATGACGATGCTCGTCGCCTCCCGCGCCCTGCAGGGGATCGGCGGCGGCGCCATCATGGTGACAGCCATGGCCGTCATCGGCGAGGTCATCCCGCTGCGCGAACGCGGTCGTTACCAGGGCGCGCTCGGAGCGGTGTTCGGCGTCACCACCGTGATCGGGCCACTGCTGGGCGGATTCTTCACCGACCACCTCACCTGGCGGTGGGCGTTCTGGATCAACATTCCCGTCGCCGCCGTCGTGCTTGTGGTCGGGGCCGCAGCCATTCCGTCGTTGGCCAAGGCCGCCCGGCCGGTCATCGACTACGCCGGCATTCTGCTGGTCGGCATCGGCGCCTCGGGACTCACCCTGGCCACCAGCTGGGGCGGGGGCGAGTACGCGTGGGGCTCCCCGATGATCATCGGCTTGTTCGTCGCTTCCGCTGTGGCGCTCGCCTTCTTCGTCTGGGTGGAAACCCGTGCGGCCGAACCGATTCTGCCCATCCGGCTGTTCGCCAGCCCGGTGTTCACCGTCTGCTGCATCCTTGGTTTCATCGTCGGTTTCGCGATGCTCGGGGCGCTGACCTTCCTCCCGACGTTCATGCAGTTCGTCGACGGCGTCTCCGCGACCACCTCGGGCCTGCGCACCCTGCCGATGGTCGCGGGGATGCTCATCACGTCCATCGGCAGCGGCAACATCGTCGGTCGCACCGGCAGATACAAGATCTTCCCCGTCGCGGGCACCGCGACCATGGCAGTGGGCTTCGTTCTGCTCTCCGGAATGAATGCCGACACGCCGACCTGGCAGCAGTCGGCCTACCTGTTCGTGCTCGGATCGGGCATCGGGCTGTGCATGCAGGTGCTCGTGCTCGTCGTGCAGAACACCTCCAGTTTCGCGGATCTGGGCGTGGCCACATCAGGGGTGACCTTCTTCCGCACCATCGGAAGTTCCTTCGGGGCAGCCATATTCGGGTCCCTGTTCGCCAACTTTCTCGCAGGCCGAATAGGGCCTGCGCTGGCGGCAAGCGGAGCGCCGCCGCGCGCAGCGGAGTCGCCGCAGGCACTGCACGCGCTGTCGCCCGAAATGGCAGCACCCATAGTCAACGCCTACGCGGACTCGCTCGGCACGGTGTTTCTGTGCGCCGTCCCGGTAGCGGTCGTCGGCTTGATCGTCTCGCTCTTCCTCAAGGAGATACCGCTTCGCGAGATGGACGCCATGTCGGCCACCGACCTCGGCGAGGGCTTCGGCATGCCCAGCACCGAGTCGCCCGACAAGATCCTCGAGGTGGCCATCGGCCGCCTGATGCGCAACACGCCGGAGATCCGGCTGCGCACCATCGCCGGGCAGGCGGGCTGCGAATCCGACATCGCCCTGCTGTGGGCACTGATTCAGATCTACCGGCAGAGCCAGGTATTCGGCTCTGCGCGGCTGACCGACATCGCCGACCGCCTTCGGGTACCGACCGAGGTCATCGGGTCCACGTTCGACCGGCTGGTGGACCGGGGTTATGCGCTGCGCACCGGTGACCAGCTGTGGCTGACCCAAGCCGGTGCCCGCCAGGTCGACTGCGCGTCGTCCGCTCTGGTGAGCCGGATCGTCGACAAACTCGCCACATCGCCGAACTTCGAGGGCAGACCCGATCGAGACGAGGTCGAAGCCGCGCTCGAGCGGATCGCCCATCAGGTCCTGGTGCAGCGTGACTGGCACGACGACGGGGCCGTGCCGGTTGCAGCCGCCAGGTGATCTAGCTGCGGCTACGACGCCTTCCTAGAACGTGTTTCACTTTTTTCCGGCTCGGCGTACGATTCCGGCCATGAGCCGAATTGGAGACTTCGCCGACGATGACGCCGCTGCCTGGGTCGTGAAGTCACCCGATATCGGGATGGGGATGGTCGGCTTCACCAACGCGGTCTACAAGAAGAATCGGCTGCCGATGCGGGTCCGTGAGTTGGCCCGGATGGTCATTGCGCTCGACAACGAATGCGTGGTGTGCCAGAACACCCGCGACTCCGAGGGGATCGCCGAAGGCGTCGACGAGGACCTCTACAACCACGCGGCCGAGTGGCGGACGTGGCCCGGGTACAGCCCTCAGGAACGCATCGCAGCAGAGTTCGCCGAACGCTTCGTCGGCGACCACACCGCGCTTCGCGACGACGAGGACTTCTGGGACCGCGCCGGCGAGCAGTTCAGCGACGAGTTGATGACCGATCTGGCGCTGTCCTGCGCGATGTGGCTCGGCATGGGCCGCATGTTACGAACGCTCGATATCGGCCAAACCTGCAAGATCACTTTGTAGGTCACCGAATCGAAGGAAGAATGGCTCCGGTGAATTCACGGGCCGCCAAACCACTCGCTGCAGCAGCTATCGCTCAACTCGAGTCCGACGGGGTCGCCACGCTCATCGGCACGGTGGTGAGCTCTGCCGGGCTCATGCACGCCAAGACGATTCCGCTGCGGAAGATGGGCGCGTTCGCCGATCCGGGGCTCGGCGCAAGCCCCGTGTGGCACGTGTTCACGATCGACCAGACCGGTATCGCACTCGGCGGCGACCTCGGCGTGGTTGGGGACCAGCGGATCCGCATCGACCTAGCCGCCCTGCGCATTCTCGGAGACGGATTAGCTTGGGCGCCAGGCGCTTTCTACGACCAGGACGGCGAACCCGATCCCTACTGCAGCCGTGGCGCGCTGGCGCGCATTGAACGCAGGCTTGTCGACGCCGGCTACACCGCGCTGGTCGGCCACGAAATGGAGTTCCTGCTCGTCGGACCCGAGGGCAGTCGGCTGCCCGCCCACCTGTGGGCGCAGTACGGGCTTGCCGGGGTGCTGGAATACGAGGGTTTCGTTCGCGATGTGACCGATGCGGCGACGAGTTCGGGTGTGTCCGTGGAACAGTTCCACCCCGAATACGGGGTGAACCAGTTCGAGATCTCGCTGACTCCGCAGTCACCGGTGGCCGCCGCAGACCAGCTGATGCTGATCAGGATGATCGTCGGCAGGGCCGCCAGGCGACACGGCCTACGGGTCAGCCTGTCGCCGGTGCCGTTCGCCGGAAGTGTGGGTTCTGGTGCGCATCAACACTTCTCGCTACAGAAGGACGATCAACCGCTGTTCTCGGACGGATCCGGCGCCCAGGGAATGACACCGGAGGGGGAGTCGGCGGTGGCGGGCGTGGTTGCGGGTCTGGTTGAAGCGCAGGGAGTGCTGTGCGGCTCCATCCTGTCCGGTTTGCGGATGCAGCCCGGACACTGGTCCGGCGCATACGTCTGCTGGGGCACCGAAAACCGCGAGGCCGCAGTGCGATTCCTCGTCGGCGGTAGTAGCAACCCGCTGGGCGCAAACGTGGAGGTGAAGGTCGTCGACCCGTCGGCGAACCCCTACTTTGCGACGGCAACGATACTTGGGCTCGCACTCGACGGCATCGAGCGCAACCTGAAGTTGCCGCCGGAAACCCTCGTCGACCCGTCCACCCTCACCGACGAGCAGCGTGCTGCTGCCGGCACCACGCTGATGTCGACGAATCAGGCCGAAACCATCGACGCGCTCGACGGCTCAGCACTGGTTCGCGGCATCCTCGGCGACCAGGCGGTTGACGCGATCGTCGCGGTGCGCCGCTACGAGCACGAAACATACGGAGAACTCGGCCCCGACGAGCTCGCCGACAAGTTCCGGTTGGCCTGGAGCGTGTAGCAAGGCGCCTGTCAAACCAGGTCGGTCGCGTCGAACACCCACGACGTGTCGGCGGACGCGAAGCCGTCGGTGAACGACTGCGGCGCCTGCGACAACAACGTGTTGAAGTCGGAGTAGTCCTTCCAGAGGGTGATCCTGCCGTGCTGAACCCGATGCACCGACACGAACGCCAGCCGAGCCGTCTCCCCGCTGGGCCAGCCCCAGGTCTCGGAGTGTTCGTACATCACGTCCACACCGTTGCTCAGCAGCAGGCCCTCGTGGTTCACGTACGAGGACAACAACTCCAGGCCGATTTTCAGTCGGGCGACGATGTTCTCGGGACCGCGCGCCGACACAGCAGGCATCGGCATGTCGACGTACAGACAGTCGTCGGACAGGAAGGATTTGACGGATTCCCAGTCGCGGTCGGACAGCGCCTTCCACATACCGAGGACGATTTCACGGGTGGCGGCTTCAGAAGTCACCCAGTCAACCTACGTCCACCCATCGGGTTGTCGTCCATCGATGTCGGTGAAGCCGTACTCGCGAGCCAGGTTGGCCGACGTCACCGAGCCCTGATTCCACCGTTCGCGGTCTTCATCGGCGGCGATGGCGGCGACGCCTCTGCCGACGAAACTCGGCGATTCCGAGTCGGCGAAAGACGGCGGCGCGGTGGGCAGTCCGCCGCCGCGGTTTTGATCCAGCGCGCTGCGCCAGTTGGCCTCGGCGACGCCCCAGTTGTCGAGCATCATCTCCGAACGCAACCAGCCCGGCGTCACGGCGACCGCGGTGGCACCGTACGGCGCTAACTCGTGTCCGTGTGCGAATGCGAGCCGGTTCACCGCGGTCTTGGCCAGGTCGTAGAACACCGACAGCCGGAAGTTCTCGTCGTTGTATGCGCGGGTGCCGTCGGTGACCTCGACGAGCAACCCGCCGGACCGTTGAACGAGCAGCGGGTGCAGGCAGTGCGAGGTGATGAGGTGAGTGTCGATACCCAGCCGGAGTATTCGCAGCCCGTCGTCGAGGTCGTGCTCCCAGATCGGCCTGTTCCACGTCGGCGGCGGTCCCTTGAGCACCTCAGCACCCCAGATGTCGTTGACGAGGATGTCGATGCCGCCGAAATCGCCGAGTACTCGGCGCGCCAGGCCTCGCACCTCGTCCGCGTTGAGATGGTCGACCTGGATGGCGACGCCCTGCCCACCGAGTTCATCGACGAGCGCGGCGGTCTCCTCGATGGTTTCGGGTCGGTCGTAGTCGGACTTCTTGCCGCCCAATGTCGAGCTGCGCCCCGTACACACCACGGTTGCGCCTGCTTCGCCGAGCGCCACGGCGATGCCTCGGCCAGCGCCCCGCGTCGCCCCGGCCACCACGGCCACCCGCCCGCGCAGGGCTTCTCCGTCCGGTGTCCAGTCCATCGGCATCAGTATCACGCGAAACCAGAAGCGTCTAGCCGTGTTCGGCATCGACGGTGAATACTCGCGAATGTGACTCCGCTACAGCGATACATCGCAGAAGAAATCGCCACCGACCATGTCGACGGGTTGCTCTCCAGGCGTGAGGCTCTGCGCAGGCTGGCGCTGCTCGGGGTGGGCACTGCGGCGGCGACAACGCTGATTGCCGCGTGCAGCGGGAACAAGAAGCCGACATCGGAAGCGCCTGCGACGTCGACCGGTGCGGTCACTGCCAGCCAGCCGGCGACCGCGAGCCCACAGGCGCCCGGATCCGACACGGCATTACCCACCGCGCCGGTCGCCTGGGCAGGTCCACAAAGAGAGCTTGCGGGTGCATGGGTGGAGGCACCGGATGCGCGTGGCGGCGTGCTCGTCATCCATGAGAACAAGGGCCTCAACGACTGGGTCCGCTCGGTGGCGGGCCGGTTTGCAGGCATCGGCTACTCCGCGCTGGCCATCGATCTGCTGTCGCCGCAGGGCGGCACCGCGAAGTTCACCGACCCGGCCGAGGCGACGGCGGCGCTGGGCAACATCAGTAACGAGGAGTTCGTGGCGAATCTGAAGTCCGGTGTCGGTGAGCTACAGCGGCGGGTACCCGGCAAGAAGGTCGCGGCGGTCGGTTTCTGCATGGGCGGCGGACTGGTCTGGCGTCTGCTCGCCGCAGGTTCGCCCGAGTTGGCGGCCGCAGTGCCGTTCTACGGCCCGGCTCCCGACAATCCGAACTTCGCGGGCTCCAAGGATGTCGCGGTGCTCGGCTTCTACGGCGCGCTCGACGATCGCGTGAACAAGACCGAGCCGACCGCAAGAGCTGCGTTGGAGAAGGCCGGACTGGTGCACGAACTGGTCACCGAGCCCGACGCCAACCATGCTTTCTTCAACGATACGAACGCCGATCGCTACAACGCGACGGCCGCGCAGGACGCCTGGCGCCGCGTCCAGGACTGGTTCGGCCGCTACCTGGTCTAGTTCGAGCATGCGCGTAGTTCAATTCGCCAACGACGTGCCGGGCAGTTCACGTGGCCGCGGGGATATTTGAGGCGCTCGGCGCGCTATAGGCGCTCGCCTGGTCGAGGCGCTACGTTCTCACCATGGCGCAAGCCCCCACCAGCGGCCCAGTGGACGCCGAGCGGTCCAGGACGCTGTGGTTCGCGGTGCTGCTGACCCTGACGAACGGCTTCCTGGACGCGCACACCTATATCGCCCGCGGTCACGTGTTCGCCAACGTGCAGACGGCCAACGTCATCTTCTCCGCGATCCATGTATCGGAGCGGCAATTCTCATCGGCGCTGGCACATGTATGGCCGCTGCTGGCGTTCATCGCAGGCATGTTGCTGGCATCCCACATCAAATCGGGTCGCATGGAACAGATGCTGCCGTACTCGTTGCGCTGGACCATCGGCGTTCAGGCGGTCGTGCTCGCCATCATCGGTTTCGTGCCCGCGTCGGTGGACCACACATTCGTCACTGTGCCGATCTCGTTTCTCGCCGCGGTGCAGATCGGCCTCTTTCGTAACATCGGCGATCTCGCATACCTACCCGTCGCCACTACCGGCAACCTGATGCGGTTCATGGAGTCGGTGTACGACGGCGCGGTGGAGAAGCGGGCAGAAGCTCGTCGCCCCACCGCCGTCTACGGCATATTGATCCTCGCGTTCGCCAGCGGTGCGCTGGCGGGCGCACTGGCCACCGATGCCTGGAGCGTGCACGCGATCTGGCTGCCTGCGGGCTTCCTGGCAGTCACACTCTGCCTGTTCATCATCGACGAGCGCGAGTGGATGCGGTGAGCAAGATCCGTTTGGCCTGAACTAATTCGACCGGCCGATCGTGTCGTCAGCACGGGGTCGAAAAGTGAAGGGGTCACGATGAAGAAGTTCGGCATGTTCCTGGCGGCAGTCGCTCTCGCTGCCGCGCTCGCGACGGCCTGCGGATCGAACAGCAGCGAGACCGCGGCCACCGCAAGTGATTCATCGAGTGAAAAGAGTCCGACCGAGGTCGCGAGCGGCCCGACGATAACCATTGCGAAGATGGCCTTCGGGCAGCCGCTCACCGTTGCACCCGGCTCGAAGATAAACGTCGCGAACAAGGACACCATGGAGCATTCCGTCACATCGGACACTGCGGGCGCCTTTGACCAGGATGTCGAGGGTAACGAGGAGGCGACAATGACGGCGCCGAGCCAGCCGGGCGAGTACCCGTTTCATTGCAGCTATCACCCGAACATGAAGGGCACGCTGATCGTCAAGTAGCGGGTTTACCTCCATCCGGCCGCGGGCATACCCGGGCGATGGTTGATGCACCCGCCGTGTTGTTCGATGTCGACGGCACCCTCGTGGATTCGAACTATCTGCACGTCTACGCCTGGACGCGGGCCTTCGAGGAGGCGGGCGTCGCGGTCGAGTCGTGGCGGATTCATCGATCGATCGGGATGGACGGGGACCGGCTGATCCAATCGCTGGCCGGCGACGCCGACGAGGACGCCCAGCAGAAGGCCGACGAGTTGCACACCCGATATCTCAAGGAGGCTGCGCCGCTGCTGCGCGCACTTCCCGGCGCGCGTGCACTCCTGGAACGGGTGTCCTCACTCGGCTTGCAGGTCGTGCTCGCCAGCTCAGCGAGCGAGGAGGAGTTGTCGATGTCACGAAGTGTGCTCGACTGCGACGACCTGATCTCTGCCGCGACGTCATCAAAGGATGTCGAAACCGCCAAACCCGACCCGGCCATCGTCGACATCGCCATGCAGAGGGCGGGGGTCGATGCCGACCGCGCGGTCTATGTCGGGGACGCGGTGTGGGACATCATCGCGTGCGGTCGCCTCGGCGTGCCCGCCATCGGACTCCTCAGCGGGGGAGTATCACGAGGTGAACTCGAAAAGGCCGGCGCTCAAGCCGTTTTCGACAATCCGCGTGACCTGTGCGAGCACATCGACAGCTCGCCGATCGCTGCGCTCGGTGCGCAGTCGGTCAGCTAGCGCGGCGTCCAGGCGACGGGCAACCGTTTGATGCCGTGAATGAACGCGGAGTGCAGTCGGTCCGGCTCCTCCGTCGCGGTGATGTCTGGCAATCGCCGGTGCAGTTCCTCGAACGCGACGGTGATCTCGCGGCGGGCCAGGTTGGCGCCCAGGCAGAAATGCGCTCCTCCGCCGCCGAATCCCACATGCGGATTCGGGTGGCGGCGCACGTCGAACGCCCAGGGGTCGGCGAACTTGGACTCATCCCGATTGGCCGATCCGTACCACAGCGTGACCTTGTCTCCCGCAGCCATTTTCACGCCACCCAACTCAACGTCCTGCGTCGTGGTCCGGCGCATGTAGGCCACCGGCGAGGCCCAGCGGACGATTTCCTCGACCGCCGTTGGCGCCACCTCGTCGTAGTCGTTCCACCAGGTGTCGCGTTGTTCGGGGTACCGGCTCAACGACAGCACACCGTGGCTGATCGCGTTGCGAGTGGTCTCGTTGCCCGCGACGACGAGCAGGATGAAGAACGAGGCGACCTCAGCGGACGTGAGCCGCTCGCCGTCGAGTTCGGCCTGCACCAGGCTGGTGGTCAGGTCCTCGGCGGGAGACCGCCTTCGGTCCTCGGCCAGCGCGGTGGCGTAGGCACCGATGTCGACGGCGACATGGAAGAACTCGTCGAAGTCGGTGGCGATGTCGGGGTCGCCGAACCCCAGAATGACGTTGGTCCAGCCGAAGATCCGCTCGTGATCCTGTTCGGGAATGCCCATCAGGTCGCAGATGATCTGCAGGGGCAGTGGACCGGCCAGGTCGGCGACGATCTCGCCCCTGCCGTCGGGATTGTCGGTCAGCATCGCGGTCACCAGACGGCGGGCTCGGTCGCGCACGGACTCCTCGAGCATCGCCAGCACGCGCGGCGTGAACGCACTGCGGACGATGTTGCGCAGCCTGGTGTGCCGAGGGTCGTCCATGGCGATCATCGATCCGAAGTACTCGGCCAGCTCGGGCGTCTGGTCACCGACGGTGATCCCGCCTGCTGAGCTGAAGAGATCGGGGTGCCTACTGGCGTAGAAGACGTCGTCGTACCGGGTCACCGCCCAATGACCCGCCGTCGGGGTGAACTCGTCGCCGACGAACGACTCGTGGAACGACACCGGGGCGTCTCGGCGCAGGGTGGCGAACGTGCCGTCACGCACATCGTCATCGAGGCCCCAGAAATCCCACGAACTGAGGTCGATGTCGGACAGCGGCACCTCCGCGGGGGTGGCGCCGTTGCGTCTGGTCGCAATACCCACGCCGCGAGTCTACGGGTGGGCTTCGTGGCCCGGCCGGGCCTTGGTCCGCCTCTTCTCCTTCATCTCGGCCTCGAAGACGTGCCTGGCCCCCTGTTGCAGCTCATCCCTGACCCGACGCTCGTGCTCGCGGAAGACCGACCAGTAGCCGTCGTCGAACTCCTCGATGATCTGAAACGTCCAGCGCCCGTCGAGTACGTTCCGGCCGACCATGTCGGATTCCAGCCGGTCGGCGACGGCCCGGTGCCCGGCAGCGCGTAGCTTGTCAGACGCCTCGCCAAGGAGCAGGTCGGCATGCCCCATGAGCTGATGAAACTCATACAGATGCCCCCTGGCGCGCTCGACGTATTCCAACGCCTCGGACAGCGAACCCACCGCCTCGACCGTCTCGTCGCTGACCCCGTCGGGCCGACGGTCGAGGCTGCCACGAGGCTTTGATGAGTTGGTCACCGATACCAGATACCCGGCTTGGCCCGACGGCAATCGGCTGCGCTTGCCCAGGTCGGCGTGGTAGCACTTCAGTCGTGCGCAACCCACATGCCGGACAAGCGTTTACAACCTCTGACGAGCAGATCGCCAAGGCGCTTGAAGACGTCAGCATTCCGACCCTGATGTTGTCACTGGTGCATATGTCGGGCGATCCAGAGTTGATCCGTGGCGCCCTCAAACCGGCCGGATTGTTTCTCAACGAGGTTCAGGGCTTCATGTCCGAGGAGGACAAGGCCGCCGCCCGCAAGATTGCGCTCGAGGTCATCGCCGACTACCGCGACCGCGGCTGCCCGGAGCCCGAGCCGATCGGCGCCGAAATGCTGCACGAGATGATGGCGTGGCTGGTCTGCGAGCCGGTACCCCAGGAATACGTACCGATGGTCCTCGAGGAGATGGAGCTCGACGGCGGAGACGCGCGGGCACGCCCGCCGCTGGACACAGCCGCGCGCGAGCAGTTCCCCGTCGTGGTCATCGGCTGCGGTGAATCGGGGCTCCTGGCCGGAATCCGGCTGAAAGAGGCGGGCATCCCGTTCACGATCGTCGAGAAAAACGCCGGCGTCGGGGGCACGTGGTACCAGAACACCTACCCCGGCGCGCGGGTTGACGTCCCGAACCACTTCTACTGTTACAGCTTCGAGCCGACCGACCAGTGGACCCACTTCTTCGCCGAGCAGCCAGAGCTGCAGGCCTATTTCGAGCGGGTGATGGACAAGCACGACATCCGCCGCCATGTGCGGTGGGAAACCGAGGTCACCGAGGCGTGGTGGGACGACGACAGCGCGACCTGGACCGTCTGCACCCGCGACCGAAACGGGACCACGACCGAACTGTCGGCGCGCGCCGTCATCACCGCGGTGGGGCAGCTCGACCGGGCGCACACCCCGACGATCGAGGGGCAGCGCGACTTCACCGGACCGGCATTCCACTCCAGCGCGTGGGATCACTCCGTCGACCTCGGCGGCATGCGGGTCGCCATGATCGGCGCAGGGGCCAGCGGTTTTCAGATCGCACCGACAATCGCGCCGGATGTGGCCGGCCTCACCGTGTTTCAGCGCACCGCGCAGTGGATGTTTTCCAATCCGAGTTACCACGACGAAGTCGGTCCCGGTGTGCAGTGGGCGTTGAGGCATCTGCCGTTTTACGGCCGGTGGTACCGCTTTCTGCTGTTCTGGCCGTGGTGCGACAAAGGACTCGATGTGGCGCGCGTCGACCCGGAGTATCCGGACCAGCAGAAGGCAATCAACGAGATCAGCGAGGTCACCCGGATCATGTTCACCGACTGGATCATCAGTCAGGTCGGCGATGATCCGGTCCTACAGGCGAAGGTGGTGCCGGACTATCCGGCGACCGGCAAACGTACGCTGCAGGACAACGGCAGCTGGCTGAAGACGCTCACGCGCGACAACGTCGAACTCGTCCGGACCGGGATCGACCACATCGAACCGGACGCAGTGGTCACCGAGGACGGCACCCGCTATCCGGCCGACGTCATCGTGTACGCCACCGGATTCGAGCACACCAAGCTGTTGTGGCCGATGACCATTCGCGGCCGGGACGCCGAAGTCCTCAGCGAGCGCTGGGGTGAGCGGCCGTCGGCATATCTGGGCATCACGATCCCGGACTACCCGAACTTCTTCTGCATGAACGGTCCCGGCACCTGGTTGGCAAGCGGCGGCAGCCTGATCTTCCACTCCGAATGCCAAATGCGCTACATCACACAGTGTTTGGAACTGCTCATCGCAGGCGGACACGCGACGATGGAGCCAACTATCGAGAAGACGACGGACTGGCACGAGCGCAGCCAGGCCGAGATGCGCACGATGGTGTGGTCACAGCCGACGATCAAGCACTCCTACTTCAAGAACAGCCTTGGCGAAGTGCACACACTGAGCCCGTGGCGCCTCGTCGACTATTGGGCGTGGACACGCACACCGGATCCCGACGACTTCGTCTTCGGTTAACCGTCAGTCCAAGCGCCAGCCCATGTTCTTGGCGAATGTGCGCCCGTCGTCGGACAGCGTGCCGAGGCCGTGCGCGCGGTTGACATACTCCTGCACCATCACCAGGAAGTTCATCGGGTTGTAGGCATCCTCTTCGTAGCTCCACTTGCCGTCGCCCGCGTACTTGAGGACGGTGATCACCGGCGACTCGTGGATGCTGCCGTCGCCCGGGTCCTTCATCCGATTGGGGATCCGGGCGATCACCCAGCCCAACTCGTCGTCGATGGCATACCACTCGCAGGGGAATGTCGGCATCTCGCTGCCGGGAAACATGTTCATCGTCGACGAGATCCACTCACGGATCTCCTCGCGGCCGGTCCGGTTGCCCATTCCGTGCTCGACGTACTCGGCGTCTTCGGTGAAGTGGTCGGCGTAGCTGGCCCAGTCCCAGGTCTTGCCGATTTCGACAACGGCATCCTCGTAGTCGTGAAACGCCTTCTCGAGCTCTGCGCGTGACCATCGACCCATTGCAAACTCCTTCGGCTCGCGGCGCAGAACGCCGAACCCGTTCTACCAAACGCGAGTTGGCAGCGGGGCCGAATCAGGACACGGTCAGTGTGCGCTCATGCGACCACATGGATTCCCACGATTGCCTGCGCCCGGTCAGCACGAACGCGTGCATATCCTCGCCAATGTCGGCGATCTGTCGTGACGTGTCGAAGTAGTCGCGAAGCGATGCGGCATCACGCCCGATGTAGAGCACGCTGTCGAGCTCGGGCCGCGGCGCAGTGAAATACCCGTAGCTGCGGCTGAGGCTGTGCGCCTCGGACAGTCCGAAGCGCTCGGAGTATCCGTCGAGGCAGGCGGCGACCATGTAGGACTTGCCGACGATGGCAGTGCGCTGCTGCTGGTCGACGGGTAACGCGTGGAAGGTCTCGGCGGTGCGGTCGGCGATCTGCTCACCGACGTCAGAGCGGGTGATGTTCACCGAAAGGGCCAGTGCGCCGACCGCCAGGCCCGTGCTTGACGCAACCCCTAGCCACACCGGCCACCGCCTCACCGTGCCGTGCTCGCGCCGCCGCGCAAATCCCAGCGCACCTGCGGCCGCCAACGGCGCATATAGGCCGACGAGGTGGTAGGGACGCCCCGCCGTGGCGACGAAGATGACGTACAGGAACACGAATGCGACGGCGACGAAGCGGTATTCGCGCATCTCGTCGTCGATCACGCCGCCCAACCACAACATCGGCCGCCGCAGAAGTTCCCGCGGGCCGGCCAGGGCGACGGCGACGAGCAGCACCGAACACAGCAGTATCACCTGGAGCTTGGTCAGCGCCGCGATGCCTGCTACACAGCCGAAGGCGATCAGCAGTCGGTCGTCGCGCAGCCGCACCCATCGGATCAGCGACCACATCAGCAGCAGCCACTGGACAGGCTCCAGCGCGTAGGGCGTCAACCAGTGACCGGCCAGTGACGTCCACAGCCCTGTCGCCTGCGCAGTGCCGTCACCACCTGCGCGCGTCGACCGCATCCGAACTCGCGCGCTATCAGCCCGGCGAGCACGACTGCGCAGCCAGTCGCCAGCGCGGCGGGGAATGCGAGCGCCGGCCGCGCAGCGGGCGCGACAGTGTGCATCAACGCGGCCAGCGCAGGCGCCAGCGGTGGTTGATCCGCCGAGCCCCAGTCCAGGTGGTAGCGGCCGATGGCCGGCATGTACACCTCGTCGAACCAATATCCGCGACCCAAAGCACCTGCCGCGCAATGTAATACGAACACGACCACCGCGACCGAGATGACCGCGGCCGCCGCGAACGGCGGGACCCGACGAGTGGTCGCGACTTCTGTGGCGGCGGTGCTCACGTACGGCCACGATACTGTCGAGCGATGGCCCTACGCCTTGACCCTGCGGTGCGGGTCCAGATGGATCGGCTGACCGATGCTCTTGGCAAGACCGACGCGGCACCGGTCGGCGACGTCGAAACGCGCAGGATCAACGGCCACCGTATGTTCGACTTCATCGGCGCCACTTCAGCGCCGATCCCGGGCGTGGACACGGACAAGTTCTCGGTGACCACCGGCGACGGCACAGCGCTGTCGGCCACCTGGTATCGCAGATCGGCGGGCGAACCGCCCGGCAGCGCGGTGCTGTACCTGCACGGCGGCGGCATGATCTTCAGCCTCGACCACCTCGGCTCGATGTACGAGCTGGCGGCGCGCCGTTACGTAGCCGAATCCGGGGTGCCGCTGCTGCTGGTCGACTACCGCGTCGCACCCGAGCATCCGCATCCGACGCCAGTCGAAGACTGCTATGCCGCACTGGAATGGCTCGCCGCGAACGCGGACATGCTGGGATTGGATCCTGACCGCATCGCGGTGATGGGCGACAGTGCGGGCGGCGGGCTGGCTGCCGGGGTGTGCCTGATGGCTCGCGACCGCAACGGTCCCGCCGTCGCCCAACAGCTGCTGATCTACCCGATGCTCGACGATCGGCCTGCTGCGTCCGAAGCGGCACCGCTGCGACATCTGACGTGGACCTACGACGACAACCTCACCGGCTGGGGCGCTCTGCTCGGCGAGGACGCCGGCAGCGCGGACGTCTCGCCCTATGCGGCTCCCGCTCGCGCCACCGACCTGACCGGGTTGCCCGACACCTACATCGACGTCGGCGACCTGGACATTTTCCGCGACGAGGACATCGCATACGCCCGCAGGCTGTCCGAAGCCGGAGTACCGACCGAATTCCATCTGCACCCCGGCTGCCCGCACGCCTTCGAAGCGCTTGCCGACAGTGCCGACGTGTCCCGACGTGCCATCAACGACCGCATCCGGCGGCTGCTTTCCCTGTGATCCCAGGCTCGGGTAACAGCCCACCGGCGAGGTTCGATAACGATGACAGGGGTCATGGCTTGCGCTCAACGCCACGTTGCGCACTTCAGGGGAATGACCAGTGACGTATCCGGGTTCGAACAGGTTCGACACCGTTCGACGTCCGCGTCACGCAGCTAGGAGCAGAGGATGAAACTCGCAAGGACACTGGCCAACGCGTTGGTCGTCGCCGCGCTCGGCTTCGGGGCCGCCGGGGTTGGCACGGGCGTGGCGTCCGCCAAACCGGGGCACGGAAACGACATCGACCGGCCGTGCTTCCCGTTCTGTGAGAACCGGCACGACGACTGGAACGACTGGCAGGGCGGCTTCGACCGCGACCACCAGGACAGGGGGCCCTGGTGGGCCAACAACCGCCACGACTGGTGGGACGACCGGCAGGGCCCGCCTCCGTGGGGCTGGGGCCCACCGCCGGCATACCAGTGGACCGGCGGCCCGCCACATCCGTTCAACTACTGGGGCTACGACGTGAACCCGGTGTGGGACGACGGCTTCCACCAGTGGGGCATCTGGCTGTTCGGTCTCTGGATTCCGATCTTCGGGATCGGTTTCAGCTAGCGGGCGCCTCCACGACCGCCTTGATCCGCTCCAGGGTCTTACGCATGTCGCGCTTGTTGCGCCTCGTGCGTAACTGCCCGCCGAGCACCGAGAAGATCTTGGTGAAGGCGCTGTCGGTCATCCGGAACGACTCGGTGACGTCGGTGCCGGCGTCTGTCGGGGTGAAGCGGTAGTGCCAGTTGTTCACCGGGCGGTCGCCGAGGAGCACCTCGAAGCCGAACTCCCTGCCGGGCTCGCACGCCGTGACCCGGCAGGTGGTCCAGTAGACCGGGCCGATCTCGTTGCGGCGGACGTGCCCGCGAAAGCGGGCGCCCAGAGCCGGGCCGGTGGCGCCGTCCAGCCACTGGGCCTCGATCACCTCGGGTGAATATCTGCCTGTGTTGCGGACGTCGGCGACGATGTTCCAGATCTCATCCGCCTGCGCCGCCATCGGAACCGTCACCGATGCCTGCATTGCGACCTCCTTGGTTTTCCGTTCACGTTAACTGGTCGCCGTGACCGACTGGAGCGGCGAGGACTACGCCAGGCTCAGCTCGCTGCAGCGGGCGATGATCGAGGACGCCAAGGCGAGCCTGGTGCTTGCCGACGGGGACCTGGTCCTAGACGTCGGTTGTGGCGACGGGTATCTGACCCACGAGATGGCCGCTATGGCGCCTGCCGGATGTGTGGTCGGCATCGACCCGTCGAGGCGAATGATCGCGGCCGCACGGGCCGCCGGTATCCCGGCAGCATCGGGTCCGTGGTTCGTCGCTGCCGATGCCCGCCTGCTGCCGTTCGGCGCGCATTTCGATGTCGTCGTGTCGTTCAACGCACTGCACTGGGTGCCTGAACAACGGCAGGCCCTGCTTCAGATCGCGTCGGTGCTCAAACCGGGCGGCCGTGCACTGATCCAGGTGGTTTGTGCGGGGGACCGGCCGAGCCTGGAGGCGGTCGCGATGCAGACCTGCCAAAACCCCAGGTGGGCTTCCCTGTTCGACGGTTTCTCCGCGCCGTTCATCCACGTCGCACCGGATGGCTATGCCGAGCTGGCGGCATCGGCCGGCCTCACGCTGATGACGTTGACGGTTACCGACCGGCAGTGGGACCACGGCTCCCGCAACGCTTTTGCGCGGTGGTGCTCGGTCGGCTGCACAGCATGGACGGACCGGTTACCGGCAGGGGACCGAGGCCGGTTCATCGAGGAACTCGTGGCAGCCTACGAGCCTGTCGTCGGTGGGGCCGGGCTGTTTCGGTTCACCCAGATGCGGGCCGAGCTCAACCGCTAGATGCCTGAACATCGTCGTACAGCAACGCCATCCGATCGATGAACCAGACCCTGCACAGCATCTGCGCGGCCAGCCCGAATGCGGTGATCCACGGGTCGAGCACGATCAGTCCCCATGCCCAGAACGGCAAGCCTGCCGCGCTCATGCCGCCGAGCACAATCGGCGCGACACGGTGATGCGCGGAAATCGGGTTCCGTCTGTGCGCGGACCAATACTCTTCGCCGAGCACCCCGCGCGACGCCCAGGTGTCGATCGACCGCGCGGGCGGGAAAACGCGGGGATCGCGTCGCCATCCGAAAGGCCGAACGCTTTGGTCAATCGACTCCGGCCGGCCAACGCGCACCTCCGTTCGGTTTCCGAATGCGGTGAACCGACGACCGAACCAGTCCGTACCACATAGTGTCACCTCATTCGTGTGTCCAGGCGCAGGGAGGAGCCGCCATGATTCACCGCCTCATTCGCAAAAGCAGGTCCTTGGCGATCGCGATGGCCGCCGCCGTCGTCGCTCTCGCCCTGACAAGCCCGCCTGCCGCGCTCGCCGACGACCGGCTGGACTTCACCGCCACCACCCTGAGTGGCGCGCCGTTCAACGGGGCGTCATTGCAGGGCAAGCCGGCCGTGCTGTGGTTCTGGACGCCGTGGTGCCCGTTCTGCAACGCCGAAGGGCCGTCGGTCAGCAGTGTGGCTGCCGACAACCCCAAGGTGACGTTCGTCGGCGTCGCGGCCCGCTCCGACGTCGCCGCCATGCAGGCCTTCGTGTCCAAATACAACCTGAACTTCACCACCCTGGATGACGCTGACGGCTCCATCTGGGCGCGCTACAACGTGCCGTGGCAGCCGGCGTATGCGTTCTATCGCGCGGACGGCACATCGACGTTCGTGAACAACCCGACTTCCGCGATGTCGCAGCAGGAGCTGCAGGAGCGGGTCTCGGCCCTGTCCACCTGATCGCGAGTGCAACAGGACCTGGTGGGGCTGGCGTTCGCCGCCGGGCTGGTGGCTGCGCTGAACCCATGTGGTTTCGCGATGCTGCCCGTTTACCTCGCCCTTGTGGTGCGGGGCAGCGGCGAGGGCAGCGCTGCGACCGCGGTCGGTCGCGCCGTTGCGGCCACTGCCGCGATGACGCTCGGCTTCCTCACGGTGTTCGGCACATTCGGGTTCTTGACCGTGTCACTGGCTTCAACGGTCCAGAAGTACATGCCGTACGTCACCGTGGTGATCGGCATCGCCCTTGTAGCGCTTGGTATCTGGCTGCTGTCAGGACATGAGCTGACGCTTTTGCTCCCCAGTCCGCTGTCGCGCACTGCGTCGACGACGCCGACGAGCAGCCTCGGCTCCATGTTCGGGTACGGCGTGGGCTACGCGATCGCCTCGCTGTCCTGCACTGTCGGACCGTTTCTGGCGGTCACGGGTGCCGGCGTTGGCGGCACATCCGTGCCGGGCCGGGTCTGGGTCTATCTGGCGTATGCCGCGGGCTTTGCGCTGGTTGTCGGCGCCTTGGCGGTCGCGGTCGCGCTGGCAGGTTCGGCGCTCGTCGAGCGGATGCGGCGAATCCTGCCGTATGTCAACCGAATCGGTGGCGCGGTGCTGATCGTCGTCGGCCTCTACGTCGGCTACTACGGGTTCTACGAGGTGCGGTTGTTCACGGCGGGCGGAAGCCCAGGCGATCCGGTCATCGCCGCGGCCGGCCGTCTGCAGGGCGCCGTCGCCGGATGGGTGCACCGGCACGGCGCATGGCCGTGGCTCATGTTACTCGGCGTGCTCCTGCTGGCAGCCTTCGTGTGGACCTGGCGAACGCCCAGGGGTGCTACTTGGAGACGTCGACGGTCCCGTGCAGATCGGGCCACGGCGGGCGACGAACCATAGCCAGTGTGGCGAACGTCGCCGCGACCAATCCGATCAGCTCACCCATCAGAGCTATCCGGGTCTGATCCACCGCAGGCACCCAGGTTGCCTCGCCGTTCTTGATGATGAACACCCCAACGGGTTTCGCGGTGAGCCGAAGATCCGCGTCCTGCGCTCCCGGCCTGGTCCGGCCGCGCACTTTGGCAACCGGTAGCACAGTGGCCCCGTCCGAGGTTTGATACGGCTGCCCGTAGACCTGCGCGGCGGACGGATCGGGCACGATCGAGTCCAGCGCGTCTCGCAGCTTCATCAGCGTTCCTTTCGGCTTCCTTCGACGACGTCCTTCGATGACTTCGAAGGCCATCCGTGGTCTCAGTTGTAGTGGCTCAGCGAGAAAGGGGCACGCCATGGTGATCGTGTCGGGGCATCTGATCGTCGACGAAGAGGCGCGCGAAGACTATCTGGCCTGCTGCGCGGACGTCGTCGCACAAGCCCGCCGTGCTCCCGGCTGCCTTGATTTCGCGATCTCGGCGGACCTGCTCGACCCCGGCCGAATCAACGTTTTCGAGCGATGGGCTTCGCAATCCGCCGTCGAGGAGTTTCGGGGAAGCGGCACCGGCGAAGACCAGGGCGCCATGATCAGATCGGCGTCGGTGTCCGAATATGACGTATCTGGCGAACGTCGCTTGACCTAGCGCCAGCAACATCGGATCGGTACTCAATCGGCAGTTCGCGAATTTAGCTCATCCGGACAGCAACGCCGTCCTACACTCGATTGACACGGCGCCACAAAGAAAACGCCACCGAGGCGCCCAGTTCACCAGGACTGGAGACAGCCATGACAGTCTCGATCTCAGACCGCGCATTCGACGCCGTCGAGTCCCCCCAGCCCGCTACGGCCAGCACATTGTTGCGCGAGCTCGGCGTGTCCCAAGCATGCGTCGAGAAGCAGAAGGCGGCCCTCGGCAGGTGGATGATGGTCCACGAATTGAGCCGCCCGTTGCGGATCAGCCTGCTGGGCAACGGCTACGGTCTGCTGCTGAAGGACATCGACGCACGACGGTCCAAGCTGCGCGTCTCGGCCTGACCGGCCGAGCGGTCAGCGGTCGAAGTCTTCGTCATCCCGGTGCGGGACGGCCGTCGCCTGCTCGATCAGGTCGGCCTCGTCGGCTTCGGCACCAACCTGGAACTCCTCGGGTCCGGCGTCCTCGTCATCGGTGACGACCGGTATGTCGTCGGGGTGGGTCATGGTCGTCGGTTCCTTTCCGTGCTCAGTGAATTGTCTCCCGAAGTGCAGAGGTCTGTAACTGCCCGTCCTCAATCGGCGATATCCACACTGTCGGGGCTCTAAGCACGACTGGAAGTGACGCCATGAAATACCTCCACCGACTGTTTTCCGCCGCCTTGGCGGCGACCCTCCTTGCCGGGCTGATCGGCGTGCTCGGCGGCGTGCCGACGGCCGCGGCAGCACCCGAGGTGCTGAGCGTGCCCTCGCCCTCGATGGGGCGCGACATCCCGGTCCAGTTCCAGGGCGGCGGGCCGCACGCCGTCTACCTGCTGGACGGGTTACGGGCGCGCGATGACCGCAATGGCTGGGACATCGAGACCGGCGCGTTCAGCTGGTTCGACGGCTCCGGGGTGTCGGTGGTGATGCCGGTGGGTGGCATGTCGAGCTTCTACAGCGACTGGTACCGGCCAGCGGTGGGGAACGGCACAACGCAGACGTACAAATGGGAGACCTTCCTGACATCGGAGCTGCCGGGCTGGCTGGCTGCAAACAAGGGCGTCAGCGCCAGCGGGAACGCCGTGGTCGGCCTGTCGATGTCCGGGGGAGCGGCACTGATTCTGGCCGCCTATCACCCCGGCCAATTCATCTACGCGGGTTCGTTGTCCGGCTTTTTGAACACGTCGAACAGGTTGTGGCCGGTGCTGATCGGCATCGCGATGGCCGACGCGGGAGGCTTCAACGCCCTCGACATGTGGGGGCCCTACGGCGGCCCGGCCTGGCAGCGCAACGATCCGATGCTTCAGATAGGACGGCTGGTCTCCAACGGGACGCGCATCTGGGTCTACAGCGGCAACGGCAATCCGACCGACCTCGATGCCGGCCTCGGCAACGCACAGATCCCTGCGCAGTTCCTCGAGGGTCTGACCATCAACACCAACAAAGAATTTCAGGCCCACTACGCGCGCGCGGGCGGAAGCAACGGCGTGTTCGAGTTCCCGCCCAACGGCACCCACAGCTGGGGCTACTGGGGCGGCCAGCTGCAGGCCATGAAGCCCGACATTCAACGCGTGCTTGGCGCCGCGCCTGCCGTCTGACCTACAGCTCGCGCGACCAGTATTCGCCCACCAGCTCGTGGCCGAATCTCGTTTGCGGCTCACGTGTGTCCAGCCGGAAGCCCTGACGCTGATAGATCCGCCGGGCTTCGCGCTGTACTTCGGTGGTCCACAACATGATTCGCCGATAGCCGGAACGTCGCGCGAAGCGAAGGCATTCGTCGACCAGTCGGGTTCCGACTCCGGCGCCGCGCGATTGCGGTTCAACCAACAGCAGACGCAGTTGCGCGGTGTCGGGAACGTCGGAAGCGGTGCAGAAGATGCAGCCGACTCGTTCGCCGTCGAGCTCGGCGATCCACGCGGATTGGCATCTGCTGTCCACACGGTCACCGAAGTCCGCGACCACGCGGGCGACGAGCGCCTCGAAGGTGGCATCCCAGCCGTGCTCGGCTGCGTATCGGGCACCGTGCCGTTCCACCACCCAGCCCAGGTCGCCGGGTTCGGTGGGCCGTAGCACGAGGCCGCCGGCACGGTGCCCGCCGTCGAGCATCCGTCGGATCCGTCCCATCGCCGTGACGAGTTCGTTGCGCTGATTCTCGTCGAGCGGCTCAACCAGCCGATCGATTGCGTCCGCCTGCAGCGTGTCCGTCTCCCTGAACGCCAGCTGTCCTGCGCCGGTGAGTCGGACGAGCTGGCGGCGGGCGTCGGCTGCCGACGGTTCCCGCTCGACGAGGCCGTCGGAGATGAACCGTGACAGGATCCGGCTGAGATAGCCGGCGTCCAGGTCGAGGACGCGCCGCAGTTCCGCCACCTCCATCTGGTCGACATGCGCCAGTTCGAATAGCACGCGGGCCTCGGTCAGCCCGAATGCCGAACCGGCCAGCTTGGGTCGCAACAGGCCCAGAATGCGGGTGTAGAAGCGGTTGAAACCGCGGATTTCGCTCACTGTCGATACCGACATAGTTGACAGAGTCAAACACTTAATTGACTTTGTCAACTAATGCCCGATTCAAGGCTCGATTCAAGGCTGGCAGGGGAGAACGGTTATCCTCATCCCAACCAGCGTCGGCCGAAACCACCGCGCCGACCATGGCTGGAAAACCGTTCAGCGCCGAAAGGCTGTACCTTGCCAAAGACACCGACGGGCACCCCCAATCTGGAGCCGCACTTCGAAGACGTCCAGGCTCATTACGACCTGTCCGACGACTTCTTCCGCCTCTTCCTCGATCCCACGCAGACCTACAGTTGCGCCTACTTCGAGCGCGACGACATGACGCTCGAAGAGGCACAGATCGCCAAGATCGACCTGTCCCTCGGCAAGCTCGGCCTCCAGCCGGGCATGACGCTGCTGGACGTGGGCTGCGGATGGGGTGCCACCATCAACCGCGCCCTCGAGCGCTACGACGTCAACGTCGTCGGCCTGACCCTCAGCCGTAATCAGCAGGCGCACGTCCAGGCACTCCTCGACAAACAAGAGAGCCCACGCAACAAGCGCGTGCTGCTTCAGGGTTGGGAACAATTCGACGAGCCGGTGGATCGCATCGTCTCCATCGGGGCGTTCGAGCATTTCGGCCGCGACCGCTACGACGAGTTCTTCAAGATGGCCTACGCCGCCCTGCCCGCCGACGGCGTGATGATGCTGCACACCATCGTCAAGCCCAGCGACGAGGAGTTCAAGGAACGCGAGCTGCCGGTCACCATGACCATGCTGCGGTTCTTCAAATTCATCATGGACGAGATCTTCCCCGGAGGCGATCTGCCACAGGTGAACGTCGTCGAGGACCACGCCACCAAAGCCGGCTTCGAGGTCAAGCTGGTGCAGCCGCTGCGGCTGCACTATGCGCGCACCCTGGACATCTGGTCGGCCGCCCTCGAAGCCCACAAGGACGAGGCGATCGCGATCCAGAGCCAGGAGGTCTACGACCGGTACATGAGGTATTTGACCGGTTGCGCGGACCTGTTTCGCAAGGGCTACACCGACGTCTGCCAGTTCACCCTCGTCAAGGGCTAGCCGCGCCTGCGGCGATCGCCTCGATGACCGCCTCTGGGTCATCAAGGGAGACAAAGGTTTTGGCGTCGGCTACCTCGATCAGCGAGGAGTTGGGGAACAACTCCGCCATCCGCCTGCCGAGCGATGGCTTGAAGCACCGGTCGCCCTGACCCCACACCAGAGTGACCGGCTTGGCGAACTGCGGGAACCGCGTCGACACCTCGGTCAGGTCGGCCTTGGCGACGTTGCGCAGCAGCATGGCCAGGTCGCGGCAGATCCGGCTGTCCCGCCGGCATGGATCGAGCCAGCTGTTCGTCAGGTGGGGGTCGGGGTCGGTCACCAGGAGGCCGTAGCCGAAGGGCGAATGCCGCAGCGCCGCCACCCGCATCTGACCGGCGAGGAACTTGATCGACGCGGGCCCGCGAAGCAGCGCGAACACGATCGGGAACGGAAACGGCGGAAATTTGTCGAACGCATCGCAGTTGGTCAGCACCAGGCGACCGACCGCGTCGGGATGCGCGTCGATGACGAACTGGCACAGGCCGCCGCCGGTATTGTTTCCGACGAGCGTCACATCGGACAAGCCCAACTCGGTGATGAATTCCACGATCATCGCGGCAACGGTGAGCGGCGACAGCTCGGTGCCGTCGTTGACAGGCACGGTGTGCGAGCCAAGCGGCCAGTCCGGCAGGATGCACCGAAACCCTTGCCGCGCTAGGCCTTCGGCGACTCGGTCCCACAGCCGATGGTCAACCAGGATCCCGTGTACGAACAGCACCGGGGGGTGAGGCGAGTCGTCGGGACCGATGACCCGGTAGCCGATTGTGGCCTGGTTCAACGCAACCTGCGGCATGACCGACTCCTCTTATGTGACCGGTGACCTTGGCCATCACCGTATCCGGTTGCGGCGTTGGTTGACCCCTATGAGGGGCGGGATGGGCGGGTGGCACTGGTCCCCGGCCGCCAAGGCACTGGTTTTCGCGGCCCTGTCGATGGCATTGGCCCTGGGTGTCGGTTTCGTCGTGTTCAACTCGTCGCGCAATACCGAGTCCGACATGCTTGGCGGCGCGGAGCCGATGACCGACGAACAGGCCACGAACCAGGTGCTGGACGCCGCGCGAGACATTGTCGATGCGGCGAACCTGCGGGATGTCAGCGCCAGCGTTGTCTTCCTGTCGTGCACGAGCAGCCACGATCCGCCCTATCAGGCTGCGGTGCACCTCAACTTCGGGCTGCCCGAGACGAACTCGGTCAAGCGCATCAGCGAAGTCGCCGCCGCCATGACAGCGCATGGCTGGCAGAAGGCACCCGCGATGGCCGAGCACTTCGGCATGAAGCTGACCAGAGATGGCGTCACGTCGACATTTCACGAGAACCCCGACGACCGCAGGTTCGCCACCATGCGCATCTACGGGGAGTGCCGAAACACCTCAGATCACCGCAACGACAACCCGGCCTTCACCGACATCACCGACCGGCTGCGCTGAGGCCGCGCTGCAGCAGCACCGTGTCCAGCCATCGGCCGTGCTTGGAGCCGACCGAGGTCAGCCTGCCCGCGTCCACGAAGCCGCGATTACGGTGCAGCGCAAGCGATGCTCGGCATCGTCGTCCACGATGACGGCGATGACCTGCCGGACCCCGATTTCCGAGCAACGGATGAGTAGGGCATCGAGCAGGCGACCGCCGATGCCTCGACCAACCGCCGCCGGGGACAGGTAGACCGCGTCCTCGACAGTGTGGAGCGCCTTCTCCATTCACGCCCATCGGGCGGGTCCACCTCGAACGTCGCGACTCCGGTCTGCACATGGTGGGCATAGATGTCGCCGATTGCGTCGAGATCGTCGGGCACGGTGGGCCGGACGGTCGGTTCGCTGTGCCCACCGAGGTCAGCAGGCGACCGGGTGCGATTCGCAGTACGGGGTCGCGCCGGGAAATCGGTAGCGGTGCTCGGCGACCCACCGGTAGACGGCATCCTGGACCGACCTCATGCCCGGCACCCGGTACACCAGGAGCGGAAGGCTGGTGCCGACAGCCGCCGAGACGGCTGCGTTCGCCGCCTCGGCCCCGCCGTACAGCTCGCCGGACGCATCCAACCACCAGATCTGCTCCATGAGGTGGTCCGAAGAAATGCCGAGGCGCTCGGCCGTGCCCGCTCCCTGAAGCGGCTCCGTGCGCAGCGCACCTGTGCGGTCGAGCTTGAGCAGGAAGTCTCTGGACCGGGTGCACATGCCGCATGCCCCGTCGAAGAACAGCACTCCACCGGCAGGTCGTTTCATACATTCATTGTCCTCCCTGCGCCAGGTCCGCAACCGCCTGCCGGGCCGATGTGACCGAGTTCATCCGCATTGCGGACTCTCCGGCGTAACAGGCGGCGCGGTCCACCGCCGACGCGGGCATCCCGACGGTCGGCGCGACGGGGGAGAACAACGGAAGCCGCAGCGTCTGCATCCGCGATACCCACGGTGTGGCGGGAAGCCAGGCCAGAAACGCGCTGCCACCGTTGATCGAGCGCGGGACCACCTTGGCACTCCCGTCTGCACGGCACCATCGCTCGGTTGCCGCGTTGGGGATCACCCGGTGCGGCGCCGGCCAGCTCAGGCCAAACAGGTTCGTCCGAATCGTTCTGTCGGCAGCCAGTATTCGGCGCTGGTATTCGGGGTGAGCCCGTGACTCATGGGTGAGCAGAAAGCGGGTTCCCGCGATGACCCCGCTGGCTCCGGCCGACAACGCCGCCTCGGTGTCGGATCCCGTGGCGATTCCGCCTGCGAGCAATACCGGCCTGCCATCGGCGACGGCCAGCGCGCGCGGCAGGAACTCGTGCGCCCCGGTCGTTCCGCAGAGATGTCCACCCGCCTCGCCGCCCTGCGCGATGAGCCCGTCTGCGCCCCACGCAACGGCGCGGTGGGCCTGCTCCTCGCTGCCCACCATGACGAAGACGAAAACCCCTGCGTCACTGAGCTCGTCGACCAACTGTCGGTCACCGCCGAAAGCCACCACCGCCACGTCGACGCCGGCGCGGACGCACACCGAAACGTGGCTGCGCCGCAGAAAAGGCGTGAGCAGGTTCACCGCGACTGCGCGGCCCGGCGCCGCCGTACGCACCCGCGAGATCCATTCACGCAGCTTTTCCGGGGGAGCAAGGCCGAGCGTGCCCAAGCCGCCTGCAGCGGCGACGGCGGCGGCGAGCTCGGGACCCGCCAATCCTCCGCCCATCCCGGCTTGGCAGACCGGAACATCGAGGCTCAGTCGGTCAAGCAGGTCCACGGGCCGGCGGTCCTGGTGGCGTCGGGTTGGTGGCGGCGTCGCGTCGGCGCGCGGCCATCCCCGCGAGGGCTTCGAACACCACGCGATGTGCGGCATTGACCGTGAGTTCCGCGTGGTCGTAGGCCGGCGAGACCTCCACCACGTCGACACCGGCGACGTCGTGCTCGTAGCACAGCTGACGGACCATGCGGAGAAGGTCGGCGCTGGTGATGCCGCCGGGCTCGGGCGTTCCCGTCCCGGGTGCGTGCGCCGGGTCGAGCACGTCGATGTCGACGGACACGTACAGCTTGTCGGCCTTGGCGAGCGCCTCGCCGACCGCGTCCCGCATGACGTCCTTGAAACCGCGCTCCCAGATCTCCTGCATGGTGTGCCACGTCATGCCCTGTTCGAGCATCCACTCGAAGGTGTCCTGCGGCGGCCAATATCCGCGCAACCCGACCTGCACGAAGTGGGTGCCCGGCACCGCGCCGGATTCGATCAGCCGACGCATCGGCGTGCCGTGGCTCGCCAGATTTCCGTCGATGATGTCGGCGGTGTCGGCGTGCGCGTCGAAGTGCACGATTCCGACGTTGCCGTAGCCGTGCACATCGGCGACCGCTGTCGCGGCTGGCCAGGTGATCGAGTGGTCGCCGCCAAGGATGACGGGCACGATCCCGCGGGACGCGACCGCGTGAACGCGCTCACGAATGTTGCGGTGCGAGACCTCGGTCAACCCGTGCGGACAGAACGCGTCGCCGAAGTCGACGACCTCGAGCCAGTCAAAGATCTCCAGCCCGAGGTCAAGGTGATACGTGCCCGGCTCGTACGCGGTTGCCCTGATGGCTCTGGGACCGAACCGGGCACCCGGCCGGTTCGTCGTCGCGATGTCGAACGGTGCCCCCACGATCGCGACGTCGGGTTGCCAGGAGTCCAGTTGCTCGAGCTCGGTCAGGAACGGCCGGTGACCGAACGACGCGAGACCCGAGTGGGGCAGATCGAGCTGCTCGGCCATTCCCGGCGGCAAGTCCCGCTGCGGCCCGTGGTCGTGCTGATCGCCCATGGGCGTGACAGTACCGCCCGCCACCCCCGGGATTCGGCGATACGGGAACCGGAGGTCACTTCGCCGCGAATGCGGCGAACGCCGTCAGCCCCGAACCCCAGCCGTCGGCCGCGCCGACCGCACCTGCCATACCGTGTCCGCCCTCGCCCAGGCGCCAGAACTCCTTGTGCACCACACTTACTCGCGTCTTGTCGCCCTCGGCGTTGAACGTCACCGTGACCCGCGACGCCTTCTCGACGTCCGTCTCGAGTTGCCAGGTGCCGGAGATCATCCAGGCAAAGCCGAAGCCTGCTGGCGGATCCCACTCGGTGACCCGGCCCCATGCCGATTCGCTGCCGTCCTCGCAGGTGTCGAACATGCGACCGCCGACACGCGGTTCCACCGTCATCGCCACCACCGGCGAGGTCGCGAGATGGTGGTTGGCGGGCCACCATTCGGCCATTCGGTTAGTGAAGAGTTCGAACGCCCGTTCCGGTGTTCCGGCAACGGTGACCTCGCGACGGACATCGGTGATCGTGGTCATGATTAGTCTCCTGAATTGGGCTGACTATCGGCGAACGCGGCGAAAGACGAGAGCGCGTCACGCCATATGACGTCGAGCCACTGCCTGAGTACCTCGAAGCCATCGGTGGTCACGGTGTAGACGCGACGCGTCCCGACGGGATGGGACGTCACAACGCCTGCGTCTTTGAGGATCTTCAGATGTTGTGAGACCGCAGGCCGACTGATCGGTAGTTGGTCGGCGAGTTCCTGCACCGATGACGGTTTGCGGCGCACCAGATCCAGTAACTCCCGTCGGGTTGAATCGGCAAGGGAGTCCAACACCGCTCCGTAAGTAACCACTTACCGTTCATATCAGCTTACGGATGATTCGGTCAAGGTCAAGTGGGCTAGCAGCAGGGCTTTTCACCGCGGGCCGAAAGCCATAGCCGCCCTTCGCAAGAGAACCGGTACGACGGCTCGGTGAATCGGCGCCACGAACGGCCAGACCACACGAGCCGCCGGGTGCCGGTAGCTGACGAACGTCTCGAGCACGGCCGTCGAAGGCGGCACACGTTTGGCTAGCAGCACGCCGTCAAGGAGTGGCCCACTGGCACTCAATCGGATGCTGTCGTGCTCTCGGTCGCCGATCTCCCAGCCGAGGAGGTGGTTCGGCGCCGACGGAGCCAAGTCGAACCTGAGCACATGACGATGCACGATCAGCACCGCGGCACCCAGCCACCGGGGCACATTTGCCAGACCGGCGCGGACTAACTCCTCGGCGGAGCGCCCGTCGGTCGTGGCCAGGCCGACTTCGAACGCGTCGGCGTAATCGCAACGCTGCGTCGCTACGATCGATCTGCGCTGTACGACAACCACTTTCGACCCATCTCCTTCAGCATGCGCGGATAGACGATCAGGTAGCGGAACGGGGTGATCGCCGTCATGTAGGCGCGGCCCAGCACGCCGTTCGGCTTGACCAGGATCGCCATCTGGCCTCGGTAGCCGCCGCCTTCATCGGGTACCCAGCCGAGGTGGATGACCCCGTGCACGGTCTGGTTGATCAGCTCGGCCGCCCACTCGTCATCGATTTGGTACAGGGGGGCGAATCCCATCGCGGGGGTGACGGTGGAGCGGGACTCGCGTAGGTCGGTGGGCAACCTGTCCCGAAGGCTCGGGCGGTCGGGATCGGCGCCGCGTCCATCCCAGCCGAAAACATGCCCGAGCGCCTCCCGGACCGCAAAGAGCAGTCCGACAACTGAAAACCGTTGCCGCGCATCGTCAAAGGATGCCACCATATCGATCAGCCGGGGAAAGTCGTCCGGACCGCCCGGGGTCGGCAACGCCCAGACATCCTCGAGTCGGAAGTCGGGGGTGAGGTCGTGGATACGCCAGGCCCGCGAAAAGTGGTCACCCTCTGGGAGTTTCATCGGGCACCTCCTTGACCGCCACAGTAACATACATACATGCACGTATCTATATCGGGATCCGACACGCGGCCGCGGACGCAGGCGGAGCGAAGGGCACGCACCCGGGCCGCCCTGCTCGAAGCGGGAGCCAGGGGCTTTTCGCGTTACGGATACGGCAATGTCGTGCTCGAGAAGGTCGCAGGCGATGCCGGCTACACGCGCGGCGCGCTCTATCACCTCTTCACGGGCAAGGAGGAACTCGCCTTCGCCGTCGTCGACTGGGTCGCCGACACCTGGGAACGAGAAGTGTGGGAGCCCGCGCAGCGCGCGGGCACACCCGTCGACATGCTGGTGGCGTTGGCGCGGGGACACATCGTCTTCTGCCGTCGCGACATCGCCCGGGTGATGATGGCGCTGCGGATGGAGTTCGACGGTCGCGAACATCCCGTCGGCAGCAGGGTCGCCGATATCGGAAAGGACCTCGCAACGCGGTTCGGCGCCGTGATCGCCACCGGCAGGCGGGACGGGTCCATACCTGCCGGGCCACCGGCCAAGACGCTCGGGGCGGCGGTCACCGCCGCCGTCGAGGGACTGGCGATTCACCTTGCCGGCGCCCCGCACGACGAGGCGATGGCCGAACGGATGGTGCGCGGACTGTTGGGTGTCAGCGCGAAACGGGCAGACTGACGATCGTGCAGCTGGTCACCCTCAAGGACATTCATGCCGCGGCCGACCGGGTCAGGGACGCCGTCTTCCGCACCCCGCTGATCCCGGCACGGTGGGCCGACGCCGAGCGCCCACTGTGGATCAAGCCGGAGAACCTGCAGCCGATCGGCGCATTCAAGATTCGCGGCGCCTTCAACGCCATCGGCAACCTGACAGACGCCGACCGAGCGCGCGGCGTAGTCGCATACTCCAGCGGTAATCACGCCCAGGCCGTTGCTTACGCCGCTGCCGCGTTCGGTGCCGACGCGCACATCGTCATGCCGCGCGAGACACCGCGGGTCAAGGTGGCTGCCACCCGTGACTACGGCGCGAAGGTGGTGCTGTGTGGGCCCGGCGAACGCGAGCAGGTGGCCGCCGAGCTTCTGGAGCGGACGGGCGGCGTGCTGATACCGCCCTTCGACCATCCGGACGTCATCGCGGGCCAGGGCACGATCGGCCTGGAGATCGCCGACGACCTGCCCGACGTGGAGAACGTGCTGATACCGGTCAGTGGCGGCGGTCTGGCCTCCGGCGTCGGCACCGCGATCAAGGCCAGGCGACCGAAGGTCAGGGTCTTCGGGGTCGAGCCCGAGCTTGCTGCCGATACGACCGACGGCCTGCAACGGGGCAGGCGAGTGGACTGGTCCATCGAGGACCGCAACCGGACCATCGCCGACGGCCTGCGTTCGCAGCCGTCCGCGCTGACCTTCGCGCATCTTCAACGGGTCATCGACGGCATGATCACGGTTTCGGAAAACGAGATTCGCGCCGCCGTCAAGGAACTCGCCGTCAATGCGCACCTTGTCAGCGAGCCAAGTGGCGCAGTCGCGCTCGCCGCGTACCGGCAGGGCGCGACGCCACCCGGAGCCACGGTGATGATCCTTTCCGGCGGCAATGTGGAACCGTCGGCTCTTGCGGACATCCTGACGGGTTGAGAAATCGGTCAGCAACATTTTCCAGTTTGCTGTCCGATCTGTCCTTAGCGGTCCAAACCCGTTACACAGCATCGGAGATTTGCTCGGCATCGAGTAAGTGGCGACGGCGAGCGCCCGAGGGCAGCTATCTCATCAGATCCAGGTAGTCTCACTTCCCGATAGGTGACGTAGACCACCCGTAACGAGATGTCCCAAAGGGGGTGCGGATGGACGCGGTGCTCGGACTGTCCATGACGCCGACCACCGTTGGGCTCGTCCTTGTCGAAGGCCAGGAAGCCGACGGCGCCACCATGGACAAGGACGAGTTCGCGGTTCACGAACGAGGCCTTGTCAGCGCCGTGAACACCTCTGAGAAGGCGGCTGCGGCGGTGATGCGCACCGAGGCGATCGCTGCGGCGCGGGGCCACCGCCTCCACTCGATCGGCGTCACCTGGAGCGAGGACGCCGATACGGAGGCTTCCCTTCTTCTGGAGTCGTTGTCGGAGTCCGGTTTTGACAACGTCGTCGCGGTGCGGATGCCCGAAGCCACCGAAGCGCTTGCCCGCGGGATCGCGGGCGTCATCGGTTACGAGATCACCGCCGTGTGCGTGATCGAGCCCGACAGCGTCGTCGTGCTGGTGGTCGACTCGGCCCGTGGCGATGTGCAGACCACGGTCAACCACGCCGTCACTACCGACGAGGACCTGGCCCGCTGGTTGAGCGCAATCTTCGCGCAGGCCGAGTGGCAACCTGAGGCCCTAGTGCTGGTCGGGTCGGGCAGCGACCTGGAGGCGATCACACCGCATCTCGAAGAGGTGCTGGCCGTGCCCGTGTTCGTGCCCGCCGAGGCCCAGTTGGCGCTCGCCCGCGGTGCCGCCATGGCGTCGACTCACGGACCCGACTTCTATCTCGACGAAGGCCGGGAGGACTCGGGTCGCGTGCAGACCACGCCTCGACGGTCATCGCTGTTTCCGCGTGTTGGCGCCGCCGGCGCCATGTTGGGTATCGGCGTGGTGACCTTCGTGGTGTCGGGATCACTGGCGATCGGCATGCAACTGACGACGGGTGAGAGCGCGAAACCGGCGGAGAAGCCACCCGCAGCGAGCACCTCCGATGCTCCTGCCGCACTGCAGGCTACCAGGCCGGCTCCTGCCGCAACGCCCACCCTGGAAGCGGCGCTCCCACCGCCGCCCGCAGAGCCGCCTCCGCCACCGGTATACGACGTCGAACCGGTTCCGGTCGCCGACCCACTGGCACCCGAGGCGGGAGCTCCTGACCCGCTCGCGCCTACCGACAGATCCCTTCCGCAGGGCCCGCTTGCCCCCAACGGTGTGCCGCTGCCCCCGGGCGTCACCGACCCGGCGCCGGGTCTGGTGCCCGCGGAGGTGACACCGGTGCCGCAGCGCAGTGGGGGATTCCTGGGACGGATCCGAGACAGGATCTCCGGCATCGGCAAGCCGGACGAACCGGCGCAGGCTCCCGTCGACGTGGTGCCGCCGCAGGATCCGCTGCTGGTCCCGCCGCCTGCGGATGCGCCTCAGCCGCCACCGCCTGGATAATGACCATGTGCGGGTCTCCCTACGCGTCCTGATTGTCGCGGCGGTGGTGATCGCGCTGATCGCGGTCGAGACGACATCGCGGTCCGGTGTGCTCTGGCGGCTGATCACCTTCACTTACCAGGCCAACATGCTTGCCGCGGCGTACTACCTGTGGAGTCTGCTCTCCCCTCGGGTAGACGACCGGGTCGGCATCCATGGTGCTGTTGTTTTGTATGTCGTTGCGGCAGGGATTCTTTGGAATCTGTTGCTGACCGACTACAGCATGGGGTACACCCCGGCCAACATCCTGTTGCACATCGTCGTCCCGGTCCTGGCCGCCGTGGACTGGCTCGTTGTCGGACGCCGCAGGCGGGTGGTCCGCTGGTGGCAACCTCTGCTCTGGCTGATTTATCCGGCGGCCTATCTGATCCTGGCGTTGGTCGTGCTCAACAGAGCCGGGCGGCGCGCGCCCTATTACTTCCTGGATCCCGACTCCGTCGGGATGGCCGTCGTCACCGTCAACATCGGATTGCTGGCGGCGTTCATTCTGGCTCTGGGATACGGGATTTCGGCTGTCGGCCGCCCCAGGCGAGCCGAACCGACCGGCGTGCGCTAAGCCTCCATCGCGTAGAGGTTCCTGGCTGTCGGCGACGTCTCGATCGACGCGAGATCGGGATATGTGCCGAGCACCCGGTCGGCGGTGCCCGAGCTGGTCACGGTGAACCAGTAATGCTCGTTCTTGAAGTGGTGTTGACGGTGGTTTCGCCAAATCGTGCGATATAACCGGGTTTTCGGCTTGTAGTCGCTGTGGATCAGGTAGTGGGTCCACTCGTAGCCCAGTCCGAGAATCATCAGGACCACAAGGAACGTCAGTCCGAGGTTCAACTCGGGAAACGCAAGCAGCGCAGTGCCGACCGCGAGCGGTGCGGCCCACAACAGGGCCTTCCAGGGTATGAAGATTGTGGGAATGTCGCGCGGATCGACATGATGGCGTCGATGTTCACGTGCGAGCACTGGGTCGATGGTCAATCCGCCGAATGTCTTCGGGCGCCAATGCAGAACGAAGACATGGACGATCCATTCGAAGAAGGGGAACAGTGCGAGCATCATCACCGGCACCAGTGCATCGCTGAGCCGCCAGTCACCGACGACCATGCGCGCCGTCAGCGCGGACACCAATATGGTGCCGATCACCCAGGGGGACGGATGTTTCCAGAATTCAATGCCCGCATTCCGCAGGGTGAATCCCTTGCGCGTCGGGCGCTCGGTGGCTGTGGTCAAGACAATCCCTCCAATTCGGTGATCACGGCGAGCATTGCGGCGGTGGCGGGTTCGAGGAGGTCGATCGCCGCCTTCTTCGCGGCATCGGGTTCACCCGCCGAGATCCTTGCGGCGAGTTCGCGGTAGGCCTGCGGGCGGCCGACCTCGGCGGCCATCACCACGGCGAGGGCGGGCAGGGCAGGCTCGTAGGCAGCCCGCAGCGTGTTGTACATCAGCCGGAACACGATCGAGTCCGCTCCGTCGACGACGTGGTCCCAAAAAGTCAGGGCGTGACGTTGCCGTGCGATCGCGTCGGTTGCGGATTCCAGCTCGCGCACCGCGTCGTCGAGGAGTGCGGCCAGGCCCGGTTTGCGGCGCAAAGCGGCGAGTTCCGCCGTCTTCGGTCCGTTGTGCAGCCGGGCCTCGAGGATGCTGCGAACGACCGACAGGTCCAGTTCGCCCGCCCGGAGCAATAGCCGGGGGAGAAGGTCCAGGCCTGCGTGCCTGCGGAAGTCTCGAACGGTGGTGGCGTCGCCCTGGCGTACCTCGACCAGCCCGGCAGCAGATACCCGCTTGAGCGCCTCGCGGATGGCCGGCCGGGACACACCGAGAAGTTCGGCGAGCCGGCGCTCGCTCGGGAGCGTCTCTCCCGGCTGCATCTCGCCGCTGAGTACGTCGGCGACGATCTGATCGAATACATCCTCGGGTACCGAGCGCCGGTTCACCGGTTGAAGGGCCATGGCCCCACAATGTCGGACAAGTGGCCAGAGGTCAAGTGGTCATACCAATGAGGCGCGCTGACTGCGACCGTACCAGGAACTACCCCGGAGGTAATTGCTTCCATTACCCACGCCGGGCACCGTGAGGAGGTGTCGAGAGGAGACCGACTGAATGCCTGACACAAGGCCGGTGGACTCGTCCATCCCGCGCTGGCTGCGCTTCGTGCTGAAATCCGACCGCGCGGGGTCGTCCTGGTACATCGGCACCGGCTTCTTCTTCGCGCCGATACTCGCGCTGCTCTCGCCATGGCCGACGGTCACGACGATCCTGTGGGCCGTCATCGCCGTCACCGGCCTGTGGCTCGGGCTGCTCGGCATCGCGATGGCAACCGGCCTCGCGGTCGTCCTGCGGTCGGGCGAGGAGATCCCCGAGGACTACTGGCGCTCGATCATCGACTACCCGCCGGCTAGATCCCGTTAGCGGCCGTGCCGGTGTAGTCGACCCGCCAGTGCTTGATGCCGTTGAGCCATCCTGACCGCAGGCGCTCGGGCGGGGAGATCGGCGTCAGGTTGGGCATTTCGTCGGCGATGGCGTTGAAGATCAGGTCGATCGTCATCCTGGCGAGGTTCGCACCGATGCAGTAATGGGCACCGGTCCCGCCGAAGCCGACGTGTGGGTTCGGATCCCGCAGGACGTTGAAGGCGTAGGGGTCGTCGAACACCTCTTCGTCGAAGTTTGCCGAGCGGTAGAAGATCACCACCCGGTCGTCCTTCTTGATCTCGACGCCGCTCAACTCGGTGTCCACGAGCGCGGTGCGCTGGAACGAGGTGACCGGCGTTGCCCATCGGACGATCTCGTCGGCGGCGGTGGAAGGACGCTCCCGCTTGAAAAGCTCCCACTGGTCCGGGAATTCGGTGAAGGCCATCATGCCCTGGGTGATCGAGTTGCGGGTGGTCTCGTTTCCCGCCACCGCCAGCAGGATCACGAAGAAACCGAACTCGTCGTCGGTGAGCTTGTGACCCTCGACATCGGCCTGCACCAGCTTGGTGACGAGGTCGTCGCCGGGGTTCTTGCCACGCTCGGCGGCCATCTGCATGCCGTACATGATCAGTTCGACCGCCGCGGCCGACGGATCGTTCCTGGCGTACTCCGGGTCCTGGTCGCCCACCATCTGGTTGGACCACTCGAACAACTTCATACGGTCTTCCTGCGGCACACCCATCAACCCGGCGATCGCCTGCAGCGGCAGCTCACACGACACCTGCTCGACGAAATCACCGGATCCCTCGGCCGCAGCTCGCTTGGCGATGTCGCGCGCCCGGTCGCGAAGCTCGTCGCGCAGTGACTCGACGGCCCGCGGCGTGAATGCGCGCGAGACGATCTTGCGCAGATGGGTGTGATGCGGGGCATCTTGGTTGAGCAGCACGACCTTGCCCGTCTCCAGAGACGCCGGATCAGCCTCGTCGCGATACCGCGGCAAGGCCGTCTTCTTGTTGCTGGAGAAGACGTCGCTGCGGCGGGACACCTCCTTGACGTCTTTGTGCTTGGTCACCACCCAGTAGCCGGAGTCGCCGAACGCGAGGTTGCCCCGGTCCTGCTGCTGCCACCAGATCGGAGCCACCTTCCGCATGTGCGCCAGCTCGTCGACCGGCAGCCGTTCGGCGTACATGTCGGGGTCAGTGAAGTCGAACCCGGGTGGGAGGTTCGGAGATGGCATGAATGGACTCCTCATACGACGTTGTCTAGTGCCCGTATGGCATTGCTACACCACAGATGGGAAGCGGTGAAGGGGGTTCCGAAACTTGGCGGAAAGTCGCAAGTGAAACGTGTTCCGCTCCGTTTCTCATTAATGACACCTTGGTCACATAGTGCACAGGTGTAACAATTGGTGTACTAAAACTGAAGTTCCCCATAGCCGTCGAGAAAGCCAAGGGGGTATCGGTGAAGAAGTCTGACAAGGTGTGGTCGCTGCCGTTGGCTGGTGGCGCACTCGGAGCCTTCGCGGCGTTGATGCTCGCGGTCCCGGTCGCACATGCCGATCCTGACGCGCCGGCGCCGGCGCCGCAGCCCTCACCGGGCGAGCAGTCCATCTCCACCCAGGCCGCAGCGGACGACCCCGCGCTGCCTGCGCCGCCGCCCGCCGAGGTCCCACATCTGGCCAGTCCCGACAACCTGCCGCCGGGCACCTCTGCTGTTCCCGTCGGCCCTCCCGAAAGCCGCGGTACGTCCTACCTACTCGACCTGATTCACGCATATCAGACGCAGGAGATCAGTGGAAAGGACGCCCTGCTACTACTGACGCAGCGTCCGCTCGACGCCAATGCGATGCCGACCAACGGCATGCCCGTGGCGCCCCAGGCGCCACCCGGCACTCCGCCACTTAGCGCGCCGGCACCTGATCCGCTGGCGCCGGTAGCGCCACCACCCGACGGACCGCCGCCGGGACCGGTGCTGCCCGGCCTCGCACCCCCGCCGACGCCCTAGATCAGACGGTGGCGGCTTCGTTGAGTTCGTCGAGCCTCGTGGTCGCCTCGAGGTATTCCTGGACCCAGCGCTGAATGACCGCGGACGACTTCTCCACCTTGTTCAGTTGGCCGACGACCTGACCGACCGGGTTGAAGGCGACGTCGACGCTTTCGTTCGGGTATTTGTGCGTGGCGGCGACCGCCATACCGGAAACCATGTACTGCAACGGCATACCGAGGGGCTTCGGATTGTCTTCCTTTTCCCACGCCTCCGTCCAGTCGTTGCGCAGCATGCGGGCGGGCTTACCGGTGAACGACCGGCTACGAACGGTGTCGCGGCTCGAGGCGTTGGCGTAGGCCTGCTGCTGGACGGCGGTGTGCTCGGCTTCCTCGACCATCAGCCACTGCGAACCGGTCCATGCGCCCTGCGCGCCGAGCGCCAGAGCCGCGGCGATCTGCTCGCCGCTGCCGATGCCGCCCGCGGCCAGCACCGGAACGGGGGCGACCTCCTTGACGACCTGCGGCCACAACACGATCGAGCCGACCTCACCACAGTGTCCGCCCGCCTCGCCGCCCTGGGCGATGATGATGTCCACGCCTGCGTCGGCGTGCTTGCGGGCTTGCGACGGTGAGCCGCAGAGCGCCGCAACCTTGCGGCCTTCGTCGTGAATGTGCTTGATCATCTCCGCGGGAGGGGTCCCGAGCGCATTGGCGATCAACGTCACCTTCGGATGCTGCAGCGCCACCTCGACCTGAGGGGTCGCCGTCGCCTCGGTCCACCCGAGCAGTTGGAACGCGTCGGCGCCGCTGCCTTCGATCGGCACGCCGTGGTCGGAGAGGATCTTGCGGGCGAAGTCGACGTGTTCCTGCGGAACCATGTCCTGCAGGGTCTTGGTCAGTTCGTCGGCGGACAGGTTGGAATCCATGCCTTCGTATTTGTTCGGAATGACGATGTCGACGCCGTAGGTGTGGTCGCCGATGTTCTCGTCGATCCACTTCAGCTCGATCTCGAGCTGCTCGGGGGTGTAGCCCACGGCGCCGAGCACACCGAAACCGCCGGCCTTGCTGACCGCCACCACCACGTCACGGCAGTGTGTGAAAGCGAAGATCGGAAACTCGATGTCGAGGTCGTCGCAGATGGCCGTATGCATGCGAGGCTCCTTTGGCGCGAGAGGCGAACTGAAACGTGTTCTAGTTTAGTACGCGCCGGCATCGGCGATCCACGCAGGCCTGCGGAGAGCTTTACGCCGCCTAACCGTCTTTCTTAGCCTCGTCGCCCTTGGCCGCGTCGTGGTCCGCCTTGTCGCTGTGCTCGTCGTCGGTCTGCTCGTCGTCGCTCTGCTCGTCGTCGGTCTGGGCCGCGTCGCCCTGCGCCTCGTCGTTTTGCGCCTGGTCGGCCTGTGCCTCCTCGTGCGCTTTCCGAATTCGCTCGTTTCTTTCCTTGTCATCCGCCACCGTGTCGCCGTATGACTTGTCATCGTCGGTCCTGCCGGTCTCTACGTCATCGCTTTCCGACTTGTCGGCCGCTGACTCAGACTCGTCCCCGAACTTCGGGCTTCCGTCGTCCTCGAGCCACTCGTTGACGGCCGTGCCCGCCACGGTGCCACCGCTCCCCGGCATGATCACCGTGGGGCGTTCTTCCACGTACTCCTTCCGCATCTCCTGGGCCTTCTCTTTGTGCTCATCCTTGACCTCGGGCTTCTCGGTCCGCGGCCGATCGTCTTGCTGTTCGCTGTCATTCTCTTCGGTCTCTTCTGTCTTTTGGTCTTCGCTCGCCATGATGGCGCCCCCTCCGGTCTCAAGGTCTCTAGCGCTTTGCTGCCTGTAGGACTGCCCGAAAGTGTGATTTACGAAACAGTGCGCGTTCGCGGCACCGCCAACGAACCCAGCACGACCAGTACGCCGATGACCGTCAACGGAATGGACCAGGTCCGCCTGCTGGACACCGCCGACTGACAGTTGGCGACGTAGTCGTTGTGCGGAACGATCTGGTTGAGGATCGGCACGTTCGCCACCGTCTTGTTGTTGGCGGCCTCAGCTTCCGAGGAATCCGCAGCGATGGCGTTTCCGCAGCCGATCGAATTCCCGTCACCGGTGATCGACACCGGAATGAGTAGCGCGATCACACCGGCGACCAGTAGCGCCGCGCCTACGAGCAGGATCAAACGTCGCGCATTCATGTCGCGGTTCCTCGTTTCTCATGAAGGGAGTTGCCCCGACCCCCGCCGGGGGATTGCCCGCGGCACCGCTCACCAAACCAGCAACACCGCCAGAAGGGCCGATATCGCCAGCAGGCACGCGATGTGGTCGCGGAAAATCGATCGTGCGAGCCGTGACTGCTCGACCGGCCCGTCGGACCGCGCGCCGAGCCGGACGGCGTCGGGCAGAGTTCGCAACAACGCCAGCACAATGGGAATCGCGGCAAGGACGGCCGACACTGCGGTCACCATCACCGGCTCGTCGCCACGCAAACCGCGAAACACCAACGTGCCCAATAGAATCACCATGACCGCCGCGATCAGCCGGCTCATCGGGCGCGATGTGGTGGTCGCACGTCGGTAGTAGTCCGCGATGGATGCAAGGATCGGCTCGGGGAGTTCACCGCCCCGCACAGACCGAACCTGGCTGTCGAAGATCAGGTCCATCCACAGCACCGCCAGCAGGAAACCGCTGCACGCCAGCGACAGACCGTCGAAGACACTCATCGGGCGGGAATCAGCCCCTCCGGCCCGGCACGGCCACGCGCAACACGGGCCACCCGTTGACCGCCGCGGCCGCCGCTAGGCCCGAACGCGGGTTCACGGGTCGGGGATGACCGATCAACGACATCAACGCGACATCTTCGTCGCCGTCGGCGTAGAAATAGCTGCGCTGCAAGTCGACGCCGTTGTCATCGCAGAAGCGCTGTGCCGCATCGGCTTTCCTGCTTCCCCAGATGATGGGCCTTTCGATGTCGCCTGTCAGGCGACCGTTCTCGTCGACGGCGAAGTGATTGCAGAGCAACCTCTCGATGCCGAGGGCACGAGCAACCGGTTCGGCATGGATGGTCAGCGCCGACGAGCACAGCGCTACCGTGTGGCCGCGTTGCTGGTGGGCGGCCACGACCTCGCGCATGTGCGGGTAGACCCGCGACGCGATGTGGCGAACGAACAGCCGGTCGCCCAGCTCGTCGAGTTCTCGCAGCGACTCACCCTTGAGATATCCCGCCGCCCGCACGATCAGACGCTCGAACTGCATGCGGCCGAGCCGGTATCTGATCGAGGCTTCGAGCACTCCGAGAATCTCTCCGATCCTGGCCTGTCTGCGCCGGATCCGGTCGCCTGCGTGGGCTGTCGCGGTGAAGCCCGAAACCAGCGTGCCGTCGAGATCGAAGAACGCGCCCACCTCGGGTCCTACCTCGCTCGCGGCGATCTCGTCGATCCGACCCGGCGGCCCGGTGACCATCACCCGAGACTACGGTTCTTGATCACAATCAGCCGTATTGCGTCACCACCCGTAGTGTCGACGAATCCGCGCATGCGACGAGCGGAACACACCGAGAGGAGACGGCTATATCGACCCGGCGCCGCACCGTCCTGTCCGGACTCCTCGTCGTCCTGTTACTGCTGGCCTGCGCGGGTTCCCTGCCGACCTTCGCCTGGCCTGCGCAGCCGCCCGACCGCATCGAACTCGCGCACGGCTGGCAGCTCGCGTCGGCCAGCCAACTGGGCGCCGACGGTGCGACGGTCTCGCGTGCCGACTACACGGCGCCGGGCTGGCACACCGTCCGGCACATGCCGGCGACCGTCCTCGAAGCGTTGCAGGATGACGGCACGTATCCCGACCTCTACTACGGCAAGAACCTCCGCGACGAGGTGCCTGCGGACCTCTACAAGCAGGACTGGTGGTATCGCACGACGTTCACCGCACCCGCCGGTCACACCACATACCTGCTGGAGCTACCCGGCATCAACTACCGCGCCGAGGTCTGGCTGAACGGCCACCTGGTCGCCGACAGCACCCAAGTCGTCGGCATGTACAACGCCCACGAACTCGACGTGGCGCGATGGATCGCTCCGGGCGTGCCGAACACCCTCGCCATCAAGATCACGCCGGAGCAGGCTCTGCAGGACATCAACGGAGTCGAGCTGGCGGACAGTTGGTGGGACTGGATCAACTGGAAGTACCTGGGCTACCAGGGCGCGGGCAAGAACCCCGACCGCGGCAACTCATTTGTCTCCGACCGGAATGCGGGTATCTGGAAGCCGGTATATCTGAAGGTCGGCGGCGCGGTGTCGCTTGGGCCTGCCGTCGTCAACACCGAACTGCCTTTACCGCGAACCGATTCCGCTCGGCTCACCATCCACACGTCTGTGCACAACTACTCGACGGAGCAGGTCCGCGGTGTGCTGAAGGGGACCATCAGCCGTGAAGGCAAGCCGAGCATCGACGTCGAACAGCCGGTGACGCTGCTGCCGGGCGAACAGCGCGAAGTGACGTTCAACCCGGACCGATTCGACGCGCTGACGGTGAGCAATCCCGACCTGTGGTGGCCCTACACCCTTGGAAAGCCTGACCTCTATGACCTACGTCTGGAGTTCAGCCAGTTCGGGCAGACGTCGGATTCGTCTGACCTCCGGTTCGGCATCCGCACCGTCTCCCAGCACCGTGACTCCGACGGCGACTTTCCCGATCTCGGCAAGGGCGGCAACTTCTATCTGACCGTCAACGGACGCGACTTCCTGGTCCGCGGGGCTGCCTACACGCCCGACCTCCTGTTCGCCGACGACCCCGACCGCGAGGACGCGATCTTGGGGTACGTCAAGGATCTCGGCCTCAACATGGTGCGGCTGGAGGGTAAGTTTCCCGGCGAGCACATCATCGAGAAGGCCGACGAGCTCGGCATCCCTCTGATGTACGGCTGGATGTGCTGCAACCAGTGGGAGAAGTGGTCCCAGTGGGACGACGAGGACCGCCGGGTGGCCGCCGACAGCCTGCGGTCGCAGATCCTGGTGCTGCGCTCACACCCGTCGGTGTTCATCTGGGCCAACGGAAGCGACGGCAAGCCGCCCGCCGACATCCTTGCGAAATACCATGCCGTCCTTGATGACTCGCACTGGCAGAACGCCACCGTGGACACCGTTTCGTCCTTGGCGCGGGACAGCAGCGGCGAGCGCGACTGGGACGGCATCCACATGGCGGGCCCGTACAGCTGGCGGTCGCCGGGCTACTGGTTCAGCGGGCAATACGGCGCCACCCGCGGGTCCACCGCCGAACAGGGCGACAACGAGCACATCCCGCCGTTCGCGAGCCTGAAGAAGTTCATCCCGCCCGACAAACTGTGGCCGATCAACGACACGTGGTCCTTCCACGCCGGCTCGAACCCGAAGAACGCCGCGCTGCAGAGCATCAAGCGAGCGGTCGACCGGCGCTACGGACCCTCCGACGATGCCGAGGAGTTCACCCGCAAAGCCCAACTGGCACACTACGAATCGACGCGAGCTCAGTTCGAGGCGTTCGCCGCGAACGGCTGGGCGAGCCACAAGATGACCATCTACTGGATGTTGAACAACCATTGGCCGTCGTTCTTCGGCAACATCTTCGACTACTACCTGCGGCCCGGCGGTGCCTATTACGGGGCGAAGAAGGGCCTCCGCCCGCTGTCGGTGGTGTTCGACTCGTATGCCACGGCCGACCACACCAAGGCGCACGTGACGCTGGTCAACCAGACGCCCGACGACCGGTCGAACCTGAAGGTCCGGGTCCGCGTCTACGACCTGCAGGGCAAGATGCGCGAAGACCGGACGACCGAGAACCTCGACGTCGCCTCGGGTGGAAGCGTGGAGGCGATGACCCTGCCGAAGGTGGCCCGCGACTCGAGTGTGTTCTTCGTGCGGTGCGAGGTGGTCGACGACGACGGAACCGTTCTTGCCGAAAACGTCTACTGGCAGTCGCAACAGCGGGACGATCTTGGTGATCCGACGAACGACTGGGCGTTCGAACTGAGGCAGGTGAGTTGGGCGGACATGACGGCACTGAACTGGATGCCGCGGGTTCCGTTGCAGGTGAGTGCCCAACGAACCGATGCGGCGGGCGAGAACGGCGTCGCCATTCGTCTGAAGAACACCACTGGGCGGGTGGCGTTCTTCGAGCGAGCCGAGATTCTGAGCGCGCCCGACGGCGACGAGATCCTGCCCATCGAATACAGCGACAACTACGTGACGGTCTTCCCAGGCGAAACCGTCGACGTTCACGGCGTCGTACCGCGCGACGGCACAGTCGCGGACTGGGTGCGGGTGGCCGGATACAACACGCCACCAGTGGTGGTGCCGATCGAATAGAGGAGAGGTGCCATGCACGAGGTCGACCAGCAGACAGAGCAAATGGTTCGCAGCGTATTGGCCTACGCGGAGAACAGATTGCGGATGGACCCCGTACCGCTGGACAAGGGCCTGCTACCCGCAGAGGAGTTGTACGACCGGCTCGACGGGCTGATCCGCGATACGCCGCGGCAACCCGACGAGGTGCTCGGCGTGTACACCTCGGTGATCGCGCCCAGCGTCATATCGGCGGACAGCCCGCGGTTCCTCGGCTTCATCCCTGCGGCGCCGACCAAGGCCAGCCTGCTGTTCGACATGCTGGTGTCCTGCGCCTCGATTCAGGGCATCTCGTGGCTGGAGGCGTCCGGCGCCATCGCTGCCGAAAACAGCGTGCTGCGCGTGATCGCCAACGAGGCAGGCCTGCCGATCACCTCAGGAGGTTGCTTCGTTTCGGGTGGCTCGGCAGGCAATCTGTCCGCACTCGCGACTGCCAGAGAGACCGCCAAACGGCGCGGGGCAACGGGACGCCTGCGCGTCGTCGTCGGCTCCGATGCGCACTCGTCGATCGTCAACACGCTTCGGCTACTGGAGATGGATGCCCTGGTGGTCGACACGCCGGATCATCGGCTCACCGCCGAAACCGTACGAGATGTCGTGCCCGCCGACGCAACGGATATCGCGGCGGTGGTGTGCACGTCGGGCACGACAAACGCGGGCATCATCGACGACCTTGCGGGCGTCGGCGCCTTGGCTCGGGAGCGGGGCTGGTGGTTTCACGTGGACGGCGCCTACGGCGGCTCCGGCATCTTCGCCCGTTCGCTGCGCCCCAAGTACGCGGGGCTGGAAGAGGCCGACTCGTTCATCCTCGACCCGCACAAATGGTTGTTCACCCCGTTCGACTGCTGTGCGCTGCTGTATCGAGACCCGGAGCTGGCCCGCGCGACGCATACTCAGGACGCGTCGTATCTCGACGTGATCCACACATCCGACGGGGAGTGGAACCCGTCGGATTACGCCTATCAGCTGACCCGCCGGGCGCGGGGGCTGCCGTTATGGTTCTCACTCGCGGTGAACGGGCTCGAGGCATACCGGAGCGCCATCGAGGTCGCTGTGTCGCTGGCACGCCAAACCGCGGAGCTGATCAAGGCTGCACCGCAGCTGGAGCTGATCCGCGAGCCCGACCTGGGGGTGGTGTTGTTCCGCAGGCTTGGCTGGAAGCCGGAGGACTACGACGCATGGGCGCAGCGGCTGCATGCGGATCAGGTCGCCTTCATCCCGCCGACGAAGTGGGAAGGCGAAACGGTGGGCCGCTTCGCCTTCCTGCACCCGCACACTCACCTGGAGCTGGTTCGCGAGGTGCTGGCCAGGACCGAGTGAGGGGCCTCAGGGCTGGCGCAGCGCATCGGCGATGCGCCGCCACTCCTGACGCGGATACTCGTTCGAGTCAGCCGTCAGCAGCTGGAGGCATACGTGGTCGGCACCGGCGGCCAAGTGCTCGTTCACTCGGCCGATCACCGCGGCCTCGTCGCCCCAGACGATGATCGCGTCGAGCAGCCGGTCACTCACCGACGCCACGTCGTCGGCGGAGAAGCCGAGTCTGCGCATGTTGTTTGCGTAGTTCGGCATCGCCAAATACCTTCGGAGCCAACTGCTTCCGATGTCATGGGCCTCGGCGGCGTCGTCGGTGAGGATGGCGGTCTGTTCGGGAAGCAGCAGCGGGCCATGGCCAAGCACTTCACGGGCACGATGACTGTGCTCTGGCGTGACAAGGTACGGGTGGGCGCCGCGCGACCGGTTCGCCGCCAGCTCCAGCATCTTCGGCCCGAGCGCCGCGAGCACCCGTGCGTCGGCCGGGACGGGTTGCTCGGCACTGTCCAGCGCATCGAGGAACGACGCGGTGGCAGCCAGCGGCCTGCGATATCTGCCCGGCTCGGTCGAGTCGATCAGCGGCGCGTGACTGACGCCGATGCCCATCAGGAACCGGTCGCCGTGGGCGGCCGTCAGCGACGCGTAGGACGCCGCCACATCGGCTGGATCGTTCATCCAGAGATTGAGGATTCCCGTCGCGACAACGATGTCGTCGGTCGCCGAAAGCAGGTGGTCCACTGACTCGAGCACCGGCGTACCGCCGACGTCGGGTATCCACAGCGCCGTATACCCGAGTTCGTCCAATTCCGCTGCGACGTCGGCGGATTCCGCCTTGTCGCCGTAACGCAGTCCGTAGTTCCAGATGCCGACACCGGACAGATCCATGCTTGACGTCCTATCCGACGGCCGCGAAGTTGACGGTGGCCGTCGCACCGAGTTCGCCGTCGTCACCGCGGTAGATGTCGACCTGGATGACGACCGACCGCTTGCCGGTGCGAAGAATCTTGGCGACGGCGCGCGCAGGCCCGTTCCGTTCCTTGATGGGTCGCAGATAACGGACGAAGAGATCGGTGGTCGCGATGGCGTGGCCAAAGGGCGTACTGCGCGCGGCGAGCTGGCCGGCCGTCACATCGGCCATCGTGGCGATGAGTCCGCCCTGCAGGCCGCCCGCGGTGTTCGTGACCCGCTCGTCGACGGGCATCTCCATGACGACGGTGCCGTCCGTGGCAGGCACCTCCTCCAGTCCGATCTGGTCGAACAGCTCCCGCAGGGATTTCGGCGCCGTCACGAGAATGACATTACCGGTAGCCGGGGTACTCATTCGGGCGATGCAGACGTTCCTGCCGTACAGCGCCTTCGCCGACTCCGCGCACGTGCTCGACACGCGCCGTCTCGGCAAGCAACGCGTCGAGGTCATCCAGGTGTTGCGGGCGCTGACCGTTCCCGGCTACGGGTGGCGGCATCATCCGGCGGCCGCGATGTGGGCAGGATACGAGGAGGCGCTCGTGCGATATGGGCTCGACATCTGCGCGGCGTGGTGTGAAGTCGGGAACGCAGACACATGCGCCGCGACCCTCGTCGAGGATCTGACACGCACGATCGGGCAGATCTCTGTGCGCACACAGCCCGACCTGGCCACGGCGGGCGAACTGCCTCCGTGGCTCGGTGATCCCGCGTTCCACCGCAGCCACCAGTCCGCACTCGTCCGCAAGGATCCGGCGCACTATCGCCGGTTTTTTCCCGACGTCCCCGACGATCTGCCCTACGTATGGCCGGCATCGGATCGGTCCCGCCGCGTGCCCGTTTGATCTTCGACCGCGCGCTGGTCGGCTCGTATGCTCAGGACATGGCCGACACTGCGCGCGCCGAATTGCCGCCTGGGCCACGGCTGCCCGCCCCGATCCAGGCCGCCTTGATGGCCCGCTACTGGCCGCGCTTCATCTCCGCGTGCAGGCGGCGGTACGGGAGCGTGTTCACGATGCGAATCGCCACCATGGGAACGCTGGTGTATCTGGACGACCCGGCCGAGATCAAGAAGGTGTTCGCGGGAAGTCCGACGGTCTATCACGCCGGTGAGGCGAACTCGATGCTGGCTGGTCTGCTGGGCAACAGTTCCGTGCTGGTGATCGACGGCGACGTGCATCGGGAGCGGCGACGGCAGATGCTGCCGGCCTTTCACCGCGACGCCGTCGTGCGGCAGACCGAGGTGATGGCCGAGATCGCCTCGGCGAACGTCGCGACATGGCCGGTGGGCACCGAATTCGCGGTCGCACCCAAGATGTCGGAGATCACCCTCGAGGTGATCCTGCGGACGGTGATCGGCGCCTCCGACCCGGATCGCCTCACGGCGTTACGAGAGGTGATGCCCAAGCTGCTCAACGTGACTCCATGGGCGTCGCTCGCGATCGCCAGCCCGAGACTGCAGAAGCTCGGGCTGTGGCGCTCTCTGCGGCGCAACATGGACGAGGCCGACCGCCTGCTGTACGCCGAAATCGCCGATCGCCGAACCGATCCCGCACTCGCGACGCGCACCGACGCCCTTGCGAAGCTGGTTCGCGCCGCCGGGGAAGACGGCAACACGATGACCGATCGGGAACTGCGCGATCAGCTGATCACCCTGTTGGTCGCGGGCCACGACACCACAGCCACCGGCCTGGCATGGGCACTGGAGCGGCTGACGAGACACCCCGCGATCTTGGACAAGGCTGTGCGTGCCGCCGAAGCGAGCGCTGCAGGCGATCCCGCAGGAGACGACTTCCTCGATGCGGTCGCCAGGGAGACCCTGCGGATCCGCCCCGTCGTGTTCGACGTCGGCCGAATCCTCAAGGAGCCGGTCGAGCTGGCCGGCTATCGCCTTCCGGCAGGAGTCATGGTGGCCCCCGGAATCGGATTGGTGCACAGCAGTTCGGCGCAGTATCCGCATCCGGACCGGTTCGACCCTGACCGAATGGTCGGCGCCGCAACAGGACCCACCACGTGGTTGCCGTTCGGCGGGGGCAACCGCCGCTGCCTCGGCGCAACGTTCGCGATGATCGAGCTGCGGCTCGTGTTGCGCGAAGTACTGCGCCGGGTCGAGCTGGCCACCACGACGGCGGCGGGTGAACGGCAACGAGTCAAACACGTCATCCTGGTCCCGCACCGCGGCGCGCGCATCCGGGTGCGGGCGCGCAAGGACGTTGCGGCCACGGCTCCCGCTGCGGCGAGCACGTCGTCGTGTATGCATAGTCCGTGAGCGCACGCGCAGGCATCGTCGTCACCGGGACAGAGGTTCTGACCGGGCGGGTGGCCGACCGCAACGGCCCGTGGATCGCCGACCGGTTGCTCGAGCTCGGGGTCGAGCTGGCCCACGTCACGATCTGCGGCGACCGTCAGGGCGACATCGCGGCTGCGCTCCAATTCCTGGCCGGCGAGGGAGTCGACCTCATCGTCACCAGCGGCGGACTCGGGCCGACGGCCGACGATATGACAGTTGAAGTCGTTGCGCAGTTCTGTGGGCGCGAACTGGTGCTCGACGACGTCCTCGAGGAGAAGATCGCGGCTATCCTCAAGCGGCTGCGGGCGCGCTTCACCGAGGCGGATTTCGACGCGGTGCGGGCCGCCAACCGAAAGCAGGCCATGGTGCCCGCCGGCGCACAGATCCTCGATCCGGTGGGCACGGCACCCGGCGTCGTGGTCGCGGGCAAGCCGACGGTCGTCGTGCTGCCGGGGCCGCCGCGCGAGTTGCAGCCGATGTGGCACACCGCGGTGCAGACCCAAGGACTACAGGAGGCCATCGCGGGTCGCACGGAGTACCGGCAGGACATGGTCCGCATGTTCGGGCTTCCCGAGTCGGGCCTCGCCGAGACGCTGCGCGATGCGGAGGGACAGATCGACGGGTTCGAGCGGCTGGAGATCACCACCTGTCTGCGTCGGGGTGAGCTCGAGATCGTCACCCGCTATCAGCCGGATGCGGCGCCGGTGTATGCGGAGTTGCTCGGCGTCCTGCGCGAACACCATGCGCGCCAGATCTTTTCCGAAGACGGCACGCTGGTCGACGATCAGGTGGCGGCGCTGCTGGCTGGCCGCCGTATTGCGACGGCGGAGTCGTGCACGGCGGGGCTGGTCGCAGCCAGGCTGACCGACATTCCGGGATCGTCTGGTTACGTGGCCGGCGGTGTGGTGGCTTACAGCAACGAGGCGAAATCGGGCATGCTCGACGTCGATGTCCAACTCATCGAATCGCATGGTGCGGTGTCCGAGCCGGTGGCCGAGGCGATGGCCCGTGGTGCGTTGCGGCGCTTCGGCGCCGACACCGCCGTGGCGACGACCGGAATCGCCGGGCCGGGTGGCGGAACAAAGAACAAGCCGGTCGGGACGGTGTGCTTCTCGGTGATGCTGGCCGACGGTCCGACGCTCACCAGAACGCTTCTTCTACCGGGCAACCGCTCCGATGTCCGGGAGCGTTCGACGACCGTCGCGATGCACCTGCTTCGGCGAGCCGTGCTCGGCGCGAAAGACCCTGCAGTACTTCGGGATTGACGCTGCTCAGTCGTCGTCGGTGACGGTGAACCCGGCCAGCCAGTCTTCGTGCATCTCGTCGTCGATCGACACCCGCCACTGGTAGCGCTCACCGGCAGTCAGCTTCAGGGTCGGAATGGTGGCGGTGAAGGGGATGGTGACCGGGGTTCCGGCGGGGTGGACCGGTTTGTGTTTGGCTTTGATGACGCCGTGTTCCGTGTGGGCCACCCGCACTCCGTCGCTGTCGACCAACTCGGCTCGGATCGGAAAGGACTTGTTGAGTTCCGCCCACTCGACTTCGACGAAGATGACCAACGCGTGCTGGGGAACCGGTGTGGCGCTGACGGTCCAGCCGAGGCCGAGTGCGTGCACGGTGCCCGCCTGGTCCAGCGCAGCGCTCTGGGCGAGCAGGACGATGGCTCTCATCGGCTAATGGGCGCCGGCGCTGTCCCACACCTCGAGCATCGAGCGCAGGATCTCCTCGGCGCGGCCGAGGCCGCCGAGGTGGCTCTCGCCCGGCATCGGGAACAGCTCGGCGTCGGGCAGCCGCGACACCACATGCTGTCCGTGCGCATAGGGCACGATGTGGTCGGCGTCGCCGTGCCACCAGCGCACGTGCACCTTGACCTCGTCCAGCCGGAATCCCCAGTCACGTGCGAAGGCGACGACGTCGTAGAACGGCGCCGCCATCTGCCTGCGGCTGCCGTTGAGCAGATCGTCGAGAAACATCGCCTTGATCTCCGGTCGCGCGAGCAGAGCACGGTCGGCCGGCGGCGACACCAGCCCGTAAAGGTCCGCCGCGGGGCCTCCGAACGGGCGGATGAATCGAATCAGCGTAGTGGCAACCATCCCGATCGGTACCTTCGCCACAGCAAGGATCGGTGCGACGCGTGTTCCGAGATTCCCCATCAGGCCGCCGCCAATACTGTCGGCGCCGACCGTGGGTGCGACCCCGCCGACGACGCCTGCCGCCACGACGCGCTCGGGCATCGCCGCCGCGCACGCCAACGTGTAGGGGCCGCCGCCGGACAGACCGACCACGGCCATCTTGTCGATGCCGAGGACGTCGGCGATGGTGCGCAGATCCTCGGCAAACTCGAGAACGTTCCCGTACTGATGCGGCGTCGAGGACCCGATGCCCGGCCGGTCGATGCCGATCAGCCGGATGTCTGCTTCTTCGGCGTACGCCCGGGCCTCGATGGGAATCTGTCTGCGGGCCCCGGGGGTGCCGTGCAGCCAGAAAATGGTTCGTCCCTGCGGTGCGCCGAACTCGGCGAACCCGATCTGGCGGTCACGGCCGACGGCGATGTTTCCTTCGAGCTTCGGGCGTTCAATTGCGACAACCATGCCCAGAGTGTCGCATGTCGGCCGCAGCGGTCTGTCGAGCGTCGGTGACTTCATGGCGCATCATGGCGTCATGGCCGTTGACGAGCTGGACGAGCTCTACACAGTCAAACCCGAGGAGTTCACCGCGCTGCGCACCGATCTCGCCGCCGCGGCCAAGAAGCGCGGCGACGCTGCGGCGGCGAAGCGGATCTCTGCGGCGCGCAGGCCGACCACAGCGGCATGGGTTGTCAACCGGCTCGTGGGAAGCAACGACGACGTCAAGCGTTCGCTGACCGATCTGGGGGAGCGGCTGCGCGAAGCGCACGCAGCGATGGACGGCGCGGCCATCCGCGAGCTGTCGGCCGAGCAGCGGTCTCTTGTCGAAGAGCTCGCCCGCGCCGCGTTCGACGGCGCAGACATGGCGGATCCGTCGGCAACGGTGCGCGAGGATGTCATTTCGACGCTGCAGGCCGCGGTCGCCGATCCCGACGTGGCGGAACGACTCGGCCGGCTGGCCAAGGCCGAACAGTGGTCGGGTTTCGGCGATTTCGGTGCGACGACAGCCGTACTCACATCCGCGCGCGGCCACGACCGGTCCAAAGCTGCGCGGCCGTCGCAGCGGCCTTCCGACGAGCGCCAGCGCGAGAAAGGCCGCCGCCCTTCCGAAGACGCCAAGGACGCCAAGGACGCCAAGGAAACGGCTGAGAGGAAAGCGGCACTGGCCGCAGCCGAACGCGCCAAAGGCGACGCCGAGAACGCGTTGTCGGACCGACAATCGGATCTGGCGGTCGCCAGGTTGCGTCGTGACGAGATGCGGAAGCGCCTCTCGGACGCCGAAGGTGCCCTGGCAGCGGCCGAGGGCGCCTATGCCGAAGCCAAGCAGGCCAGTCGTGACGCCGCCGAAACGGTCAGGGATGCGAAGGCGCGGCTGACGCAATCCAGGCGCGCCAGGTGATCAGCCGATCGCGGCCTTGGCATCGGCGAGATTGTCCGCCCCCAGCACCAGACGGGTGTTCGTCGCGAGGTACACCAGGGTGAGGTTGACCTTCGCTGCGCCGAGTTGGTGCGTGATCTCACCGAGGGCACCCGGCCGGTCCTCGATCTCCAGAACCAGCACCTCCTGCTCAGTGGCGATTTTGACTCCCGCGGCTTGCAGCGCTTCGAACGCAGGCGTCGCGTCGTCGACGAGGATGTGAACCTCGGCCTGTCCGCCGCCGCTCGCCACCGCACACAAGCCGGCGATGTTCGCGCCCGCTTGGCCGAGGACGTCGCCGACGCGGGCAAGTTCTCCGGGATCGTCGTTCAAATAGAGCGTCAGGTCGGTTGCCATGACCGGCTCCTTTCATACCGATTAACGACGATCATGCTCCGACGGCGGCGGCCATACCCGACTCCTCGCGAAAACACTGCCCGGCACATCCCTGAAGCAGCGCAGCGGGCATCCGTTGCCGGTTCGCAACCCTGGTCGCGTTCCCACTGATCTGCGATACTGCGACGATGCGACGCGCATTGCTGGTCTTTGCCGCCGTGCTGGCCATGCTCGTCAGTGGATGCGGTTCGAAGATCAATCCCGATGGCGCCGCGAAATCGGTTGTCGAGGTCGTGTCGAAGCAGACGAAGTTCAAGCCGAAAGACGTCAGCTGTCCGTCAGGAGTGGACGCGAAAGTCGGCGTCGAATTCGACTGCACATTCACCGGGCCCGAAGGCGTCGAGTACACCGCGCACATGAAGGTGACGAAGGTCGAGGGCGACAACGTGGAGTTCTACGTCGAGTCCAAGCCCAGTTGATCCTGCTAGCGGGCCACGTCGCGGTATTCGATCATCGGCTCTCGCTTGATGACGGTGCTGCCTGCGGTGACTCTCAGCTCGCTTCGGTTGACGGCGTAGAGGACACCGGCCCTTCTGGCCAGGAAGCCACGCGCCGAACCGATTGAGGTGGTTGATGCGGTTGTCCGCAACACGGCCGCATCGCTGAGCCGGACACCGAGGTAGGTGTACCGGCCGGGCTGTTCGCCACAGATCACCACGAGCGAGCCAGTTGTCCGACCGATTGCGGATGCAGGCTGCGATCGGGGGCATCGCGCAGGCGAATTGAGGAAACCGCTGTCGTCGTAGGGAAACGGCGCCGGCGCAGCGGTTCCCGGCGAAGAACCACGAGAACGGTTCGGCGACTGCGTCGTTGGTTCAGTGTTCGTAGTCGGCGACGGTAGCCGAGGATCCGCAACTGGTGTCGAATTTTCGGTCGTCCCCATCGCGATCAGCCCACCGAAGCCGAGCGCGGCGACCAACGCTGCTGCGAGCGCGCCGACGAGAAGCCGCTTCCGTGCTGAAATTCGTTGTTCCGCAATTGTTTTCCGGTGCAGAGGTTGTTTGCGGTGCTTGCCTCCGGCGGGCAACCGACGAAGCGACGTCGCAGGTTTGGTAACCAACCTCGCTCCCGTCATGCAGCATCGTCACAAGCCGACAGCCGTTCGGCGCGGTGACTATTCTGCACGACACGATTGCGAGAACTACGGACGCTCACCGTCGTTCGAGCGGTATGTCAAGCCGGGCTTGTCCGTGGCTACGCACCGCGAATGCACTGGCACCCGACCGGGCAACCGGTGTTATCCCCGCGACGTGATGTGACGCCCGGCCGCGGCCAACTGGCGGGTGTTCGCCGCAGGCCGTGACCGCAATTTCCGCCGGGGATGACGCTTATGCGAGGAGTGGCGGCGGCGGGGGCTCGGCACCGGGAGGCGGGGGCAGCTCGGCACCGGGAGGCGGGGGCGGCTCCGCACCGGGAGGCGGGGGCAGCTCAGCCGGAGGCGGAGGGAGCTCACCAGGCGGTGGGTCGAATCCGACCGGAACGATGACGCCCTCCGGCGGCATCGGCTCGCCGGGCGGCGGGGGCAGCACGCCTGGCGGAAGCTGCTCGTCCGGCGCAGGAGCCGCGGGCGCCAGCTCGAGGTACATGTGCTTGGCGAACTGATTTTGGTACGCGCCTCCACCACCGACCCTGACTCCACCGCCCTCGCCGGACGAGACCGGCGTTCCGTCGGGGAGGGTGGCGGCGGTGTGGCCGCGGTTCCATCCGACGTTCAGGGCGCCCGGCTTGGTGCCGTACTGGAAGCCTCGGGCCTTGAGAGCGCCTTCGATATTGCCGGTGTTGAACCGGTCGCCGTAGACCGGACGACCGGTTGCGGCGTTCGTTACGAATGACACCAAGCCAGAGCAGTCCGTTCCGCGCGGCGAATCTCCACCGGAGATGTAGGGCGTTCCGGACAGCTGCTGGACAAGCGTCAGCAGTGATGCGGTTGCGACAGCAAACATGACGTCGGACAGTAACAGAGGTGCAATTCGACCTTCAAAATCTGTGACGGTCTTCACAATTCGGTTGTGCAGTGGCACCTTTCACTTTGTGCGATAAACGAACTTGGTTGAAAAGCAATGCTTTTCGCGCTCGAAGCGGTTATCTAGCTGAGCGCTCGGCCGAGCGTAAGGTATGTATTACGTTGCAAAGAAACAGGTTTCGTTGTCGTTCGTGATCTCCAGGCCGATCTGGCGAATTTTCCGCCATCGACGCGGTTGCTGTCAATCAGTAAACGCCGCGGCAACGTGCAGTTTCAGCAAATTACCCGTGCTGACCATCTATATGCAGCCAAACGGATGCCTGTTGAGCACATGCAGCTGATTGGTTGCATATAGTGCGACAATGAGCCGATGGACGACGTCTTCAAGGCGCTGGCCGACCCGAGCCGCCGTGCTCTGCTCGACAGCCTGAACGAGCGAAACGGACAAAGCCTGCGCGAGCTGTGTGCACGGCTGTCGATGACCCGGCAGTCGGTGAGTAAGCATCTGGCGGTCCTCGAGGCGGCGGACCTTGTCAGCACACGACGCCGCGGCAGGGACAAATTGCATTTCCTCGACGCCGGGCCGATCAGGGCGATTGCCGACGGCTGGATCAAGCGGTATGAGCGGGCGCCTGCGACGCCATATCCATGGGCGGGGTGGCACGATGCACCGAGTCATCCGTAGGCCAGTAATAGAGGAATGCTCTGCTCGGCCGTCGTGACCGAGCCGTGGTGGCCGACCAGGGACGACTCGAGCGGCTCCACCGTGCGACGGACCATGGTCGCCGAGTCGCGGGCGGCCGCGACGACATCGCCGATGCGGGCGCGGACACCATCGCCGATGCGCGCGCCGAACCAGCCGGCCGCGATCGCCTCGTCCCGCGAGGCAACCCAGGCCCGGTCCGCGAGCACCTCCCGCCACGTCGCGAGCACCGTTTCGGCTGCGCCGTCGTCGGCATAGACATATCTGGCCCGCGGTTCCCCGCCGATCGCGGCCACGCCGTCGAGCAGGGCTGCGCAGCCGTCGATGTCCACCACCTCGTCGTCATCGACGGCCACCATGCCGTGATCGGCCACGACCGCGAGCAGCCCGCCGGGCGGCAGGCCCTCGACGAGAGACTCGACCAGCCGGTCGACCTCCCTCAGCTGCATCCGCCACGCGAGCGAGCCGGGACCGTAGAGATGACCGAGCAGGTCGACCTCGCCGTGGTAGCCGTAGCAGAAGCCGCCGCCCGCGACGGCGGCCCGCACGGCGGAGGCGAGATCGCCCAGCGCATGAACCCCCACGTACTCACCGCCGCGCAGGATCGCACGGGTCAGCCCGGAACCGCTGAACTCCGCGGGGGAGACGACGCTCACCTCGACGCCTGCGCGGGCAGCCCGTTCGAAAGTCGTCGCCATCGGCTGCACCTGTTCCGGCGGCGCCACATCACGAAGGTCGTCGCCCCACGGGTGGGGGCGCCACCGCAACGGGTTGATCACTCCGACGCCCGGCAGCCGGAATGACAGCCCCACCAGACCGTGCTCGCCGGAGCGACAGCCGGTGCCGACGGCGGCCAGCCCGGCCACCGTGGTAGATGGGAACCCGGCCTGCAGTGTCGGCCCGCGCAACCCCGCCATGACCGGGGCATCGTCGACGTGGGCGTCGAGCAATTCCGCCCCGAGACCATCGATCAACAGCACGCACGCACCACGGACGTCCGCGGCCAGATCGATGCGGCGTTCGAAACTCGTCACACCCATCGCCGCCAGCACCGATGGCACCACATCCGCCAGATGAGGGGTGTGCGCGTCCGGCTGTGGCAGGTCCACATCGCGAGCCTGCCATATTGTTTTCGGTATGCCGCTGCGGATATTCACGGTCGCGGGCATCGGGCTCACGATGTTGCTCGCTGCTTGCACGCCGTCGAACCCGACGGCGGCGCCCACTGCGGCCGCGGGCAGTAGGCCGCTCGCCACTCCCGCCGCCCAACAGTCGCCGGCCCCCGACGATAAGACGTTCTCGATCGGCCCGGCCGCCACCGACACCATCGGCGGATACCTTCCCGACGGGCAGACCATCTCGCCGTTCGACGCGACCAACCCCGTGATCGCCTGGCTGGACTCGGCGTTGCTGGCAGCGATCGAAAAGGCGGCCCGCGCTGCCGAGGCCGACGGCGTCGGCGTGCAGATCACATCGGGCTGGCGCACAAAGGGTTTCCAGCAGCGGCTGTTCGACGACGCGGTGCGAACGTATGGAAACGTGGGGGCCGCCCAGCAATTCGTCGCCTCGCCCGATGCGTCGAGGCACGTCCTCGGCAAGGCCGTTGACGTCGGGCCGGTGGACGCCGATAACTGGTTGATTCGCAACGGGTCTCGGTTCGGTCTGTGCCAGATCTACGCGAACGAGATCTGGCACTTCGAACTCGCCGCCGACGAACACGGCGGCTGCCCTCCGTTGCGGCCGAACGCGGCAGGCTGACTCTCCTCAGCCCGATTCGGCCGCGATGCGGGCCGCCACGTCGGAGGCTATGGCCAGTGACTCGCCGTCCTCGGCCGCGTCGTAGCGGCCTGCGACTCGGTCGTAGCGTGCGCCCGCGATAGAGGCGTGGTCGGCCTCGAGTTCCACCAGCTCGACGGGCCATTCATGTTCTTCGAGGTCCGCGGCGAATCGACGGCTGGCCGAGACCGGCACCACGTCGTCCCTGATTCCGTGAAGCAGGACGAACGGCGATCTCGTCCCGCTGCCCGCCAAGGCCGAGGCCGGCTCGCGGCCGGAAATCGGGTCGGGTGCGGTGAAGGCGCCGGCCAAGCAAACGGTCCGCCGCAGAAGGACCTCATGGCGCGCCGCGTGCGCGGTCAGTCCCGCCGCGGCAAGCCCTCCCATCGACCAGCCGACAAGTGTGAGGCCATCGGAAGGGTCACCCGCCTGCTGCGCGAAGCGCAACGACTGCAGCAGATCGCCGCGGCCCCCGTCGTCGGCCTGGGAATCCCAATCCGGCACGACCACCGCCAGCCCGTGCGCTGCCACGCTTTCCGCGAGTGGCCGGACCGAAGCTCGGGCGTTGCTCTGCATGCCGTGCCAGATCAGTACGGTCGGGTGCGCCGGGTCACCGAAAAGGTCGACCAGCCGACCAGCCGCGTATTCGACGGTATCCATACCGTCGAGGCTACGTCGCGAGGCGCCGTCATCTGCAGGCACGCTATTGCCATGTGGCGGGGCGGATAACACGGCGCAGTCCGCGGTCCCAGGGCAGCATCGTGCCTAAAACGCGTCCGTGTCAGCGGATTAGGGATTTCAGGAGGGTGCTTGTACCAGCGCCTGTACCATCGCGGCATGTCGCGAGAGGACAGCCTCTCCAGCCGGTTCGACTACCTCTTCGAGCCCCTCGATGACGAGGAGTCGATCGACGACGCCCCCGGTGGCACATCCCGGGCGGACGACCGCACGGCACCGCCGAGCGCCGCACCCGTACGGCTGGCCTTTGCGGCCTTCGTCCTCGGCACGCTAGGGGTGGCCGCCGTGGTCGCCGCCCTGCTGCTGCAGCAGCCCAACAGGACAACCGATCGTGTGCAGATTCCGCTCGATCCGTCTCCGTTGTCGACTTCGATCGTCGTGTCGAGCCAGGCAGTCCCCGTTCCGCCGCCGCCGGACGCTGCGGAGCAGCAGCCGACCGAGGCCCCGCAGACCATCGAGTCGGTGCCCGAGCAACAGCTGCCCGCCCCAGCGTCCTCGGCCGAGACGGGTGCGCCTGCGACGCGGACAACCAACTCGCCGGCCACAAGGGCCCCCATCAGCGTGGCACCCGAAATCCGCGCACCCGTCCCCAGCCAGACGCCCGGAGGCCACGGCGGCGGAGGCCACGGCGGCGGCGGACTGCTCGGAGGAGGGCTGCTGTGATCTCGGCACGTGAATCTTATGAGCGGCTGCGAGACGCTCATGTCGACGCCGTGCAAGGCGCGCTGCAGGACCACATCGGCCGCCTCGGTTGGTCGCGCGAACAGATCGAAAACCATCAGATGCAGCGGCTGCGCTCACTGTTGGCCTACGCCAAGGTGCGGTCGCCGTTCCATGCACGGCGGCTGAGCGGAATCGACCCGTCGGCGATGACTGCCGCAGACCTGGCCGGCGTGCCGATGATGACCAAAGCACAAGCCCAAGACGAGTGGGATGACATCGTCACGGTGCCCGACCTGAGCCGGAAACGGGCCGAACAGGTTCTCGCCGAACAGCTTTGGTTTTCCTACACACTGGGCGACCAGCAAATCTTCAGTTCCGGTGGGTCCAGCGGCGTGCGCGGCGTCTACGTATGGGACTGGCACTTCTTCGTGTCCATCGGCTGTCTGGCATGGCGCCAGCAGGCACGCGAAGAGCGCGCGGCGCCGCACGCGCCCGCCAGGCTCGCTGTTCTTGCGGCCGGCATGCCGCCACACGCCAGCACGCCGCTGTTCGACGTGCCGACTGCGCCGGGGATGGAAACCATCGTCATACCGGCTGGGGCGCCGCTCGACGAAACCATCGCAGCTGTTGCCGCGGCAGACCCCACGCACCTGGTGGGCTATGCCACCGTGGTCGGGCAACTCGCGCGCGCGTCATTGGCAGGACAGCTCGATATCCGTCCCGTCCGAGTGAGTACGAACTCCGAGCCGCTGCTCGACGAGGACAGGCAGGCCATCCGGGAGGCGTGGGACGCCCCGGTGCACAACCTGTGGGGGTCCACCGAGATCGGCGTGCAGGCGGTCGGTTGCGCACACGGCAAGGGTTTGCACGTGTGCGAGGACGAGGTCGTGCTGGAACGCGTCGACGAAACCGGCGCACCGGTCGGCCCCGACGAGCCTGCCGCCAGAACGCTCGCCACCGGCCTTGCCAACCGCACCTTCCCGTTCATCCGGTACGACCTGGGCGACCAGGTCGACTGGCTGCCTGGCCAGTGCGCGTGCGGAAGCGTGTTCGCGCGGGTGGCCGACATCGGCGGCCGCCGCGATGACGATTTCCGCTACGGCACCGCCACGATTCCGGCCAGCGTGTTCCGGCACGTACTCGGCACCGATCCGCGCGTCTCCGAATACCAGGTGCACCAGACTCTGCGCGGTGCCGATGTGCTCATCGTGGGGGCACCGGACGGGGATGCGCTGGCGCCGGCGTTGGCGGCCGCGCTGCGCAGGCACGGGCTGACCGATCCCGAGGTGGACATCCGTGTCGTCGGCAGACTGCAGCGCCATGAGTCGACCGGCAAGCTGAAACGTTTCGTTCCGCTTGGCTAGTCGCTGACGAAACAACAATCACCGAGATCGGACGGTTTTCCCGCGCGCGCACCCCGCTAGCGTGGAATCCTCGCAGACGACCGGCAGAAGGGAAGCCATGCCCGAGGACTTGCAGGGACAGGCAAAACTGTTCGATGCGCTGACCACCAAGGGCACCGCATTCACCCGCGAGGAGCGCGAACGATACGGCCTGCTGGGTCTGCTGCCAACGGCGGAAAAGACACTCGATCAACAGGTCGAACACTGCTGGCACGAGTTCTCAACGCGCCGAGACGATCTCGACAAACACATCTATCTCCGCGCGTTACAGGACCGCAACGAAACCCTGTTCTACCGTGTCCTTGCCGACCACATCTCCGAGACGATGCCGATCGTCTACACCCCAATCGTCGGGGTGGCCTGCCAACGCTTCAGCGAGATCTACCGGCGACCGCGCGGACTGTTCGTGTCCTACCCGGACCGGGACCGGCTCGCCGAGGTGATCAACAACCGGCCCCACCGCAATCCCGACGTGATCGTGGTGACGGACGGCCAACGCATTCTCGGGCTCGGCGACCAAGGCATCGGCGGAATGGGCATCCCGATCGGCAAGCTGTCGCTGTATGTCCTCATCGGCGGGATCGATCCCGCCCGCACCCTGCCGATCGTCCTCGACGTCGGCACCGACAACGTCGAACTCCTCGAAGACCCGCAATACCTCGGCTGGCGCCATCGGCGGATCAACGACGACGACTACTACGCCTTCATCGACGAATTCGTCAAAGCCGTACAGGAACAGCTGCCCGACGTCCTGTTGCAGTGGGAGGACTTCGCCACCGCGCACGCGCAGCCGATCCTCGAGCGGTACCGCGACAAACTTCTCACCTTCAACGACGACATCCAGGGCACCGCGGCAGTGACCCTCGGAGCGCTTCACGGGGCATCGCAGGTAGCGGGTCGTCCGCTGTCGCAGCAGCAGGTCGTGATGCTGGGCGCGGGCTCGGCGGGCATCGGTGTGCTCGGCATGGTGGCGCGGGAGATGGTGGCGCAGGGGCTGTCCGAAGCGCAAGCCGCAGAACGCATCTGGGTCGTGGACGTCGTGGGTCTGCTCACCGATGACAGAACCGACCTGTCGCCGGGACAGCGACAGTTCGCCCAGCCGGCAGGCCGGGTGGCGGGGTGGGGCCTGTCGGGTCATGCCCAGCTCGCCGACGTCGTGCACAACGTGGATGTCGGAATCCTGATGGGGTTGTCCACTGCGGCGGGCGCCTTCACCGAAGAGATCGTGAGGGAGCTCGCGGGCAAGACGGAGCGGCCCATCATCTTCCCGTTGTCGAACCCGACCAGCCACGCCGAGGCACATCCGGCCGAGTTGGACGCGTGGACCGATGGGCGCGCGTTGATCGCGACGGGATCGCCGTTCGCGCCGCTGGAACGCGACGGGGTGACGCGGCCCATCGCCCAGTGCAACAACGTGTACATCTTCCCGGCAATGGGGTTGGCGGTGACCGCGGCTCAAGCCACCAGGGTCACCGACAACATGATGAGGGTCGCGGCCGCCACGCTGGGTGACGCGTCGCCCGCGCTGACGGATCCCAATGCGCCGCTGTTACCAGCCTGGTCCGATGTTCCCGGCATCGCGCTGCGCATCGCTGCGGCCGTCGGCCGACAGGCGATCGCGGACGGCGTCGCGCCTGCGCGCAGTGACGAAGAGCTGTCCGAACGCATATCGCAGGTGCACTGGAAACCGGAATATCCGGCGTAACGAGCCGCCTACCGTCGCCTGCTGTAGCGCTGAACGAACCGGCGCAAGATCGTCGGCGGGTACTCGATATGTCGTTGCCGCGCAGCCGCTTTCAACGAATCAGCCGACTCGGGTGCGAAATAGCCGTAATTCTTGTACACGTCGATCCTGGTCAGGATGCCCTCGAGATCCAGCTCGGGGTGGAACTGGGTCGCGTAGGTGTTGGTGCCGACCCGGAACGCCTGCACCGGGCAATCCGGTGACGATGCCAGGCACACCGCATGCGGAGGAAGGGAACTGGCCGCCTCCTTGTGACCGCCGAACGCATCGAACACGTCGGGCAGCTCTGCGAACAGGGGTTCGTCGCGACCGGCTTCGGTCAGCGTGACCGTGACGGCGGCGACCGGCTCGGGGTAACTGCGGTCGACCGTGGCACCGATCACCGAACCGAGCATGCCCACGCCGTAACAGCAACCGAGGAACGGGAAGTCACGGTCGACGATGTCGGAGATCAGCGACAGCAGGTCGGACTCGGCACGAATCTGCGTCGACGATTTCGTCTCTGGTGGATCGCTTGCGTTGTAGGGTCCGCCGCCCAGGATGACGCCCGACCAGTCATCGAGGTCAATCGGCCCCAAAGGCCTGTGCGTGAGGCGGATTCGGTGCATCCCGTCCTCGTCAAGTCCGCCGAAGCGCATCATCGCGTGATACTCGTCGTCGGCCGCGGCATCCTCGCCGCGTATCGACAGCAGCAGAAAGGGGGCGAGGTCGTCGTCTGTCGGCATTCGAATCTCGTTTAGGAACCCGTCAGCAGAAGCCGAAACAGCCACGGCGCCTTGGCTGCTCGCCGGGTGAGTTGCCAGGAACGGCCGAATCGCTGCCGGGTATCGGCTTCGTCGCCCCAGGAGCGACGCTCATCGGCGCCCTTGTGACGTCGACCCTCGGTTTCTGCGCCGGCGTCGGCTCGCTGTAACGCGGCGAATACTGGCGCTGTGGAGCGGAATACGTGGGTTCGGCCGGCGGCGGCGGAGGTGGTGGTGCAGGGGGTGGCGGCGGGGGAGGAGCGGGTCGGGGCGCGCTGGCCGCCGTCGGCGTAGCCGTGCTCGGTGGCTGTGGTGCGCTCGTCGGCGCCTCGGTCGACTGTTCGGCCGTCGACTCCGGGCTCCGGAAGGCCAGCCAGCCTGCGCACACCACTGCGGCGATGATCGCCGCCACGAGTGCGACGGCGGCGGGCTTCCTGCGATACCAGGTCTGCGACCCGGTCGCGGCGAAGTCGAGGGCAGGTGGGAGGTAGGAGCCTTGCGCGTCGGGGCGCGCACGCAACGGAGATTGAACGAGTGCCGCAGTCGCCGGTGGGACTTCCGCAGGTGGGTCCCACCCGTAGGAGACGGGCGTCTCGGTTACCTCATACTGCGCCGACGCAACCTCCACGTCGTCCCATCGGGGCTCGACGGGTTGATCGGGCACCAGATCGTAGACGTCGGCGGGCGGAGGCGGCACCTCGCTACTTCCGGCAAGCGGGGCATCCTCGTCGGGCAGGCCGTAGCCGACGGGCGCGACATCGCCGATGACCGGAATCGGGTCGGTCGTCGGTTCGTGATCGACGTAAGGCGCGGCGGTCTCGGCCGTTTCGATCCGGTTGTATGTGAAGTCTTGGTCAGGTCGGCCGCCGGCGTCGCCCGGTCGCGCATGTCCCAGAGTCGTCAACAGGGCCTGATCGGCAGCGCGGCGCAAGGCGCGACGTTCCATCAGCCGATTGACACGCCCCATGCAGGCAAGCCTAACGGGACGCGACACCCAGCATGTACGCCGATACGAAAAGACCGCAGGCGGTTCTCAGTCCTCCTTGCGGATCAGCCGCATGAGTGCCTCGCGGTCGGGCGCGAGAAGTTCTTCGATGCGCGGGTGGTTCACGTCGGCGACGATCACCTCTCCGACATCCTTGTTGACGTCGCGGAAGATGCCGTGCGACTTCATCTTCTCGGTTTGATACACGTTGTCCTCCGTCGGCTTGATGTAGTACACCGCGTCGGCCTTGAACCGGTGAATCAGCCATAGATGGATCAACGTCATCAGCCGCTTCTGCCGCAGCTGCTCGGCGAACGTGTTCTGGTCGCGCACCGTGAGGATGCTGCGACCGTTGCGGTCCTTGATGGGATCGACGAGCACATTGGCCAGCTTCTCGTCGCCGTGCGCCCCGCCGTGGATGCCGAGCTCGAGCACCTCGCCACCAGGACGCAACGGACGGAACTGAATGCGGAACTTCTCGCCGAGGTCGTAGTGCTCGCCCCACAGCGACAGCCATTCCTCCAACAGTTTCTTGGGCACCTCGGTCTGCACGAGATGCTGATGCTGGGTCGAACCCTCGCCCATGGACTTCGTCGTCGCCGTCCGTCCCGACGACGCGGCAAGCGCGGCGTCGCTGCGCGGTCCGCCGACGAGCGTCTGCGGCGTGCGGTAGGGCGACTCGACAAGGCGCATCTTGCGCTGCAGGCGGGCCAGAGACAGCATGCCGTCCTGTTTGAGCGCGCCCGCGAACTCCTCGGCGGCGACGCCGTCGATCTGGTGACCGCCGTAGGTCATGAAGTTGAAGACGAAGCCCATCTTGCCGATCTCCTCTGGGAAACGGCGCATCTCGTCGTCGCTCATGCCGGTGGTGTCCCAGTTGAACGAGGGCGACAGGTTGTACGCCAGCATCTTCTCCGGGTACACCGCATGGATCGCATCCGCGAACTGCTTGGCGTCGGCGAGGTCCGCGGTCTTCGTCTCCATCCACAGGATGTCGGCGAACGGTGCTGCGGCAAGTGATTTGGCGATCGCGTACGGGATGCCGCCACGCAACTGGTAGTAGCCCTCCGGTGTTTTCACCCGCTCGCAATCCCAGCCGGCGTCAGCACCCAGCGCCTTGGCCTTCTCGCGGGCCTCGTACAGCGAAGCTCGCTCTGCGAACTTTCGCCATTCCGCGGCGGTCATGGCGAGTGATTCGCCTTCCCGCTCGCGGAATTCAATCAGGTCGGCGACCGCCTCGCCGTAGGTCTCGAGCCCGGCGTCGTTCTGCCAGGCCTCGACAAAGCGCGATTCGACGTTGTCGAAGAGTGCGTCGACCGCCTCGTCGCCGTCCTGCTGCCAGCTGGTGACCGCATCGGCAATGAGAGCCAGAATGCCCTGACGCTCAAGCCAAGTGGTTGCGGTTGCGTACTCGCCTTCGGGCAGTGCGTACAGCAGATGGCCGTTCAGGTGCGTCATGCCGGACTCGTAGAAGCTGCGCACCATCGCGAGGAAGCAGGATTTGTAGGACGGAATCTTGAGGTTGGTGACTCCCAACAGGAACGGCTGGTCGCGCTCGTCGGCACGACTGTCGATCAGGTTGGCGGCCTCCGCATCGGTGCGCGCGACGATGATGCCCGGCACCCCCATGATGTCGAGTTGAAACCGGGCGGTGTTGAGGCGCTTGATCTGTTCGTCCGAGGGGACGAGAACCTTGCCGCCCTGGTGGCCGCACTTCTTCGTGCCGGGACGCTGGTCCTCGATGTGGTATCCGGGCACGCCTGCCTCGACGAAACGGCGAATCAGGTTGCGCACGTGTGGGTCTCCGCCGTGTCCGGTGTCGGCGTCGGCGATGATGAACGGGCGGTAGTCGACGGCAGGGGTCGCGGCGCGCTGGTCGTCGGTCATCCGTAAGCGCAGGTATTGCTGGTTGCGATCGGCGGTGAGCAGGGCGCGTACCAAACCCGCTGCCTCGTCGGGTACCTGACTCAGGGGATAGCTCGCGAGGTCAGGACCCGGGTCCTCGGTGGTGGATCCCTTGGCCGACGTCGCCCAGCCACCGAGGTAAATCCCCTCGATGCCAATCCGCTTCATTGTCACGGCCTGGCCCGGCGAGTATGGCCCGAAGGTGGTGATGCTCTTGTGCTCGGCGAAGAGTTCGCGCAGGCGGTCGTAGAAGGCCGCGGCGGCCAGGCGCGCCACCGGGTAGTCGGTGGGTATGGTGCCGCGCTGCTCTACGACCTGGCGCGCCGAGTAGAGACGGATGATCCCGTCGAAGCGGGGGCTGTCGAAGTACCGCTGCACGGCGGCGACATCCTGCTCGAAAGGGGCTTGGGGCTGTGCATCAGCTTCGACGATTGCCATGGGTCAACACTACGACGCACGTTTCACCGAATGGGGTGAAACCGCACGCCTGCCTTCGGCTCAGAACGCGAATTGCTGACCACCGTCGATGTCGAAGGTGGCGCCGGTCAACGCGGTATTGATCATCAGGTGAACGGCCAGAGCGCCGACGTCCGCGGCGGTCACCACCCGGCCGATCGGTAGCTTGGCCCGCAGTTCGCTCCGCCGCTCCTCCAACCGGTCTCCGAGCAACGAGGCCGACAGCGGGGTGTCCACGAAACCGGCGGCGATCAGGTTCACGCGAATCGGCGCGAGCTCCAGCGCCAAGGTCGCGATGAACGGTGGCAGCGATGCGGTCGCCGCCGAAACGATCCCGATGTCCCTGCTCACCCGCCGGCCGCCGGTTCCGCCCATGAAGACCAGGCTGCCGCCGGGGCGCATCCGGCCAACCGCGCTCCTGGCAACCTCCAGGTCCAGGCCCACGTGATCGCCGAGAGCATCGCGCACCTGCGCGGCATCCATCTCCATCAGCGGGCGGTAACTCGGTCCACCCGCGGTCACCATCACATGGTCTATCGGTTCAGCCAGACCGTCGAAGAACCACCGCAGAGCCGCGGCGTCGGTGGCGTCGAACGCGGCAGTGCGCCAGCCGCCGACCTCAGCTGCTGCTTTGTCCAGCCGGTCCCGATTGCGGCCGGTGAGAATGACCTTCGCGCCTTCTGATTGTGCGCGTCGAGCAGTCTCGAGGCCGATCCCCGCGCTGCCGCCGACGACGACGACGGTCTGGTCCTGCAGCTCTGCTTTCGTTCCCATTTGTCAGAGTGTGGCGACCTGCGGCGGATGCGACAACGCAGCCCTCACGGTCCGCGTCAGCTCATCGGCGAGAACTTCAGGTTCGCCGGCGAACAGACCATCGAGTGCCTGCGCGGCTACCTCCGCGGGGTCGGCCTTCTGGTCGGCGGGCACGAACTCCGCCATGTCCGTGTCCATGAAGCCGACGTGCAGTGCGGCGACGTGGATGCCGCGCGGTGCGAGCTCCTCGCGTAGCGCATCGGTCATCGCCCAGCCCGCCGCCTTGGCCGCGGCATAGGCGCCGAACTGGCCGGCATGCACCCAGGACAGCACCGAGAGCACATTGAGGATCCCGCCGCCGCCGTTGCGCTCGATGACCGGAACGAATTCACGGGTCACCTGCAGGGTGCCGAAGTAGTGGGTTTCCATCTCCAACCGGATGTCGTCCATGCGCCCCGACAACAGGTTCGACCCCGTCGATACGCCCGCGTTGTTGACGACCACGTTGACGTCGGACGCGACTTGTGCTGCGCGGCGGATCGATTCGGGATCGGTGATATCCAGCTGGACCGGTATCACCCCGGGCGCGTTGACCGTTTCCGGCCGTCGTGCGCCGCCGTAGACCTTTGCACCGCGCGCCACCAACTCCTCGGCGAAGCGCTTGCCGAGACCTCGGTTCGCGCCGGTGACCAACGCGGTGATCTGGCCGTCTTTCAGGGTGATCGCGTTCATGTCCATGCCTTCCGGTTGCTGTTCTGTACCAAACAGTCAACAACACAGGCGTGGGGCTATTCCCCGCCGTGCAACGCGGCTTGCAGCCCACGGGGGTCGGCGACGGTGACGGTGAGCGCCGAGTGGTCGCGCAGGCCGATGACACGCTTGATCTTGTCGTGGAAGTGGATGCACAGCCCCGCACGGGGGTTCGTCCCGAACGTCAGACCGTCGTCTGCGAATGAGATTCGGGGGCCGACCGCCGTCCACCATCGGTAAGGACCTGCGGCGTGCGTCTCGGCGATGTTGGCCACCGGCGTGTCCACCTTAAGCAGACCGAAGGTCGCGACGAACCGGCCGTCATCGGTGACGGTGACGCCGTCGCGCCACGGCAGCGCGCCGCCTGCCAGCCACATCGGTGCGAACCGTCGGTCGAAGCGGTAGGGGAAGAACTCGCTCACCACGTAATGCAAGCACAACGGTCACCGTTGCGTCACGGTATGGCCTCTGTCTGACGATGTGCCGTGCGGCGTATGGCAGCAGGCGAATACGGGTTGTAAAAGTAGCTGTGGTGAACCTCGCCCGCAGAGAAAGCGAACGCTCGACATGAAACGGATCTACGCTCTGGCCCTCGGCCTTGTCGTGTTGTTGGGGACGCCCGGCCTGGCGGCCGCTGACATCACCCGGCCGCTCAACAGCCAGCAGGTCGTCCAGTATGTGATCGCGCGTGCCCTTTCCCAGCGCGGAGTGCCGTTCTCCTTCGGCGGGGGTGACGCGAACGGGCCGACGCGTGGCAGCGGCCCGACGGACAACGCGCTCGGGTTGGACCGCGCCGGCCGTGTCGTCGGTCTCGACCCGGCCGCGAGCGTCGTCGGCTTCGACGCTTCGGGACTCGTGCTGTATTCGTTCGCGGGCGTCGGAATCAAGCTGCCCCGGTCATCGGGTGCGCAGTACAACGTCGGCCGCAAGGTACTGCCGCAGCAGGCTCTTCCCGGCGATCTGATCTTCTACGGCCCCAACGGCAACCAGAGCGTCGCGTTGTTCATCGGCAATGACCAGATGGTGGAAGCCGGTGATCCGGTCGTGACGGTCTCGCCAGTCCGGACCGCCAACATGGCGCCCTATCTGGTTCGCGTCATCGCCTGACCCACCCTTGACGGGGTAGTCGCGTACGTCACCATGGGGTGTATGACCGTATGTCCGGGCGCGGACCCGCAGCTGTACCGGCCGCGACCGGAACTCGCGGGCTTTGTCGAGTACTTCGGGTACTGGCAGCGCGAAACGGGTGAGCCGCACCGCAGCCGGGCGCTGCCGCGGGGAGCGGCGACCGTCATCATCGACGTCAGCGGTCGACAACTCGTCGACTTCTATGCAGCCGACGGCCACACCCGACTGACGGTGCCGCCCGCCTTCATCGCGGGCGCAGGCACAGCGTCATACGTCACCAGCATCGACGCGTCACAAGCCGTCGTGACAATTCATTTCCGGCCTGCGGGCGCATTGCCGTTCCTGGGAGTTCCGCTCGGCGAGCTGGAGAACTCGTGCGTCGGCCTCGACGGACTGTGGGGCCGACACTGGGCATCACTGCACGAACGGCTCATCGCAACGCCGTCGCCTGCGGATCGGGTTGCGCTTCTCGAAGCATTCCTGTTGCAGCGGTTGAAGTCTCACGATCAAGATCCTCACCGCGGGGTGAGGACCGTGCTCAGCGCCATCGCACACGACCCGTCGATGCGCATCTCGGAAGCACAGACGATGACCGGACTCTCGCCGCGGCGGCTCGCGGCGGCATTTCGCGCCGAGGTAGGGCTGGCGCCGAAGTCCTATCAGCGGGTGCGACGGCTGCAGGCGGCGCTGAGCATGCTGGACGCCGGTGCCGCACACGGTGCCACGATCGCCGCCGACCTCGGCTACTTCGATCAGGCTCACTTCGTCCGCGAGTTCCGGTCCTTCACGGCGATGTCACCGACGCAGTACCTCGCGCGCCGCTCGTGGCTGCCCAGCCATGTCGAACTCGCTGCCGCATGCTGATGATCGGGCCGGCAGAATTATCCAAGCCGGCCACCCCGTGGCACATCGATCATTGAGCCATGGACCGAACGAGAGAAGCTGTTGCGGGCACTGGCCTCCTGGTGGCGGCGATCCGCGCCATGGAGTCCACCCGCGACGACCGGCTTTTCACCGACCCGTATGCGGACAGGCTCGCAGGCGAAACCGGCCGGGCGCTGCTGGCCGCGGCCATCGCCGAGACGGGGGAGCGCTCGATGGTTCAGATCGTCGTGCGCACCCGGTTCCTCGACGATGCTCTGCTGCGGGCGGTTCGCATGGCCCACCAGGTCGTCATCGTCGCCGCCGGCATGGACGCGCGCGCATACCGGCTGGTCTGGCCCGACGGTGCAGTCGTCTACGAACTGGACCAGCCCGCGGTGATCGCCGCCAAAAACGACGTGCTTGCCAATGACGAGCCGCGGTGTCGCCGGGTCGCGGTCGCCGTCGACCTGGCCGACGACTGGCCAACCGCGCTGACGGAATCCGGCTTCGATCCGAACGCACCGACGGTCTGGCTGATCGAAGGCCTGCTGCAATACCTCGACGAGGACGCCGTGCGGACGCTGTTCGATCGCGTGAACCGCTTGTCGGCGCCCGGGTCGACCCTGCTGTACGACGTCGTCGGCAAAACGCTGCTCGAGTCGCCGATGATGGCGCCGCTGGTGAAGGCGATGGCAGAGCACGGTTCACCGTGGCTCTTCGGTACCGACGAACCGGGGGATCTGGCCGAGCGCCATGGCTGGTCGGCCACGGTCACCGACATCGCCAAACCGGCCAACGAATGGCACAGATGGTTTGCACCCGCGGCACCGGCGGACGTGCCCGATGTTCCCCGCGGCTACTTCGTCGAGGCGACCCGGCCGCAGCCACCCGCCGAATAAACCCCGCGACTTCGGGGTGTCCGGCTCCGTAATCTCGGCCAGATGGCGGTTCTTACGGCTCAGCACGACGACTTTCCCCGGTGGTACCAGGATGTGCTCACCAAGGCGAAGCTTGCCGAGAACGGCCCGGCCCGCGGCACCATGGTCATCCGCCCGAACGGCTACGCGATATGGGAGCGGATGGCCAACGAGGTCGACCGGCGGATCAAGGCCGCAGGCGCTGCGAACGCCTACTTCCCGCTACTGATGCCAATGAGCTTCTTCGAGCGCGAGGCCGAACACGTCGAGGGGTTCAGCCCCGAACTCGCAGTCGTCACACACGGCGGCGGGAAGGAACTCTCCGAGCCGCTCGCCATCCGCCCCACCAGCGAGACGGTCATCGGCGAATACATGGCCAAATGGATCGACAGCTACCGCGACCTGCCGCTACTGCTCAACCAGTGGGCGAATGTCGTGCGGTGGGAGCTGCGGCCCCGAATCTTTTTGCGCACCACCGAGTTCCTGTGGCAGGAGGGCCATACCGCGCACACCACCGAAGTCAACGCGCGGCAGTACGCCCGCCGAATCCTGCACGACGTCTACGCCGACTTCATGCGCAACGTGCTGGCCATGCCCGTCATCGTCGGCCGAAAGACGGCGCGGGAGCGCTTCGCCGGCGCTGCGAACACCATGACGTGTGAGGCCGTCATGCGCGACGCCAAGGCGCTGCAGATGGGAACGTCGCATGAACTCGGCCAGCGGTTCAGCCGGGCGTTCAGCATCGGCTACCGCAGCGCGGAGGGGGCCTCGGAACTCTGCTGGACGACGTCATGGGGTTCGTCGACGCGCATGCTCGGCGGGCTGATCATGTGTCACGGAGATGACTTCGGTCTCGTGCTGCCGCCGGCGGTCGCGCCGGTCCAGGCGGTCGTCGTGGTCGCCAAACACACCGACGGTGAAGCCGCCCGCACCGCGTCGGCTCTCGTCGACGACCTAGGGCGGCACGGCGTGCGGGCGCGCCTTGACGACGACGTCGACCAGAGCTTCGGCTGGCGCGCCACCGAATGGGACTTGCAGGGTGTGCCGGTCCGCATCGAGATCGGCCCGCGCGACATCGCCGAGCACGCCGCCGTCCTGTACCGGCGCGACACCCATGCGAAAACCACGGCGAGGCTGGACGCTGTCGTCGACGATGTGCACCAGCTGATCCAAAGCGTGCAATCCGACATGCTCGAAGCGGCAACGGCACGACGCGATGCGCTCATCTGCGACTGCACGACGCTCGATGCGGCGCGCGAGGTGGCGCAGACCGGCGTCGCCCGCGTGCCGTGGGGTGTGCTCGGCGACACGGGAGAAGAGACTCTGGCCTCGGGCGGCGTCACGGTGCGGTGCCTCCAGCGCGAGGACGGGACGCTGCCTGACACCGACGACGACGCAGGCGCGCTGGCATATGTCGCGCGGGCCTACTGACTCATCTGTGTACGGCTTGCAGGGTGCCGTCGACGATGAGTGCGCGCAGGCCCCTCCGGTTCAGCTTTCCGCTCGGCAGCGTCGGTATCTGATCGCTGGTCGCAAGCACCCACGTCGTCGGAACTTTATACGCTGACAACTGTTTTCGCGCGCGGTTGGCGACCGCCTCCAAGTCGATGCCGGTGGTGGTCGGCACCACGACCGCACACACCTGCTCGCCACGAAGAGGATCGTCGATTCCGACCACGACGCACTGTGCCACGTCGGCGAACTGCTCGACGACCCCCTCGACCTCCAGGGGCGACACGTTCGCGCCTGCGGCCTTGATGAGTTCGGTTGTGCGACCGACGTAGAACAACCGCGGGTCGCCGTCCCTGCGGTAGACCCGGTCGCCGGTGTGATACCAGCCGTCGGCGTCGAAGGTCTCCCAGCGTTCACGTTTGTTGTAACCCGCCATCACGCCGATGCCCCGGATGTGAAGCTCGCCCACCGTCCCGTCGGAAACCGGTTGACCGTCGTCGTCGACGATGCGCATCTCGGTGAAGGCGAAGCTGCCGGCGGTCTCGGACATGGTGCGGTGCACCGGGAATCCGTCGGGCACATCGGTCATCGCGATGTCCAACGGGCCGTCGCGCAGCATCGGCGCGCTGGACAGGTCCCGGCCGGCGAAGGATGGATGCTCGCGCAGCCGCTGGGTGAAGGCGGGCCAGCCGACGATTCCCGTCGCCCGTTCGTGCTCGATCAAATCCAGCGCTGCGGCGGCGTCCAGCCTGGGAAGCACCAGCAGCGTGACGTTTTCGTGCAGTGCGCCCGTGGTGGCCAGTAGCCCGCCGACCCAGAAGAACGGCATCGCGCACAGGATCGCGGCCGACGAGTCCGAGCCGGTGACCGCTCGGATGGCGCTCGGCCACGTCGATGTCTGGCGGACCAGGGTGCCATGGGTGTGCACGACACCCTTGGGGTCTGCGGTTGATCCCGAAGTGTGAATCATGACCGCCGGATCAGCGGGCGAAACCTGCTCCTCGGCAGCGCTCAGAATGTGTTCCGGCACAAGGGCGTCGGCGTCACCGGTCCACTGTGTCGCCCAACGCCGATCCGTGTCGGTGGTGAGCACGATCCGACGCAGGTAGGGAGCCGCAGCCAGGGTGAGCCTGCTGCCCGACTGGCTCGTCAACTCCGGTATAGCCGCCTCGAAACGCTCGGCGACGTCGATGTCGAGAACACGGTGCGGAGCGACCAACAGCGCGATGTCTGCGAGTCGCAACACTTTTGCGAGTTCCACCGGCGCATACAGCGTGCTCAGCGGAACCGCCAGTGCGCCGATCCGTGACACGGCCAGCCACCACACGATCCAGTCCACCCCGTTGGCGAAGTAGATCCCCACCCGGGTGCCCTTGCCGACGCCCTCGTGCAGCAGCCTGCGGGCGACATGCGCCGACCTCGCGGCGGCCTCTTCGTACGTGAGTCGGTCTGTCGGCGTGATGACGTAGGCCTGCGAGCCGAACTCACGCAGGCTTCGCGCCAGGAGTGCGGGCACCGTGTGTCGAGGTTCGGTCACCAGCCGATCTTCTCCGATCGACGTGACCATGACCACAGCCCCCGGTTAGTGCAACTGGGCGTAACAGTAACTTACGATATGGCCATGGCCGCCGACACACGTCTCGATTCCACCGCTAGCCGGGGACTACTGCAGATCGAGGACTGCCTGGACGCCGACGGCAACGTTGCGCTGCCGCCCGACGGGACGCTGATCTCGCTGATCGAGCGCAACATCGCCAATGTTGGCGACTCGGTGGCGTACCGCTACCTGGACCACACGAGATCGGAGTCGGGGTCCGTCACCGAGCTGACCTGGACGCAACTGGGCAGGCGGATCCGCGCCATCGGCGCCCGGGTGCAGCAGGTCGCGTCCCGAGGAGACCGCGTGGCGATACTCGCCCCGCAGG
>NZ_JAVHWK010000193.1:0-2585 GCF_032159775.1 Mycobacterium sp.
GATGACGTCATCGTGCGGGGTGGGTTCAAGATCGCCCCTGAGACTGTGGTACGGGCGCTGCGCACGCACGACGCGGTCGCCGACGCCGCGGTTGCAGGCCTGGCCGACGCTCGACTCGGTCAGATCCCTGTCGCCGCCGTCGAACTCAGAACCGCAAAGACCGCAACGGGCGATGAGCTGAGGGCGCACTGCAGGGCCTCGCTGACTCCGTACGAGGTACCGGCCCAGGTGTTTGTCGTCGACGAGCTTCCTCGTGGGGCGGCGCTCAAGATCGATCGCCGCGAACTCGTCGCGACGCTCGAGAAGCTGACTGCTGTAGCTCAATCCGACTGAAAGGTGGCGTCATGGGACGCGTTCAGGACAAAGTCGTTCTGGTGACCGGCGGGGCCCGCGGTCAGGGCCGCAGCCATGCGGTAAAACTGGCTGAAGAGGGTGCGGACATCATTCTCTTCGATATCTGCCACGACATCGAGAACAACGAGTATCCGTTGGCCACGCCCCACGATCTCGAAGAAGCCGGGCTCGAGGTCGAAAAGACCGGCAGGCGGGCATACACCGCGCAAGTCGATGTTCGGGACAAAGAGACACTGACTCGCGAACTGGCCAACGCCATCGCCGAATTCGGAGGACGGCTCGACGTCGTCGTGGCCAACGCGGGCATCTGTCCGCTCGGCGCCGATCTGCCGATCACGGCGTTCGCCGACGCGTTCGACGTCGACTTCATCGGAGTGGTCAACACCGTGCACGCCGCGTTGCCGTACCTCAAGAGCGGTGCGTCCGTCATCACGACAGGCTCCGTCGCGGGCATGATCGCCGCCACTCAGGCTGCGGGCGCCGGTGTCGGCCCGACGGGACACGGCGGCATGGGCTACAACCTCGCCAAGACTTTCGTCAATCAGTACACCAAGGCGCTGGCCCTGCAATTGGCACCGCTGTCCATCCGCGCCAACGCTATTCACCCGACGAACGTGAACACGCCGATGCTGCAGAGTGAGCCGATGTATCGCGTGTTCCGACCCGATCTGGAGAACCCCACCGCGGAGGACGCCGTGCTGACGTTCCCGTTGATGAATGCCATGCCGATCCCGTATATCGAACCCCAGGACGTCTCAAACATCGTGTGCTTTTTGGCGTCCGACGAGTCCCGCTACGTCACCGGCGTGCCATTCCTGGTTGACGCCGGCGCCATGTTGAAGTTCTAGGAGTCTTTGATGACCACTACCGAGGCGTCCGGCGCCGAGACCGCAGCAGTCGAGGGACGCATCACCGACGAGGACATCGAACGCGCGAAGGCGCAGATCGGTATCGCGGTCAACCAGCGCGACGAGGCATGGAACAAGCTGCCGAGCGCGGACGCCATCACGCATTTCGCCTTCGGCTGCGGCGACGACAACCCGTTGTTCCACGATCCCGAATACGGACCGCGAACTCGCTGGCACGGCCAGATCGCGCCGCCGACCTTCCCGATCACCACCGGCTTGGACCAGACCCCGAAGTTCACCGACCCGGAGCGCAAGAAGCTGTTCCGTGGCCTGTTCCGTGGCACCGGGAAGTACTACTCCGGCGTGAAATGGACGTGGTATCAACCTATTTACGCCGGACGGCCGGTGCTGCTGGAGACCTTCACCCTCGACGTCGTGGTGAAGGAGAGCGAGTTCTCCGGGGGACGGTCGGTCAAGGAGACCTACAGGTACCTGTACGTCGACGCCGACGGCAATCCGATCGCCACCCGTGACGAGTCCTACATCAACGCCGAACGGCAGGGCTCCAAGAAGTCCGGCAAGCTCGCAGGCATCGAACGCCAGCACTGGACCGAAGACGAGTTCGCCGAGGTCGAGGCCGCCTATGAGGCCGAGGAGCGCCGCGGCGCCGAACCGCGCTGGTGGGACGACGTGAACGTCGGCGACGAGCTACCGATGGTGATGAAGGGTCCGCTGACGGTGGTGGACATCATCAGCATGCACATGGGTTGGGGCTGGGGCGGTTACGGCGTCGGGCCGCTGAAGTTCGGCCATCAGTTGCGCAAGCGGATGCCAGCGTTCTACCAGCCCGACGAGTACGGGGTTCCCGACGTGGTGCAGCGACTGCACTGGGATCCCAATCGCGCTAAGGCACTGGGTATTCCGGCGCCGTACGACTACGGCCAGATGCGTGCGGCCTGGGTCAGCCACCTGCTGACCAACTGGATCGGTGATGACGGCTGGCTGGCCGAAATGGATCTGCAGATGCGCGGGTTCAACTATCACGGCGATGTCCACCGCTGCACCGGTGCGGTGACGGCGAAGGGTGGCAGTCCCGCCGAGGCACTGTCGCTCGAGGTATTCGCCACCAACCAGCGCGACGAGGCAACCACCAAGGGCACCGCCAAGGTTCTCTTGCCGTCGAAGGAGACGGGTGCGGTGGTTCTACCCGTGCCAGATGAGGATCTGAGAAGGCGTGGGGCACAGGTGGTCTCACGGATATCAGGCAAGGTCGGCGAGGAGATGCGCCGGATATATGGAGAGTGAGACAGATCGATGAAGCGACTGGTCCTAGAGGCCGACCACGAGGCATTCCGCGAGACGGTGCGGCAGTTCATCGAACAG
>NZ_JAVHWK010000196.1:0-20768 GCF_032159775.1 Mycobacterium sp.
CGCGAGGGCCGGCCACCGCCGCCGCTGCCGTCATCGCCGTGAGCCGGGGACCGTCGCCGAGCAGCCCGGCGACGGTTCCGCCGACGAACTCGGGCGTAAGGTCGGCGTCGTCGACGAGCAGACCACCGCCCGCGTTGACGACGGGCAGCGCGTTGAGTCGCTGTTCGCCATTGCCGATGGGCAGCGGGACGTACACCGCGGGCAGCCCGACGGCGGAGACCTCGGCGACCGTCATCGCGCCCGACCGGCAGATCGCCAAATCGGCTGCGGCGTAAGCCAAGTCCATCCTGTCCAGATAAGGCACGGCCACGTACGGCGGGTCCCCGTCGACCGGCGTCCGCAGATCGAGGGTGTTCTTCGGACCGTGGGCGTGCAGCACCGAGACACCCGCCGCGGCCAGCGCACCTGCCGCGGGTGCGACGGCACGGTTGATCGACTGCGCCCCCTGCGAACCACCGAAAACCAGAAGCACCCGTGCGTCGTCGGCGAATCCGAAGTGGGCGCGGGCTTTTGCCCGCTCCGACATCCGGTCGAGCGACGTGATCGCCGCGCGCACAGGCACACCGACGACCTCGGCGCGCGGCAGGCCGGGATCGGCCACCGCCGACAGCACGCGGCGCGCCGACCGGGCGCCCAGCTTGTTGGCCCAGCCTGCGCTGGCGTTGGCTTCATGGACGACCACCGGAACCCGGCGTCGACGCGCCGCCAGGTACGCGGGCACCGCCACGTAGCCGCCGAAGCCGATGATGACGTCGGCGTCGACGTCATTGAGCACGCTTGACGTCTCTCTCACGGCGCGCCGCACCCGCAGCGGCAGGCGCAGCAGATCGACCGACGGCTTACGCGGCAGCGGTACCGGGGTGATCAGCTCGAGGTGGTAGCCGCGGTCGGGCACCAGCCGGGTCTCCAGGCCGCGAGTGGTACCCAGCGCGGTGATCCGCACGTCGGATTCAAGCGCGCTGAGAGCATCGGCGACGGCCATGGCGGGTTCGATGTGGCCTGCCGTGCCGCCGCCGGCGATAACTACCGAGATGGGCCCATTCACCCGTGACGTTGACCTTCCAGTGTGCGAGCCCGTCGGCCCTGGTGGCGCTGTTGTCCAGCTGCGCTGGAGCTTTTCCGCTCCTCGCGTGCGCGGTTCGCGCGCTGGTCGCCTCCATGATGCCCTGAGCGTCGCACCGGCCGGTCGGCCGTATGGGGTTTGCGCCTGTTGTCCTTGGCCGGCTTGCGTTGCGGCTTGGCGGCCGCCTTTTTGTCACGGGACCGCAGCCTGTCGCGCAGCGCCTCGGTGCGCGTCGGCGAGTATGACTCGGGTAACGGCAGCCGCAGCATCCGATTGACCCGGTCGTCGCGGCCCGCGCGCAGCGCGGCCACCGCCTCGGGTTCGTGTCGCGCCGCGTTTGCAATCACACCGATGATGAGAAGCGTTGTCGCCGTTGACGTTCCGCCCGCCGAGATGAGCGGAAGCTGCAGCCCGGTGACGGGCAGCAGGCCGATGACGTAGCCGACGTTGATGAACACCTGGCCGAGCACCCACATGGTGGCGGTCGCGGTGAGCAACCGCAGGAACGGGTCGGCGGACCGGCGCGCGATCCGCATCCCCGTGTAGGCGAACAGGCCGAACAGGCACAGCAGCCCCGCTGCGCCGATGAAGCCGAGCTCCTCGCCGATGATCGCGAAGATGAAGTCGTTGTGCGCGTTGGGCAGATAATTCCATTTCGCTGTGCCCTGACCGAGTCCGTCGCCGAAGACACCGCCATTGGCCAGCGCGAACCTCGCCTGCTTGGCCTGATAGCCGGAGCCCTGCGAGTCGGCGCCGGGGTTCAGCCAGGACATCACCCGGTCGGACCGATAGCCCTCCGAGACGGCAAGGATCGCCGCCGAAACCACGACGGCGACCATCGACGACAAGAACACCCGCAGCGGTAGACCGGCGTACCACAGCAATGCCAGCAGGATGATGCCGAGCGACACCGTCTGCCCGAGGTCGGGCTGCGCGACGATGAGCGCAAGGGCGATCACCGCCGCGGGCACCAACGGGATCAGCATCTCGCGCAGCGATGCCCGCTCCATCCGGCGCGAAGCCAGCAGGTGTGCACCCCAGATCGCGAACGCGATCTTCGCCAGCTCCGACGGCTGCATGGACAACCCGGCGACGACGAACCAGCCGCGGGATCCGTTGGCCTCCTTGCCGATTCCCGGGATCAGCACCAGCACCAGCAGTACGATGGTGATCGCGAAGGCGCTGAACGACAGGCTGCGCATGGTCTGCACGCGCATCCGCATCGCGGCGTAGAAGGCGAAAAGCCCGACCAGCGTCCAGATCAGCTGCTTGCCGAAGATCACCCACGGCGAGCCGTCCTCGTCGTAGGAGTGCACGCCCGACGCCGATAGGACCATGATCAGACCGAGCGAGGTGAGCAGCGCCGCGACGGCAATGATGAGGTGGAACGAGGTCATCGGCCTGCCGAGCCATGCGCCGAAGCGGGTGCGCGGGACGTCGGTCGAGGCGTCGGCAGCCGTGCCGCCGGTCCGGCTGAGCCTCAGCCGAGCCAATATGTTGCTCACCGCCGCTACCTGGTTGCGCGAACGGCCGCGGCGAAGGCATCGCCGCGCTCGGCGTAGCCGCTGAACTGGTCGAAGGATGCGCCCGCGGGGGCCAGCAGCACGGTGTCGCCTTCGCCGGCCAGCCTGCGCGCCGCGGCGACGACAGCGGTCATCAGACGAGTCACAGAGTTAACATCTGACTCATTTGTCTCAAGCACCTCAGAATCCTCCCCCGTCACAACCTCCACAACGGGGACATCTGGGGCGTGTCGCGATAACGCGTTGGCGACCAGTGCCCGGTCCCGACCGATCAGCACGGCGCCGACCAGGCGATTTGACACGTCGGAGACGAGCTCGTCGACCGACGCGCCCTTGAGAAGCCCACCGGCGATCCACACCACCCGCGGGTAGGCGGCGATGGACGCGTGCGCCGCGTGCGGATTAGTGGCCTTGGAGTCGTCGACGTAGGTGACCCCGTCGATCTCTGCGACCACGTGGGCCCGGTGCGGGCCGACGCGAAACGACGACAGCGCATCGGCGATGGCGGTGGCGGGCACGTCGACGGCACGGGCCAGAGCGGCGGCGGCCAACGCGTTGAAGACACCGATCGGCCCGGGCACCGGGATTGACGCCGTGTCGGCCAGTACAAGGCCGTCGGCGAACGCCCGGTCGATCAGCGCGCCGTTGCGAACCCCCAGCTCCCCTTTGGCCGGTTCGTTGAGAGTGAAGCCGACCCGAACCGATGCGGCGGCGCTGTCGAGCAGCCCGGAGGCGACCGGATCGTCGAGGCCGACGACCGCGACCCTGCCGTCCAGCGCCCGCGACTTATCGGCCGCATATGCGTCCATCGAGCCGTGCCAGTCGAGGTGGTCCTCGGCGACGTTGAGCACCGCGCCGGCGTCGGGCCGCAGCGACGGCGCCCAGTGCAGCTGGAAGCTCGACAGTTCAACCGCGAGCAGCTCGGCAGGCTCGGCCAGCATGTCGATCACCGGGTTGCCGATGTTGCCGCACAGCACCGCCCGCCGCCCGCCTGCGACCAGCATCGCGTGCAGCATCGACGTGGTGGTCGTCTTGCCGTTGGTGCCGGTCACCACCAGCCAGCGCTTCGGGGTGCCGAACCAGCCGGCCTGATCGAGTCGCCACGCCAGTTCGACGTCCCCCCAGATGGGCACGCCTGCGGCCGTCGCCGCGGCCAAAACCGGTGCGGTGGGCGCGAATCCGGGGCTGGTGACAATCAGCGCGTAGTCGGCGATCCGGTCGACGGCCTCGTCGGTGGTGACGACGGTCGCCGGGGTGATGAGGCGCTGCAGCGCAAGCGGATCGTCGTCGCAGATGGTCAGCCGCACGCCGGTCGGCTCCAGTGCCGCGCTCACGGAGCGGCCCGTGATGCCCGCCCCGGTCACCAGCACACGGGTGCCCGGCGTGAGCGGCGCGACCTCGCGGCGGTTCACATCACGCCCCGACGGTGGTGAGCCACTCGCTGTAGAAGAGCGCCACCCCAAGACCGCACGCGATCGCGGTCAACAGCCAGAAGCGGATGATCACCGTGGTCTCCGCCCACCCGACGAGCTCGAAGTGGTGGTGGAACGGCGCCATCCGGAACACCCGTCGCCCGGTGGTGCGGAACGCCAGGATCTGCACTACAACCGACGTCACCTCGGCGACGAACAGAGCACCGAGCACCACCGCGAGCATCTCGGTACGGCTGAGCACCGACAGCGCGGCGATGACGCCGCCAAGCGCGAGCGAGCCCGTGTCGCCCATGAAAATCTTCGCGGGAGCGGCGTTCCACCACAGGAAACCGATGCACGCACCTGCCGTCGCGGCCGCGATCAGGGCCAGGTCCAACGGGTCCCGCACGTTGTAGCAGCCGACGCCCGGCGCCGTCGCGCATGCGTTCCGGAACTGCCAGAAGGTGATGATCACGTACGCCGCGCAAACCATGGCCATCGCGCCCGCTGCCAGCCCGTCCAGCCCGTCGGTGAAGTTCACCGCGTTCGACCACGCGTAGACGATCAGCACGCAGAACAGCACGAAAATGGCGGGAGCCAGTGTCACCGTGGCGATTTCGCGTACGTAGGACAGTTCGGCGCTGCCGGGTGTGAGCCCGTCGTTGTTGCGGAACTGCAGTGCGAGCATGCCGAAGATCACGGCGGCCGCCAGCATGCCGACCGTCTTGGCGGTCTTGTTGAGTCCGAGGTTGCGCGATCGCCGGATCTTGATCAGGTCGTCGACGAACCCGACGATTCCGAGCGCGGTCGCAAGACCCAGCGCCAGCAGACCCGAAGCGGACGGGCCCTGACCGTCGAGCGCCAGCCCGACCAGATGAGTGCCGAGGTAGCCCGCCCAGATCCCCGCCAGGATGGCGACGCCGCCCATCGACGGGGTGCCGCGCTTCTTGTGGTGGCTCGGCGGCCCATCCTCGCGGATCTCGTGGCCGAAGCCCTGCCGGGTGAAGAGTCCGATCAACACAGGGGTCAACAGGATCGACACCGTCAGCGCGATGCCGACGGCGATGAGGATCTGCCTCATGAGGCGACCAACGCCTCGGCCAACTTTCCCAGCCCCGCAGCGTTCGACGCCTTGACGAGCACCACATCTCCCTCACGAAGTTCGGCTCGCAACAATTCCAGCGCGGCGTCGGCGTCGGCGACCATGGTGGCCTCTCCTCCCCACGAGCCCTCCATGACCGCCCCGTGATGCATGGCGCCCATAGATCTCCCGGTTCCCACGACGATGAGTCGACTGACATCTAATCGCACCGCCAGCCGGCCGATGCGGTCGTGTTCCGATATCGCGTCGTCGCCGAGCTCGGCCATCTCGCCGAGAACCGCCCAGCTGCGCCGCGGCTCGGTGCCCTGACGGGCCATCCAGGCCAGCGACTTCAGTCCCGCGGCCATGGAATCCGGGTTGGCGTTGTATGCGTCGTCGATGACGGTGACGCCGTCTTCGCGGGTGCTGACGTGCATCCGGTGCTGCGACACCGGGCCCGCGCCGGCGAGTGCGGCCGCGACCTGTGCGCCGCTGGCTCCGCACTCCAGCGCGACGGCCGCCGCACACAGCGCATTGGACACCTGGTGTTCGCCGTGCACGGCCAGCGAGACGTCGGTCGCCACGCCTGCGGCATGCATCGTGAAGCGGGGCCGGGCCACCGCGTCGAGCGTGACCGGGCCCGCCCATACGTCTGCGCCGGATGAGAGCGACACCCGAACGACGCGGGCGGCGGTCCGTTCGGCCATGGCGGCGACGGCGTCGTCGTCTGCGTTGAGGATCACCACCCCCGAAGGCGGAACCGATTGTGGGAGTTCGGATTTAGTGCGGGCGATGGCCTCGCGGGAGCCGAACTCGCCGAGATGGGCAGTGCCAACGTTCAGCACGACCCCGATCGATGGCGGCGCGATCGAGGCAAGCGCAGCGATATTGCCGGGGTGGCGTGCCGACATCTCCAGGACCAGGTAGTCGGTGTCCTCCCCCGCCCGCAACACCGTCCACGGGGTGCCCAGCTCGTTGTTGAACGAGCCCGGCGGGGCGACCACCTCGCCGAGCGGCGCGAGCACCGCGGCAACGAGGTCCTTGGTCGAGGTCTTGCCCGACGATCCTGTGATGCCGATGATCGTCAGGCCGCCCGCCACCAGCTCCCTGGCCACCGCGGCGGCCAGCCTGCCCAATGCGGCGAGCACTGCGGCTCCCGAGCCGTCGGTGTCGTGTTCGAGAACACCGGCTCCCGTGTCGGTTCCGGCGTCGGTGCGTGACGTGACGACGACCGCAGGCACGCCGACCGGTCGCGCGGCCAACACCGCTACCGCACCGGCCGCCACCGCCGCCGCTGCGAAGTCATGACCGTCGCTCCGCGCGCCGGGCAGCGCGAGGAACAGCCCGCCCGCGGTCACCGCACGGGAGTCGAATTCGACCGTGCCGGTCACCCGGGTCGCAGCGGCGTCGGCGGCCGAGATATCGGCGAGCTCGCCACCGACGATGTCGGCGATCTGCGCCAGTGTCAGGGCGATCATGCGCGGGACCTGTGCGCTTCGAGGGATCCGGCGAGTTCGTCGCGGTCGTCGAACGGCCGGGTCTGACCGTGGCTGGTCTGACCCGCCTCGTGGCCCTTCCCCGCGATCAGCACCACGTCCCCGGCGCGGGCCCACGCGACGGCGTGGTCGATGGCCTCACGCCGATCGCCGATCTCGACGACCTGCGCGGGGCCGCCCGTCGCGCCTGCGAGGATCGACGACCGGATCGCGGCAGGATCCTCGTCGCGCGGGTTGTCGTCGGTCACCACAACGAGGTCGGCGAGCTCCGCCGCCACGCTGCCCATCGGCTCGCGCTTACCGGGATCGCGGTTGCCGCCCGCGCCGAACACCACCGCCATCCGGCCGGTCGTCTGCTCGCGCAGGGTCTGCAGAACGGCTTGCAATGCCCCCGGTTTGTGGGCGTAGTCGACCAGCGCAAGGAAATCCTGGCCGCGCTCGACAGGCTCGAGCCTGCCGGGTACCCGGGCATCCCGCAGTCCAGGCGCGGCCTGCTCGGGCGATACCCCGACCGCGTCCAGTAGCGCCGCCGCGAGCAGAGCGTTGGCGACGTTGTAGCGGCCCGGAAGTCCGATGCGCAGCCCGTGATGCACGCCTGCGGGATCGACGGCGTAGAACTCCTGTGCGCCGCGCTCGACCGCGCGAACGTCTTCGACACGCCAGTCCGCAGTTCCGTCGGTCGCGCTGACCGTCACCGGATCGGACGCCAGCTCGGCCATGGCGCGGCCCGCCTCGTCGTCGATGCACACCACGGAAGCGGCAGCGGCCGTTGGTGATCCGGGCGTGAACAACCGCGCCTTGGTGTTGAAATAGTCCTCCATCGTCGGATGGAAATCGAGGTGGTCGCGGGAGAGGTTGCTGAAGCCGCCGACCGCGAACTTGACACCGTCGACGCGTCCGAGGCTCAGCGCGTGACTGGACACCTCCATCACCGCGGTGTCGACGTGCTGTTCGAGCATCAACGCCAGCAAGGCCTGAAGGTCGGGCGCCTCGGGAGTGGTCAGCTTGCTCGGCAAATCCTCGCCCGCGATCCGGATGCCAACGGTGCCGACCAGACCCGCGACCCGCCCGGCGGCCCGCAGGCCCGCCTCAACCAGATAAGTGGTGGTGGTCTTGCCCGACGTACCGGTCACACCGATAATCCGGAGGTGTTGCGACGGGTTGCCGTACACGGCGGCCGCCAGGCCGCCGAGCACCGACCGCGGATCGGGGCGGACCAGTACCGGCACCGGCACGTCGCCGCCCATGTATGCCAGGCCGTCCGAATCGGTAAGCACGGCGACCGCACCGCGCTGGATGGCGTCAGCCGCGTGCTGTCCGCCGTGTGACGACGCGCCGGGCAGCGCTGCGAACAGATCCCCCGGCTGGGCGTCCTGGCTGCGCAGGGTGACACCGGTGACCACGGTGTCGCGCCCTCGGTCGACGGGTTCGACGACCGCGGCTATCCGGTCGGCCAGTGGCCCGAGAGCCTGGCCGGCGGGATGCGAGGGACGCAGCTTCATGGCGATGACACAGTACCGGCCCGCCTTGTTGCCGCTCCGCGGTCAGGTGGCCTGCAGCGTCAGCGGCGGACCGGGATCCGGCGAGAGCGGAATGTTCTCCCGCTGCAGCAGCCAGCTGGCGATGTTGTGGAACAGCGGTGCCATCGTTGTGCCGGGTTTGCCGTCCGCGGTGCGGTGCGGGTTGTCGGCCATGATGCCGATGACATACCGGGGGTTGTCGGTGGTGACCATGCCGGCGAAGGTGATCCAGTAGACGTCGCTGTAATAGCACCCGCACGCCGGGTTGATTTTCTGGGCGGTGCCGGTCTTGCCGGAAAGCTGATAGCCCTCGACCGCGCCCGTGGAACCGGTGCCCTGCTGTGTGCCCATCGGGTCGCGTTGCAGAACCGCGCGAAGCATGTTTCGTACCGTCTGCGCGGTCTGCGGGGACACCACCCGGACGCCGTCGGGCCTTGGCTCGGGTGTCCGTGTGCCGTCGGGCGCGATGGTCGCCTTGACGATGCGCGGGGGAATGCGCATCCCGTCGTTGGCGATCGCCTGGTACATACCGGTCATCTGCAGCAGCGTCATCGAAAGGCCTTGTCCGATGGGCAGGTTGGAGAACGTGCTGCCCGACCACTGGTCGATCGGCGGCACCAGGCCCTCGCTCTCGCCGGGCAGCCCGACGTTGGCGCGCTGGCCGAGGCCGAACTTGTCCAGCATCTCCGCGTAGCGCTCCGGCCCGACCCGTTGCGCCAGCATCAAGGTGCCGACGTTGGACGACTTACCGAAGACACCGGTGGTTGTGTAGGGCATCACGCCGTGCTGCCAAGCGTCGCCGACGGTGACGCCGCCCATATCGATGGAGCCGGGCACCTGCAGCACCTCGTCGGGATTGGACAGCCCGTACTCGATCACCGAGGAGGCGGTGACGATCTTGTTCACCGATCCCGGTTCGAACGGTGACGAGACGGCCGGGTTGCCGAGCTCGCGATTCTGCTGGCGACCGATGTCCTGGCTCGGGTCGAACGTGTTGTCGTTCGACATGGCAAGCACTTCACCGGTTTTGGCGTCGAGCACCACCGCCGACACATTGCCTGCGCCGGAGGCGTCCTTGGCCTGCTGAACCTGCTGCTGCACGTAGAACTGGATGTCGTCGTCGAGCGTCAGCTGCACGGTGGACCCGTTGACGGCGGTGTGCCGGTTGCGGTAGCTGCCCGGAATCACCACGCCGTCGGAGCCGCGGTCATAGGTCACCGACCCGTCCGTACCGGCTAGCGTGGCGTCCAGCGAATCCTCTAGACCGAGCAGGCCGTGGCCGTCCCAGTCGATGCCGCCGACGATGTTGGCGGCCAGCGAGCCACCCGGATACTGGCGCAGGTCTTGACGCTCGCTGCCGACCTCGGGGAACTTCTTCGAAATCGCCTCGGCGACCGCGGGATCCACCGCACGGGCGAGGTAGACGAACGACTCGTTGCTCTTCAGCTTCTTCAGCACCGTCTTGGCGTCCGGCTTGTTGTTCAGCCGCGACGCCACGTCGGCCGCAATGGCGCGCAGCCGGAGCTCGGGGTCGGGCGCCTCGGGGGTCGTCTGCCTGGCATCGGTGAGCTGCTTGCGGATCTTGACGGGCTGGAAGGTCAGCGCGCGGGCCTCGATGGTGAACGCCAGCTTGTCGTCGTTGCGGTCGACGATGCTTCCTCGCACAGCCTGGTCGACGTCGGTGACCTTGAGCTGACTCGCCGCCTCCGCGCGCAGGCCCGCGGCGCGCGGCACCTGCAGGTTGAACAACTGCGCCGCCGCGACGATGAGCACCAGGAAGATGACGGCAATACCGGCCCGATGCCGAAACACGAAAGACGCACTGCGCAAACCGGTGTCGGTGTCGGGTGTCCTCGTGCGACGTGCACGGGCCGACCGCACCTGGCCGGGACGTGCCTGCGGGGTCTTGCGGCCGCGCTGACCGGCGCCGCGGCTCACGTCGTTGCGCCGGGGACGGCCGCGGTGACGGGACTGAACTGCTCGGCGGGCGCAGGCGCGGCGGGTGCGGCGGGTACGGCGGGCGGCGACGCGGCAGGCGGCCCGGGCAACGGCCCGGCCAACGGTGCGGCCTGCGGCTCCACGGGCCCGGGGGCGGGCGGCTGACCGCTGGTTCCGTGCGGGCTGTCCGGCAGCGGCGCCGCCAACGGGGCGGCTGCCGGATCGGGTGCAGGTGCCTGTACTGCAGGCAGCGGTGCCTGTACTGCAGGCTGGGCCCGATCAGGCACCCGAACGACCATCTCTCGAGGATCGGCGACCGGCGGCGGTGCCGGCCTGCTCGCAGCTGCCTGTGCGGGAGGCGCGGGTATGTCGTCGGGCAGCGGCGTGTTGAGCGGCGGGGGCGGTACGCCTTCGGCTGGTTTGGGACTGCCGACGACTATCCAGTTGCCCGCCGGATCCTGCACCAGGTGCGCGGTGTCGCGGGACGGGATCATGCCGAGTTCGCGGGCCGACTCGGCGAGGGCTGGGGCGGCCTGGGCCTCGAGCACGTCGCGCTCGAGTGCCTCCTTCTGCTGCAGCAGCGCTTGATTGGTCTGCCTGGCGCTGCCCAGCTGATACGACCGCTCGGCGGCGTCCGTCGACAGCCACAGCGTGACGCCGAGGCCCAGCCCCAGCGACCCGATCACCAGCACCACGAACGGCACCCTGGCTGCAAGCGTGCGCGGGTTGAGGTCGATCTCCGAGATACGGGCAAGAAGCCGCTCCCGCAACGGGGGCCGGATAACCTTGGGCGCCTTCGCTTTTCTCGCCTTCGCACGCGCCTTCGCCTGGCTGGCGTTCCTCGGCCGGACGGGCTTGATCTGCGGCCGGGTGACCGGCGCGGTATCTGTCGCGCGCGGCCGCCCCCGCCGCGGCGGCGCGTCGGGCGAACGGCGTTGCGCTCCGCGCGCGGGCTGACGCGTGGTGCGCCTGCGCTCATCGGCGCCGCGCACTGCGGTGGTTCGCTTGGCCTTCATCCGACTGTCCCTTCTGACCGTCCGGCAACCTTTTCCAATGCCCGAAGCCGCACGGACGCGCTTCGTGGGTTGAGTTCGATTTCGGCCGTGCCCGCACGCTCGGCGCCGCGGGTCAGGCTGACGAATTCCGGCTCGTGTCCGGGAAGTTCGACGGGCAGTCCCGGCGGGGTGCGCGACGCCGTCGCCGTCGCGAAGACATTCTTCACGATGCGGTCCTCGAGTGACTGGTAAGACATCACCGCGATGCGTCCACCCCGACCCAACGCTTCCATCGCTGCGGGCAGCGCGGTGCGCAGCACATCCAGCTCGCCGTTGACGGCAACACGCAGCGCCTGGAATGTGCGCTTGGCCGGATGTCCACCGGTCCGGCGGGCAGGCGCTGGGATCGCCTCGTAGAGCAGCTCGACGATTTCGCCGGTGCGGGCGAATGGCCGGCTTGCACGCCTACGGACGATGCGGGAGGCGATCCGGCTCGCGAACCGCTCCTCGCCGAACTCGCGCAAGATCCGCGCCAGCGACTTCTCGTCGTAGGTGTTGACGACCTCGGCCGCGGTCAGCTCTGCGTCCGGATCCATCCGCATGTCCAGCGGCGCGTCGGCCGCGTAGGAGAAGCCGCGCTCGGTGCGGTCCAGCTGCATCGACGAGACGCCGAGATCGAACAGGATTCCGTCGATTTCCGGGTGGCCGGATTCGCTTGCCCAGTAACCGGACTCGTCGAGCACACCTTCGATCCCGTCGAACCTGGCGCGGTTCAGCAGGACTCGGTCGGCGAATGGCGCGAGGCGCTCGCCGGCGATCCACAGAGCGTTGGGATCGCGGTCGAGACCGATCAGCCGCAGGCCGGGCAGTGCGGTGAGGAACCGCTCGGCGTGACCGCCCGCTCCCAGGGTGGCATCCACCAGCACTGCTCCCGAGCCGTCGGAGCTACGGCGCGTCAACGCGGGGGTGAGCAGTTCGACACAGCGGTCGAGCAGGACCGGGACGTGCCCGTGGTCGCCAGGCGCCCGGCCAGGTGTGTCAGCCATGGCAAGCCCTCCGAGGAAGTGCGTCCCTGCACCGGGGTCCCTGTCCGAGCGCGCGGACCTGGCGTCGGGGAAGTACGCCAGGGCCGGCTCGGACAGAGGCCGCGTTGCACGGACTCTTAAGTCCCAATCAGATGATGTCGCGCAGAGTTTCATCGCTGGCCGCGGAGAAGTTCTCTTCGTGTGTCTCTTGGTAGTCACGCCAGGACTGAGAATCCCAGATCTCCAGGTAGTCAACCGAGCCGATCACCACGCAGTCCTTGGACAGGTTGGCGTAGCGGCGGTGGTCGGCGGACAACGTGATGCGGCCTTGCGAGTCGGGATGTTGTTCATCGGTTGCGGCGGCGAGGTTGCGCAGGAATGCGCGTGCTTGCGGGTTGCTTCGGGACGCTCCCGAAGCTCGCCTTGCCAGTGCCTCGAATTCGGCGCGCGGGTAGACGGCGAGGCTGTGGTCTTGGCTCTTGGTGACCATCAGCCCTCCTGCCAGCGCGTCGCGAAACTTGGCGGGCAGCGTCAGCCGCCCCTTGTCATCGAGCTTGGGCGTGTAGGTGCCGAGAAACATCCCCGCCACCTCCCGCCCGGTGAAGAAGCCCCGGTCGCTCCAACGATCGCCACTTTACCCCACAATCCCCCACTTTGCGTCAAACGAACAGCTAATGTCGCGGCCGTTTCCCCACTGCTAGCCCACGCGGCCGCAGACGAGCCGCGAAAGCCCTACCGCTGACAGCACAAAATGGCAGCTCACGGCGGTGTGGGGCGATGTGGGGGAATCCGGCGCACAAAAAAGGGGGTAGCCGAAATGGCTACCCCACCGTGATAGTGCGTTATTCGTCGAAGCGGCGGCGGAACCGATCTTCCATCCGACTGGTGAACGAGCCGCCTCCGCCCTTGGGCCGTTTCTGCCGAGGGCCGCCCTGCTCGGGCCCCGAGCGGTCGCGAGCACCGGTCACGCGGTTGCCGGTGATCGCGAACACCACGCCGCCGAACATCACAAGGAAGCCAAAAACAGAGAGGATCGGAAAACTTCCGATCATGGTGGCCTTGAACGCCACACCGCACACCAACATCGCCAGACCGACCACGAACAGTGCCGCGCCCTGCAGCCGACGCCGTGCCGACGGCGCGCGAAGGCCGCCGCCACGCACGCTCGACGCGAACTTGGGGTCCTCGGCATAGAGCGCGCTCTCGATCTGATCGAGCATGCGCTGCTCATGATCGGAGAGTGGCATGCGTCCCTCCTTGCCGCCCGTCGCTTGGTCTCCAACGCAGTTTATGCCCACGTCCGCGGACAACTAACAGTCATGATACGAGGTGAATCTGAGCCGTACCACCTAGTTCACCCCTTTCGATTGTATGACGTGCGCCGCCCTCGTGACCTACCGGCTCGCGATGCCGATAATGGCACTGGCTGGAAAGAACACAGCGAGAAGGCGCAGGAAGGCGGACAGCGAAGTTGGCGACGTTTCTCATCGATCTGTCGCCTGCCGATATGGAGCGAAGGCTGACCGATGCTCTCGCCGTCTACGTCGACGCCATGCGCTATCCGCGCGGCACCGAGGACCAGCGGTCGTCGATGTGGCTCGAACACACCCGAAGGAACGGCTGGAAGGCGGTCGCCGCAGTGGACGTTGCGGACCGTCGCGACGCGACCAGCGCCACGGCCGCCGAGCTGGTGGCGGCGCCGATCGTGGGGGTCGCCTACGGCTATTGCGGGGCGCCAGACCAGTGGTGGCAACAGCAGGTCGTTGCGGGGTTGCACCGGGTCGGCACCGACGGCACGCGCATCGCCGAACTGATGACCAGTTATTTCGAGCTGACGGAGCTGCACATCCATCCCCGCATCCAGGGTCGCGGCCTCGGCGAGGCGTTGACCCGCAGGCTGCTCGCGGGCCGGGGCGAATCCCATGTGCTGCTGTCCACACCGGAGATCAACGGCGAGTCCAACCGGGCGTGGCGGCTCTACCGCAGGCTCGGCTTCACCGACGTCATCCGCGGCTATCACTTCGCGGGCGACCCCCGCCCCTTCGCGATTCTCGGCCGGTCACTGCCACTCTGAGCGCTCGGATCTGGCACGATGACCTCGTGTCGAATCGCCGCAGAATTCGCCTGCTGGCAATCGTGGTGCTGCTGATGATCCTGCCCGTCGCAGTCGGATGCGTGCGGGTCAGGGCGAGCATCACCGTCTCCCCCGACGACCGCGTGTCGGGGCAGATCGTCGCCGCCGCGAAGCCGCGCGGTGCCGAGGACAAGGGCCCACAGCTGTTGAACAGCCTGCCCTTCAGCAACAAGGTGGCGGTGTCGGATTACGACCGGGACGACTACGTCGGCTCCCAGGCGGTGTTCTCCGATCTGACCTTCGCCGAGCTGCCCCAATTGGCCAACATGAACCGCGACGCCGCGGGCGTCGACATATCGCTGCGCCGCGCAGGCGATCTGGTGATCCTCGACGGACGCGCCGATCTGACGTCGCTGACCGATCCGGACGCGGACGTGTCGCTGTCAGTCTCCTTCCCCGGCGAGGTGACCTCCACCAACGGTGACCAGGTGGCCGCGGAGATCGTCGAGTGGAAGCTCAAGCCCGGCGTGGTGAGCACGATGTCCGCCCAGGCCCGCTACACGGATCCGAGCGCCCGCTCGTTCACCGGTGCGGCAATCTGGCTGGGCCTGGCGTCCTTCCTGGTGGCCGGCATCCTCGCCGCACTTGCGTGGGTCAACAGGGACCAGTCCCCCCGGTTCGCCGACCCTGCGGCGTCATCGCGCGGTTAGCAGCGCCCTGACTTTCTACAAAGCCGCGGTCACGCTCTACTCTGAAGGCACTCTCGGGCCAAACCTCGATCGAAAGGGGCCCCGCGCTGAGCGTGGATACAGCGGCACCGTCAGCCATCGAGTTGGCCAGCGCCGTGACGGACCAACTGCGGGTGTATCTCCAAGAGCGCCGCAGCCAGTCCGCCTACATCGGCACCGACTACGCCGACCTCACCGCGGCGCTCGAGGAGTTCGTGCTGCGCGGCGGCAAGCGTCTGCGGCCCGCGTTCGCGTATTGGGGCTGGCGCTCGGTCGCCGGTCGCGGTGCCGATCCCGACGTGCTGCGGCTGTTTGCGGCGCTCGAACTGCTTCAAGCGTGTGCGTTGGTGCACGATGACGTCATCGACGACTCGGCAACCCGTCGCGGGTTGCCCACGGTGCACCGGCTCTTCGCCGAGAAGCACCGCGACCACCGCTGGAACGGATCTGCCGAACAGTTCGGCCTCTCTGCGGCGATCCTGCTCGGGGACCTCGCCCTGGTGTGGGCCGACGACATCGTGGCGACGGCCGGGCTCGGCGCGGACGCGCAGCGTCGGGTTCAGCGGGTATGGGCCGACATCCGCACCGAGGTGCTCGGCGGCCAGTACCTCGACATCGTCGCCGAGTCCAGCGGCGCGACGACGGTGGCTTCGGCGATGAACGTCAACACCTACAAGACCGCCTCCTACACCGTCACCCGACCGCTGCAACTCGGCGTGGCCGCCGCCGCCGACCGGCCCGACGTACAGGCGATCTTCCACGAGGTCGGCAACGACATCGGGGTGGCGTTTCAGCTTCGCGACGACGTGCTCGGCGTGTTCGGCGATCCCGCGGTGACCGGCAAGCCGTCGGGCGACGACCTGCGTGCGGGCAAGCGCACGGTGCTGCTCGCCGAGGCCGTCGAGCTCGCCGACAAATCGGATCCGGAAGCCGCGCATCTGTTGCGGTCCTCGATCGGCACCGAGCTCTCCGATGAAAAGGTCCGCGAGCTGTGTCAGGTCATCGAGTCGGTCGGCGCACTGGCGGCCGTCGAGGAGCACATCGACATACTCACCTCACGGTCGCTTGACGCCATCGGTGCCGCGCCGATCGAAGCGCAGGCGAAGGCCGGCCTGACAAAGCTCACCAGGTTGGCCGCCAACCGAACCGCCTGAGGCGTTGTGACGACCTTCGCGCGACTCTCCGCATTCACCACCTCGCCCGAGGCCAGGCCCGCATTACTGGGGTTTCTTGGCGCGGCGATGATCACGGCGGGTGGTCTCGGTGCGGGCAGCACCCGCCTGCACGATCCACTGCTGGAGTCCCTGCACCTGTCGTGGCTACGGTTCGGGCACGGGCTTGTGCTGTCCTCGGTGCTGTTGTGGGGCGGCGTCGCGATGATGCTGTTCGCATGGTTGTGGTTGGGCCGCAGGGTAATCGACGGCTCGGCGCGCGACTACACGATGGTGGCGACCACCGGCTTCTGGCTGGCTCCGCTGCTGCTTTCGGTTCCGGTGTTCAGCCGCGACACCTACTCCTACCTGGCGCAGGGCGCGCTGTTGCGCGACGGCTTCGACCCCTACGCGGTCGGGCCGGTCGACAACCCGAACTCGTTGCTGGACGACGTCAGTCCGATCTGGACGACCACGACCGCGCCGTACGGGCCTGCCTTCATCCTTGTCGCGAAGTTCGTCACGATGCTCGTCGGCGATCATGTGATAGCAGGCACGATGGTGCTGCGGCTGTGCATGCTGCCCGGACTGGTCCTGCTCATCTGGGCCGCACCCCGGCTGGCCCGGCACGTCGGCGCCAACGGTGCGGCCGCACTGTGGATCTGCGTTCTCAACCCGCTGGTGATCATCCATCTGATGGGCGGCGTGCACAACGAGATGCTGATGGTGGGGCTGATGGCCGCGGGCATCGCCCTGATATTCCAGCGCAACCCGATTACGGGTAATGCGCTGATTGTCGTCGCGGTTGCCGTGAAAGCCACAGCGGGCCTTGCACTTCCGTTCATGGTGTGGGTGTGGGCGCGCCAGTTGCGGGAAAGCCGAGAGCTGTCGCGGCTTCGGGCGTTCGCTACCGCCTGCGCCGGTTCTGTGGCGATATTCGTCGCCGTGTTCGCCGTGCTCTCCTGGCTGGCAGGTGTTGGCCTTGGCTGGCTCACCGCGCTGGCCGGCTCGGTGAAGATCATCAACTGGCTCACGGTGCCGACCGCGGTCTCCAACCTCGTCAACGCCGTCGGCGGACTGTTCTTCCCGGTGAACTTCTACGCCGTGCTCGAGGTCACTCGCATCATCGGGATCGCCGTCATCGCGATCTCACTTCCCTTGCTGTGGTGGCGGTTTCGGCATACCGACCGCCAGGTGCTCACCGGCATCGCGCTGGCGATGGTTGTCGTCGTGCTGTTCGTGCCCGCAGCACTGCCCTGGTATTACACGTGGCCGCTGGCGATTCTCTCCGCGCTTGCCCAGAGCAGGCAGGCGATCGCTCTTGTCGCTGGGTACTCCACTTGGATCATGGTTATCTTCAAACCCGATGGCAGCCACGGCATGTACTCGTGGATCCACGTCGTGCTGGCAACGGCCTGCGCCGCGCTGGCGTGGTATTCGCTCTACAAGGATCCCGATCAATACGCCATCGCCTGGGCGCGCCGGACCACCTCTCGAGCCTGATGGCTGTGTAGCGCGTCGACCGGTCGGGCGTTGTCCTGCCGATCCACTGACCCGTCGCGTCTGATCGTCAGTGACGGGTCGGGCGTGAAGAGCCAGCGCAGGATCTCGGTGTTCTTGTACCCGCCGTCGTGCAGGACGACGAGCAACCCCGACAGGCTCTTGACGACGTGCCCGGCGTCGTCGAAGAACGCCCGCGGCACCACGACCGTCCCTTTTCGCCGAACACCGACCAGGTGACCTTCCCGCAGTTGTTGTTGGACCTTTGTCACGGGCACGCCGAGCAACTCGGCGACGTGGGGCAGGTCGTAGACGTCTTCGGCGGGATCGAGTACATCGTCAGCGGCTGGAATACTGCTCACGGGCCGAGTCTAGGACGCGCGGCGCGTCCACGTAGGCGCTCCGCAACGACAGTTGCCGAGATTTCGCTCCGTACCATGTTTCCGGTGGAGACCCACCAGCAATCCGACCCGCTCGTCGGTACAGTGCTGGACGGCCGCTATCGCATCGACACCCTGATCGCCACCGGCGGGATGTCGGGTGTGTACCGCGGATTGGACCTCCGGCTGGATCGGCCGGTGGCGCTGAAGATCATGGATTCTCGCTACTCGGGCGACAGCCAGTTCCTCACCCGGTTTCAGCGCGAGGCGCGCGCCGTCGCGCGCCTGAAGGACCCAGGGCTGGTCGCCGTGTACGACCAGGGCATCGACGGACATCATCCGTTCCTGGTGATGGAGCTCGTCGAGGGCGGCACACTGCGTGAGCTGTTGGTCGAGCGCGGGCCGATGCCGCCGCATGCGGTCGCATCGGTACTGGCACCTGTATTGAGCGGCCTTGCGGCGGCCCACCACGAAGGACTGGTGCACCGCGACGTGAAGCCGGAGAACGTGTTGATCTCCGACGGCGGCGAGGTCAAGATCGCCGACTTCGGGCTGGTGCGCGCGATCGCGGAGGCCAAGATCACCTCGACCAGTGTCATTCTGGGCACCGCGGCATACCTGTCGCCCGAACAGGTCAGCACCGGCGACGCCACCCCGGCCAGCGACGTCTACGGCGTCGGCATCCTGACGTTCGAGCTGTTGACAGGCAGCACCCCCTTCAACGGTGATACCGCCCTGACGGTCGCATACCAGCGGATGGACCACGATGTGCCCCGGCCCAGCACCCTGATCGGCGGTGTGCCAAAGCAATTCGACGACCTGGTGTTGCGCGCCACCGCCAGGAATCCGGCCGACCGCTACACCGATGCCGGCGTTATGGCGGCCGAACTCGAGGCGATCGTCGACGAGTTGGCGCTACCCGATTTCCGGGTGCCCGCGCCGCAGAACTCGGCTCAGCATCTGTCGGCGCAGATGCACCGCGGCAGCGAAGGCCGAGACGCCGCCACCGAGACCGTCCGCCCCGCGCAGCCGCACCGGCACACAAAGGCGCTCACCCGCGGTCCCAACGACTGGCAGAGCGACGAATCGCAGACCGAGTCTCGTGGCGTCGCAGCACAATTCGCGGGCATCGACATGGACGAGTTCCACTGGGCCCGGCAGCGTGCCAAGCGCGCCCTGTTCTTCTGGGTGGTTGCCGTGCTGGTCCTCACCGGCTCGCTCGCGGCGGCGGCGTGGACGATCGGCAGTAACCTGTCGGGCTTGATCTAGCCGCGTCTAGTCGCGAAGCATCTCGGCGACGAGGAAGGCCAACTCAAGCGACTGCTGGGTGTTGAGCCGCGGGTCGCACGCGGTCTCATACCGGCCCGCCAGGTCGGAGTCCGAGATGTCCTGCGCGCCGCCGAGGCATTCGGTGACGTTCTCGCCGGTAATCTCGACGTGCATGCCGCCGGGATGGGTGCCGAGCGCGCGGTGCACCTCGAAGAAGCCCTGCACCTCGTCGACGATGCGGTCGAAGTGGCGGGTCTTGTAGCCGGTGGACGACTCGTGGGTGTTGCCGTGCATCGGGTCGCACTGCCAGATGACCTGGTGACCGGTCGCCTGCACCTTCTCGATGATCGGCGGCAACAGGTCGCGCACCTTGTTGTTGCCCAACCGGCTGACCAACGTCAGGCGGCCGGGTTGGTTGTTGGGATCGAGGCGTTCCACGTATTCGACGGCCAGCTCGGGCGTCATCGACGGGCCGATCTTCACGCCGATCGGGTTGGCGATCACCTCGGCGAACGCGACGTGCGCCCCGTCGAGCTGGCGGGTGCGCTCCCCGATCCATACGTAGTGCGCCGAGAGGTCGTAGAGCTTCGGCTGGCCCTCGTCGTCGTGGGAGAGCCGGAGCATCGCGCGCTCGTAGTCGAGCACCAGAGCCTCGTGGCTGGCGTAGATCTCGGCGGTCTGCAGATTTCGGTCGTCGACGCCGCACGCGCTCATGAATGTCAGCCCCCGGTCGATCTCGCCCGCGAGCGCCTCGTAGCGCGCGCCCGCAGGCGAGGTCCGGACGAATTCCCGGTTCCAGTCGTGTACGGCGTGCAGCGACGCCAGACCCGACGTGGTCAGGGCCCGCACAAGGTTCATCGCTGCGCTGGCGTTGGCGTACGCGCGCACCAGCCGGGACGGATCGTGTTCGCGCAACGCCGCGTCCGGGGCGAAACCGTTGATCATGTCTCCGCGGTAGGACCTCAGGCCGAGCGCGTCGATGTCGGCGGATCGCGGCTTGGCGTACTGACCCGCGATGCGAGCGACCTTGACCACCGGCATGCTGGCGCCGTACGTCAGAACCACCGCCATCTGCAGCAACGTCCGGATGTTGGCGCGAATGTGCGGTTCGGTGTTGTCGACGAACGTCTCTGCGCAGTCCCCGCCCTGCAGCAGGAATGCCTTGCCGAGCGCGACGTCGGACAGCAGGCCCCTGAGCTTCTCGATCTCCGAGGGCACCGTCACCGGTGGCACGCTCTCCAGCACGGTCCGCATCGCCTTGGCCTGCTCGGGATCCCAGCTGGGCTGCTGTGCGGCCGGCTTGGCCAGCGCGGCGTCCAGCCGGTCCCGCAGCTCGTCAGGCAGCGGCGGCAGGTCCGGCAGCTGGTCGATGGGTACGTCGACGGTCCAGTTCACTCATACATGGTAACTGGCTCAGACCAGCCGTTTTACCTGCGGGCAAGTGCGACAAACGTCGGGAAACACCCCGGTTCATTTTCGCAGATACACAGCTAACGTTCAGCTTGGTGTCATCGACGACACCTGAGAAGACGGGAGCAATCTGATGCCAAAGGACACGATTCGCAGGACACGAACACTCGCCGCAGTCGCCGTAGCGGTAGCGGGCGCGGGCG